>NZ_JBFAMZ010000004.1:0-422979 GCF_040674635.1 Nonomuraea sp. NPDC049758
GAACGCCTTCGCCATCACCTTCGAAGGCCGCCTGACCTTGACCACCCGATAGAACAAATCAAGATCGAATCACACCGTTCACTGGACAGACCCCTGCCGGGTCGTGGATCTCGATGAGCAGGTTCTCACCATCCAGCCTGGGGCGGAGCGTGTCGGTCCGGATGTGGTGCAGGAGATCAAGCCAGTACCTGGGGCCCATCGTCGCAATGTCCTCAGGGTCGATCAGATCGCACATTTGGACCGTGGTCGACCGGGCTACTCTGCGAACGGCGAGGCGGTTGGGGTTCGAGGCTTCTCTGTCATGCTTTGTCATTGCGGATCTCCGGAGCGGTTGCTTGCCGACGACAATGACGGTAGCCAGCGGTGCGAATCCCTTACACCTCGGAGTAAGTCTGCAATCGCCCTGGTCTCTGGGCGGCCCTCACCTGCCCATTTCCGGTAGCGCAAGCCATTGCCCATGCGGATGGGTAATCTGATGGCGCTTCCGGGAGGAGGGAAGTCAAATGTCGAGACAGGGCCAGGATTCGAGCCCACAGGCACGAGGCCGCAGATTGGCACGAATCGGGAATGAGTTGTGGCTGGAGTCGAGATCGGTCAAAAAGGCAGCAACGGAACTAATGCGGCGCTATCCGCTCATTTGCAGCCTTCAGGCACACCGGTATGCCTGCGGTCTTTCCCAGGATCAGGCCGCTGTACGGTACAACCAGATGACCGGCCACCAGACCAGCCTGGGCGGTACA
The DNA here is from genome assembly GCF_040674635.1 of Nonomuraea sp. NPDC049758. NCBI lineage: Bacteria > Bacillati > Actinomycetota > Actinomycetes > Streptosporangiales > Streptosporangiaceae > Nonomuraea > Nonomuraea sp. NPDC049758. The sequence goes on from NZ_JBFAMZ010000004.1 coordinate 741, forward strand.
TCCATCAACGCATGGGAAACCTGGGCCCGAGAACGCAGCAGGTCCGGATCGGCTCCCAGCTTCACCAGCCTGCTGATCCTCGCCGCCGCCTACGGAGGCGGCCCCACCGGGGTGGCCGAGGAGGACATCTCTCCCAGTGATCTGGTCGCCGAAGCGTACGAGCGGTTGGCAGTGGAAGACCAACTCGCCCTGAAAAGGTACGCCACCACCCAGTCCACTCCCCCACCACCGGCCACAGCGCCGGCAACAGCAGGGACAGGCAGCACAACCGCCAGAACGACACCGGCCGAATCCAACGCCATAGGCCAGGACTTCATCATCGCGGCCCCTACCGTCGAATTCGGCACTCCCGACAGGCTTGTCTACTCCCTGCCCAACCCTGCCCCCGGCCAGCTCCTCAACCTCACCTGGGCGTCCTTCGGCTACGGCATCGAGCGCCTCATCCACCAGATCAAAAACCTCGGGCGCCGTACCGATGTAGACGCCTGTTTCGGGATCAACGAGGCCGGCCTGGTCATGGCTACCTTCCTCGCCTCCGCCCAATTCGGACGCTGCCCCATCGGCTACCTCAAATGCAACAAGAGCCGCGAATTCATCAGCCTCGACACAGCCTCCATCTTCCCGGAGTTGCCAGACGCTCCAGAGATCGTGTTGTGCGACTTTGAGGTCAAACATGCCGATGTGGTCGGATTCATCTCACGCGAGATCCGGGACCGCTATCCCGGCGCGCAGATCTATTTCGCGGTGTTCGGAGCCATGACCAAGGGGAAGCTCGAAGTCAGCGATTTCGACGATCTGACCGGCGCGGGCATCATGCGAGCGGCAAGCTTCAAGGCGGTGTTCATCGCCGCGACGATGAGCCCACCAGGAATCGAACCGCCGCTGGAGCTGCGCTAACAGTACGGAGGTCCCGTCGTGACAACCTCTCCCGCCCTCCCCGGCCTCGCCCAGAGTCTCGCCGAACTGGTCGCTCAGGTGATCGGAGAGATCCGGCCACGCCTGATCCAGGCCGCGCTCTCGGGTGAACGATCAGAGGCCACCAACCTGCGCCACTCCGACAACTTCCTGTCCGCCCACGATCTGTGGATGCATGAGCGCTACCGAGAGCTTCTGAGCCCGATCCTTCCCTCGTACATCTATGCCTCGGAAGAGGCCGACCCTCAAGTCATCGGAGCCGACCCAGAGCCGGATCTGTGCGTCCTGGTCGATCCCCTTGACACCAGCGAGCTGGCCGTTCGCGCCCTCTACGGCTACACGCACGTGATGGTGTACTCCCGCAGCCTTGCCCGGCCCATCGCCGCGGTGGTGGGCGACATCTTCCACCATCTCCAGATGTATCTCGCGGCCCGCGACGAGGACGGCAACGACCAGGCGTTCGTCTACACACAAGACGGCAAGGCACACGAGCTGAAGGTGCGCCGCTTCGCAGAACTGCGCGAGGCCCTGATCACGAACTACCTGATGAAGCCTGCCGAACGACTCCAGCCGCTCGGACGCCAGACCCGCCTGCTCGACGCGCTCAACCAGCCTTCGGCGGACGGCGCCGTTCGCGGCCGCGTCGGAGTCGACTTCGGGTCCATCAGCCTGTGCCACGTCGCGGCGGGCCTCACCGACGCCACCATTGAGTTCGCCAAAGGTTTCGCCGTCTGGGATTTGGCCCCCGGGCACTACATCCTCGATGCTGCGGGCGGCGTAGTTCTCGACCTCGAAGGCGATCCCAGACCCTTGGACTACCAGTTCGGAAGCATCGCCGATATCAACAAGGCCATGGACACACGACAGAAGTTCGTGGCCGCTTCCAGCCTGGCCCTCGCCCGGGACATCGTTGCCGCCATCTACGCCACCTAGCCTGGCAAGATGCGCTCCCGCTGGCGCTCGAACGCACCCTTCGCCTGGAGTCGGGTGAGACGGGCCTAACTTCTTTCCGCACCTGCTCGGTGTCCCCGAGGTTCGGTCTCTGACTGGCGGGCCTCCGATAATCACCCCCAGGAGTCCAGATCCTCGCCATGATGTCACTGTGCCTTCTCTTGGCTGCGGTCGGTGTCGAAGGACTTGGAGGCATGGCTTTGTTCTTGTTCAAACTCACCAGCTGAGCCCATCGAGGCCTCGGCGCACGGCCCAGTAAGGATGGACTGCTATGGGATGGGAGTCGCTGCTTCCGACGGAGTTCCAGCGGCTACGGTCCAGTCCGAACGCGCACCAACGTGGGCAGCAACTGGAAGAACTTCTGGAGCGACTATTCCAGCAGGCACACTTTCGCGTCCACCGCAACGCTGGCATCGCCCGTCCGCGGCAGACGGACCTGGTAGCCAGCTACGGGGATCGGTGGTACCTGATCGAGGCCAAGTGGGAAAACACCCCTGCCGGCGTGGACGTCTTCGACGCAGTGCGATCTCGGCTGGAGCGGGCAGCCTCGGCCGCCGTCATCGGCGTGATCGTCAGCGTGTCAGGCTTCACCGCCACCGTCCGTGAGCAGGTTACCCAATACCGAGGCAGGGAGCCTGTCCTTCTGCTTGGCGAAGAAGAGCTGATGCAGGTGCTGCAAGCGCCGGAGACGTTGGCCCATCTTCTGTGGACCAAATGGGAGACCCTAGTCACCCACGGTCGCGTCCACCTGCCTGTGGGAAACCGGCATCGTCGTCGGCGCCGGCCGTCCACTGACTTGTCAGCTTCCGACCTCACGCTACTCAGCACGGACCTGACCCCGCTGCCATACGTCACGTCGGGAGGCGGCTACGCCGAACTCGTTTTCGTTCAAGACCTACCCGACGTGGACTGGGTGCCTGCGGACGGCAGCGGCGTCAGTTTAGACCTGCCTGTCAGGGCCCTCGACGAGAACGGCCTCGCCGACCTTCTGCACGCGTTCGACTCCTTGGGCTGGATGACCTCCAGGCCAAATTGGAGTATCCAGCAGGCCACCTTGAACTGGCACGGCGTAGGCGCCCGCGAATTCCTTAACGCACTCCGCGCGTGGAGAGAGCGCTGCGAAGGCCTACAACACGCCCACCATACAGAACAGGTGACGTACTTCGACGTCTGCCAAGGCGGAGGCTTCTACACCCTGGCCGCTGATATCGCCAATCATGCTTCCCGCATGGTTAGCCACTGCAACGTGTCCTTCCAACTCCCGGGAATACCTGTAGACAATCAGCCACTCCGGCACTTGTTCGAGCAGTTCGATGCCATCGCCACCGGCTACTACCGCCCCCTTACCGCCCGGGCCGTCATCCGGCGCCGCGCAGAGAACAACGTGCCGCTGAAGCCAACCGGCTACCTCGTGTCCGCGGACCCGTTTCCGGGTGATCCGCCCGAGTACGCCTCTCGTCGCGACGAGTCGCCGGAATGCCCACATACACCGAGCAAGTGGGTCACCGCCATCGTGGCTGAGAACCCCTTCCGGAAGGACAGCAATGTGTCCGCCCCGCGGGACTGGCCGCGTTCGCTCGAAGACACCGAGTTGATCGTGTGCTCCCTGCGCTCTCATCATCCGCTGAGCAAGATCCCCGACGCGTACCACCTGGACTCCTGGGAGCACGCCCGAACCACCGACATTCGGGCCTTCAGAGCCGTCGCCGACTGGTAGGCATCGCTTTCACCGAAGTTAGGGATCGCAAGCCCAAGCACCGATTCTTAGCGTGCCACCGAAACGTCTCGCAGCGTGTGCCGTGGCGGGGTCTGAGGACGGCTCAGACCTTCTCCACCCGTCCGGTATGAAGCTCTGAATGAAGGCACCGCATCCCGCCAGACCGGCCCCCTCGCCGACGGCATCGGCGAGGGGCCCGTCACCGAGTACGCGGACGACCGGTGTTATCACGGGTGCGGCCGGAGTACGCCAGAAACACACCGCGGGCTGGCAACTGATCGCTAGGGTGGCGCGGTCTTCGGAGCGAGATGGGGGCCCTGCGGCCCACCCGGTTACGCGAGCTGGGGCTGACGCCCTGAGCGGCTGCGCCGTGCTCCGTTGAAAGAAGAAGGGAAGCGGCACAGTAGGCCGGTGGAATTCCGAAGACCGGAGGCGGTCGATTGTCCGGGTACGCGACAATACGGCCTGTGATTGTGGACCAGGCGATCTACTGCAACGGTGTACGTGAGACGATCACCGGCGACATCAGCGACGCGTTCGGTGCCGCGCGGGCCCGGGGCGACTGCTTCTTGTGGATCGGGTTGCACGAGCCGACGCAGGAGGAGTTCGACCTGATCACCAGCGAGGTGCAGCTGCATCCGCTGGCGGTCGAGGACGCCATCCACGCTCATCAGCGGGCCAAGCTGGAGCGCTACGACGACACGCTGTTCGTGGTGCTCAAGCCGCTGCTGTACGACAAGGACCGCTCCGATGTCGAGGTCGGCGAGATCAATCTGTTCCTGGGCAAGGATTTCATGATCAGTGTCCGGCACGGGCAGGCGGCCCCGCTGGCCTCGGTGCGCCGCCGGCTGGAAGCCGATCCCGAGCTGCTGGCCTCCGGGCCCGCCGGCGTGCTGTACGCGATCTGCGATGAGGTCGTCGACGACTACGGCCGCATCAGCCACGAGATCGAGAGCGACCTGATCGCACTGGAGCACCAGGTGTTCAGCGGTGGGCGCACCGGCGTCGCCGCAGATGTCACTGCCGACGTCACCGCCGACGTCACCGCCGACGTCACCGAGGACATCTACCGGCTCAAGCGGGAGGTGCTGGAGTTCCGCACCGCCCAGGATCCGCTGGTGCCGGTGCTGGAGGAGATCGTCAAGGGCCGGGTGGAGCTGTGCTCGGCCAACCGGGAGCGCTTTCGCGACGTGCTGGATCATCTGCTGCGGGTAGACGCTCAGGTGGATGAGCGTAACGAGCTGCTGACCAGCGTGCTGAGCGCGCACCTCGCCTTGGTGGGGCGGGAGCAGAGCCAGGCGGCGATGCAGCAGAACGCCGACATGCGCAAGATCTCCTCGTGGGCGGCCCTCATCGCGGTGCCCACGATGATCGCCGGGATCTACGGCATGAACTTCGACTACATGCCCGAGCTGCACTGGCTGCTGGGCTACCCGTTGAGCCTGACCGTCATGGTCATCGCGGTGATCATCGTGCACCGGCTGCTACGCAGGAGCGGCTGGCTGTGAACCCCTTCGACAAACCGCGCCGCCGCTACTCCACGCCCAGGCTCTTGGTGGCCGCCGTCATCGCCTGGATCGTTCTGCTGACCGTGCTCATCCTGCACGACCCGACCGGTGCCGGCCCCTTGCCATGAGATCGCATGCCATGAGATCGCGGTTGCGCGCCCCCGCCGTCGATCGTTGAGGTGACCTCTATCGTGGCGATCAGGCTCGCCCGATTCCCTCGGATCGGCCCCGGGTAGGAGGTTGACCTGGGGAGATGCTCTAAGGGGGTGGAGGAGTGCGCCGATTTCCGAGCAGGGATCTCATCGCGTCGGTGGCCGCGCTAGTGGCGCCGCTGATCGTCGCGGTGGTACTGCTGCCATGGCGTGACAGCCTGCCGAACACGAGTGTGGCCCTTGTCCTGGTCGTGGTCGTTGTCGGCGTGGCAGCGGTCGGCAATCGTCTGGCGGGGGCGGTGGCGGCATTGTCGGCGGCGGTGTGGTTCGACTTCTTCTTCACCCGGCCCTACCAGGAGTTCGCCATCGCCAAGGCGGCAGACGTCCAGACCGCGATTCTGCTGCTCGTCGTGGGCGTGGCGGTCTCCCAGCTGGCCGCCTACGCCCGCCGCATGCGGGTGGTCACCATCACCAGCGCCGACCACCTCAAGCACATCTACGAGACCGCCGAACTCGCCCAGACCTCCGCGGGAGCTCACGCGGTGGTCGAGCACGTCCGCGACCAGCTCGTCGAGATCCTCGGCCTGCGGAGCTGCCGCTTCGAGTACGGCAGCCTGATCGGCCACCCGCCACAACTCCGCCAGGACGGCACGGTGGTGTCCGGCCGCAGACGCTGGGACGTCGAGCGGCTGGGACTGCCCACCCCGGAGGTCGAACTGCGCGTCATCGGCAACGGCCGCTACTACGGGCGGTATATGCTCAGCTCCACTCCGGGGAACATCCCGCCACTCCAGGCCGGGCCTCGTCGCTGTCACCTTGGCCGATCAAGCCGGTTCAGCGCTGGACGCCTCCGCCAGCACTCTGGGCGATTGATCCGGGATCGACAACCTCGGATGCCCGCCAATCCTCAACACGCGCTGCCCGACTCATCGTTCTCCAGCGCCCCGTACAGCGTCGAGCGGCCAACGCCGAGCTCGCGGGCGATCTGGGTGACCGACTGGCCACGTCCGCGTCGGGCCCGCGTGGCGGCCAGTCGGTCACCGTGGCCGGGCGGCCGCCGACCCGGCCACCCAACCCGGCCGGCGGCGCGAACGGCGTCCAGGCCATCCATGGTGCGCTCGGAGATCTGGTCGCGTTCCATCTAGGCGGCCATTGACGCGACCAGGAACAGCATCTTGTCGGCCCTGGACTGCCTGGCCGGGCGGTGGATGCGCGGCCCCTTCCATGGCCGGAGAAATGAAGACCTGGGCGAGGAAACCTCGGCCCGCATCAGCGCCGAGCACGACCCCGTCGCCCGCCGGCACAAGGGCTGACGCCAGGCGTCTACGCCATGCGGTGCGTGGCGAAAAGCTCCGCCTCCGCCTCCACGAGGCACTTGATGCCTCCTTCACGGCCAGCGTCCACTACACCCTCTGGGCGCGGTGGCTCATCCATGCCGGCTGCCAGGAGACCAACGACTCCGAACCGTCCTACAGGTCGGCCCTGGCCCACTCCGACGAGGCGACGCGCCACAAGAAGGCCTTCGTCAAGATGTGGAACCCCATCGCTCGCGAATACGGCCTGAAGGCCCGCACAGCCGAACAAGATTTAGAGCACGCGTTCGGATACGTCTGCATGGCAAGCATTAAACCGGACTAATAGGAACGTAACTCCAGATGCTATGCCATGTAACGCTGAGCAACGAGATGTGCGATGTGAATGATGTCGCACCACTCAACGTAAGCGGCATGTTCATGGCCGATGGCTCCCAGCTGAGAAAAGGCGCTGAAGTCTATGAACTACTTATCAAAGCCATTAAGCTTGCCGGGTTGCCCGCACCATGATCACGCAGGCATAGGAGGAGCGCGGAGTCGCGAATGACGGGGATACCTGAGCGGATCGGTCGATACACCGTCGCCAAGGAACTGGGCTCGGGCGGCATGGGAGAGGTCTACCTCGCATACACCCCCGGCGGCGATCCGGTGGCAGTGAAACTCATCCGGAGCGACAAGCTCGATCCCCACACGAGGGCTCGCTTCGAGAAGGAAGCCTTGATCGCACGTACCGTGATCGGCACGAACAGAGTGGCGCGCTTCCTGGACGCCGAACCGTTCGCCGAAAGGCCGTGGCTGGCCATGGAATACGTAGCCGGTCGCACGCTCCTGGCCTGCGTGAACCAGGACGGTGTCCTCCCCTCGCCGCTGGTGGCCAGTCTTGGCGTGCTGCTCACCGAGGGACTGGCCGCAGTGCATGCCGCCGAGCTGCTGCATCGGGACCTCAAACCCCAGAACATCATCATGGGCAAAGAGGGCCCCATGATCATTGACTTCGGCCTCAGTGCCTTCATGGACGCCGCACACGAGTCCCTGTCGCACAGCGGCATGATTATCGGAACCGTGCGCTGCATGCCGCCGGAGCAGGCGGGCGGCAACCCGAAGGTAACGGCCGCAGCGGATGTGTACGCGCTCGGCACTGTCCTACTGTACGCGGCAACCTGCCACTATCCGTATGACGGCACGGCTTGGGAAGCCATCGCCATGCAGGTGACGAATCCCGACATCCGGCCCAACCTGGACGATGTGCCGGAGGATCTCAAACCGTTGATTTCCTCCATGCTGGCCCATGCCCCGGAGCATCGACCTCCGCTTACCAGCGTGGCCACCGAATGCCAGGCGTTGCTGAAGGCAGCCGGATTGAGACCAGCCGATGCACGGCTCGCCCTCATCGCGCGCACGACAGCCGGCGAAGTGCCCGACGCGGCGCGAGAGCCGTTGTCCCCATCTTTCGAGAAACTCCTGGATAACCCGGGCAAGACCTTAGGATCCGGCCCCGACTCGCCCCTCGATGGTCTTCGCCTAGTCACTGAGGCTGACGAGCCGGATGCGGTGAACGTGGCGCAAAGCGAACAGACGCCTAAGACAACGGAGCCGTCCGTCTCCAAGAGAGCGAACGGGAGACCCGGCTCAACAAATAAGCGTCTACCAGCATCAAAGCGGGTGGCGAGTGAATTGCGGGCGGAGTACGCCGTGGATGCCGCACTATGACGGCCGTCGACAGTCCCAAATAGGGCATTTGACAGACAAAGTGCATTAAACGGGCTTGGAGCGGTCCGTGCGCCAGGTGACATCGGACGGCGTGTCGTGACCCTGTGAGTAAGGATTCGGAGCAGGCGTTGAGCATTGAGGCGGGAACCGTAGACGGGCGAAGCACGGCAAGAGATGCCGAGGAGCCTGGCGGAATCTCGTCGGAGACGAAGCTGCCTGCTACGGGCGGATACGCTCCGGGGACTCAAGTGCAGATTCGTGACGAGTTGTGGCTGGTGCGTCAATGCACCGGCACTGAGCACGATGGGTGGATGGTCGAGGTCTCGGGGATCTCACCGTTCGTCCGTGGTACGGACGCGGTCTTCTACGACCGGCTGGATGCCATCCAGGAGCTGGATCCTCGCGAGACCAAGCTGGTGCCTGACGACTCGCCGAATCACCGCCGGTCCCGGCTCTTCCTCGAAGCGATCATCAGGAAGACGTTCCTCCCACAGACCGAGCACGGACTGGCGCTGACGGACAACTTCCTGATGGACCACCAGGTGCACCAGCTGCGGCCGGCGGAGCTGGCGCTCTCGATGAAGAACCCGCAGCCGCGCCTCCTGATCGCCGACGTGGTGGGCCTCGGCAAGACTCTGGAGATCGGGGTACTCCTGGCGGAGCTCATCCGGCGAGGACGTGGCGAGCGGATCCTGGTGGTGACGCCGCAGCATGTGCTGGAGCAGTTCCAGCGTGAGCTTTGGACCAGGTTCGGGATCCCGCTGGTGCGCCTGGACTCCACCGGTATTCAACGAGTGCAGCAGGAGATCCCCGCAGGGCGCAATCCGTTCGCATATTTCAAGCGCGTGATCATTTCCATGGACACGCTAAAGGGGGACGTGTACGCGCACCACTTGGAGCACACCGAGTGGGACGCCGTGGTCATCGACGAGTCCCACAACCTCGTCAACCGGGGCACGAAGAACAACGCGCTGGCCCGCCTGCTGGCACGCAAGACGGACGCGCTCGTGCTGGCCTCGGCAACCCCGCACAACGGCGACACGCCCTCCTTCGCAGAACTGATCAGGATGCTGGACGAAGCGGCCATCGCGGATCCACGCCAGTACGAAGTTGAAGACCTCAGCCATCTCTACATCCGTCGTACGAAGACCTCCTCCGAGGTCCGGGAATCGCTCCATGGAGCCTGGGCTGATCGTGGTCCGTCGAAGCCCATCTATGCGGCGGCCACCCAGAAGGAGAAGGCGGTCTTCGAGCAACTGGCCACGCGGTGGATACCCGCTGATGTGCTGACCCCGTCGGTGAGCGAGAGTCGACTCGTTCCATACCGGTTATTGAAGTCGTTCCTGTCCTCACACAAGGCCCTGCTCGAGACGATCAAAACCCGCATCGGGACCCTCGATTCCCCGCCCGGAAAGACACCGAGCAGTGAGAAGCGGCAAGTACGGTACGACGCGACACGTGAAGCGGCACGAAAGGCAGAGCGGACCGCACTGGTTGAGTTGCAGCACCTCGCTGAGCAGATCGAAGACCAAGATTCGGCGAAGCTGGCAGCACTGGTGGAGGAACTCCGCCGCATGGGAGTCGGGCCTGGGGCCGACATCCGTGTGGTGGTGTTCTCGGAGAGCATCCCCACCTCGAAGTGGCTGGCTGAGACCGTACCCGCCGCCCTCGGATTCCCCCGGACCGCCAGTCCTGACGAGAAGAAGCCCTGGCTGGGATTCGGTGGAGCGGTGCTGGTCATGCACGGCGAGCTGTCCACCGATCAGGATCAGCAGGCCATCGTCGAAAAGTTCGGGCTCCGCGACGATCCCGTACGGATTCTGTTCACCGGCGACGTCGCCTCCGAGGGCGTCAACCTGCATCAGCAGTGCCACCTGCTGATCCATTACGACCTGCCGTGGTCCCTGATCCGTATTGAGCAGCGCAATGGCCGTATCGACCGCTACGGGCAGGAGCAGCCACCTGAGTTCCGTGCGCTGATCCTCACGAGTGACATCCCATGGCGCACGGACGAGGAGACCGAGCAGCCGCGCACTCTGGATGACCGTCTGGTGGGCGAAAAGCTTCTCAAGCGGGAGGAGGAGGCTCACAAGATCGAGGGTTCTGCCGAGGCGGTCACCGGGCTATATCGGGCCAAGGAGGAAGAGACCCGCCTCACCTTGGACCTGATCGCGGGCCGTACGGTCGAGCAGTCCATCAAGGAGTCCAGGCAAGGCGGGACGGCCTTCCTGGCAGGGCTGCTGAGCCAGGTGGGCGCGACTCACGAGCATCCTGAAGTGCCCCGTGCCGTGGTGCCCAAGCTCTTCCGGTCCACGGAGGACTACTTCGAGGAGGCGTTACGGCAGGTCTTCCGTCCCAATCCCGAGGACGTGCTGAAGCTGCGACGCGACGATGACGGAACCATCGCCTTCCAGCCACCATCGGACCTGCTGTATCGGTTCAAGGCGCTCCCCAAGTCCTACCTGGACGAGCAGCAGATCATGCCTCCCAAGCCCGACATCCCTGGGCGGGTGCGCATCACCTTCTCCAAGAAACTGGCCGGCGAACGTTTGAAGGCGGCTCGTGAGACCACCGCTTCCCAATGGCCGAACGTTTCCTATGTCACCGACGTGCACCCTGTCCTGGACTGGCTTACCGACAAGGTCCTGGTCGAGATCGGCCGGCACCAGGCCCCCGTGCTCGCCGCCAACGTGGATAGCCCGACTTACCTCGTGCAGGGGATCTACTCCAACGCGCTGGGCAAGCCCACCATCGTCGAATGGATGGCCGTCTCCCACCTTCCTGATGCCGCCAGCGTGGAGACGCTGACCGCCGACGTACTGCAACGCTACGGCGTCGGCCCGAACATGCCCGGCCGCGCCACGCCCCGAGATCTGCCCGGCCTCAATGCGCTTGTGCCCGAGGCGATCGATGCCGCGCAGCGGTATCTCATCTCCCTCAAAGACACCTACGACCGGCAGATCGCCGACACACTCGCCCCCTACCGCAAGCGGGTTTCCCAGTGGCGGCAGGAGGCTCTATTCGCCAGCAACCGCCCGAAGAAGGCGGAACTCGACCAGACAGCCGAACGACGGCTGAAGCTGGTCAAGTCACTGGAGACGGCAGGCGAACCGATGCTGCGCCTGATCGCCGTCCTCGAACCCCACAACGTCGCTGAAGGAGACGCCGCACGATGAGCACCGACTTCAACTCCTTCACCAACCGCGGCGAGTACTTCTCCGCGCACTACTTCGCCGAGCAGCTCGGTGCCGACCTGAAGAAGGGCTTGTTCGCCACGTGGGCATCGCGCGAGGGTGACCAGAATTACCCGTACAAGACTCCGCGCGAGCTGCTGCGCACTTTGCGTACCCCCTATCTCACGGAGAAGCTCCGAAGCTACTTCGCCGAGGCCAGCGAGGCCGATGCCGAAGACGAAACCCGCGCTGCCACCTACAACAACCCTGAGTGGTCAAAGCGGCTGGCCGAGTGGCACCAAACGGTCCTGCAAGCCCTCGGATACGACACCACGCCGACCGAGCTCACCGTTCACCGTGCCGGCCGCAAGCACACCCTCACCGCCGCCTATCACGGTCACGGAATTATCGCCCTTGACTGCGGCTGGTCCGCTGACAACGATGCCGCCCTCGACGCTGACGGCGCCGGGCGCCTGCTGTCACCCCTGCACGTCTCCGCCGGCGAGTCGTACACATCGGGTGCGGCTCTGACCTCGTGGCTGTTCCAGAGCGAGCTGGGGGAAGAAGGCGGTCCGCACCCGCGCTTCATCCTGCTGCTGTGCGGCGGAGTGGTCCTGCTCGCCGACCGCCATGCCTGGAACGAAGGCCGCTATCTCGCCGTCAACCTCGACGGCGCGCTGGAACGCAACGACCGCAGCCAACTCGGCGAGCTTTCCACCATCGCTGCCCTGTTCAGCCTCGACATGCTGCGCCCTGGCGAGAACGACCAAAGCCGCGGGATCGATGCCCTGCTCAAGGCTTCCGGCGACAACGCGGTCGGCGTCTCCGGCGAACTGCGCTATGGCCTGCAGCGCTCAGTTGAGATCATCGCCAATGAAGTCCTGCGGCGGATGGCAGAGCCGGGAAACAACGTCACCCCCGCTGACCTCGAAAGCCCCAAGATTCCCTTCGCCAAGGAACTCACCCGCGAAGCGCTGCGCTACCTGTACCGCATCCTGTTCCTGCTGTACGCGGAAGCTCGTCCCGAACTGGGCATTCTCCCCGCTGACGATGGATCGTACGAGGCCGGCTACTCCATGGCCCGCCTACGAGAACTCGTGGCGCGAGAGGAGGAACTCGTCGAAGAGGAAGCCAAGACCGGCTTCCACCTGTACGCCTCCCTCGACGTCCTGTTCAACAAGGTCAACTTCGGCCACCGTCCGTACGGCACGGAGCCCGACGACGATCAGCCGGGTGACGACGAGGAGACCCGCCGGGCCAAAGCCGCCCTCCGAAGCGAGGACCGCGGTCTGCGTTTCGAGCCGCTCCGCAGTGAGCTCTTCGAGCCGACCGCCATCCGGCTGATCGGCACCGGCCTCCTGGACCCGCGCTCCGATGAGGACAACGAACCGCGCTGGCTCGACCTACGCCTCCGGAACGAGGCTCTCCACGAAGTGCTCCGGCTGCTCACCATGAAGAAGGGCAAGCGCGGCGAGCGCGGCGGCTTCATCTCCTACCGGAACCTCGGCATCAACCAACTCGGCGCCGTCTACGAGGGCTTGATGTCCTACACCGGCATCATCGCCGACGAAGAGCTATGCGAAGTGGCCAGGGGCGGCGATCCTGATCAGGGCTCCTGGCTCGTCCCTTTGCACAAGCAGGACCAGTATCCCGACAAGACCCTCGTCCACTACGACGAGGCGGACGCGCGCAAGGGCCTGCGCGGCCCCAAGAAGTACGACAAGGGTTCCTTCGTCTACCGGCTGGCCGGCCGCGCGCGGGAAACATCAGCCTCGTACTACACCCCAGAATCCCTGACCAAGGTCACGGTCGAACTCACCCTCAAGAATCGCCTCGACCAGGAGCGAGACGAAAGCGGCGAGGTCATCGAAACGCGGGCGTCGGAGCTGCTGAAGTACAAGATCTGCGAACCGGCGCTCGGCTCGGGCGCGTTCCTCAACGAGGCCATCAATCAGGTCGCCGACGAATACCTGCGCCGCCGCCAGAAAGAACTCGGCATCACCATCCCGACGGCCGATGCCATCACCGAGAAGCAGAAGGTCAAGGCGTACATCGCTCTGCACAACGCCTATGGGGTTGACCTCAACGCCACCGGTGTCGAGTTGGCCGAGGTGTCGTTGTGGCTCAACACCATGCACCCAGGCATGCAGGCCCCATGGTTCGGCCTGCACCTGCGCCGCGGCAACTCACTGATCGGCGCTCGCCGGGCGATTTACGCGGGCGACGACGTCGCGGACAAGGACAAGCCGTGGCTGAAGGCCAAGGGTGGCCTCGCACCGACGCCGTTATCTTTCCCCAAGGACGGTGAGCCGCCGCCTCTGCCCTACAACGCCGTCCACCAGTTCCTGCTGCCGAACCCCGGCTGGGCCGCGGTCGCAGGCTGGGCAGAAGCCAAAGAACTCGCCAAGGAGGACGTCGGACGGCTCGCCGCTTGGAAGAAGGGGCTCCTCCAGCGTCCCCAGCGCAGCACCACGCACCTCAACAAGGACGGTAGCCCCAAGCTCGACTCCAAGACCAAGCAGCCGAAGAAGGAGGCGTCCTCGCAGTTCACGCGCCTGCGGGATGCCGCCCTGAGGGTTGAGTTCCTCTGGTCGGCCGTCATCAAGCGCATGGAACTCTCCGAGAGGGAGATCGCACGTCGCATCGAGCTATGGCAGGCCGATCCAAAGGATCCCGAGTATGCCTTCCTTCAGAACCCCCACCAGGCGGTACCGAAGGAGAAGGTGCTGGAGGACCTCTTCAACGCCGTTGACACCCCGTACTGGCGGCTCAAGACGGTCATGGACGCCTGGTGTGCCCTGTGGTTCTGGCCGACTGACAAGGCCGGGTTGTTGGATGGGACCGACGGCGAGTACGCGGCAGGCGTCGTGGTGGAGGATGCCGACGATCTCCGTGAAGTGCTCGGCGAGGAACGCGTAGTCCAGGACACACCCCCGCCGCCGACTGCTCCGGCGCCCAAGTCCGAGCCACGCTTCGTGGAAGCGGTGGCCTTGTTCGCCATAGGGCCCGAACAGGCCACCATCTGGGACATCGAACCATCCGCGGACGACGACGTGGTCGTAGAACTGAAGAAGGTCGGGTCGACAGGGACGAAAAAGGCAGCCAAGCCAAAGGCACCGGAGAGGCGGAAGAAGGTCCCGCTGAAGGACCTCGAAGACTGGTTGGAGTTCCTGGAGGCCATGCTCGGGCGGGCCGATGTACCGCCGGGAACCCTTCTCGACTCCTTCAAGAGTCTTGACGAGCTGAAGGAGTTCGAAGAGACGATCCCACACTTCCTGGGCATGGACTTCGGCGACCCGGAGGACCGGTTCCCATGGCTGAGGACGGTGCGCAACATCGCGGAGGAGCAGGGCTTTCTGCACTGGGAGTTGGAGTTCGCCCTCATCTTCGCGCGCGGTGGCGGATTCGACCTCCAGGTGGGGAACCCGCCATGGGTGAGGCCGGAGTGGAAGGAAAGCTCCGTCCTTGCAGAGTACGAGCCATGGTTCGTACTCACAGAAAAGCCATCGGCTACAGAGAAGAAGCATCGGCGAAACAACGAGCTCGGCAAAGCCAAAGTGGTTAATTATCTGCTGGCTGAGATGGCCTCGACCGCCACCACTGCCGACTACCTCTCGTCTCCACAGGTCTATCCACTTATCGCGGGAAGCCAGCCGGATCTCTATCGTGCGTTTATGTGTCAGGTTTGGGACCACACTGCACCTCGCGGAAGCGCCGGTCTCATCCACCCGGACACGCACTTCACCGGCGACAAAGGTTCAGCTCTGAGGGAAGCGGCGTATCGGCGACTGCGCGTTCACGCAGACTTTGTCAATGCTGGCAACCGCTTCTTTCCACCACCGGTCGGCCGATCTAGCCACTTCGGCGTACATATCTACGGTGAGTGTGGCGAGATCTCCTTTGACCATCTATCTTGGCTGTTCTCCGTTGACTCACTACGTCTCTCGGTAACGCACGATGGCAGCGGGGACGCGCCCGGGGTCAAGTTCCATGACAGCTGGGACGAGCGCCCGCACAAGAAACGCGTCATTCATGTCACGCCACGCACCCTGGCCACGTGGCAGCAACTATCAAGCAAGCAGGGTCAGCCGATAGAGCAGGCTCAACTACTCACGCCGGTGAGCACCGCGGAAGACCCAGCCATCGACGCATTGGCTATGTACCCACTGCGGCTTAGTGCTCTCAACCCGCAGATCGCATCTGGATTCCATGAGGGTGACGCAAAGAAGCCTAAATTTGGCCCAGACAAGAACATTCCGCTCCTCGACTACAACAAAACCCAGGAAAATCGCAATAACTATCAAGTAGATTCCTGGGACGAAGTCATCCTCAAAGGCCCACAGCTCGGTGTAGCCAACCCGCTGTTCAAACAACCTAGCCAGGGCGGCGGCGAGACACGCGGACTCAATCTTTCAGAAATCCCATCGAACGCAGTACCAGAGTCCGAGTACCGGCGTGTTGTAGATAGACATTCATATCATGCCGCCCAAGAGCATTGGGTCGATCATCGGATCGTCGCACTAATGCGGGCGGACGATGAGACAATAGCTGACATACGGCGACAGATCGCACAGGATGAACAGATCCTCAAGCATCACGTAACGCAGACCAGGATCAATACCGTCCTGGAGCGGCAATCGCTTCAACGATATACCACCTTTTGCCGTACAGCATGGCGAAAAATGATCGCACCAGACACTGAGCGGGCACTCTATGTCTCCATCATTCCTCCTGGGCCAGCCCACATAGACGGTCTGCGTAGCGCATGGGCTGGCGATAACCGCATTACGGCTCTACTAGCCGGGTTCTGGGCGGCCTTACCGATCGACTATTTGCTCCGCATCTCTGGCACTACGAACTTGGACGTCGCGCAGGCGCGACGTCTGCCTGCACCTACTGCCCATCATCCCCTCTCTTCCGGTCTTCTATTGCGCATCCTTCGCTTGAATTGCCTTACCACTGCCTACAATGATCTATGGGCGGAACTCTACGACGCTAAGTGGAGTGAAAATGAGTCGTGGGCATGCACCTGGCAAGGTATGCAAACGAAACTTCATACCATAACTCCCGACTGGCATCACGACACACCTCTCCGTTCTGAACGTGCGCGTCGCGCCGCCTTGATTGAGATTGACGCACTCGTCGCAGTCTGGCTCGGTATCGACGCTGACACTCTCATTACCATGTACCGGGCGCGGTTCCCGATCATGCAGGACTTCGATCTCGTGACTTGGTTCGATGCCAACGAGCGGAAGATCGCTGGCGATCGGTACACCTATGGGCATGGCCAAGAGAAGGAGCATTGGAAGCAGTTCGAGGCCTACTTGGAAGGTCCAACGGACAGTCCTGTCCCCGATGGCTACACCGCCCCCTTCTACAAGGCGAACAGGGAGGCGGAAATGCGAGAAGCGCATGCGGTCTTCAAGAAGCGCCTCGATGATGCGATTGCCCGTGGTGAATGGGACCCCATCAAGCAGGAGGTGCCGAAGTCGTGAGGCCGACGCTTCAGGCGCGGGCACTCAAGGAGAGCCTGCTGCAGTACCTGTCGACGACGTACGCCCTCAGCGACGAGGGCGCACGCGAGGCGCTGCACCGGTTCCTCGGGGATGAGACGTCCGGGATGTTTCGCGGGCCGTACCTGCGGATCCGCACGCCCTTCACGGTCGGCGGCGAAGAGTGGCGCGAACACCTGGAGTGGCAACGTGAGGGCTTCACGCCGTACGCGCACCAGGCGGAGGCGTTCGCCCGGCTGACCTCCGCGAACGGGCACACGCCCCAGCCGGCCCTGATCACCACCGGCACAGGTTCGGGTAAGACGGAATCGTTCCTCTACCCGGTGCTCGACCACTGCCGCCGGGAGCGAGAGGCAGGAAAGGCCGGCGTCAAGGCGGTGTTCCTGTACCCGATGAACGCGCTCGCGACCGACCAAGCCGGCCGCATCAACGACTTACTGACGCAGTACGGCGAACTACGCAAGCTGTGGGCCGGCCTGTACATCGGGGATCGGGCGGGGACGCAGTACGAGAAGGTACGTACGCGACGCCACGACATGCAGTTGTCACCGCCGGACATACTGATCACCAACTACAAGATGCTGGACCTATTGCTGCAGCGAGAGGACGACGCCCCGCTGTGGCGGGAGGCGAACATCCAATACGTCGTGGTGGACGAGTTCCACACCTACGACGGCGCGCAGGGCAGCGACGTGGCGATGCTGCTGCGTCGGCTCGCGTCCGCGGTGGGGATGTCTGAGAAAGGACGTCCGCTGGGACGCATCTGCCCGGTGGCGACATCGGCGACTCTCGCGTCAGGAACGGACGATGACGGAGTCAAACGCCTCCTGGAAGTGGCGACCGACGTCTTCGGCACGGAGTTCACCGCAGAGTCGATCATCAAGGAGAATCGGCTGCCGGTGGAGGAGTTCATTCCGCTCACCGGCGTGAAGATGCAGCGGCTACCGACGCCGGACGAACTGCTCGCACTACCCGACCCCACCCTCAGCGAGGAAGCGCTGCTCGATCTCATCGAGGCCGTGACCGGCGTCCGCGACGGCGACCCGATCCGGCTGGGCAGCAACCTGAAGCAGCACCTGTTCACTCGGGCGGCGATGCAGGCGCTGGACGGTGAGCTGAAGACCAGCGTCGAGGTGCTGGACATGATGTGGCGTGCGGGTGCCGCCGGTTGGGCGGAGGCGGTGGCCCTGCAGCCGGAGAAGGCCGCGGAGGCTCTGGCCCGGTTCGTGGCACTGCTCTCGTATGCGCGTGACCCCAAGTCACCGCCCGACGAGCAACGTCCTCTGGTTCATGTCGAAGTGCATCAGTGGGCCCGGTCGGTGTCCCGGCTCCTGCGCGGCGTGCTTCCGTGGCCCAAGGCGGAGTTCCGCTGGGACGTGGCGGGCATGGCCGACGCCAGCGCGACGGACAACGAGCGTATGGCACCGGTGACCACGGCCACATCAAGCCAGAGTGCCAATCTCTTCCTGCCTGCCGTGTACTGCCGGGACTGCGGACGATCGGGCTGGGCGGTGTTCTCACCGGAGAGCGACGACCACGATGTGCAGTTCAACACCTTCAAGATCCGTCGTGCTTCGCTCGGACAGGACAAGGCCCGGGTACGGAACCTGATCGCGGCCACCGACCGAGAGGCGGGGGAAGGCGCCTGGAGGGGACCGATCTCCGCCGATGCCCGGAAGGTCAACGCCAGCACGTCGACTCAAGGGGGCGGTGTGCTGATGATCCTGGACGGCGCACGCAAACGCCTGCGGCTGCCGGACCCGCTCAACGACTACTCCGCGGACACCAAGGAACCGCGGCTGACAGCGCGCGACTCCGCGTTCGTGCTGGTTCACTTCGGCGGCACGGTCGCGAACACCGCGGCCCAGCAAGACTGGTGCCCGGCATGTGGAGCGCGGAACGCGATTCGTTACCTCGGTACGGGTTCCGCAGCGATGGCAGCGGCCTCGATCACGCAGCTGTTCACGGGCGGGGAGCTCGACAAGAAGCTCCGCGAGGACAGAACCCTGATGTTCAACGACTCGGTGCAGGACGCCGCGCACCGAGCAGGCTTCGTGGCCAACCGCTCGTACACGTTCTCGCTTCGTGCCTTGCTGGCCGACCACCTGAGCCACGACGAGCCGACGGCGCTCAACGAGCTCATCGCGAACGTGGTGGAGGCCACCACGGACAAGGACACCCTCGCCGCGGTGGTGCCGCCGGACCTGCACGTCTACAAGGGTGTCGAACGGCTGCTGTCAGGTCAAGGACGTGGCGGCACCATTGCGACTTGGCGGCTGATCGGACAACGCCTCGCCTTCGAGACTCTCATGGAGTTCGGATTCCGCTCCCGCAACGGCCGCACTCTCGAGTTGACCCGCACCGCCGCCGCGCACGTGCGGATCGACAATCCGACGGCCGTGGCGGCTCTGGTCAGGCGCATCCACGAGGAGTCTGTACAGGACAAAGTTCCATTAATTGCCCAAGACGATGCGCGATATCTGGCGTTCGTACGGATCTTCCTGGAGCGTCTCCGAACGCGAGGTGCGGTCGCCCACAAGTGGCTCAGCAAGTACGTGGATGAAGCCGGCACCAGCCGCTACTACATTTGGGGCGGGCGTGAGCCTGGCATGAGGGCGTTCCCCGACCGGGTCGCGGCACCTGTGTTCCTCCTGAGCCCGAAGAAAGACAGCAGCGAGTTCGACTTCGCCACTGGACGGCTGTCCTGGCACGAGCGGTGGGCCGGACGCTGCCTGAACCTGCCGCGAGAGATGGCGTCCGAGTTCTGGTCCAGGCTTCTGCCTGAACTGGCCGCGCTCGGTCTGCTCGCGGCGCGAACCCCGCGCGACACCTCGTTGCGCGTCTACGGCCTCAAACCCGGCAATATCGACGCTCAACTCCTCGACGACGACCAAGTACGGCAGGCATACGTGCGCTGTCCCGTGTGCTTCTGGGAGCAGACGGTTCACCCGTCACTACTGGATCAGTGGCGCGAGCAGCCCTGCCCCTCATACCGCTGTGGAAGCGGCCGTCTGGTTGCCGGCGACCGGCCCGACGCGTTGGGAAAACACCACCGCGACCGCGACTATACCCGCGACTATTACCGGCGCCTGTACCGGGTCGCCGGCACGTATCAGGTTGTCACCGCCGAGCACACCGGCATGCTGACACGTCCGCAGCGCGAAAGGGTGGAGCAGGCATTCAAACAGGGTGGAGGCTTCAAAGACCCCAACGTGCTGTCCTGCACGCCGACCCTGGAGCTTGGCATCGACATCGGCGAACTGTCGGCGGTCGTGCTGGCCGCACTGCCACGCCGCCCCGCCTCGTACGCTCAGCAGATCGGACGGGCGGGACGTCGTACGGGTAACGCGTTCTTGCTGACGATTCCCGACCGGAGGCGTCGTGACCTGTACTTCCTGGAGCGTCCCAAGGATCTGATTGCCGGCACCATCGTGCCGCCGGGCTGCTACCTGTCGGCCATCGAGATCCTGCGCCGTCAATATCTGGCCCATCTGCTCGACTTGGCCGCCGCTGGGCGACTGGTGCGTCCCGATGGCATCGTGCTTCGCGCGCTTCCACGCAGGGCACCTCATTTGTTCGGCCCGTCCGGTTATCTGGTCGACCTGGTGGAGGTGGCGCTAGCGCACGGCGCTGAACTGGCAGAGGGGTTTCTGGAGCTGTTCCCCACCGGGGTCAACGACTCCGCCAAGGCCGACCTGCGCGCCTACGCCACCCATGGCCTACGAGCCGCAGTCGAGGAGGCCGAGCGGGAGTGGTTCCGCGGTGAGCAAGCACTGCGCGCCCGGCTGCACGAGATCGACGAGGCCCACGACGAGCTTCACGACTCCGACCCGGACCAGGCACGGCAGAAAGCCGAACTGGACGCCGAGCGGCGTGGCGTCGGACGGCACCTGATGAACCTGGGCGAGACCCCGGCCCAGACCGCGCTGTGCGATCTGGGCCTGCTGCCGAACTACGCGCTGATCGACTCCACGACCACTCTGTCAGCGACCCTTTACGGTGAAGAGGGAACCGATCCCGCAACCGGCAGGCCGATCTACACCTCCGACACCTACACGTACGAGCGCCCCCGGCGCATCGCCCTGCAGGAACTGGCGCCCGGCAACACCTTCTACGTCAACGGCTACAAGCACGAGATCAGCGGCCTGGAGATCGGCACCGGTGGCCGGCAGGAGTGGCGGACCTGGCGGGTCTGTCCGGCCTGCGGTTACGTACGGACCGAGAACGCCAAAGACGACCGCTCGGCCTGCCCGCGCTGCAAGGGCGACAACATCGCTGATGACGGATCCTGCCTGTTCCAGGTCGTCGAACCCGCCACCGTCACCTCGCGCGACAAGCGGGAGGATGCCCGGATCCGCGACGACAAGGACGACCGGGACCGCCGCTTCTACACGGTTGTGGACGCCGTGGACATGCCGGTGGAAGACATTGAGGATGGCTCCTGGCGGCACGTTCACCAGACGTTCGGCATCGACTACTGCCGGCGGACCATGATTCGGCGGATCAACGTCGGCCCGGTGCGCTACGACGCGCCGGCGCGCGACGACTTCGCCGGGCATCATGTGCGGCTCAATCCGTTCCACGTGTGCACGGCGTGCGGGGCGGCCAGTGCGGATGGGCGGCCGGTCTTCAATCGCCACAACGACGAACTGGACTCTCTTTCAGCCCGCAGTGGGCGGCTCAAGCATCACCGTCCGTGGTGCCCGCTACGGCGCGGTAAGAAGAGCGATGCCAGGGAGGAACGAGTACTCCTCGCTCACCAATTGCAGACCGAGGCCCTGCGCGTGCTGCTCCCCGCGGCCACCGCGGACGTGGATTCCAAGGTCCACTCCTTCAGGGCCGCCCTGCGGCTCGGCGTGGACCTGCATTTCGGCGGGGATCCGCAGCACCTCGCGACCACGGTGGCGTCCATGCCCGACCTCGAGACCGGGGAACGTCGCTGGTTCCTGGTGCTCTTCGACTCTCTGCCCGGCGGAACCGGCTATCTGGACCGACTGCGTGACAGTGACGCGTTCCGCGACACCCTGACGGCGGCGTACGAGATGCTGAAGAACTGCCCGTGCGCGGAGGAGCAGCGCCGGGCCTGTCACCGCTGCCTGCACCGATACACCCCAGAGCCCTTCCAAGACATCGTCTCGCGCCAGTCGGCGCTGACGATGCTGGAGTCCTTGCTGTTCGCGAAAGACGGCGAGCCCGGCTGGGAGACCAGCGAAGTTGATCACACGGGGCTGGTCGGTTTGGACGCGCAGGTGGAGTCCGATCTTGAGGCCCGTTTTCTGGCAGCCCTGCGCGACTGGGTGAAGATCACCGGAGATGCGTCCTTGGACGAGGACGGCCACTCCAGCGGGCATCTCCGCTTCACCGACAGCTCCGGTGTGACGCACTGGCGGTTGACCGCTCAGCAACGGGTCCAAGGCAGCGTCAGCGACTTCACGTTCACCCGGGTCGACGGCCCGGTGCAGAGCGTCAAGGTATATCTCGAGGGTTTCCGGTTCCATGCCAGCCGCGAGCACAACCGGATCGCCACCGACGCCGCAAAACGCACGCTCCTGCGCGCCGACGGGAACATCGTTTTTCAGATCACCTGGGCCGACATCGACCTATTCGAACAGCTGCCGACCCGCACGAGGCCGGTCTGGCCGCCGTACGCGGCTGGTGCGCAGGACCAGGCCAAGTCGGCATACGAGCAGTACGGCGGGCAGCGCGCGCACGTCGCCGGCTCCATCTTCACCAACCCGATCGCCACCCTGATCGCCTACCTACGCAACCCGGACCCGACCCGCTGGGCACGCCTGGCGGCGGCCCTGGTCACCGGACTCACGCGGCAGCCGGGCACCACCACGGTCACCGCGGCCGGCCGGCGCAGCGAACTCGTCGCGGCTTTGCGCGGCCAGCTGGCGGCTTCCCCAGCGGGAGCACATCACAACAAACCGGATGAGACTGGTATCGGACCCGTTCACGTCTTCCGCGCGCAGGACGACACGGGGCTGCCCATCGTGTTCGCCGTGGACGCCGCCGATCCGGAGGCTCTGAAGTGGACCGCCCTGACGATCCTCGACGACAACGACACGGTATTGGACACGGACGAGCACAAGGAACGCTGGCGGGCTTGGCTGTATTGGACCAACCTCACTCAGTTCCTGTCCCTGGCCGGCGGTGACGGCGTCCAACTCGCGTCCAGCCAGGCCGCCCACTTCGAGGTGGAGGTGCTCGCGATATGCGGCGGACTCGGCGAACTTGACTCGCTCACCGGAGCGCCCGCCGTCGCAACCGAGCCGACTGGCCGAGACCTCGGCTCGGCCGCCGAAGCCGCTGCGGCCCAGGCAATCCGCGATGCCGTCTGGGACGAGGACATTCTGGAGATCTTGCGGGAAGAGCCCAACGAGGCACCGGATCTGATCCGTCTCGCCGAGACGCTTGCCGACCGCGGGAAGCAGGCCCCCGTCTTTGGTTATGAGCTGGGCGTCGGCCGATGGCTGGCTGAGTTCGCCTGGCACATCTCCCATGGCGTCAAGGTCGCCGTGGTCTCCGCTCATCAAGGCGATGATGACGACGAGGCACAGCGGCGTGATGCCGCGTACATCGAGGAAGGTTGGATCGTGCGCACGGCCGCCGAATGGCTCGCCCACCTCGATGAACTGCTGGAGAAACTTCCCGACGTGAAAGAAGGCGCTGCTCGATGACCGCCCGGCTCAGCCTGTACCGCAAAGCCGAACAGGAGCTGTACAAGCTCGACCGCTCGGTCAAGGGCCAGTTCTACAACTTCTGTCACCACTTCCGAGAGAACCCCGACCAACCAGGACTCAAAAAGAAGAAACTCAAGGGCGATTCCCGCATCTGGTCAGCCCGGGTCGATCACGACCACCGAGCCCTGCTCACTCCCATCGGCGTGGACGCGGACGGCACCGAGAACTGGCTGATCATCGCCGTCCGGCACCGCAAGCATGTCTACGAAGAGCTCCAGGTCGCGGTCAACCGCGTAACCGGCGAAATCGAATTCGTCGACCTCGCCGTCGTCGGTGACAGCGCGCTGCGCAGGGCCAACATCACCCTCACTCCCTCAGAGCCGGAGAAGCCGACCACTGAGCCTGTTCCCGCGCCGGAGCCCGAACCCGAGCCCGAGGCACCGGCACTGCTGGCCACGTACGACGCCGAGCAACTACGCGAACTCGGCGTCGCCGACCAGCTGATCGAGCTTGCGCTCAGCGTGACCACGAGTGCCGAGCTCGACCAACTCGTCGAAGGCGCTCCGCTGCTCTCCAAAGACGTCCTCTACGGCCTGGCCGCCGGAATGGACATCGAGGAAGTACGCAAGGAGATCACCGCACCGGTCGAGCTCGACCAGCGGCCTGACCCCGACGACTTCGCCACGGCCCTCAGCCGGACCAAGGTGACCACGGTCGACAAGGACCTGCAAGACATCATCGAAGAAGGCGACTTCCGCGCCTGGAAAGTCTTCCTCCACCCCACGCAGGAGCGCCTCGTCCACCGCCACTACAACGGCGCTGCCCGAGTCTCCGGCGGCCCCGGCACGGGCAAGACCATTGTCGCCCTGCACCGTGTCAAGCATCTGGCCGAACAACTACCCGCTGGTCAAAGCAAGCCGATCCTGCTGACCACCTTCACTAAGAACCTCACCACTGACCTTCGCCAGCGGCTCGCCTCCCTCATCGAACCCGCGCTTCTGGCCCGCATCGACATTGCCCACATCGATCAGCTCGCCGCACGCGTCCTGGGCGAGAACACCGCCCAGGGACGTGCCAAGCAGCGCGTCTACGACCATGTGGCATTGAACGAGCTACGCCAGCTCCTGGCCGAGCTGGGAGATCGGCAGTGGGAGGCCGACTTCCTGTTTGAAGAGTGGGAGCAGGTCATCCTCGGCCAGTCGATCTCCACCCGATCCGAGTATTTCAAGGCCCGCAGAGCGGGCCGCGGTCAGGCGCTGACCCGCCCTGAACGCAACCACATCTGGAAGCTCATCGAGCAGTTCACCGCTCGCCTCGACCAGCTCGGAGTCGAAACCTGGGGTCAGGCAGCCGAACGCGCCGCCCGCTTCGAGATCGAACGCGCGTCAAGGGTCCGCAACCGCCGCAAGGAGATAGAGGAACGAGGCGGAAAGGAGACCATCCACCAAGACAACACCTCCGGCATGAGATACCTCGACTACCGCTACCGGCACATCGTCATCGACGAGGCCCAGGACCTGCGTCCCGCTCATTGGAAGATGCTGCGTGCCATGGCCGACCCTGATCAGCCCAACGACCTGTTCATCGCTGGCGACACTCACCAGCGCATCTACGATCACCAAGTCGCGCTCGGCGCCCTCGGCATTAACATCCGTGGCCGCGCCGCCCGCTTGACCCTGAGCTACCGCACGACCAAGGAGATCCTCACCGAGGCTCTCCACGTCGTACAGCCCAAGACCAAGAACGACAAGGTCTCCTACGACGACCTCAACGAGGGCACCGACACCTTGGCCGGCTACCGCTCCATCCTTCATGGCCCCAAACCCGACTTCGTCGGTTACGACACCTGGGAAGGGGAACTCGCCGGTCTCACCGCTACCTTGAAAGCCTGGCGCGAAGACCTGTCCACCGACGACCGTGGCGCTCCCCTCGATCCCAGCGGGCGTATCGCCGTTTGCGTCGCCGACCGCGACCTGGTCAGCCAGACCATGTACTACCTGGCGACCAAGGCGAACATCACCTGCGCCGAACTCACCAAGGACGGACCGAAGGGGGACGGCGAAGTCCACGTAGGCACCATGCACCGCTTCAAAGGCCTGGAGTACCAGCGGCTCGCTGTCGTCGGCGTCAGCGATGGCATCATCCCGCGCACCGGCGTCATCGAACGCCACCGCATCGAAGACCCCGTCCGATACGAACGCGAACAGCGCAAGGCTCGCTCGCTCCTTTTCGTCGCCGCCACCCGCGCCCGGGACGCCTTGACCGTCAGCTGGCACGGCAAACCCAGCCCGTACCTGCCCATCTGAGCCCGCCAAGCGCTCCGGCGTCGTGAACATGCGTCGCCGGAGCCGGCAATCTGGTTTACGTCGCGATACCGGATCGGGACAGCGAGCTCGACTCGTACCGCAATTGGTAGGTGCGTACTCCCCCGCCGTTCACCCGATAGAGCGTGATCGCGGACAGGAACTTCTCCTTGACCTGTACCGTACGACGGCGCTCATGCTCCCCGATGCTGCTGATCCACTCCTCGATATGCTCCGGCAGCTTGAAGGTCAACTCGTAGGCGCCCACGGCATCGACAGGTGACAGGGTCCACTCCGCCGCGGCTCCCATGCCACGCCGCCTGATCCGCACCGCATGATCCGGCCTCTCCTCCGCGTACTCCAGAAACCGCCGATGATCCTCCGAAGCCAACGGCAAAATGAACGGCGCGGAAGGAAAACCCAGCAGCAACTCGGCTTCGCTACGCCGCCGCAGCACAGTGGCGAACTCACTAACCGCAGCACTCGCCGCCCGCTTGAACATCCCGCCCGCCACAACGGCGGGAGGCAACAGATCCAGCGGCGAGGTCCCCAGAGCGCGCCGCAGTTCCGCACGCATCCAGGTCACCGGAAACCGCGCTGGCTTCGTCAGGTGCTTTTGTGCCATGCACAAGGTCGACGCCGTGGCTCCAATATGGCCGAGCAGCCAGGCGAAGGAAGCGCCGGAGAGGTCCACCAAGGAGATTTGGTGTGCGAGCGCGTACTTCTGGGCGTCCGCGGTGAAGCCACTCGCGGAGAACAGGGCATACAAGTACTTGTACCGCTGGCGCGGCCCCCTTCTCTGGTCGGTCATGAAGTTCTCGTTCACGTCGTGCACCACACCGTGGGCATTTCGTACGATCTCCAGGCCGCATCGGTCCTGGTAGTACTTGGCCTCGAGGAACAGCCGCACGGGCATAGAGAACGCCGGGGTGAACGTGAATTCCCCGAGCACGTCTACTTGATGGAGCGCACCCCTTCCGCGTACCCGAAGTGTCTCCCCCTCTGTGACCAGCTCAACGGGGTCCTGGTTCTCGTGGACGAGCAGCCGGTACCCGCTTGAGCGCAGCAGCCAGGCCAGCGACTCTTCGAGCAGATAGCCCCTCAAAGCAGAGTCCTTGATCGCCACTATCCCCTCCCCATGAGCGGGTTACGCGCTGGTCGGCACGCAGCCAACCGCGTACGAGCTCGTCTTACACGTCGTAAACGGAGCCAGGCGCACGAGCTGCAAGCAGGTCGTCATCGTCACCAGCAGTCCCTGCCGAGGCAAGCGCCACCGCGCCATCCAGGCTCGACGGGCCGCTCAGGCAGAGCCGCCGTCACCCGCCATGGGCACGTAATACTCGTAGAGTCTGTTGAGCTGGCCCACCCAGAACTCCTCCTTCTGCCTAGCCGACGGCTTGCGCGGAATAAGTCCGAGGTCGGCGGCGAGGCTGTAGAAGCCACCGCCCGCGTTGTTGCCATCCAGGTAGATCACCAGCGCTGAGATCATCAGGCCACTCGCTGGACGGTTCCGCTCCACGATTCGCCCAAGCAGATGCCCCATGGCCGCCCGGTCGTCCTGCCGGCTGAAGTCGAACCCAGAAATACCGGTTCGGCGCTCGAGTACGGTGTTCAGCTCCGTGTACGACGTCGTCTTTCGGAGCCGTGCGCGTTCGATCAGAAACTTCAGCCCGGCTTCTGTGAGCTGCTCCCAAGTCTCGTCGTCACGACCGTACAAAGACATCACATCGCCTCCACATAGAGAATAGCCGGATTCCTTCGAACGCCGCATGGAGAGCTCGTCATCGAAGGGGTCATATGCAGGGGTGACGAGGCGAGGGGGCCTACGCTTGAGTACATGTGTGGCGATCTGTTGGCCACTGTCCCGGTCTTGTACTCTTTTCGCACTGTAGGTCCTTCTTCTCCGGACTGGTGTTGATGACGGATAAACGCAAGGTCCAAACCGCAGTGCTCGGCTCGCCCGATTCGCACGAACCGATCGTGATGCCTTTCGAACGAGCTGACGCGATCCTCCTCCGATCCAACTACAGCACACGCCGGTTCTTCTGCGGCGAATGGCTAGGAGGTTGCGGAAGAGAGCTCTATACCCGGATCGGGTCCACGCGGGTGCCCCACTTCGCTCATCATCCAGAAGGCTCAGACGGTCCCGTCAACTGCAGGCGCTCTAGCAACAACGACGCGAGTGCGGATCATCTTTACATCAGGCGCGCACTCATGGAATGGCTGAGACGGCACGGTCATCGAGTCAAGGCGGTGACGCTGGAAGGAACGGTGCCCCGACAAGGCGGGGCCTGCACAGGCCTGACCATCGAGACCACCGCGGGTCTGCTGATCGCGGTCGCTCTCCGCGACGATCTGCGGAAAAATCCGAAGACTTACTGGCTACAACGCGACCAGGAGCTCCACCGACGCCGAAAGAGGGTCGAGTGGCTGTTCGCCCCACACGTCACCCTCGCCAGGCAGATGATCAAACGAACAGGCTACGCGTTCACCGTGTCCTGCCGAAAAGAAGGGCTTCATCGCACCGTCCAGGTCGGGCTCAAGGAAGGCGGCAAAATTCCACTCTGGGCCGATCTCGCCGACTGCAAGATCGATGAGAAGGGACACCTCTGGACCCCTCGGCTGGCCGAAATGCGCCGCCGCCGAGAAACCTCCCAAAGCCTCAGCGCAAACGTGAAGTCACCGTCTCCGGTCACAGCGGAACAGCACCGAGCGGAGATACCGCTCACAGGCTTCCCATTGAGCACTAATCTACTGACGATCTCGCCCCGAACTTCGGATGGCCAGACCATCGAGGCTGAAATCTCCTGCCCATTCGCCACCCTTCCAGTCGAGATCGTTCAGGTGAGGCTTCCCAGAGCGACGAGCAGCTTGAGCATCGGACGCCCCTATCAGATCGTGGGCCCAGCGCTTTGCATCGCCGACAGCCAACCGAACGAGCGCAGCCTCACCTGGACGATCCACGCCCAAGACTTATCACCACTGTTCCATGATGAACCCGAAGTGAAAGTCGTCGAGAAGCAGTTCCCCCAAGACTCCCTCTGGAATAAGGCGATCGCCCTGCTCGCAGAGCTGAAGCAGGCGCGACTCTCCTCCAACGACGCGACAGAGGCCAAGCTGCGAGCGGAGTTGGAAGAACTCATCCCCCAGCTCACCCGACGCCAGCAAATACAGGCCCGCAAGCAAATGGGCAAGGGCCAAAAGACCAACGGGCCCAGAGTGGCTCCGAAGCCGACAAAGAAAGCCCAGCAAACCAGCAGCAGTCAAACTCGCCCATCAAAGAAGGCGAACGCGGTGGATGTCCACGAGAATCAGGCATCCATCCTAGCCGACATGATCAAACGCGCGAATAGCCAGGGTAAGCGCCGTGAGGCTATGGAACTATACGAGGCTCTGAGGCGCTTCTTGGAGAGCCTGCCGGCCAATGAACGTCGGGACCAATTCGACCAGCTTGCACGGTACAGGAGACAGCCAGCGGGTGAGACTCGAGGCAGAAGGCAGTGAACACCGGGATCAGGGCATGTGCTCGCGCGGCTTGTTTCGACTACAGGACCACCTGGCCTGGGTAGGCCCGACAGACAATCCCCCGCCAGCGATAGCAAAAGCACCTCTATCCATTTGAAGCCCAACGAGGCGTGAAAGCGGTGGCGAACAGAACCACTCTCGATGAGGTCCTGGGAACCAACACCATCAGGTAATTGGACCGGTCCGGGTTCTTGGAGGCCCTGATGTGCCCCAAATTGGATGGAGGGCCCGAGCTTCGCGCAGGAGCCGAGCCCTCCTCGGATCCGGCAGACTACGAGTAGGACGAAGAACCGGTCTCCGACTTGCCGAAGCCATACTTGTGCGCAGCTCGTTCCGCCCGCACACGTTGGCCTTTCATCTGCATCTGCGCGAACTGAGTACTCACCTCATACGCCTCGGCAACACGCGCGTTGTCCCAGCCGTGGAAGGCCATGCGTTCGGCTGCAGCGAGCGGGATCAGCAACTCACCGGCCATGAAGGTCGCCTCCTTCTCCTGCTTCTCGTCGAACTGCCGCTTGTGGTCCTCGCCCAGGATCACGTTGTCGAAGGGGTGCTCCAGCAGGAAATGACCAAGCTCGTGCGCGATGTTCGAACGCCGTCGAACACGGGCGTGGGACTCGTTCTCCACGATGACACGCGCCGTGCCCAGCGGTAGCAGGGCTGCCGACCACACAGTCGAGTTGCCCATGGTGAAGTGGCTGAAAGCCTCATGGCTCACACCGTGGGCGAGCAGGTCCTCAAGTCCGTAGACGGGGATCCCGTGGGCCTTGGCCAGCGCATATGGATCGAGCGGGTCAGTCGGGCTCAGTCCAAGTCCTTCTCGCTCTTCGAGCACGACCTCACGCATCCGCAGTTGCGTCCACCCACCACGGGTCATTCAACCCTCCTGGCCTTTTCGTTCGACCTGGAACCGTCGGGCTGCAGCGGCGATGACCTCTTCCAGGTAGGCCACGTCTTTCTCTGAGAGATCACGACGTGCCCGCAGCAGGGGGACGAGAGAAGCTACCAGTTCCGGCTCCTCCGCGTCCGACCGCATCGGGTCCACGTAAAATGACTCGGCTGGCATCCGCAGCCAGGTCGTCATCGCCGCAAATGCCGTGACGTCTGGTTTCAACCCGTTGGCCATACGAGAGATCGTCGACGCTGACACGCCAATCTCCTTGGCCAACTGCCGCCACGACAAGCCTTCCTTTGCGCGCGCGGCATCCAGGGCCGCGTGTAGCGCCTTGACGTCTACACCAGGACTATCGCTCATCCCGGGCGCCCCTGACTTCTTCCACTGCTCCACATGTCGCTCACTCCTGCTACAGTACCAGTGCTCGAAACTTCGAGCATCGGTCTACATTTGGCGCAGATGTGGGCTGGCCCGCCGCGCGCCACAGGAGATACCGATGTCCCAGGAGGACCACGGGCGCCCGCCCGTCACCATCATCGTCAACACCCGCTCGCATCCCTGGCGGGAGAAGACAATCACCTTTGAGCAGGCCGTCGAACTCGCCTACCCGGGCCAGCCGCCGACCGACCAAGACACCTACACCGTCCGGTACAGTCGCGGTCACGACGGGCACGGGGCCGGCAGCCTGACCGCTGGCCACAGCGTGAGCGTCAAGAACGGAATGGTCTTCGATGTCGTCCGCACCTCTCGTTCGTGACCCGGACCTGTCCCGCCTGCTCGACGACGGCTACGAGGTCGTGGTGCAGGCGGGGCACCTGATCGTCCGGCACATTCCCTACGTCACAGAGGCCGGGACAGTGCAACACGGGTTTCTGGCCTACCCGGTCATCATCAGCGGAGACCGGGTTGTCAGCGACACCGACCACCGGATCTGGTTCGGAGGGTCGGCACCATGCGACGAGCACGGCCGCAGGCTGCCGATGGTTGCTCCCGAGGTCCGAGTGATCGCCGACGGCATCCAGGCAGACTTCATGCTGTCCTCAAAGCCCGGGCCGTCCGGCTACCCCGACCAGTACACGAAGGTCACGGCCTACACCCGGATGATCGCCGACCAGGCCCAGGCGCTCGACAAGACGGTCACGGCCACCCCAGGCGCGGCCTGGCAGGAGGTCGATGACAACTCGCCATTCGTCTACCGTGACACCGCCACCTCGCGGGCCGGGCTCGCGGCGGTCCACCGCCGCTTCCGTGGCCACCGCGTTGCGATCATCGGGCTCGGCGGCACTGGCGGCTATATCTTGGATCAGGTCGCCAAGAGCGAGGTCGAGT
Organism: Nonomuraea sp. NPDC049758; assembly: GCF_040674635.1. Taxonomy (NCBI): domain Bacteria; kingdom Bacillati; phylum Actinomycetota; class Actinomycetes; order Streptosporangiales; family Streptosporangiaceae; genus Nonomuraea; species Nonomuraea sp. NPDC049758. The sequence goes on from NZ_JBFAMZ010000004.1 coordinate 32,431, forward strand.
CGATCCTCCTCATCGACGGAGACCATTTCGACAATCACAACGCCTTCCGAGCGCCGGGCGCGGCGTCGCTGGAGACGCTGCGCGAACGCCCGAACAAGGCCGCCTACTTCGCGTCGGTCTACTCTCGGATGCACCGTGGCGTCGCCGCCTACGAGCACTACCTTGATGAGGACAACCTCGAGGTTCTGTCCGGGGCGACCTTCGTGTTCCTCGCCTCGGACGATGCGCCGAGCAAGGCGACGATCATGGACTGGCTGGAGGCTCACGACGTGCCGTTCATCGATGTCGGCATGGGCGTCGAGGAGATCGACGGCCGGCTAACAGGTCTACTGCGGGTCTCCACCAGCCTGCCGGGACGTCGTAGTCAAGCTCGCCGCCGGATCCCGCCCCCAGCTCCCGAACATGACGACTACGGACGCAACATCCAGACCAGCGACCTGAACGCGCTTAACGCGCTTCTCGCTGTCGGCCGCTGGAAACGCCACCTCGGCATCTACTCAGACGTAACCGACGAGTCCTTCACGACCTACTCGCTGATCACCAACGAGATCGCCAACGAGGATCTCCCGTGACCGCTGTCGCGTTTTTGCGCCCAGAATTCGTTGAGAGTTTCCCCCCGGAAATGGAGCGCGGAGTGCTTTACGTCTCGATCCCCTATGCCACCTGCGGACACTTGTGTGCCTGCGGTTGTGGCCAGGAGGTCGTCACTCCGTTGTCCCCAGCACAGTGGACGCTCACCTACAACGGGCAGAACATCTCCCTGTGCCCCTCGATAGGCAATTGGGGGTTGCCCTGCCGCTCCCACTACTGGATCAGGGACGGCGCGGTTCGGTGGGGCCGCCGCTACACCGCCCGCGAAATCGCCGACAATCGGGCACGCGACCGCAGAGACCTGCAGGAGTACTTCAGCGAACGCCTTCACGGCCGCATCGCCCGGCTGTATCGGCGTCTCAGGCCATGATCTCCACCGGTAGTGACGTCAGTCGAGTCTGGGGTGTGGGGCGGGTACGTCGGCTGCGATCTGCCCGTCGCTGTCGGGCTTCTCCTTAAATGCCTACGTGTAGCTGGTGGAGCGACTGACACTCAGGACGTGGTGATTAAGAAGACGGGCGACCGGCACTCCGATACCTCGAGAACTTACTTGAACACACCCACCCCTGTCCCGCTCGAAATACGATTTCGTGCTCTAAACGGGCCGTGACCGCGGGAGTACGTCGTGTCCATCGCTTACCCACCGTTCGCCGCCTCGCACCTGTCGAGAATCACATTCATGCACGTCAAGTAGGCCTTACATCGCTTCCGAAGCGGCTACAAGGCACCCCGGCGAGAGGAGGCATATCGCATACCCATCGCTGCTCGGTGGTTGCTCGTCCGCGTTCGGCTGCCGTCATAGTCGAGGCCTCGTCACGGCAAATAGCGGTGGCGAGAAAGGACAAAGAGCCCATATTGGCGATGTTCAAGAACGCATGGTTGCTCGATGGTTGCTCGCGTGTATGCGATACAGCACGGCGTCTATCAGCACTTCCCGACACGACGGCGGGGAGAATCCCATCCACTGCGATACAAAATGACACTCCGCAACACTGAGCGACACTGAGGGAACCGACTCATAATCCGCAGGCGTCAGGTGCCCTCGTATTGCTGTAGGCACCCCCGCATACCTCAGCACCGTTGCCCATGCGGCTGTCGCCTTGCTGCTGATCACGGCGCATGAGCGCGCTGATGCGCGCGCTTTTGTCCGGTAATCATGGCCGGACCTTTGCTTCGCCTGATGTCCAGACTCGGGGCCGATCATAGGTATTTGGAAAGGTGACAGGGAGCAGGTGGCCCGGCTGATTGGGCCGCACTCACATGACACCAATACCTCGCCACAGCGCCACACAACCGAACCGCGTCATCCCGCCATGCAACGCAGCCGCCCTCGCCCGCATCGTTCAGCACATGGGCGGCGCCCGACCGCTGCCCGATAAGACTCGTCATCATCGGCCGCACGGCCTTTCGAAGCTGGTTCCGGGTAGACGGCTGCCTTTCTCCCGTGCGGATGACGGCATGCCTGCACATCAGAGCAGTCTGCTCTGAGACGCCCGCCAGAGGCGATATGCGGCCAGATGGCCGCGCGGCAAGGGGGAGACCGGCAGCGTCCCGGGCGGGCGGTAACCGTCGGATTCGGCTTGACCATTGCCACCCAGGTGGGCGTCGATACGCCCTGTCCGACACGGTCCTGAACGCGGTGGGGCGATCCTCACGGGCGTGCTCGCGTGATCATGCCCACCGCATCGTGCCGGACCGGATGGCCGCGACACGCCCCGTGCTACGCCACACGGCCGCGACCGAGGGTGTGCCGCTACCCCATCCAGCTAGCGCCGACCGTGACCGACAGGATCGCCCCGGGGTCAGCGCTCGATACGGGACACCTACCTGGATCCGCCCTGCGATCAGTGCGGTCGGTAGCGGCACCGTGCCGAACGCGGCCCGACCGCGCCCAGCTCGCCGCAGCGTCGGCTCGATCGAACGGCACCCGAAGAGAAGGAGACAGGACACACGATGGCTGAGGGACGTACGTTCAAACGTTGCTCGTGCCGCGACGATGACGGCAAGGTGCTTGGGCAGAAATGCCCCAAGCTGCGCCGTCCTGGTGGTGGGTGGAGCTACCGGCACGGCATCTGGAACTACCAGATCGAACTCCCGCCCACCGCGGACGGTAAGCGGCGCGGGCCGCTGCGCCGCGGCGGCTTCGCCTCGCAGGACGCCGCAGAATCCGAACTCGGTCAGGTGCGTGACCTGCTGGCGCTGGCCGATCCGCACGAGCCCGCCACTCGCACCCAGATCGCCGACCTGATCAAGCGCACGCTGGCCGAGACCGACACACTTCCGACCCTGGAGACGGTCCGCCGCAAGATCAAGTCCGGACAGCATCTGACCCAGGAGATCACCGTCGAGCAGTGGCTGACCGAGTTCCTCCACCGCAAGCGCAGAATCGAGGAGACCACCCGCCGCTCCTACGAAAGCCACATCCGCCTCTACCTCACCCCGTATCTGGGGCGGCTGCGGTTGGATCAGCTCAAGGTCAGCGACATCGCGTTGATGTTCGAGCAGATCGAGGAGTTCAACGACGCCATCGCCGAACGCCGCGCCGACCCCGACCCGAAGGTGCGTGAGAGCGTCAAGTTCCGGCGGCCGATCAGCATCGCCACCATGCACCGCATCCGCGCCACCCTCCGCCACGCGCTCAACATGGCCATGCGCCAGGACCGGCTGATCGACTTCAACCCCGCCGCCGTACTGGAGATGCCCGCCCACGTCCGGCCCAAGCCACTGGTGTGGACCGAGGACCGGGTCCACGCCTGGCAGCAGGACTTCTCCGCCTACCGCCGGGCGGAGAAGCAGCGCCGGGGCGGACGGCGGGTCGATCCCATCGACGCCTACACCAGCGTGCCGCGCCCCTCCCCGGTCATGGTCTGGACACCCGCCCAGACCCGGCTGTTCCTCGAAGAAGCACGACAGCACCGGCTGTTCGCCTTGTATCAGCTGGTCGCGCTGCGCGGGCTACGGCGGGGCGAAGCATGCGGGCTGCGTTGGAAGGAGGTCGATCTCAACGGCCACAGTCTGACGGTGAACTGGCAGCTGGTGCAGCTGGCCTGGCAGGTCCACGAAGGCACCCCGAAGACCGACGCCTCAGTACGCACCATCGCCCTGGACAGCGACACAGCCCAAGTCCTGCGCGCCCACCGGCAGCAGCAACGGCAGGAACGCCTGGCCATGGGCGAGGCATGGGTCGACAGCGGGTTCGTTTTCACCCAGCCTGACGGCACTCGCCTGCACCCCCAGCACGTCTCCGACCAGTTCCTGTGGCTGGCTTATCTGGCCGGCCTGCCCCCCATCCGGCTGCACGACCTCCGCCATGGGGCCGCCTCGCTGATGCTGGCGGCCGGAGTGGACATGAAAGTGGTGCAGGAAACGCTGGGCCACACCTCCAGCGCGTTCACCGCCGACACCTACACCTCTGTCTACCCGCAGGTGGCCACCGCGGCGGCCGAGAAGACCGCGGCCCTGCTGTTCGGCAAGGAAGAGCAGACCGAGACCGGGAGAGTCGTCTCATTGAGGAGCTGACAGTCGGATTAAGCATCCGGCCCCGCATGCGCCGCCTGCTCGCGGCCAGGCGGGGCCGCTACTCTTCCCGGGCCGGCCCCGGATGGCGGATGATCATGGTGTGTGCAGGGTTGGTGCAACCGAGCACGCACGGAGCACGCAACCGCTAGACGAAAATTCTAGAACGCATCCGACGCCGCGTTATCGCAGGTCAGGCCATGATCAAAGCGCGCCCTGCAGGATTCGAACCTGCGACCGTCGGATTAGAAGTCCGGTGCTCTATCCAGCTGAGCTAAGGGCGCTCCTGCCTTATTGTGCATGATCCGGCGACTTGTCACGCACACGTTCTGGTCGTGTCAGGCCGACAGGGCGATCACCAGCCACATGAAGAGGGTTCCCGTGACCGTGACGGCCAGGGTCCAGCCGGTGGCGCGTCTGGTTGTGTGGGCCTCCGGGAGGATGTCGGAGATGGCCAGGTAGAGGAGGAATCCGGCGAAAAGGCCCAGGTAGGCGGTCAGGACGTGGGCCGGGATGGCGATGAGGAAGGTCAGGGTGGCGCCGATCACGGGGGCGAGGGCGTCCAGGGCCAGGAGGGTGAGGGCGCGGCGGCGGGCGTTTCCGTACAGCGATGTGATCGTGTACGTGTTGAAGCCGTCGGTGAAGTCGTGGGCGATGACGCCGATGGCCACGGCGACGGCGAGCGAGGCGTCCGTCTGGTAGGAGGCTCCGATGGCGGCCCCGTCCAGGAGGCTGTGGACGACCAGGGCGGATCCGGCCGTGACGCCTACGCCGGCTCGGGCGTGGCGGTGGGCGGCGTAGTCGCCTTCGTGCGCGTCGTGCATGCCCATGGAGCGTTCGACGATGTGGATGCCGAGGAACGCCAGGGCGAACATGAGCATCGGGAGCGGGACGCCGAGCACGTCGACGACGTCCCGGGTGAGGGCTTCTGGGAGGAGGTCGAAGGCCACCACGCCGAGCATCACGCCTGCTGCGGCGCCGAGCACGAGGTGGCGGTTGTTCCTGACGCGGTCGGCGACCAGCCCGCCCAGCAGCGTCATGAGGAAGGCCGCCAAGGAAAGCAGGATGGGCACGGTTCCTCAGGCTAGGGGGTGGCTGGGGGGCGGGGGCGGTACGACACTCGGCCGCGGAATTCGAGGGACCCGGCGACTTCGAGGACAGGCTCGCGACGCAGCCCAGGTTCGGGAAAGGGCACAGGCTCGCGACACAGCCCAGGTTCGGGAAAGGGCGCGGGTTCGCGAAAAGGCACGGGTTCGGGACAGGCTCGCGACACTGCACACGCTCGCGAAAAGGCACGGGTTCGGGACAGGCTCGCGACACTGCACAGGCTCGCGAAAGGCACGGGTTCGGGATCCTGCGCGGTCAGCGTCCGTCGGTCGCCAAGGTGTCGGGTGGTGGGTTCGGGACGAGGGCGAGGGTGAGGAGACCGGTACGGCGGGGCAGGGCGGCCCGAAGCCGGGAGAAGGACCTGCCGGAAGGAGGACCTGCCGGAAGGAGGGGAAGAGGAGCAGGGCTGGGAGGGAGGGGGCGGGGGTAAAGGGCAGGCGGCCGTGGGGCAAATGGGGCTAAGCTGTTGTGGCATGGTCGCGACGCTCCTGCATGAGATTCCCCTGCAGGGCGGGGACGTGACAGACGGGGTGGTGCGCGTCGGTGACACGGTGCGCAGGCCGGTCGGTCCGGCCACGCCCGCCGTGCACGCCCTGCTCAGACACCTTGAGGCAGCCGGGTTCGGGGGTGCGCCGCGAGTCCTGGGAACGGACGGCTTAGGGCGCGAGATCCTCACGTACGTCCCTGGGCGGAGCGGGTTGTGCCGGTCCGGTTCGACGGACGCGTTCCTGGTCGACCTGGCGCGACTGGTCAGGGAGTTCCACGACGCGACCGCCGGGTTCCCGCTCGACGCCGGCGGATGGGAAGGCGGGTCGAACGACGACCGCGCGCCGGAGGTCATCGGACATTGCGACCTGACGCCGGACAACGTGATCTTCCGTCACGACACCGACACCGCCGCAGTCACCCCCGTCGCGCTGATCGACTTCGACCTCGCCCGGCCCACCACCCGGCTGTTCGACATCGTCACCACCCTCCGCCACTGGGCCCCGATCGCCGACCCGGTCGACCGCCACCCCCTCCAGCGCGACGCTGACGTCGGGGCCAGGATCCGCCTGTTCTGCGACGCCTACGGCCTCGCGCCCCGCGAACGCCGGCGGCTGCTCGAACTGTCCAGGCTCCGCTTCCACCGCTCCTACGACGTCATGCGCACCCGCGCCCGGGCCGGCGGGAACTGGGCCAAGATGTGGACGGGCGGCGCCGGGGAACGCATCCGCCGGGCGGCAGCGTGGCTGGATGTGCACGAAGATGAACTTCATGCCCATTTGGTATGACCCGCTAGGTCTCGCGCTCGGTGTCGCACTCGACCAGGTTCTCGGTGATCCGCGCAGCTCGGCCCACCCCGTCGCCCTGTTCGGACGGGCGGCGGCGAAGCTGGAGGAGTCGTCGTACGGCGACACGAGGTGGCGCGGGGTGGTCCATGTCGGGATCTGCGTCGGGGGCGCGGCCGCCCTGGGCGTGCTGGCCCAGAGGAGCGGCGACCGGGCCGTCCGCACGGCGGTGACGGCGTTCGCCACGTGGGCCGTGCTCGGCGGCACGACACTCGCCCGCGAAGGCGTGCACATGGCCGAGGCCCTGGAGCAGGACGATCTCCGGCGGGCCCGGGCCAGGCTCCCCCACCTGTGCGGCCGCGACCCCGCGAGGCTGGAGGCGCCCGAGCTGGCCAGGGCGACGGTGGAGTCGCTGGCGGAGAACACCTCCGACGCCGTGGTCGCCCCGCTGTTCTGGGGCGCGGTGGCGGGCGTGCCGGGGCTGCTGGCCTACCGGGCGGTCAACACGCTGGACGCCATGATCGGCCACCACTCCCCCCGCTACGAACGGTTCGGCTGGGCCGCGGCCCGGCTCGACGACGTGGCGAACTACGTACCGGCACGCGTGACGGGACTGCTGACGGCGGCGCTGGCCGACGACCCCGTCAGAGCGCTGCGGATGTTGCGGCGGGACGGCCACCGCCACCCCAGCCCGAACGCGGGCAGGTGCGAGGCCGCCTTCGCCGGCGCGCTCGGCGTCACCCTCGGCGGCACGAACGTGTACGGCGGCAGGACGGAACACCGCCCCACGATGGGCGACGGTCCCAGGCCGGACGTGAAGGACATCCGGCGCGCCGCCCGGCTCACCCGCTCGGTCGGACTGGCGGCGGCGGGGCTGGCCGTGCTCACCGCATGGGGCCTGCGCCGCCGCCGTTCCGGATAATCGCGGTAATCAGCTAAATGGCGGTTAACTCATTATCCGATTGAGATTGATCGCCAGCCAGATGACGAATGCGGCGACGGCGGTGACGGCGACCAGACCCTTCACCGCGTGGTGCGCGGTCTCCCGCCGCACCGTCACCTGCCGCTGCGTCTGCTTCCAGACCTGCCTGAGCATGATCATGTTCTGGAAGCGGCGTCCGAGCGCGAACAGGGCCAGCCCGATGAGGACGAACAGGATGACACGACCATCGGCAGGTTCCACGACACGGCCCCCTTTTCGATGTTGAAGAAGAAGCGTGCCCCCGCACATTTGGTTACTCACGATACTCGTCTGGCAGCTGTTTGTTGATTAATTTATCGGGTCGAGATCCACCACGATGGGCGCGTGATCCGAGGGGCCTTTCCCCTTGCGCGCCTCGCGGTCGACGTACGCCCCCCGCACCCGTTCCGCGACGTCGGCGCTGGCGTAGACCAGGTCGATCCGCATGCCCTTGTCCTGGTGGAACATCCCGGCCCGGTAGTCCCAGTACGTGTACGGGTGCGGCCCCTTCATCGGCGTCGGCACCACGTCGCGCAGGCCGAGGTCGAGCAGTTCGGCCAGCGCGCGGCGTTCGGCGGGGGTGACGTGCGTGGAGCCGGCGAACAGCGCGGGGTCCCAGACGTCGGCGTCGGTCGGCGCCACGTTGTAGTCGCCGCAGGCCACCAGCGGCGAGCCGGCCTCCTCGGCCAGCGCGTCCCGCAGCGCGGCGAACCACTCCAGCTTGTAGGCGTAGTGCGGGGAGTCGACCGCGCGGCCGTTCGGCGCGTACAGGGACCAGACCCGCAGGCCGCCGCAGGTCGCGCCGAGCGCGCGGGCCTCGGGACGGGCGGCGCCCACCCCGTCGAGCTCGGCGAAGCCCGGTTCGCCGGGGAAGCTCGGCGTCACCTCCTCCAGCCCGACCCTCGACAACACGGCGACGCCGTTCCAGCGGCCGTCGCCGTGGGCGGCGGCGGCGTAGCCGAGCTCGCCCACCTCCGCCACGGGGAACGACTCCGCGGGACACTTCGTCTCCTGCAGGCAGACGATGTCGGGCTCGGTCGCGGCCAGCCAGTCGAGCAGGCGCGGCAGCCGTGCCTTGACCGAGTTCACGTTCCAGGTCGCCAGGCGCATCCTCCTAGCCTGCCACGGCCGGTCCCGTCGTCCGTGGTCAGACCGCCTTCATGAGGGCGGCCGAGACGTCTCGCAGGAAGCCGCCCGCGCCCGCGTCGAGCGCGGCCTTGGCCTGGCGCACGGCGTCGAGGACGTTCCCCGCCGCGCTCGGCGAGTCCTCCACCACCATGCGCACCTCGACCTCCAGCGGAGAGCCGCCGAACCCCTCGCCCTCCAGCCGGATGAAGGCGATCTTGCGGTCGTCGAGGAAGGGCAGGTACTGGGCGCCGACGTGGGTGGAGGTGCCGGCGCCGGACGCCTTGGTGGCCCGCTTGCCGGCCATCCTGGCCGGGTCCTGGAGGTTGACGAAGTCCATGTTGCCCCCGGCCAGGAGCTGGTGGCCGTCGCGCAGCCGCACCCCGCTCGCGGTCAGGGCGTCGACCAGCGCCCGGTGCACGAGCGTGGCGCCGAAGGAGCTCTTCAGGTCGTCGCCGAGCAGCGGCAGCCCGGCCGCGGCGAAGCGGTCGCGCCACCGTTCGGAGCGGGCGAGCACGGCGGGCATGCAGTTGACGAACGCGCAGCCGGCCTCGATCGCGGCCTCGGCGTACCGCTCGGTGGCGCGCTGGGCGCCGGTGGGCAGGAAGTTCACCACCACCTGGGAGCCGGTCTCGCGCAGGTGGGCGGCCACGTCGGCGACGGTCGCGGCGCCGCTCGGCTCGACCAGCTCGGCCGAGCCCTCGCCGACGCCGTCGGCCAGGATGCCCTCGCGCACCGGCACGTCCAGGCAGGGCACGTCGGCGAAGCGGCGGGAGTTGTTCGGCCGCGCCCAGATCGCCTGTGACAGGTCCAGGCCGAGCTTGGCCCGGCCGACGTCGAAGGCGGCGGTGAACCGCACGTCGGAGACGGCGTATCCGGCGCACACGGGGTTGAGCAGGCCGGGCGCCTCGCCGTCGCGGTAGTACTCGACGCCCTGCACGAGGGACGACACGCAGTTGCCCACGCCGATGAGGGCGACGTTCACGGTGGTCATGCCGGAGTTCATATCAGGCCGGTCCGGCGGGCGAGGGCGGCGGCCTCCACGCGCGAGGCGGCGCCCAGCTTGGCCATGATGTTCGACACGTGCACGCCGGACGTCCTGGCCGAGATGAACAGCCGCTCGGCGATCTGCCGGTTGCTCAGGCCCTCGGCGACCAGGCCGAGCACCTCCAGCTCGCGGGCCGACAGCCCCGGCGTCGCCGACAGCGTCACCCGGGCGGTGGCCGCCGCCGCCTCCGCCTGCCGCCGCAGCGGCTCCGCGCCGAGCGCGGCGGCGATGGCCAGGGCCTCGCGCAGCGGCTCGCGGGCCGGCGCCGGGTCCCGCTCGGCCGCGCCGACCAGCGCCCGCCCCAGCCCGTACGGCTGCCCCACGGCTCGCCAGGCGGCCACCGCGTCCGCCCACGAGCCGCCGAGCTCGGCCTCGAACGTGGCCCGGTACGCCTCCTGCAGCCGTCCGACGGTGGGCAGGCCCGGGGGCGCGGCGCGCACCCGTCCGATGCGGGCCGCGAGGGCCAGCAGCGGCCAGGCGTAGCGGCGGCTGCGGCTCAGGTCGTGCTCCGCCAGCACGTGGTCGACCAGCCGGCGTGCCCGGTCCAGGTCGCCCCCGGCCTCGGCGAGGCGGCATTCGAGCAGGTCGGGCTCCAGGCAGGAGTCGTAGCCGCGGGAACGCCCGCGCATGAGCGGCCTGGCCTGCGCGAGCAGCGCGCCGGCCGCCGACAGCGAGCCCTCCTGCACCGCGACCGTGCCGAGCACGAGCAGGATCCAGGCGCGGTAGATCGGCGGCGGGTCGAGCGCGAGCGCGGGGGCGGCGACCTCGCGGGCCTCCTTCCAGCGGCCCAGCGAGGCGAGCGGCTCGGCCAGGTTGGCGGCCAGGTGGGCGCCGCGCGAGCGGGCCAGGCCCAGCCGGGCGGCCTCGGCGATGCCGCGCCGCGCGACCGCCTCGGCCCTGGCGTGCTCGCCGGCGGCCTCCAGCGCGTCGGCCTCGCCGGCGTAGGAGACGAGCAGCGTGTCGTCGTCGGGCGCGCTGATCCGGGCGCGGGCGTACAGGGCGGAGGCGGTGGCGAGGTCGTCGTCGAGCGCGGCGAGCGCGGCCAGGGTGACCAGGGACCTGGCGTCGCCCAGCGCGTACGCCTCCTCGGCGCGGGCGCGGGCCTCGTCGTCCTGGCCGTGCCAGGCCAGCGTGCAGGCCAGGGCGCCGAGCAGCCGCGACTCGCGGGGGGCCAGCCGGACGGCCTCGCGCAGGTCGTCCAGGCCCTCCTCGCCGTGCAGGTCGCGGATGGCGACGCGCAGCTCCAGCAGGTGGGCCGCGCGCAGCGGGTCGGCGACCTCGGCGAGCGCCCGGCCGGCCAGATCGTCGGCGCGGTGGGCGTCGCCGGCGCGCAGGGCGTCCCTGGCGGCGTCCTCCAGCACCTGGGCGTGGTCCTGGCCGTCCGCGTGCGCCCACAGCTCCAGCACCAGGTCCCATCTGCGGGCCCGCCAGGCGGCCACGAAGGCGCGCGGGCCGTCGCCGGCGGCGTGCCAGTGGTCGGCGGCCAGCTCGGGCTGGGCGGGGGCGCAACGGGCGTGCAGGCGGCGGCGTTCGCCGGGGAGCAGGTCGTCGTAGACGGCCTCGCGGATGAGCGCGTGCCGGAAGACGTAGGCGTCGCCGTCCACGAGCAGCAGCCGAGCGCGGACGACCGGCCGCAGCGCCTCGTCGAGCGCGAGGTCGTCGAGCCCGGCGATCTGGCGCAGCACCTCGTGGGGCGTCCTGCGCCCGGCCACGGCGGCGATCCGCAGCACGTCGAGACCGGGCCCCGGCAGCTTCTCGGCCCCGGCGAGCAGCAGCTCGCGCAGCGAGGCCGGGGTCGTGTCGCCCGCCTCGGCCAGCGCCTCGGCGAACAGCGGGTTGCCCTCGCTGCGCGCCACGATCGCGTCGACGTCGTCGCGGCCGAGCAGGCGGGCCACCTCGTCGCGGCCGAGCGGCGGCACCCTGACCACCTCGGCGCCGGGCAGCCGCAGCGGCTCGCGCGAGGTCGCGACGACCATCGCGCCGGGCCGCGTCAGGTTGCGCAGCAGGTACGCCAGCAGGTCGCGGGCGGCCTGGTCGGCCCAGTGCAGATCCTCCAGCACGATCACCAGCGGACGTCGCTCGGCGGCCCGCTCGACCAGCAGCAGCACCTCCTCGAACAGCCGGGCCCGGCCCAGGTCGGGCGTGTCGTCCAGCTCCCCCAGCTCGGGCAGCAGGCAGGCCAGCCCCTTGCGCCCGCCGCCCGGCACGAGCCCGGCGCCGTACTCCCTGACCAGGCGGCGCAGCACGGGCACGAACGGCGCGTACGCCGGCCCGCCCGGATCGGCCCCGCCCTCGGCCACCAGCGCGTCCACGTCACCGGCGAACCGCGCGACCAGCCTGGACTTGCCGATCCCCGCCTCACCCACGACCAGCACCGCGCTCGGGGTACGGGCCCACGCGGCGGCCAGCCGGCCCAGTTCGGCCTCACGTCCCACGAACACACCCCTCATTATGAAGAGGCGGCTACGCATCATGCCCGATCCCACCCAGAACGGGATTTGTCATCGTCGAAGGCGTGATGACGCGTTCGTTAAGCCTGATGATGGCCGCCTCGGTGACCGGGATGCTCGGTTTCTTCCTGCTGTTCTCCACCGTCCCCCTGTACGCGGCGACCGGCGGCTCCGGCGCGTCCGGCGCGGGCCTGGCCACCGGCGCGATGATGCTGTCCACGGTGCTCGCCGAGCTGGCCGTCCCCTGGTTGCTGTCGCGGCACGGCTACCGCGCGGCGATGGCGCTCGGCCTGGTCCTGCTCGGCCTGCCCGCCCTGCTGCTGCCGCTGTCGGCGGAGCTGCCCGTGGTGCTGGCCGTGTCCCTGCTGCGCGGCGCGGGCCTCGGCGTGCTCGTGGTCGCCGGCACCGCGCTCACCGCGGACCTGGTGCCCGCCGAGCGCCGCGGTGAAGGGCTCGGCCTGTACGGCCTGGCCGTCGGCGTGCCTTCGGTCGCCGGTCTGCCGCTGGGCCTGTGGGCGGCCGACGTGCTCGGGTTCGCGCCCGTCCTCGTGGTCGCCGGGCTGCTGCCCCTGGCCGGGCTCGTGGCGGTGACCGGCCTGCCCGCCGGCCGGCCCGTCACGACCGGCACGGGCGGGCGGACGGGCGGGCTGGCCGCGCCGATGCTGGTCTTCGCCTCGGTCACGGTCTCCGTCGGCGTGCTGGTGACGTTCCTGCCGCTGGCGGGCTCGCCGGGACTGGCCTCGGCGGCCCTGCTCGCCCAGTCGCTCGCCACGCCGGCGGCCCGCTGGTGGGCGGGCCGGTTCGGCGACCGCCACGGCCCGGCCAGGTTGCTCGTGCCGGGCCTGCTCGCCGCCGCCGCGGGCACCGCGCTGCAGGCGTGGACGACCGCTCCCGTAGCGGTCGTGGCCGGGATGGCGCTGTTCGGGGCGGGGTTCGGGGTGCTGCAGAACGCGACGCTGACGGTGATGCTCCAGCGCGGCGAGCCGGCCCGCGTCAGCGCCCTGTGGAACCTGGCCTACGACGCCGGGATGGGCGTGGGCGCGACGGGGTTCGGGCTGGTGCTCGGGCACACCGGCTACCGGCTGGGGTTCGTGCTGGCGGCCGCGCTCGTCGTGGTGACGATCCCGCTGGCCAGGGTCAGGCCCGCGTACGCGGCACTCCCACGGTGATCTCGTGGCCGAGGCGGCGGCCGGCCAGCAGCTCCAGGTCGTCGCCGCTCCAGAACCTGCCCGGGTCGTACCAGTTGGGACGCCGGCCGCCGGGCAGCAGGCCCATCTCCTCGTAGGTGACGGCCACGACCTCCGCGCAGTACGCGCTCTCCGGCGTGGCCTCCTTCCTGGCCCGCCGCGGGACCCGGCCCCTGGCCCAGCGGGCGGCCAGCCGGGCGGTGGACGGGAACGGGGTGCCGTCGAGCCGGGCGACCACGCGCAGGGCGGCGTCCTCCATCTCGGGGGTGGCCTGCGGTTCGAGCTGGCGCAGCCAGGGACGCTGGCCGTAGCGGTCGGCCCAGACGGTGACCGCGTCGCGCAGGTCGTGCAGCTGGACCCCGCGCTGGTGGGTGCCCGCCCACAGGTCGAGCAGCGACTTGCCCAGCTCGGCGTGCCACATCATGGGCGGCAGGTCCTCGATCACGATCGCCATGCCCACGTGGTTGACCGGGCTGTTGGTCATCGTCTGGATGGCCCGGTCGGGCACGGACCTCCCGCGGAAGATCCACAGATCGCCGGTCCTGGTCACCTTGACGGCCTCGTCGAGAGTCAGCACATCGCTAGCCTAGGCACATGCGCTGGTGGAAGATGCTCGGTCTGGCGGGAATCGCGGGGGTCGCGGCCACAGGGGTGGTGATCGCGCGCGCCGAACGCAGGCGGCGGGCGTACACGCCCGAGGAGATCAGGACGCGGCTGCGTGCGCGCGTCGAGGCGGCGTCCGAGGCGGCGTCGGAGGCGGCTCAGCCGGACGGGCGCAGCTCGTAGGCGAAGACCACGTCGGGGTAGGCCGGGTTGTCGTCGTACCCCTGGACGCCGCCCAGGTAGGCCCGCTGGTACCGCACCACCCAGGGCAGCGCCGCGGCGGCCCGCACGTCGAGCACGCGTCCGGTGGCCTGCTCGTACGCCGCCTGCGCGGCCTCCTTGTCGGTCACGCTCAGCTCGGGCAGCCCTTCGAGCAGCTCGTCCAGGGTCCTGTCGCGCAGGTAGGCCAGGTTGAACACCGGTGGCTCGCCGCCGCGGAAGACGTTGCCGAACCACGAGTAGCCGTCGGGGTAGTCGGGCCACCAGTACATGACGAAGATGTCCTGGCCGCGTTTCCTGCCCTGCTGCCACTGGGCGTTCCAGGACATGGCGCGGGCGTCGAGCGTGACGTTCAGCCGCTTCAGCTCCGCCGCCAGGCTGGTGGCCAGCAGCCGCTGGTCGTGGTCGCCCTGCGCGTAGGTGAGCCGCAGCCGCAGCGGCCGGCCGGCGGGCCCGTACCCGGCGCGGCCCAGCAGGGCCGCCGCGCCCGCCAGGTCCTGCCGGGGCGCGCGGCCGGCGACGTGGCCGGTCAGCCCCTCCGGGACGATGCCGCCGGCCGGCGCGACCGCGCCCCTGAGCGCCCTGACCAGGCCGCGGTAGTCGACGGCCTTCTGCACCGCGCGGCGCACCCGCACGTCCTTCATCGGGCCGCTCGCGGTGTTGAACAGCAGCATGGCCGTCTGGTACGAGTCCCGCTCGCTGGTACGCACCCCCGGCGTGACCGCGGCCCTGGCGAACAGCCGGGGGCTGAGCCGGTCCACGAAGCTCACCTCGCCGCGGGCCAGCATCCGCCACGCGCGGTCGGGGTCCGGCACGACGCGGTACTTGACCGTGCTGTAGTGCGGCTTGTCCCAACCGCCCCAGTATTTGGGGTACGCCTTGAGCGTCAGCTCCTCCTCCTGGCCCGGATGCCAGGCCGCCACCGTGTACGGCCCCGACCCGGCGTCCCTGCCCGCGCCGAGCCATGAGTGCAGGTCGGGCGCCGCCTGCGTGTCGTAGATGTAGGCCGCGTACCCGGAGGAGGCCACCAGGTCGAGCGGCACGGCGTACTTCAGGGCGAAGGTGACCGTGTTCGGATCCTCGGCCGTGATGGAGGAGACGGCGTCCCAGATGTAGGACGCGCCCGCGCCGGTCTTCATCGTGCGCTCGATCGACGCCTTGACCGCCGCGGCGTCCACCGGCCGGCCGGTGTGGAAGGTGGCGCCCTGGCGCAGCGTGAACGTCCAGGTGCGGCCGTCGGGCGTCGAGCGCCAGGAGGTGGCCAGGCGGGGGGCCGACTTCTTGGTGAAGGGGTTCCAGAGGGTCAGGGTCTCGTAGACGTTCTGGAAGGCGATGAGCTCGTTGGAGTAGGAGCTCGCGGGGTCCCAGTCGGAGATGACGTCCAGGTTCTGCGCGTACACGAAGACCGACTCGGCGGCGGGGGGCCGGGGGACCTCCGTGGGCCCGGAACAGGCCGACAGAAGCGCCAGCGCGGCGGCCGCTGCGAGACGACGGCGCAACGCATCTCCCTCTGTAACCGATTTGGGGGAAACCTACTGCAAGATCACGGACACATGTCCAAAAGTCCCGAAAAATTGGGCAATTGGGTGATCGAATTGCTATCCTCTGGGCTTGTCCCGTCCGGGGTTGCCAGCAGGGGACCGACCGGAGTGAGGTGCCATGGGTCGTAGCCGGACGATCCGCATGAAGATCATCGGACTACTACTCGTGCCTCTGACCTCCATGGTCGTGTTGTGGGGCGTGATCACCGCCGTCACCGCCGGCGAGAGCCTGGAGCTGCGCCAGTACAAGACACTCTGGACGAACCTCCGCCATCCGGCGTACAAGTTGATCAGCGAGCTCCAGCACGAGCGTCTCTCCTCGGCCAAGCTGCTGCGCCGGGCCGCCTCCCAGAAGGACGTGGCCGACCAGCGCACCCGCACCGACGCCGCCAGGGACGAGTTCAGAAAGCTCTCCAGCAACTCCAAGGACCGATCGGAAGAGATCCGTACGCAGGTGGACGCGGTGTACACGCAGCTCGGCAGGCTCGACGCGATCCGGGGTGAGATCGACGACGGCCTGTCCGACCGTCTGCTCGCCGGCGAGGCGTACAACACCGTGATCGACTCCCTCTACGGCCTGCACCGGCGCGTCGCGCTCATCGACGACATCCCGATCTATGAGCAGTCCCGCGTGATCATCGAGCTGGGCTACGCCAAGGAGCTGCTGACCAGGGAGCAGGCCATCGCGCTCGGCCCGGTCACGCCGTCGGAACGCCGGCAGTTCACCCAGATCGTCGGCAACCGGCGCTTCCTCATCGACCAGGGGCTCGGCGAGCTGGACCCGAGCCTGCGCGACACCCAGGTCTCCCTCGTCACCTCCCCCGTCTACCAGCGCATGCGGCTGATGGAGGACCGGATCATCGCCGGCGCCGTGCCGCCGCGCGGCTGGCTGAGCACCACCGAGTCGATCTCCAAGACGTACGCGGAGTCGCTCATGCGGGCCAGCACGCTGCTCAACGCGCGCGCCGACCCCGTGGCCGACCAGGTGCTGTCGCGGGCGTTCATCCTGGCCGGGACGTGTTTCCTGCTGGTCATCGTGTCGATCGTGTTCTCGATCCGGATGGGCAACCGGCTGTCGAAGGAGCTGGGCGCGCTCCGGCTCGCCGCGCTGGAGGTGGCCCAGGAGCGGCTGCCGCACGTGGTGGCCAAGCTGCGCAAGGGCGAGAGGGTGGAGATGCCGGAGTTGTCGGTGGCCACCAGCACGGTCGAGATCGGCGACGTCGGCCAGGCCTTCTCCACCGTCCAGCAGACCGCCGTCGAGGCCGCGATCGGCCAGGCGCAGCTCAGCGAGGGCGTCGGGCACGTCTTCCGCAACCTCGCCAGGCGTTCGCAGGCCCTGCTGCATCGCCAGCGCATCCAGCTGGAGGACATGCAGCACCGCGCCACCGACCCCGAGGCCCTGGACGACCTGTTCCGCCTCGACCACCTGACCACCCGCATGCGCCGCCACGCCGAGGGCCTGATCATCCTGTCGGGCGCCACCCCGGGCCGCGGCTGGAGCAAGCCGGTGCCGCTGCTCGACGTGGCCCGCGGCGCGACGGCCGAGGTGGAGGACTACCGCCGGGTCACCGTCGAGCCGATGTCCGGCCAGCGCCTGGCCGGGCCGGTGGTCGGCGACGTGATCCACCTGGTCGCCGAGCTCATCGAGAACGCGACCGTCTACTCGCCGCCGCACACGCAGGTCATCGTGCGCGGCGAGGAGACCGCCCGCGGCTTCGCCTTCGAGGTCGAGGACCGCGGGCTCGGGCTGAGTGCCCAGGAGCTGGCCGAACTCAACGAGCGGCTGGCCAGCCCACCCGAGTTCGACCTGGCCGACAGCGACAAGCTGGGGCTTTTCGTCGTCTCCCGCCTGGCCGCCAGGCACGACATCCGCGTGACGCTACGCGGTTCACCATATGGAGGGACCACCGCGATCGTGTTGATCCCGGCTGAGCACGTCGCCGATCCGGAACCGGAGGCCGACGTGAAGGAGCCCGCCCGGCCTGTGATGCGGGTGGTGCCAAGTGAGTGACGAGCGCTGGCTGGACGAGGACGCCGGTCCGATCGTCCCGGCCTACCTGCTGACCAGGGGCCGTACGGTGCCCGCGAGCGAGGCCATCGACCTCATCGCGGTCATCGTCACCGCCGGCGGGCTGACGCCTCCGGTGGGGCTCGGGCCCGAGCACCTGATCATCATGCAGAAGTGCACCAAGCCGACCCGGCTGGTGGACGTGGCCGCCGAGCTGAACCTGCCCATCGGCGTGGTTCGGGTGCTGGTCGGCGACCTGCACGCGCGGCAGCTCGTCCAGGTCGAGCTGCCGCCCCCCGCGCCGGACGCCAAGGTGCTGCTGGAAGTGATCAGTGGACTGAAGGCGCTGTGACGGCCCGGCTGTTCAGCATTCCGTAGACGGTGGCGAACACCGCCGCGACCAGCCCGGCCGCCGCGGCGGTGCCGAACACCCACTGAAAGCCCAGGACGCCGGGGCGCGCGGCCAGAATCGCGGCGATGGCCGCGCCCGCCACGCTGCCCCCGACGATGCGCACCAGCGCGTTGACCCCCGCGGCCAGCGCGGTCCTGGACGGCTCGACGTGCTCGACGGCCATCGTGCCCAGCGCGGCGTAGCCGATGCCGAGGCCGATGCCCATGAGGGACGAGGCCACGTACAGGGTGGCCGGGGTGCCGTGTTCGAACGCCAGCCACACCCCCGCGAGCCCGGTCACGCCCGCGCCCGTCGCCACCATGAACGAGGCGGCGAACCGGCGCATGATCCGCCCCGCGAACAGCGAGATGACCAGCATGAACAGGGTGCTCGGCAGCAGGAACAGCCCGACCTGGAGGGTGGAGGCGCCGAAGCCGAAGCCGGTCGCCTTCGGAACCTGGGCGAACTGTGACATGCCGGTCAGCATCGTGAAGAACGAGAACCCGAGCAGCATCGAGGAGACCGTCGCGCCGATCGTGCCCCTGTGCACCAGCATCGACATCTCGACCAGCGGCTCGGCCACCCTGCGCTCGACCAGCACCCACACCACGGCCAGCACGGCGGCCGCGGCGAACAGGCCGAGCACGCCGGGCGACGTCCAGCCCCACGAGCCGCCCTCGCTGATCGCCAGCAGCAGCGCGACCAGCCAGGCGGTCAGCAGCGCGGCCCCGGCGAGGTCGGGACGGCCCTTGCCGGCCGGCGCCACGTCCCGCACGAGGAAGGCCAGGATCACGACGGCCACCGCCGAGATCCCGCCGGTGATCCAGAACACCAGGTGGTAGTCACCGGCGGCCAGCCCGGCCAGGATCATGCCGCCGCCGCTGCCGAACCCCATCGTCGCGCTCAGCACGCCGATGCCGGTCGCGAGCTGCTGCCTGGGCAGCAGGTCGCGGACCACCCCGATCGACAACGGGACCAGCGCGGACACCGCCCCTTGCAGGATCCGGGCGACGATCAACCAGGTCAGCGACGTGGCCAGCGCCGCCATGACCGAGCCCACCACCAGCAGGCCCAGCGCGCCGAGGATCATCGGGCGCCGGCCGTACATGTCGCCGAAGCGCGACAGCAGCGGCGTGGAGACCGCGGCGACCAGAAGGCTGATGGTGAGCGTCCAGCTCACGGCCGAGAGCGAGGCGTGCAGCTCCCGCTGCAGCACGGGAAGCAACGGGACCACCGCGGTGTTCTGGAGGGCGGCGATGGAGGCCGCGAACGCCAGGGAGACCACCGTGGGCCAGGGATTGCGCATCGACGTCTCACGCGCCGCGGGTACGACGGCTGTCGCCATGTCGGCTCCTTTAGATAACTTAGGTAAGTAACCGAGCAATGATGATACATACGTAAGTTAGGTAAGCAAACAGATGGGCGAAGATCTCAACAGGACGGTGTCGGCCTTCCGGCGGCTGGTCGTCACGCTCAACCGCGCCAAGACCCACGAATGGCTCACCGAGGCGGCCGGCATCCGGCTCGACCGGCCCGACGTGCAGATCATCGTCTACCTGCTCGACGCGGGCGAGCCCCGCAGGATCGGCATGATCGCCGAGGGGCTGCAGGTCGAGAGCCCGCACGTGACCAGGCACGTCGCGGCCCTTGAGCAGCGCGGGCTGGTCGAGCGCGTACGCGACCCCGACGACCGGCGGGCCTGGCGCATCGCGCTCACCGAGGAGGGGGCCGAGGTGGCGAGCAGGTGCCGCCGGGTCACCACCGAGTGGTTCGAGGAGGTGCTGTCCGACTGGCCGGAGCCGGAGCGGGTCGAGCTGTCCAGGCTGATGACCAAGCTGTCGGACGACTTCTGCGAGCGCATGCGCGCCCGGTACACCTGAGAAAACGCGTTGCGGGGCCGGGGGCGCGGGCGGCATGCTCGTGCCCATGGTCATCCAGCTGGTCAGCCGGCTCGTCATCCGGCGAATGCGCATGCCGCACCCGTCCGGGGGCTCCCGCCGCTGAGTCGGCGGCCCCCGGCCCGTTCCAGACGGGTGGGGGCGCTGGTGTGCCCGGCGGTTTCATAAGCCGCTCCAGGCGGGTTCGATCCCCGCACCCGTCACCACATTGCTGGTAGAGATGGGCCCATGCGGATTTCGGTGGCGGCGGACAGCAACGACGGGGTGGCCGGGCGCATCGTGGCCGAGCTGCGCGGGCGGGGTCACGAGGTGCTGACCCACGGCGCACTCGACGACGGCGAGCGCGACGACTGGGCGTGGGCCTGCGAGCTGGCCGCCAGAGACGTCGCGGAGGGCCGGGCCGACCAGGCGGTGGTCTGCTGCTGGACGGGCACGGGCGCCTCCATCGCGGCCAACAAGGTGCCCGGCGTGCGGGCCGCGCTCTGCGCCGACGCCTACACCGCCGACGGGGCGCGCAGGTGGAACGACGCCAACGTGCTGGCCCTCAGCCTCCGCCTGACCTCCGACGTCGTGCTCGGCGAGATCCTCGACGCCTGGTTCGGCGGGCGGCCCAGCACCGATCCGGCCGACGTGGCCAACGTGGCGCACCTCGCGGAGATCTAGGCTCTTCGGCATGGACAACTTACGGTGCACGCATTGCGGCGCGGAGGGGCTCGAACCCGGGTTCGTCGCGGACCAGGGTGAGCACTCCCGGGGGTACGCCCGCTGGGTCGAGGGGGCGCTGTCACGCGGGATCTTCGGCGGCGCCCGGCTGATGGGCCGTCCCAAGTGGGAGATCGATGCCTACCGCTGCCGCTCCTGCCACCACCTCGAGCTGTTCGCCACCCGCCCCGACTAGCCTCGTGCGCCGTCGCGGGCGGCTCACGATCCTCACGTCCGGGGGCACGGAAATCGTCGGTGCCGCCCTCTAGGGTGCTGGGCATGACCGACGTGCTGATCCGCGGCGGGCGGCCCTGGGGGCTCGCGTTCCCCGCCGACCTGCTCGTCCGCGACGGCCGCATCCACCGGGTGGGCCCGTCCCTCGACGCGCCCGGCGCCCTCGTCCTCGACGTGTCCGGTCAGCTCGTCCTGCCCGGTCTCGTCGACGCCCACTGCCATCTCGACAAGACGCTCTACGGCGGCCCCTGGATCCCCCACTCGGCCGACGACTCGCTGGCCGGCCGCATCGCCAACGACCTAGGCCGCCGCGCCGAGCTGGGGGTGCCGAGCGCCGAGCGCGCCGCCGCGCTGCTGGCCCGGATGAGCGAGGCCGGCACCACCCACGTGCGCACCCACACCGACATCGACCCGTCCGTGGGCCTGCGGGGCGTGGAGGCCGTGCGCGAGGCCGCCGCCCGCTCCCCCGTCCACGTGCAGCAGGTCGCCTTCCCGCAACACGGCGTGCTCACCAACCCCGGCACCGCCGACCTGCTGGCCGAGGCGCTCCGAGGCGGCGTCGAGGCGATCGGCGGCCTCGACCCGGCCGGCGTCGACCGCGATCCCGTGCGCCACCTCGACCTGATCTTCGGGCTGGCCGACCGGTTCGGCGCGCGCATCGACATCCACCTCCACGACGGCGGCTCGCTGGGCGGCTGGGAGCTGGAGCTGATCACCGAGCGCACCAAGGCGCTGGGGCTCGGCGGCCGGGTCACGGTCAGCCACGCGTACGCGCTGGGCGAGCTCGGCGACGCCGCCCAGGATCGCCTGATCCAGGGCTTCGTCGACGCGGGCGTGGCCATCGCCACCGCCGCCGTCTACAGCTACCCGGTGCCGCCGGTGAAGAAGCTGCACGCCGCGGGCGTCACCGTCGCCTGCGGCCACGACGGCGTCCGCGACCTGTGGGGCCCCTACGGCTCTGGCGACATGCTGGAGCGCGCGATGCACCTCGCCTACCGCAGCGCGTTCCGCCGCGACGAGGACATCGAGCTCGCCCTGGAGGCCGCGACCGTGGGCGGCGCGCTGGCCCTCGGGTTACCCGGCTACGGCCTGGCTCCGGGCGACCGCGCCGACCTCGTCGTGGTGCCCGCGAGCGGCCCCGGAGAGGCCGTGGTCGTTCACCCTCGGCGCACTCTGGTCATGAAAGACGGCGTAGTCCTGCACAATTGACCGGCGGGACCATCGAAAGGCAGGCAAGTGCTCTCTATTCACCAGCGGATCGCGGCAGAGCTCGGCGTGCGCGACGGGCAGGTGCAGGCGGCGGTCGATCTGCTCGACGGCGGCGCCACCGTGCCGTTCATCGCGCGCTACCGCAAGGAGGTCACCGGCGCCCTCGACGACGCGCAGCTCCGCACGCTCGAGGAACGGCTGCGCTACCTCCGCGAGCTCGACGAGCGCAGGGCGGCGATCCTGGAGTCGATCGAGTCTCAGGGCAAGCTCGACGACGAACTGCGCGCGCAGATCATGGCGGCCGAGACCAAGGCCAGGCTCGAAGACATCTACCTGCCCTACAAGCCCAAGCGGCGCACCAAGGCGCAGATCGCCCGCGAGCTCGGCCTGGAGCCGCTGGCCGAGAAGCTGCTCGGCGACCCGACGCTCCACCCGGCCACGGTCGCCGCGGAATTCGTCACCGAGGGCGTGGCCGACGCCGGCGCGGCCCTCGAAGGGGCCAGGGCGATCCTGATCGAGCGGTTCGCCGAAGACGCCGACCTCATCGGCGACCTGCGCGAGCGGCTGTGGAGCCGCGGCCGGCTCGTGTCGAAGGTGCGCGAGGGCAAGCAGGAGGCCGGGGCCAAGTTCTCCGACTACTTCGACTTCACCGAGCCGTTCACCAAGCTGCCCTCCCACCGCATCCTGGCGATGTTCAGGGGCGAGAAGGAGGAAGTGCTCAACGTCGCGCTGGAGCCCGACGAGACCGCCGACTACGAGCTGCGCATCGGCGCCCGGTTCGGCATCTCCGACAAGGGGCGTCCGGCCGACACGTGGCTGGCCGAGACCGTGCGCTGGGCCTGGCGCACCCGCATCCTCGTGCATCTCGGCATCGACCTGCGCATGCGCCTGTGGCAGGCCGCCGAGGACGAAGCGGTGCGCGTGTTCGCCGCCAACCTGCGCGACCTGCTGCTGGCCGCCCCGGCCGGCACCCGCGCGACCATGGGCCTCGACCCCGGCCTGCGCACCGGCGTGAAGGTGGCCGTGGTCGACGCCACGGGCAAGGTCGTCGAGACCGCCACCATCTACCCCCACGAGCCCAAGCGCCAGTGGGACCAGTCGCTGGCCGTGCTCGGCGCGCTGGCCCAGAAGCACGGCGTCGAGCTCATCGCCATCGGCAACGGCACCGCCTCGCGCGAGACCGACAAGCTGGCCGGCGACCTGGTCAAGCTCATGCCGTCGATCACCAAGATCGTGGTGTCGGAGGCGGGCGCCTCGGTCTACTCGGCCTCGGCCTACGCCTCCCAGGAGCTGCCCGAGCTCGACGTGTCGCTGCGCGGCGCGGTCTCCATCGCGCGCCGGCTGCAGGACCCGCTCGCCGAGCTGGTCAAGATCGACCCCAAGTCGATCGGCGTCGGCCAGTACCAGCACGACCTGGCCGAGTCCAAGCTCTCCCGCTCGCTCGACGCCGTCGTCGAAGACTGCGTCAACGCGGTCGGGGTCGACGTCAACACGGCGTCCGCGCCGCTGCTCACGCGGGTGTCGGGCATCGGCTCGACGCTGGCCGAGGGCATCGTGCGCCACCGCGACGAGAACGGTCCGTTCCGCACCCGCACGGCGCTGAAGGACGTCTCGCGGCTCGGGCCCAAGGCGTTCGAGCAGTGCGCCGGCTTCCTGCGCATCCCGGGCGGCGACGACCCGCTCGACGCCTCCAGCGTGCACCCGGAGGCCTACCCGGTGGTCCGGCGCATCCTGAGCTCGGTCCAGACCGACCTCAAGTCGCTGATCGGCAACACCTCGGCCCTGCACACCATCCGGCCGCAGGACTTCACCGACGACACCTTCGGCCTGCCGACCGTCACCGACATCCTGCGCGAGCTGGAGAAGCCTGGGCGCGACCCGCGTCCGGCGTTCAAGACGGCGGCCTTCAAGGAGGGCGTGGAGAAGATCTCCGACCTGGTGGCGGGGATGATCCTGGAGGGCGTGGTCACCAACGTGGCCGCCTTCGGCGCGTTCGTCGACATCGGCGTCCACCAGGACGGCCTGGTCCACGTGTCGGCCATGTCCCACACGTTCGTCAAGGACCCGCGCGACGTGGTCAAGCCGGGCGACATCGTGCGCGTCAAGGTCCTTGAGGTGGACATCCCGCGCAAGCGCATCTCCCTGACCCTCCGCCTGGAGGACGACGGGACCCAGCCGTCCTCGGAGGGCCGCCCGCCCCGCAAGTCGGGCGCCCGCTCGGACGGCTCCCGCAACGAGCCCCGCCGCGACGGCAGCACTCGGGACGGCTCCGCCCCCCGTGGCGAGGGCAGCCGCGACGGCGGCTCCCGCGGCGACGGCCGCGACGGCGGCCGGGGTGACGGTGCTCGCGGCAGTGGCGGTCGTGACGGCGGTCGTGACGGCGGTCGCGGCCAGGGTGGTCGTGGCGACAGCGGTCGTGGCCAGGGCCGCGGCGACGGTCAGCGTGGCGGACAGCGCCGCCAGGACCGTCCGGCTCCCATGGGCGCGATGGCCGAAGCCCTCCGCAAGGCAGGCCTCGGCAACGACAACCGCTGACCTCACCCCCTGACGGCGGGCCGGCCCCACAACCGGCCCCCCGTCAGGGCTGCGCCCCGCCACCGGCCCACCGTCCAAAGCCGGCCCAGCCACCGCCCCCATGAGGCCGCCTCGGGCACCAGCCCACCGTGCAAGCTGACCCAGCCACCTACTGGGCGGGGGGTTTCCGGTGGGGGCGATACGGTCGGAGGGTGAGGACAACTGTGTTTTCCATGGCTGTCGGCCAAGCCCGCGACCTGCTTCGCTGGCGCTCGCCGCTGCGGACCGAGCTCTGGGCGGCCCGGCTCACCGCCGCTCTGGAGCCCGATGAGGTGCGGCCGTTCCTGCACGAGCTGGCCGAGGACGGCAGCGCTGAGTCGCGTCTCACCCTCGCCGCCCTGGCCGCGGTCGACAGGACCGGATGGCCTGGGGCGGAATCCTCTCCGGAATCCGAGACAGGAGCGGAGGCGGAATCCGAGACGGGTGCGGAGGCGGAATCCGAGGCGCGGCCGGAGGCGGGGGTGTTGCGGGTTCTGGGGGTGGAGGTGGCCGGGACGGTGGAGGCCGATCTCGGGCTGCCCGGATGGGTGCGTCGCATGGGGCAGGTGACCTGCGAAGGAGCCTGGTACGGCAAGGCCGACTCCTACGGCGAGCAGACCCTGGCCGTCCTGTCCTTCAGGTACGCGAACGGCAAGGAGCCGCACATCCTCGTCGTCGGCATCGACCAGCCCAACGGCGGCCTCGCGGTGGACGCCGTCGTCGAAGAGGTCAAGTTCCTCGACGACCTGGGCCTGAGCCCGGCCGAGCCGGGGGTGGTGGCCGGACGGGTGCTGGACGCGTTCGAGCTGGGCGACCGGATCATGGGGGCTCAGGTGGCCGACACGCTGCCCGCCGTCCGTCCGCTGGCCATCGCGCGGGCCCTGGCCGTGCCCGGGCTCGTACGGCAGGCGCCCGACGGCACGATGGCCGATTTCCACGATCTGCCCGACGTGCCGGGGGCGCGGGAGGCGTTCGAGAAGTTGGCGGAGTTCGTTGGTGAGCGTCCGCTTTGGTGGAGTCCGGCGCGGGTGAGCCAGTTCCTGACGTCGTGGCTGCCGAGGGAGGCCATCCTGTCGGACACGGCGGTGGCGGCGATGCCGGAGGTGGTCCGGGCGTGGAGCCGGTTCAACGGCGCCCATCCCGCCGTTCTGCACCAGATCGACGTGGACGCCCCGCGGCTGCCCGCCCTGATGGCCGACGAGTCCCTGGCGGGGCTCGGCAAACGCATCGCCCGCCAGCAGCTTTGAGCAGGCTCGTCCCGAAGAGCCCGTCAACAGCTGTGAGCTCCTCCTAGGGGCGTGGGGGCGGCGGCCGGGATGTGGGTGGATCGAGTCGGGGGTGGGGGCGGCTATGCTGCGCAGTGACGTTTAGCAGTGCCCCACTTGGGCGTTTCGAGGGAGACTTGCGCGATGTACAAGGAGTTCGCTGTCGAGGCCGTCATGTGGCTCGTCCCGGTTGCGGTGCTGATCGGGGTCGCGCTCCTCGTCACCGCCTGACCCAAGAGCCGAGGAGAACGGGGGCCGAGCACACGCTCGGCCCCCGTCCGCTGTCCGGGCGGCCGCGCCACGACGCCCACTGTCCGGGGGCGGCACATGAGCATGAAAAGGGCAGGTAAGCGGGTCGGCAGGGAGTATGGCATTCGGGGGCGGGCGCTCAGGAGGCCCAGGCCAGGATCACAAGGCCCAGGCCAGGATCAGGAGGCCCAGGCCAGGAGGGGGCTGTACTGGCGGAGGCGTTTCAGCGCCTGCTTCTCCAACTGCCTGATGCGTTCCCTGGTGAGCCCGAGGCGGTCCGCGATCTCGCTGTAGCTCTCCGCCTTCTGCCCGGTGAGGCCGTACCGGAGCCTGATGACGACCGCCTCGCGCGGCGGCAGCGACGTGACCACGTCCCGGACGTCGGCGCTCATGGCGCGGCGTTCGGCGATCTCCTGCACCCCCACCCCGTCCTCGTCGGCGATCATGTCGGCGATGCGGCTCTCGCCGGACTCGCCGACCGGCAGGTCCAGGCTGATTACCTCCTGACCGAGCCTTCGTAACGCGGCGACCTGGCCGGCGGTGAGCGCCGCCGATGCGGCGAGCTCCCCGTCCGTCGGCTCGCGGCCCAGGTCGGCGGCGAGCTGCCGCTCGGCCCTGAGCAGCCGCGACAGGTCCTCGGCCACGTGGATGGGCAGCCGTACGGTGCGGCTCTTGTCGTGGATGCCGCGTTCGATGGCCTGACGGATCCACCACATCCCGTACGTCGAGAACTTGTACCCGCGGGTGTAGTCGAACTTCTCCACGGCCCTGATCAGCCCGAGGTTGCCCTCCTGGATGACGTCGAGCAGCGGCAGCCCGCGGAAGGCGTACCGTCTGGCGGCGGCGACGACCAGGCGGAGGTTGGACCTGATCAGCTTGTCCTTGGCCCGCCGCCCGTCGCGGACGACGGCTTCGAGCTCCGGGGTCGCGGCGCCGCGCTCGATCAGGTGGCCCGCGCACAGTCCTGCCTCGATCCGCCGGGCGAGGTCGACTTCGTCCGCGGCGGAGAGCAGGGGGTTCTTTCCGATCTGCTTCAGGTACATGCCGAGCAGGTCGGGCTCTGCGGCCGACATGCACCGGCAACTACCCGGTAAACGGCGGCGAATTCCCGGCTTCGTTGAGTTCGGCGATGGCCAGCTCGGCCGTGCTGCGGATGTCGAAGAACTTGTCCAGCGCGGTGATCGCGAACAGGTGCTTGCACCGGCCGTTCAGACCGGACAGCAGCAGCTTGCCGCCGGAGGCGGTGACGGCCTTGTGCAGGTAGACCAGCACGGACAGGCCGGAGGAGTCGCAGACGCTGACGGCCTGCATGTCGATGACGAGGAGCGGCGGCTGGGTGAGGTCGAGCGCCTTGGTGACCCGGTCGCGGACCTCGGCCGCGGACCCGAAGTCGAAATCCCCGGTCAGGCGTGCGATGACGCAGGGGCCCTGGAGTCCGAGGCTGATCGACAAAGCCTGCTCCGAAGTCACCCAGCTCCACCTACCCGCGTTGTTTCCCACTTGTCGTCACTTCTCGACCACTTTACGAGAAGTAGCGTCTCGGGTTGAACACCAGCATCTGTTCGATCTGGTCATCGGTGACACCAGAGCCGAGCAGTGCGGCCAAAACGTCATCGTGAATGTGATCGTAGCGCCAGTTCGGCGCGAGCGTGTTTCTGGCCTCGTCCCATGCGCCGCCGAAGTAGTCCATGAAACAGGCGGTGTCGTGGCTGAGGACCATGCGGTCGGCGTATCCGCGCCGGCACAGGGCCGCGATCGTGGCGACGCGCTGCTCGGTCGGGTTGTAGACGTCGAGCCCGAACCGGTCCATGCCCAGCGTCGCGCCGGTGTCGGCCAGGCGCATCAGGTAATCGAGGTCGTTGCTGTCGCCCGCGTGCCCGACGACCACTTTCTCCAGGTTCACCCCTTCCTTGGCGAACAGGTCCAGCGCGAGCAGCCCGCTCTGGGTGAAGGCGTTCGTGTGCACGATGATCGGCGCCCCGGTCAGCACGTGGGCCCGCGCGACGGCCCGGCAGATGCGCTCGACGCCGGGAGTCAGCCCCTTGTGCTCCACCACGCATTTCAGCAGCGCGGCCTTCACCCCGGTGTCGGCGATGCCCTCGGTGAGGTCGCGGACGAAGTCGTCGATCATCGGGTCGGGCATGTCGAGGAACAGGCCGGGGCCGCGGTGCTCGTACTGGTGGGGCAGTTCCTCGAAGGCGTACAGGCCGGTGGCGACGACGATGTTGAGCCCGGGCACCTCGGCGGCCACCCGCTGGATGCGCGGGATGTGGCGGCCGAGGCCCCACACCGTCGGGTCGACGATCGTCCGCACGCCCTTGGCCGCCACCGCGCCGAGCTTGGCGATGGCGTCGGCGACCCGGAACTCCTCGTCCCACCAGGCGCCCTGGCCGTAGTTGTCCACGTGCTCGGCGGCCACGACGAACACGTGCTCGTGCATCAGCGTCTGGCCGAGCCGTTCGACGTCGATCGGGCCCCGGACGGTCTCGACGGTGGGCATGGGACCTCCATACCAACTGGTCAGTAAGTGCGCCCAACGTAGGCCGCCCCTGCCGCACCGTCAACCGTCCACCGCGAAGCCCGATCGGCGTGTCGGCACATGTCGGGATTCACCGGGTCAGGCGCGGGAACAGGGGCTCTGGCCGCGGCATCGTACCCGGCGTCAGGTCAGCCCGGCCAGCTTGTAGAGCACCAGCGACCCGGCCACCGCCACGTTGAGGCTGGCCCCGGTGCCGATCATCGGGATCTCGACCACGGCGTCGAGCAGGTCGAGCGCCTCGCCGGGGATGCCGGTGGCCTCGTGGCCGAGCACGACGACGGTCGGCTCGCGGGCCATGGGCAGGTCGGCCAGCCTGATGGCGTTCTCGGCCAGCTCGACGCCCAGCACGCGGTCGCGCCGGGAGGCCAGCCACGGCAGCGGAGCGACCCAGTGGACGCACGCTCCGGCCCGCAGGGTGTTCCCCCTGGCCAGCGCCTCGGGGACCCAGGGCAGGCGGGGCACGGCCAGGCACGCGCCGGCCGCGTCGCAGGTGCGCAGCAGGGTGCCGAGGTTGACGCCGTGCATGGGCCACAAGGGGGCGACGGTGAGATGGCCGAGGCACCGGGGCCGCCTGCGCCGCCGCTGGGCCTGGAGCTCTCTGCGGGTGCGCACCCGGATGCCGCTCATGCGGCCGGGCGGAGGTTCCTTACGCGGACGTTCACGGGAAGGGCGCTTTCGTCGGCACGCCCGGGCCATCGTCGAGAGGAATCACGGCCAGTCTACGCCCGTGAGCCGCTCGCGCGACGGCGTACGGCCCAGACGACCAGCCCCACGGCGAAGACGGCCACCCCCGCGAGCACGGACGCCAGCGGCAGCGTGAACGCCAGCACCAGGCACAACACCAGCCCGAGCACCGGCACGGCCTTGACCGGCGCGCCCTCGGCCCGCGAGAGGGTCAGCGCGCAGGCGTTGGCGATCGCGTAGTAGACCAGCACCCCGAACGAGGAGAACCCGATCGCGCCGCGCAGGTCGGCCACCAGCAGCAGCACGACCACCGCGGCCCCGACCGCCGCCTCGGCCCGGCGCGGGACCCGGCGCTCCGGGTCGACCGCGGCCAGCACGCCAGGCAGGTCACGCTCCCTGGCCATCGCGAGCACGGTGCGGGAGACGCCGAGCAGCAGCGCGAGCAGCGCCCCGAGCGAGGCCACCGCCGCCCCCGCCTCCACGACCGGCACCAGCCACTCCGCCCCCGCCCTGCGCACGACGTCGGCCAGCGGCGCCGGGGACCCGGCCAGCCCGGACGCCCCGAGCGTGCGCAGGGCGGCCACCGCCACCAGCGTGTAGACGACGAGCGTGACGCCGAGGGCGATGCCGATCGCCCGCGGGATGGCACGGGCCGGATCGCGCACCTCCTCCCCCAGCGTGGCGATCCTGGCGTATCCGGCGAACGCGAAGAACAGCAGCCCGGCTCCCTGGAGCACGCCCCACGGGCCCGAGCCGGGCAGCCCCGCGCCCGGCATTCCGGGCGGCCGCGCCCCCGCCAGCCCGGCGACGATCACCGCGGCCAGCACGGCGAGCACGAGCACGACGATCACCCGGGCGACCGCAGCCGAACGCTGGACGCCGAACAGGTTGAGCAGCGTGAGCGCGACGACCGCCGCGACGGCCAGCGGCCGGGCCGCGCCCGGGGCGACGTACGAGCCGAAGGTGAGGGCCATCGCGGCGCACGAGGCCGTCTTGCCGACGGTGAAGCCCCAGCCCGCCAGGTAGCCCCACAGCGGGCCGAGCCGCCGCCGGCCGTAGACGTAGGTGCCGCCGGACTCGGGAATGAGGGCTGCCAGGCGGGCCGAGGAGGTCGCGTTGCAGTACGCCACGACGGCGGCGATCGCGAGGGCGGCGAGCAGTGAGCCGCCCGCCGCGGCGGCGGCCGGGGCGAAGGCGGCGAACACGCCCGCGCCGATCATCGCGCTCAGCCCGACGACGACCGCGTCGCCGGTGCCCAGCCGCCGCGCCAGGCCCTCGGCCATGCCGCCCCCTCCACCGCCCTTGAGCGGGTCACCGGTCAGGAGATCCCGAGGGCCCCACTCTGCCGCACGCCACCGACATCCTCGCCGCCGGGTCCGTCAGGAGGTCGCCTCGGGGCCCGGGACCACCAGCACGGGACGCCGGGCGTGGTGCAGGACGCGGTCCGAGGTGCTGCCGAGCAGCAGCGATCGCACGCCGCCCAGTCCTCGCGTGCCGGTGACGATGAGGGTGGCGTCGATCTCGTCGGCGACGTCCACGATGGTCGACCACACCGCCACCGAGTCCAGGTCGCACCGCGGCGTCGCGTCGAGGCCGGCCTCGCGGGCCAGTTCGGCGCCGTGCCCGGCCAGCTCGGTCATCGCCTGGCCGATCGCCTCGTCCTCGGCCGCGGTGTTGTCGAGGGTCATCATGAGCCCGGCCGAGGCGCGGGCGGAGGTCATCGCCAGCCGCTCCCAGACGGTCAGCACGACTGCGGACCTGTCCTGCACGGCCCGCCCGGCGAACGCGATGGCGGCCTTGGAGTCGTCCGAACCGTCGTAGGCGATCAAAATGGTCATCTTCACAGCTCCTTGGGCGAGGTCAGAGCCCTCCCTCTTTCCAGGAGCGAACCGTTCTCACGCGAAAAGGGGCGGGAAGATCATCCCACCCCTCGCGAACCGGCCAGGCGTCACGCCAGCACGGCCGACACCCGCCGCGCCGCCGGCCTGAGCATCGACAGGCCCGCCAGCGCCAGCACCCCGATCTCGGTCACGACCACCACGCGCTGGGTCAGGCCCGCCGGGATGTCGTCGTTGCTCAGGGGGATGCCGAACATGCGCACCACGTACGGGACCACGACCAGCAACAGCGCCCCGAGGGCCACGCCGCTCAGCACGCGCATCGCTGTGGCGTACCGGATCCTGGCCTTGGCCAGCAGGAACCCCGCGGCGGGCATCACCAGGAAGGCGGCGAAGGCGGCGTAGCGGTGGATGCCTCCGGACAACGAGAGCGGCACCCCGGGACGGTCGGTCGGGAAGGCACCGATCAGGAACATGCTCGCCCCCCACGCCACCAGCAGCGCGACGACCCAGCGGTTGGCGCCCGAGCGGCGCAGCGCCTCGGCGATCAGCCCGGACCCCACGGCGAACAGCGTCAGCGAGGCCGGCAGCAGCCATCCGGACGCCTGGAAGGCGTACTCGCTGATGACGCTGTGCAACGGGTCGAGGCCCGCCTCGGCGTGCAAGGTGAGCATCGCGCCCGCTCCGGTGCCGATGGCCGTGAATCCGCTGACAAGCAATCCCTTCATGCCTTAAAGCTCGCGTAAGGCGGCCTTGACCGGCATCGGAGATGAGCCCCCAGCGGGCCCTGATCCGTCCCCTAATACCTTGGTCGGCAAGGTCGGGGGACGAGCCCGTGACCTGCGGGAAGACGACCCTGGGTAGGGTCTGCCTCCTCAGGGTGGGTGCAGTCGGCGGCACCCCCGATTTGACTTGGAGTGCACTCGAAGGGTGACTCTGGAGACATGACGATCCAAGAGGCCGCCCAGCGTTCGGGTCTCAGCGCCCACACCTTGCGCTACTACGAGCGCATCGGGCTCATCCACTCGGTCGGTCGCAACGTCAGCGGGCATCGCGACTACGCGGAGGCGGATCTCCGCTGGCTGGACTTCCTCACCAAGCTGCGGACCACCGGCATGCCCATCGCCGACATGTGCCGCTACGCGGAGCTGCGCCGGATGGGCGAGCACACCTCCGCCGAGCGGCTGGCCATGCTGGAGCTGCACCGCGAGCGCGTCCGGGCCAGGATCGCCGAGCTGAGCGCGGACATGGACGTCCTCGACCACAAGATCGACAATTATCGGGAGCGGATGTGAAGACGCGCGTTCTGGGGACCGGCGGCCCGCGGGTGTCGGCCCTCGGCCTGGGTTGCATGGGCATGTCGGAGTTCTACGGCCAAGGCGACGAGAAAGAGTCGATAGCCGTCATCCACCGCGCCCTCGACCTTGGCATGAATTTTCTGGACACCGCCGACATGTACGGACGCGGCCACAACGAGGAGCTGGTCGGCCGGGCCGTCAAGGACCGCCGCGACGAGGTCGTCCTGGCGACCAAGTTCGGCATCAACCGCCACGACGGCACCCGTACGGTCGAGAACAGCCCCGAGTACATCAGGGCGGCCTGCGACGCCTCGCTCCGGCGGCTCGGCGTCGACCACATCGACGTCTACTACATGCACCGCCGCAACCCCGGCGTGCCGATCGAGGAGTCGGTCGGCGCCATGGCCGAGCTCGTCCAGCAGGGCAAGGTGGGCCATCTCGGGCTGTCGGAGGTGAGCGCGGACACGCTGCGCAGGGCCGCCGCCGTGCACCCGATCGCCGCGCTGCAGAGCGAGTACTCGCTGTTCACGAGGGGTCTGGAGGCCGAGATCCGGCCCGCGGCCAGGGAACTGGGCACCGCGCTGGTGGCGTACTCGCCGATCAGCCGCGGTCTGCTCGGCGGCGCGCTGCCGAGCGCCGACCAGCTCCCCGACGACGACTTCCGCAAGCACCTGCCCCGCATGTCCGGCGAGCACGCCGAGCACAACGCCCGCCTGGTCGAGCGGGTGCGCGAGATCGCCGAGGAGGCCGGGATCACCCCCGCCCAGCTCTCGCTGGCCTGGCTGCTGGCCCAGGGCGACGACGTGGTGCCGATCCCCGGCACGAAACGCCTGGCGTACCTGGAGGAGAACGCCGCCGCGGCCGACGTCACGCTGACCGCCGAGCAGCTCGACGCCCTGGCCAGGGCGGTGCCCGCGGACGCCGTCCGGGGCGCCCGCTACCCGAACATGTCGGAGGTCGAGCGCTAGGCCGTGCGCCTGGTCGCGCCGGTCACGACCACCAGCGCGACCAGGACGCCCGCCGTCAGCGGGATCGGCGCCGGCGTCAGCGCCGACAGCAGCACGAGCACGGCCGCGCCCAGGAAGGCCGCGCTGTCGGCGGGGCCGTAGCGGTGGGGCCGCACGTGCAGCAGCCAGAGCATCGACAGGAACACCGCGACGGGCACCGACACGGCCAGCGCCGCGCCCGTGGCGGACAGGTGGGACGCGCCCGACGCGTGGTCGATGCTCACCTCGACCCCGGCGCTGAACGCCCCGACCGCCGCGAAGATCGCGTAGTGGCCGTACCCCCAGAGGAGGGCGTGCCTGGTGGAGTCGAGGATCTCGGCGGTCGGCGGGTCGAAGTAGAGCCACCACATGGCGAAGGCGATCACCAGCGCGCCCAGGGCCAGCACGATCAGCTCGGGCCGCAGGCCGGCGGTGCGCGCCTCGGCCTGGAAGGCGACCGTGGCGGCCAGCACGTTCTCGCCCATCATGATGATCGTGAACAGGCCGTACCGCTCGGCGATGTGGTGCGGGTGCCAGGCGGTCGGGCTGCCCCGCTCGGCCCACACGGGCACCGCGAGCTCCAGCAGCACGCCGAACGCGAACGCCGCCAGGTACCACTCCCCCGGCACGACCAGCAGCGGGATCCAGCCGACCTGCGCGACGCAGATGCCGGCGGCGTACCGCACGGCCGTCCGCCGGCCCGGACGGTCGCCGCAGGCCGCCCGCAGCCAGTGGGCGGCCATGGCCAGGCGCATGATCACGTATCCGGCGTAGACCACGCGGAAGTCGTGCTCCTGGAACGCTCTGGGCACCCCGGCGGCCAGCACCAGCACGCCCGCCATCTGGGCGAGCGTGGTCAGCCGGAACAGCCAGTCGTCGTTGTCGTAGGCCGAGGCGAACCAGGTGTAGTTCATCCACGCCCACCAGATGGCGAAGAACGTCGTCAGGTAGCCGAGGACGCCCTCGGCCAGGTGGCCTTCGCTGAGCGCGTGGTGGAGCTGGGAGCCGGCGAACGAGACCGCGACGACGAAGCACAGGTCGAAGAAGAGTTCCAGGTTGGTGGCGACGCGATGGGACTCGCCCGCGTCGCGCGCCCGCATGGGCCGCAGCCGGATCATCCTCCGATGTCTACACCAGGGAGGCCGGCAGGTCGAAATAGGCGCGGACCGCGGTCGCGCCGGGGCGGCTGTGGACGCGTACGAGGTCGGCGAGCAGGTTGACGATGAGCAGGCCGCGCGAGCCGGAGCGGCGTGCCTCGACGGGCAGGCGCCCGGCCAGCGGATCGGTGATGTGACCGCCGTCGGCGACCTCGCAGACCAGCCGCGCGTCCTCGATCCAGACCCTGATCAGGCCGGCGCCGCCGCCGTAGTCGAGGCTGTTGGCGCCGAGTTCGGCCACCACGATCCGGATGTCGTCGAGCCGGTCGTCCCCGAAGCCCGCCGCCTCGGCCTGGCCGGCCGCCAGGATGCGGGCCGAGGCCAGGTTGGTGTGGTCGAAGCGCAGCGAGACGCACGCGGCCGGCTCGGGGAGCGGCTGGTTGTGCCGGGCGACGACCTCGTCGGGCGCGTAACCGGGGCTGGTCCGCTCGCCGGAGGCGTCGCGCAGCACCGGGTGGGTGCGCTCGGCCTCGCGCAGCACCTCGGGCGTCAGCCCTGCCAGGTCGTACGGGCACAGGATCGTGACGCGCCGCCCCGCGAACGACAGGTTGATCAGCGCCTCGTGCTGGGCGCAGGCCGGGTATTCGGTCGCCGAGCGGCCGGGCCAGATCGGCTCGCCGATGATCCGTACGTGCTCGTCAGGATGCCGGTCGGCGACGGCCCGCAGCACGGCCGGGATGATCCGCCCCGGGTTGCGGCCCGCCACGCCCATGTCGAGCAGGGTCACCTTGGCCGCGTCGGCGCCCAGCCCAGCCTCGATCTTGGCGAGGTTCGCGGCGGGCACGGCCACCGCCACGGGCTCCCCGGCGGCCAGCCCCTCGCGCACGAAAGCCGTGGTGGCAGCCACATATTCCGGGTCACCTCGATAGAAGAGGGCCGGATGCACGAAAGGGTCCGCCGACATCAGGCACACGGTACCTCCGCATGAGGACTCTTAGACAATCAAATGGGTATTTACAGGGCGTGAAGCGACTTCAGCTCGTGCGCAGGCCCTCGCGGGGGCGCCGGTACTCCCACCTCGATCTGCGGACCCCTTCCGGGCGACGCCTCCCGTTCTGACCGCCGCGAACCTATGCTCAGGACATGTCGGAAATGCACATGCGGGTCTCCGACGAGGACCGGGAACGCGCGGCGGAGCGGCTCCAGCACGCCTTCGTCGAGGGCCGCCTGACGCGTCCCGAGCTGGAGGACCGGCTCGGGCTGGCGCTCACCGCCAGGACCTACGGCGACCTGCTCGGCCTGATCACCGATCTGCCCGCCCCGGCGCCCCCGCCCGACGACGTGGTCGAGCTGGAGTCCAAGAGCGGGCACGTGCGCCGTTCGGGTGACTGGGCCGTCCCGCGGCGGCTGCGGATCTCCTCCCAGTACGGCGGCGTCGACCTCGACCTGTCCCAGGCCGTCATCCCCCACCCCGTCGTCGACCTCGAACTCGACCTCAGGTACGGCTCCGCCAGGATCACCGTGCCCGAGGGCGCCGCGGTGAACGTGGACGCCTTCCGGACCGACTGGGGTCAGACCGTCGTCGGCGACGTGCCGGGCAGGCGGCGGCCCGGCGTCCTCTACCTGGTGATCGGCGGGCGGGCCAATTACGGCGGCCTGCGGGTGCGCTATCCGCGCAGGCGCTGGTTCACCCACTGATGGAAGGCCGAGATGTGGTGCTCGCTCGGCACCAGCACGCCGCCCGCCCGGTAGGCGCGTGACCCCATGCCGAGCTGGGTCCGCTCGCAGGCGTCGAAGTCCTGCTCGTTGACCCGGTGGAACAGCTCGACCGACGGCGTCAGGTCGGCCCCCGAGGCCACCACGTCGGGGTGGTAGAGCCAGTCGCACTCGACGACCGTGCGATCGGCGGCCATGGGGAACATCCGGTGCAGGATCACGTGGTCGGGCACCAGGTTGACGAACACCTGCGGCTTGACGGTGATCGCGTAGTAGCGGCGGTCCTGCTCCGGGGCCACGTCGGGGAGCCGGCCGAAGCCCGCGCCGCCGTCCACGGTGAAGCCCTCGACGCGCTCGGCGAACTCGGCGCCGTGGCCCACGTAGTACTGGGCGGCGTACCCGCCGGCGAACTCGGGCAGCACGGCCACCAGCTCGGGGTGGATCGTGGCGCAGTGGTAGCACTCCATGAAGTTCTCGACGACCAGCTTCCAGTTGGCCTTGACGTCGTAGACCACCCGACGGCCCAGGGCCAGCCGGTCGACGTGGTAGTTCTCGATGGCGGCCGGGTCGCCCAGGCGTTCGGTGGCCGCGGAGGTGACGGTGTCCTCGAAGGACGGCGGCTCGTCGGCCAGGCACACCCAGGCGTACCCGAGCCATTCGCGCAGGCTCACCGGGACCAGACCGTACTCGACGCGGTCGATGTCGGGCATCTTCGCCAGGTTGGGGGCGGCGGCCAGCCTGCCGTCCAGGTCGTAGGACCAGGCGTGGTAGGCGCACCTGATCGTCCTTCTGACCTCGCCCCGCTCCTCCAGGCACAGCCGCGCGCCGCGGTGGCGGCAGACGTTGAGGAAGGCGCGCAGCAGCCCGTCGCGCCCGCGCACCACGAGCACGCTCTCCGTGCCCACCTGGACCGTCCGGAACGCGCCCGGTCTCGGCAGGTCCCCGGCGCGCACGGCGCAGAACCACATGCTCTCGAAGATCTTGGCCTGTTCCTCGGCGAACAGGTCGGGGTCGGTGTAGGAGCGGCCGGGAAGCGTGGAGATCAAGCTCGACGTGGTGGTCAACCGACACCCCTTGTTGCGTATTACGCACCGAGTTGCTCTATATGCGACATCGTCCGGCGGCCTTCACGAGGCTGTCAAGAGGTAGGTGCTGAACCTGCGCAGCGACGCCGTGTGCATCCTGGTCGCCATCCAGTCGGGGACCAGGCCCGCGAACGAACGCTGCCGGTTGGTCACCTCCGTACCGGCGATCATGGCGGGACGCCGCGCGATCCGCGCCCTGGCCCGCTCGTACGCGCGCAGGTCGCCGCCGGCCGAGCGGGTCAGCAGCCAGGCGTCCTCCAGGGCCTGGTTGGCGCCCTGGGCCATGGTGGGCGGCATGGTGTGGGCCGCGTCCCCGGCCAGCGTGGTCGGTCCCCTGCCCCAGACCCGGGGGATCACCTGCCGGTGGTGCGGAAAGAAGCCGACGTCCTCCGTCGTCTCCAGCACCGCGGGCACCGGGTCGGCCCAGCCGCCGAACCGCTCGCGCAGCCGCGGCACGATGTCGGGGTCGTCCTGCCAGAACGGCCCGCCGGGCGACGCCTGGACGTCGAACCACCACAACAACCGGCCCGCGCCCGCCGGGATCAGCCCGCACAGCTCCCGCCGTCCGGCGATCATCACGGCCCGGCGGGAGTGCGTCAACGAGGTCGGCGCGGTGGTGAAGCCCTGCCAGGTGACCCAGCCGCTCAACGCGGCCGGATCCTCTCCCCACAGGGCGCGGCGCACCGCCGACCTGCGGCCGTCGGCCCCCACCAGCAGGTCGCCGCGCACGGTGCGGCCGCCGGCCAGCCGCGCCCGCGCCCGTTCCGGCTCGGCGTGCTCGACGCCCGCGCCGTAGACGACGGGCATGCCCGCCGACAGCGCCTCGACCAGCTCGCGCCGCGCCACATGGACGCACGGATGCCCGAAGCGCCGCTCGGCCACGGTGAGATCGACGGTGACCAGCCGGCGGCCGTCGTCGGCCCACGACTCCATGGTCTCCAGCCGCCATCCCAGGCCCGCGTACCCGACGCCGAGCTCGTCGAGGATGGCCGTGCTGCCGGGCCAGAGGGTCACCGATCCGCCCGCCGTGCGCAGCTCGGGCGCCTGTTCGTACACCTCGACGTCGTGACCCGCCTTCAGCAGCCCGCGCGCCGCCGCGAGCCCCGCCACCCCGGCCCCCGCCACGATTACCCTCATAGAAGCCCCACTTTAAGAGACTGCAAGTATCAGATACTGGGAGTATCACAATGTCCGCGCGCGGCCGCAAGCCCGATCCCACGGTCGACCACCGCATCAGGCAGGCCGCCACCGAGCTGCTGCTCTCCCACGGCCTCGACTTCACCATGGACGACGTCGCCAAAGCGGCAGGCGTGGGCAGGGCGAGCGTGTTCCGGCGCTACGCCACCAAACGCGACATGCTGCTCGAATCAATCGGCGGGCTCATGGACACGCACGTCGCCGTCCCGGACACCGGCTCACTCGAAGGCGACCTGCGCGTGGTGGTCTCCGACACCCTCGCCCTGTGGCGGCACCCCGGCGTCGCCCGCCTGACCAGGCAGATGTACGGCGAGGCCGGCCGCGACCCCGCCGTGGCCGAGATCGTCCGCACCGGCATGCGCACCCGGATGCGGCGCTCGCAGGTCGTCTACGAGCGCGCGATCGACCGCGGCGAGCTGTCCCCGGACGCCGACCTGGAGCTCCTCACGGACCTGTTCGCCGGCCTGGTGACCTACCGCGGGCTGCTCGACCTGCCCATGCCCGGCGCCGAGGAGGTCGTCCACGTGCTGGTGCGCGGTTTTACACCCACCTGACGGCCGGAATGTTAGTGGCGTGCAAGCGGGGATCAACCAGAGATCGCTAATGTCCTCCTCGTACGGAAAACCAACGAAGGGCACCAAAAATGACTCCCCCTCGCCGACTCGCCCTCGCAGTCGCGACGATCTCCCTTGCCGCTCTGTCCACCGCCTGCGGTGTCGGCCAGGCCGTTGACTGCAACACCGCCGTCAACGAGCTCTCGAAGATCACCACCGAGTGGAGCGGCGCCATCACGAAGAACGCCACGGACGCCGCCGCGGTCGGGGACGCCTCGAAGGCCGCCGCCGCCAAGACCAAGGAGCTCGCCGGCAAGTACGACGGCGACGTCGCGGCCGCCCTGAACGACTTCGCCGCCGGTTTCGAGAGCCTGCAGAGCGGCGACATCAGCAAGACGACCGAGTTCAGCGGCAAGATGAGCGGCTTCACCTCGAAGATCACCGCCGCCTGCTCCTGACCGGTCCGCGGTCGCCGCACCGCCTGCGGGGGGCAGGCCGGCGCGGTGACCGCCTCATCCGGTCCGCCGGTACGGGGTACGGACAGGACCGGATGATCCCCTTACGCTTGCTGCCGTGACCGACGAAACGGTGATCGCACGGCCTCCGGCAGGCACCGCACTCCCCGCCAGAGTGCTCTTCCGCCACCGCGTGCGGGTCGGCGCGATCGCGCTGCTCGCCGCGGTGGCGTACGCCGTTCTCGGGCTGGTCAAGCTGGCCACCTTCCGGGCGACCACGTTCGACCTGGTGATCGTGGACCAGGCGGTGCGCAACTACGCCCGCTTCCGGCCGCCGTACGTGCCGGTGCTCGGCGTCTTCCACGAGCGCGGCATGGAGTACCTCCAGCTCGCCGACCACTTCTCCCCGATCTACGCACTGCTCGCGCCCTTCTACTGGGTGCACGACGGGCCCGAGACGCTCATCGTGGCCCAGGCGCTGCTGTTCGCGGGGGCGATCCCGTTCCTGTGGCTGTTCACCCGCCGCGTGCTGGGCGCCGGGCCCGCCTACCTGGTCGCCGTGGCGTACGCGCTGTCGTGGCCGATCGCCCAGGCCGTCGCCTTCGACGCGCACGAGGTGATGTTCGTCCCGCTGCTCACCGCGATCATGATCGAGCGCTACCACGCCGGACGCGTGCTGCCGGCGTTCCTGGCGATGCTCGGGCTCCTGCTCGTCAAGGAGGACATGGGGCTCCTGGTGATCGGGGCGGGGCTGTACCTGTTCGTCGTCGGCGACCGCCTGCGCGGCGTCGTGTGCGCGCTGGTCGGCGCGGGGGCCGTCGTGCTCGTCCGGGGCCTGCTGATCACCTCGTTCGGCGGCGACAGCAAGGACTTCTGGGCCTACGGCCACCTCGGCCCCGACGCGCCCGCCGCGCTGCTGGCGATGCTGCGCGACCCGCTCGCCGCCCTGCTGCTGCCCTTCAGCGACGAGGCCAAGGTCGACACCCTGTTCCTGCTGGCCTGGCCGACGTTGCTGCTGTGCCTGCTGTCGCCGCTGTCGCTGGCGGCGCTGCCGCACGTGCTCGAACGTCTGCTGTCCGACCGTCCCCAGTGGTGGCAGGCCGACTTCCAGTACAGCGCGTTCACCGTGCTGATCCTGTTCTGCGCCGGCGTGGACGGCCTGGCCAGGCTGCTGCGCTGGACCGGCCGCGCCGACCGGCAGGGGCTCAAGCTGGCCTGGGCCGCCGCGGCCTGCGCCGTCGCCCTCACGCTGGTGCCCAGGTTCGCGCTCGACCAGCTCTACCATCCCGCCTTCTACAAGGAGGACAAGGCCGCCGCCGCGGCCGAGGCGGTGAGCAGGGTGCACTCGGGGGTGACGGTCGAGGCGGTCAACTCCGTGGGCCCGGCGCTGTCCTCGCGCACCACCGTCCTGCTGTGGAGCGCGGCCCCGCGCGGCGCGCCGTGGATCGTGGCCGACACCGCCCGCTGGGAGTTCCCCTTCGGCTCCGCCGACGACCAGCGCAACCGGGTCGAGCAGCTCCAGACCGAGGGGTACACCAAGGTGTTCGAACGCGACGGGTACGTCGTTCTCCGCCGGAACTGACCGCATCGGCCCGATGCCGCACAATGTCGGCATGGAGATGATCGTTCTCACCGGCGCAGCCGGCATGGTGGGCGGTGCCGTCCGCGAGCGGCTCCGCCGGTCCGCCACCAGGCTCGTCCTGGCCGACCGGGCGCCCATGGAGGCCGGGCCGGGCGAGGAGGCCGTCCGCACCGACCTGTCGGACCTGGCCGGGACCGTGGCGCTGGTCAAGGGCGCCGACGCGATCGTGCACCTGGCCGGGGTGCCGGACGAGGCGCCCCTGCCGGACCTGCTCGACGGCAACGTGCTGACCACCCACCGCGTGCTGGAGGCGGCCCGGCTGGCCGGCGTGCCGCGCGTGGTGCTG
Organism: Nonomuraea sp. NPDC049758; assembly: GCF_040674635.1. Taxonomy (NCBI): domain Bacteria; kingdom Bacillati; phylum Actinomycetota; class Actinomycetes; order Streptosporangiales; family Streptosporangiaceae; genus Nonomuraea; species Nonomuraea sp. NPDC049758. The sequence goes on from NZ_JBFAMZ010000004.1 coordinate 73,936, forward strand.
GCCGGCAGCAACCGCCTGACCGGCATGTACCCGGCCACCGCCACGATCTCCCCCGACCTGCCGCCGCGCCCCGACGGCCTGTACGGCGTCAGCAAGGCCGCCGTCGAGGCCCTCGGCCGCCTTTACGCCGACAAGTTCGGCCTCGAAGTGGTCTGCCTGCGCATCGGCAGCCTGGAGCCCGAGCCCGAGGACGTCCGCCACCTGGCGACCTGGCTGAGCCCGCGCGACTGCGCCGGGTTCGTGCACGCCGCCGTCACCACGCCCGGCCTGCGCTTCCTGGCCGCCTACGCCGTCTCGGCCAACACCCGCCGCTTCTGGCTGCTCTCCCCCGAGCTCGGCTACGAGCCCGAGGACGACGCCGAGTCGTACGCCGCCCGCGTCACCGGCACGCCGGCCGCGTTCTTCACCGACGACACCCCGCAGGGCGGCGACTTCGCCGCGCCGGAGTACACGCTGCGCAGGGGCGGCCTGGCCTAACGCGCGATCGCCTGCTCGTAGGCCCGGTCGAACCCCTCCAGCACCCCGGCCCACGAGCCCGCGACGGGCGGCGTCGAGCGGTTGTGGGCGGCGATCTCCCGGCGCAGCCCCGCGTCGGAGCACAGCCGCGCCACCGCCCCGGCCAGGTCGTCCAGGGTGCGGCCGAGCAGCCCCTCGGTGCCGTCCTTGACGAAGTCGGCGACGCCGCTCTGGGCCCTGGCCACCACCGGCACGCCGGCCGCCCGCGCCTCCAGCGCCGCGATGCCGAACGACTCCCTGGGCGCCGGGGCCACGAAGACGTCCGCCGACTCCAGCAGCTTGGCGATCTGCTCCCGCGAATAGCGGCCCGGCAGCGACACCCAGCCGGTCATGCCGTGCTCGGCCAGGAAACGTTCCATCCGGGCGCGCGCGGGGCCGTCGCCGACGATCGTGGCGCGCATCGGGATCGAGTCGGGCACCCGCGCCCGCGCGGCCCGCAGCAGCCTGAGCAGCCGTACGGGCTGCTTGCGCGGCGCCAGCCGGCCGACGGCCACCACGTGCACCTCCGCCCGCCCGGCCGGCACGCCGGGGGCGGGCGCCCAGCCCGACAGGTCGAGGCCGTTGGAGACCACCCGCACCGGCACGCCGGGCCCGGCCACCGCCCTGATGGGCACCGCCGCCGCGGTGCTCACCGTGGTGGCCACCAGCCCCCAGCGCTGCCAGCCGAACGCCAGCCGCAGCAGCCGGTAGAGCCCCCGCGTGACCGGGTCCCACATGCTGTGCACGGTGACCACGCACGGCACCCCCGCCCGCCGCGCCGCCCGCACCCCCATCCAGGCGAACGGCGAGACCGCGCCGGTGTGCACGTGCACCACGTCGGGCCGGACGACGGAGATGCCCCGAGTGAGATGCCCCACTCCGAACGGATGCACCGGCAGGTCGAACGGCATCCTGGCGACGACCCTGCGCACGCCCGGCAGCGCCTCGCCCCTGGTCGCCGTGGCCACGACCACGTCGTGCCCGGCCTCGCGCTGCGCCCGCACCAGGTCGGCCACCTGGACCTCGATCCCCCCGAGTCGCGGCAGGTAACAGTCACTCACGTGAAAGATCCGCACCCCTCCCAGACTAATCTGGGCGTGTGCCTCCACGTACCGCGGTCTTCTTCCACGCCCATCCCGACGACGAGGCCCTGCTCACGGCGGGCACCATGGCGATGCTCGCGGCCGAGGGCCACCGCGTGGTGCTCGTGGTCGCGACCGCCGGCGAGCGCGGCCTGGCCGAGATCAGCCCCGGCGAGGAGCTGCGCGAGACCAGGCTCAAGGAGCTCTACGAGTCGGCCGCGCTGCTCGGCTGCGCCCGCGTCGAGTGCCTGGGCTACGGCGACTCCGGGCTCAGCCCTAAGGGCGGCGTCGCCGAGGAGCGGCCCGACAACGCCTTCATCGACGCCGACACCGAGGCGGCGGCCAGGGCCCTCGCGGCGATCCTGGAGGAGGAGAAGGCCGACCTGCTGTCGATCTACGACCCGGCCGGCGGCTACGGGCACCCCGACCACGTGCAGGTCCACCGGGTGGGCAAGCGGGCGGCGCAGATCGCGGGCACGGAGATCGTCCTGGAGGCGACGGTCAACCGCGACCCGCTGGTGCGGCTGCTGCGCATGGCGGGCCGGGTGTACAAGTTCCCGCCGGAGTTCGACGTGCGCACGTTCGAGAGCGCGTACTCGGCGAGCGACACGATCACCCACCGGGTCAACGTCCGCCGCTACGCCCGGCAGAAGCGCGCCTCGATGGCCGCGCACGCGTCCCAGGCCAGCGGCGGCGACAGCGACCGCACCCTCGCCGTCATGCTGAAGGTCCCCGGCCCGCTCTACCGCCTGGTCTTCGGCACCGAGTGGTTCGTACGCCGCGACCTGCCCCCCGGCACTCGTCTCACTCACCCTTTCGACCCATGGCCGAAGTAGCACCTGAGGGTGACGTGCCGGCTCCGGCGACCCGTCAGACTGGTGGGCGATGAAGAACAAGCCGCTCCAGATCGCCCTGTCCGTCCTGTCGCTCGGGCTGGCCGTGCTGCTCGTGGTCTACCTGCCGCAGATCGTGCACGCGCTCACCGGCAAGCCGGTCTCCTGGCGCGAGATCGGCGCGGTCTTCGGGGCGCTCAGCTTCGGCCAGATCGCGCTGATGACGGCCCTGTGGCTGCTGAGCCTGCTGGCGTACACGTTCGTGCTGACCAACTCGCTGCCGGGGCTGAACAACCTCCAGGGCCTGGCGCTCAACGCGGCGGGCAGCGCGGTCAGCAACCTGCTGCCGTTCGGCGGCGCGGTCGGGGTGGCGCTGTCGTTCGCCATGACCAGGGGCTGGGGCTTCGCCAACCGGCCCATCGTGGTGATGACGCTGGTCAGCGGCATCTGGAACACGTTGTTCAGGTTCATCCTGCCGGCCGTGGGCATCATCGCGCTGCTCATGGCGGGCGAGGTGCTCGACCCGACGTTCGTCAAGGCGGGCTGGACGGGCGCGATCTCCATCCTGGTGCTCTGCCTCATCGTGGCCGTCGCCCTCTACTGGGACCGCGCCGCCGCCGTGCTCGGCCGGGCGCTCGACGGGCTCACCCGGCTGCTGCGCCTGAAGGTGCACGCCTCCGAGGCCTTCCACCGGCTGCGCGCCGACACCATCGAGGTCGTCCGCACGCGCGCGCTCGGCCTGTCGCTCGGCATGGTGTTCTTCCTGGGCTTCCAGTGGGCGATCATGGCGGCCTGCATGACGGCCACCGGCGCCTGGCCGGGCCTGGCCCAGTCGATCGCGGTCTTCGCGCTGTCCCGCGTGCTCACCAGCGCCGTGGTCACGCCCAGCGGGGCCGGGATCATGGAGAGCGGGGTCGCCGCGATGCTGATCACGTTCGGCGTGCCGGGCACTCCCGCCGTCGCGACAGCACTACTTTTCGGCTTCTGGACTTACACTATCGAGATCCCGTTCGGCGGTCTCGCGCTCGGCGCGTGGGCGCTCCTGCGCAGGCGCAACGGCCGGAACGCCGCCGCGGAACCCCCGCCCGCGATCTCGAAGGCCCCGCAGTGACAATCCCAAAGCCATCAAAGACCTTGTGCGCCCTTCGGAAGCCCGCATAGCGTGGCGGCTGACATGGTGGCGTTCCGGGTTCTGGGGCCAGTCGAGGCGTACGAACACGACGACGAACTCGACCTCGGCGGGTTGCGGCAGCGGGCCGTCCTCGCCCGACTTCTCGTGGCCAGAGGTCAGGTCGTGCCGGTTGACACGCTTCTTTACGATCTGTGGGACGACGACGCCGCCAAGGGCGCCCAGTCGGGCCTGCAGGTCTACATCTCCCGCCTGCGCAGGGTGCTCGAACCGGGCCGGCCGCGCGGCGGCCCCAACCGCCTGCTGGTGACCGTCGCCTCCGGCTACGCGCTGCGCGTGGCCGCCGAGCAGGTCGACGCGCTGCGCTTCGAGCAGCTGGTCAGGGCGGCGGGCGAGCACCTCGAAGAGGGCGACCCGCAGTCCGCCCGCGGCCGCCTGGAGAAGGCGCTCGGGCTGTGGCGCGGCACCCCCTACTCCGACTTCGCCGACCAGCCCTGGGCCGAGGCCGAGGTCAACCGGCTGGCCGAGCTGCGCCTGGTGGCCCGCGAGCGGCACGCCGACACCGGCCTGCGGCTGGCCCTGCACGCCGAGACCGTCCCCGACCTGGAGGCGCTGACCACCGAGCACCCGCTGCGCGAGGAGGGCTGGCGGCTGCTGGCGCTGGGCCTCTACCGCTGCGGCAGGCAGGGCGACGCGCTGGCCGCGCTGCGCAGGGCCAGGAACATGCTGGCCGACGAGCTGGGCATCGACCCCGGGCCCGCGCTGCGCAAACTGGAGTCCGACATCCTGGCCCAGGCCCCCGAGCTGGAGCTGGCCGCGCCGCCGCGTCCCGCCCGGCCCGCCCCGGTCACCGACACCTGGCCGCCCCGACCGGCCGCCGCGCACGTCGAGCCGCCGCCGCTGGAGCCCGAGCCGTTCGTCGGCCGCGACGCCGAGCTGGCCAGGCTGACCACGGCCGCCTCGCGCACCGGCCGCTTCCAGGTCGCGATCGTGACCGGCGTCGCGGGCGCGGGCAAGACCACGCTGCTGCGCCAGCTCGACGGCAGGCTCGGCGCCGACGGCTGGATCACCGCCTCCGGCGCCTGCCCCGACTCCAGCGCCACCCCGCCGGGCTGGGCCTGGGTCGAGATCCTGCGCTCGCTGATCGGCACGACCGGCGCCGGTGAGTACGCCCAGCTCCTGGCCCCCCTGCTCGACGACACCGCCCCCGACCCCGACGAGGACGAGGTCTCGGGCGGCTTCCGCCTGCACCGCGCGGTCGGCGGCTACCTCGCCGGCGTGGCCCGCCGGGCGCCGGTGCTGCTCACGCTGGAGGACCTCCACTGGGCCGACGACCAGACGCTGGCCCTGCTGCGCGCGCTGCCGAGCCTGCTGGCCACCAGCCGCGTGCTGCTGGTCGTGACGTGCCGGGAGAGCGAGCTCGACGACCGCCAGTCCGACGTGCTGGCCGCCCTGGCCCGTCTTGAGCCGCTGCGCGTGGGCCTGTCGGGCCTCGACCCGAAGGCCGTGGCCGAGCTGGTCAAGGCCACCTGCGTCCGCGAGATCGACGAGGACGCGGTCGAGTCCATCGTCGAGCGCACCGGCGGCAACCCGTTCTTCGTGCGCGAGACCGTCCGGCTGCTCGACGCCGAGGGCGCGGCCGACCGGGCCAGCGCCACGCAGGTGCTCTCGCGCGTGCCCTCGGGCGTGCGCGACGTGCTGCGGCGGCGCATCTCGCGGCTGCCCGCCGGCGCCCAGCAGATCCTGCTCCAGGCCGCGGTGATCGGCCGCGACGTCGACCTCGACGTGCTGGTCACGGTCGCCGGCGACGAAGACGCGGTGATCGAGGCGGTCGAGGCCGCGCTGCTGGCCGGGCTGGTGACCGAGCCGGGCCCGGGGCTGCTGCGCTTCGACCACGACCTGGTGCGCGACACGATCTACTCCGACGCCTCCCGCCTGCGCCGCACCCGCCTCCATGCCGCCGTCGCCGCGGTGATCGAGCAGCGCACGTCCTCCGACGTGGCGGCGCTGGCCCACCACTACTTCCTGGCCGACGCGGCCGAGAAGGCCGTCCACTACGCGGGTCTGGCGGCCGAGCAGGCCGAGCGGCGCTTCGCCCACCGCGAGGCGGCCACCCTGTGGGAGCAGGCCATCGCGGCCTTCGACCGCGGCGGTCCGCGCAAGGACGACAAGGGCCGCGAGTCCGAGCCGGAGCGTGCCAAGGAGCGGCTGCGGCTGATGCTCCGGCAGATCAAAGCGCTGGCGTTGTGCGGCGACATGACGGCGGCCAGGCTGCTGCGCCGCCAGGCCATGGACGCCGCGCTGCCGCTCGGCGACCTGGAGATCACCGCGAAGGTGGCCGCGTCGCTGGCGGTGCCGCACAAGGGCATGGCGCGCGACTTCACCCGTACCGCGTGGGAGATCGTCGACGTCACCGAGAAGGCGCTCATCGAACTGCCCGCGGGTGAGCAGCGCCTGCGGGCGAGCCTGCTCACCACGCTGGCGCTGGAGCTGGAGGGCTCCTCCGCGCCCGAGCGCGGGCGGCAGGCGTCGCTGGAGGCGCTGGAGCTGGCCCGGCAGAGCGGCGACCCGACGCTGATCGCGGCGGCGCTGAGCGGCCGGCTGCGCCAGTCCTACGACATCCCGGCCGTCGACACCCGCGAGGGCATCGGCAGGGAGCTGCTGGAGGTCGCCCAGCGCTCGGGCCAGATGGCCACGCAGGCCCTGGCCCACCTGGTGCTGCTGGAGTGCGCGGCGGCCAGGGGCGAGTTCGCGGCCGCCGACGAGCACGCCGCCGCCGCCGACCGCCTGGCCAAGCAGTACGACCTGTCCGCTCCCGCGGCCGTCGTCGTCTGGTACGCCGGTCAGCGCATGATGATCGCCGGCGACTACGCGGGCGCCGAACGCACCTACCGCGAGGCCGCCAGGATGACCGCGCGGGCCGGCATGCTCGAAGGCCGCCAGGACCTCCCGCTGATCACCGCGTTCTGCCTGCACCTGGTCGACGGCCGGGCGGCCGAGACCGTCGAGCTGCTGGCGCCGGCCCATCAGCGCGGCGCCAAGTGGACGCTCGACGCCTACGCCCTCGCCCTGGCCTCGGCGGGGCACCTCAACGACGCCAGGGCCGTGGCCGCCACCCGCCCGCCCGTCCGGCCCGACTTCCTCTACGAGCTGGTGATGACCTGGCGGGCGCTGGCGGGCATGCTGCTCGACGACCGCGAGCGCATGGTCGACTGCTACGACAAGCTCAAGCCGTTCGCCGACCGGGTGGCCGGCGCGGGCACGGGCGTCGTGGCGTTGTGGCCGGTGGCGCTGACCCTGGGCGACCTGGCCATCCGGCTGGGCCAGCCCGACGCGGCGCGCGAGCACTACGAGAAGGCTCTTGAGGTGGCCCAGCGGGTGGGCGTGCCGCGCTGGGTGGAGGCGGCGCGCCGGTCGGTCAGCAGCTCACCTGGAAACGCTCGCTCGTGACGGTCCCGCCGGGCCGGGCGATCAGCTCGACCCGGTACCACCCGGCGTTGCCGGAGATCTGCGGCCGCCACTCCACGCTCTGGCTGCCGCCGGCGAACCCGGAGTGGTCCGCCAGGTAGGTGCGCCACGTCCCGGTCGCCGGGCTCCAGCGCGACAGCCGCCAGCGGTACAGGACCGTCGTGCCGGGCCGCGGGTTGACCAGCAGGCCGCGGGCCAGGAACGACTTGCCGCAGCCGGGGGCGCCGTCGGTCAGGGCGCTGAGGGCGATCTCGCCCGCGCGGGCGGGGGCGCTCTGCCGGGCCGGGGCGGTGATGGGCAGCTCGCGGGCCGAGAGGGTGACGGTCCGCACCGGCTCGGCGGCCGACCCGGCGCTGCTGTAGGCGGAGAAGCCGACGTAGGCGCTGGTGAAGGCGAGCGCGGCCACGAAGAGCTTGACCGCGTTGGCGGTACCGCCGGCCAGGACCACCGCACTTCTCGACGACATGATCAAACACCCCTTTTGCTCAGTTCAGGTATAGGGCGGGATGGTTGAGGGGCGGTTGTCGGCTACTTGCAGCCGGGGGTCCGGCCTTGCAAGCTGATGTGGCGGAACGCCTCTTCCTTGACTAAGGTAAGGCTGACCTAAGGCGTTGGAGTGGGGGTGAGCGGGCTCATGTGGCATGCGGCTGCCGCCCTCCCCGATCCCGCCCGGCCGTTCTGGTTCGGGCTGCCGTACTGGCTGGTGGGGGCCGTTCTCATCCTCGCGCTGTTCGGCGCGTTCCAGGTCTACTACTGGGTCGGCCGCAAGCTCGGCGAGAAGCTCTACGAGTCCAAGGTCGGCGTGCGGCTCGGCCGCGAGCGCATCGCGCGGATCGAGGGCGTGGTCGAGAAGTGGGGCGCGCTGGCCGTCTACGGCTGCTTCTGGGTGCCCATGCTGCGGCACACGCTGCCGTGGGTGGCGGGCGCGCTGCGGGTGTCCTATCCCTGGTACGTGGTGGCGAGCGCGCTCGGCTGCCTGACCTGGGCGCCCATCTGGTGGTTCGGGCTCACGGCGCTGGTGTGGGGCTGGCTGCAACTGGCCGCCCGCTCGCCCGTCAGCGCGCTGGTCCTGCTGCTCGCGGTCGCGGCCGGCGTGGCCTGGTTCTTCGTCCGCCGCCGGCGCAAGGCCCTGGCCTCGTCCTAGATCGCGGCCCGGGTCTGGTCGTCGATGGCGGCCTCGGGAGCGTTCCTGCGCACGGTCTCGATGCCGTTGACGCAGGCGGCCTTGCTCGGGTAGCCCTCGCCCACGGCCAGCGTCTGCCCGTTGTTCGCGACGAGCGCGAAACGGAACGTGCCCCGCTCGTCCTGACTGATGATGAACCTGCCTGCCACGGCCTCGTCTCCCCGCAGATGTCGGATCTATCAAGCATTTACCCCCAACTGAGGGCCACTTACGGCCGAGTTTCGCAAACCAACCCTTGATCTCCTGCGAACATGTCTGGCATGCGTATTGGGGGTTTCATCGGCTCTGCCGTACTCGCGTTGGTTGTGGGGATCTCTTACCCGGCGTCCGCCGCACGGGCCGCCGACGTCCCGACCGTGAAAGCGGAGGCGGCATATGTAGTGGACTCGGACGGAACGATCCACTTCGCGAAGCGGGAGACCCGGCGGGTGCCGGTCGCCAGCCTGGTCAAGGTGATGACGGCCTACGTCGTCCTGCGCGAGGGACGCCTGAACGAGCCGATCACCGTCACCGCCGCCGACACGAAGCACGCGACCAGCAACGGCGCGACCACGGCCGGCCTGCGGAAGGGCGAGCGCCTCACGGCCAGGGACCTGCTGTACGGCCTCATGCTCCCCTCGGGCGCCGACGCCGCCAACGCCCTGGCCAGGAAGTACGGGCCGGGCAAGACGGCGTTCGTGGCCAAGATGAACCGGGCCGCGCGCTCGCTCGGCCTCGGCGACACCCGCTACACCAACCCCGACGGACTGCCCACGCCGGCCAACGGCGGTTACTCGACCGCCGTGGACCAGGTCACGCTGGCGCAGCGGGCGATGGCCGACCCGGTCTTCCGCACGGTGGTGGGCAGCAAGGTGTACAAGGTCGCCAAGTCCGCCCTGCACGGGGCGCACACCTGGCGCAACTCCAACAAGCTGCTCGGCCGCTCAGCGGACGTCGTGGGCGTGAAGACCGGCTACACGAACGCGGCGCAGTACTGCCTGCTGTTCGCGGGCGACCGCGGCGGCAGGCGGGTGTTCGGCGTCCTGCTCCACGACGGGGACGAGCGCCGCTTCAGCACCGCCGAGCAACTGCTGGACTTCGCGGGCGAGCAGATCGCCGGCGGCTGACCGCCGGAAGCCAGTCGGAGGCGAGCCGGCGGCTGACCCGCGGGAGCCGGCCGGAGATCAGCCGAAGGTGAGCCGGCCCGCTGCGGACAGCGTGCCCAGGCCGCCGGTCGCGCAGGCCAGGAGGCCCATGGCGGGCGTGATCGCGCCACGGACGCGCTCGCGGGCCAGCGGCCCCGACACGACCGTGCCGGTCAGGAAGCTGTCGGCCGGGCTCTGGGTGGCCAGCCGGTCGGCCCGCGTACGCACCTCCGATGTGCCGACCGGCCGCCCGTCGAGGCCGAACCAGGTGATGCGCGCTGTGCCGTGGACCTGCCGGGCGCTCGCGCACGACGCCCGGCCGACGCTCCTCAGGGTGACCCAGCCCGAGCGCAGGTAGGGGGCCGAGCCGTCGCCCGACAGGCAGCCGGTGAGCTGGAGGTTGCCGCGGGCCGACACCGGCTTCGCGGTCAGCCCGATGCGCGGGCTGAAGGTCAGCGGCCGGCCGGCCGGGGAGCTGACGGCACAGCTCAGGGCGCTGCGATCGGCGGAGGCGGCCCGCGGATGCGTGGCCGCCTCCGGACGGACGGCCGCTCCCGCACGAGGAACATGCGGAGTCGTGAACGCGGGCGGGATCGTGAACGCGGGCGGGGTGGCCGCGACCGCGGCCGCGATGATCCAGGTCGGCTTCACGGGACCTCCGTCGGTCGCTCTCGGTGATCGGCGGATCACATCTTGCCGCATCCCGTCGTGATTGAGGCCGCCGATCTCGGGTACCGGCTCGTCGCAACCGACGCCGCCCAGGCCGACTTCGGCCGCCCGAAGCCGACCCCACGGTCGATTCGCGCAGATAGGGTGGTGAATGTACCCCTCCGCAATAAGGAAGATCATGGCGGAATTCATCGAAGTCCGCACGACGATCGAAGGCCATGAGCAGGCCGCCGCGCTCGCGCACACCATCCTGCTCGCGGGGCTGGCCACCTCGATCGACATCGCGGAAGTCCCGGCCGCGGAGGCCGGGGTCTCCTGGCAGCTCACCCTCATCACACCACGCGAACAGGCCGCCGAGCTGGCGGCGCACATCGGCGCGAACGGCGGTGCCGGCACCGTCGAGGCCCAGCCGGTGCTGCACGACATCGACGCCTACCCCGACTGGCTCACCGAGGACACCGACCGCCCCTGACCGGCTACTCCGGCGGCCGCTCCCAGTCCCAGCGCGGCACCTCGCGCAGCGGGTGGAGCTGGTCGTCGGTCTCGGCGTGGGAGTTCTGCAACGCGACCTGCGTGCCGAACTCCACGTGCGAGCGGAGCGAGGCCCGGAACGGCTCGTCGCCGGGCAGCCCGGCCGCGTCGGCGGCCTCCATGTACAGCTCGACGAACCGCCGCCGCTGGGCCTCCTCGATGCCCAGCCCGCGGTGCGCCTCGATGAGCAGCGGGAAGCCGCCCATCTCCGCCGAGAACGTGTCGGGGCCGCCGAACGTCTCGACGGTGAAGGCGGTCAGGTTGTCCACGTGGCTCGCCTTGCCCTCGCCGAAGAGCGGCTGGAGCAGCGGGTCGGCCAGCAGGCTGCGGTAGAAGATCTCGATGAAGCGGCGTAAGCCCTCTTCGCCGCCGGCGTGCTCGAACAGGGTCTGCATGATGACAGGGTCACCCGCCTGACCGACGCGCCGCCAGACCCATTCGCGGGCCCGTGCCCGGACGGTCAGCGCGCGGCCGAGCGCATCAGCCCGTGACAGGCGATCGCCGCCGCGGCCACCACGTTGAGTGAGTCGACGCCGGCGTCCATCGCGGCCGGGCTCATCGGGATGCAGACCGCGTGGTCGGCCTCGTGCAGCCAGTGGGAGGACAGGCCGTCGCCCTCGGCGCCGAGCAGCAGCGCCACCCGTTCGCCCATCGCGACCTGGTCGAGGGGGACCGCGCTCTGGTCGGGGGTCAGCGCCAGGGTCTGGAACCCGGCCGCCCGCAGCTCGCCGAGGCCGGTGTACCAGTCGTCGAGCCGCGCGTACGGGATCGAGAAGACCGCGCCCATGGAGACCTTCACCGCCCGGCGGTAGAGCGGGTCGGCGCAGCGCGGCGAGAGCAGGACGCCGTCCACGCCGAGCGCGGCGGCGCAGCGGAAGATCGCGCCGACGTTGGAGTGGTCGACCAGGTCCTCCAGGACCAGCAGCCGGCGGGCCCCGCCCTTGATCAGGCTCTCGGCCGTGGGCAGCGGCAGGCGTCGCATGGAGGCCAGCGCGCCGCGGTGGATCTGGAAGCCCGCGATGCCGGCCATCAGCTCGTCGCTCACCTCGTAGACGGTGGCGTCGCCGAGGACGTCGGACAGCGACTCGTACCAGCGCCGGGTGGTCAGGACCGAGCGGATGGGGTAGCCGGCGGCGATGGCCCGCCTGATCACCTTCTCCCCCTCGGCGAGGAACAGGCCGCGCTCCGCCTCCAGGCTCTTGCGCAGCTCGACGTCCCGCAGCCGGGTGTAGTCGGCGATTCGGGGGTCGTCGGCGTCGAACACGTAGTCAGGCACCTTCCGATACTGCCATGCGCCGCCTGACCTGCCAGACGATCGCGTAGCAGGCCAGGACGGCCGAGAGCCCGATCACGGTGCCCGCGCCCGTCTTGGTGAGCACGCTCCGGAAGCCGAAGGCGGGGTTGGGCTCGTCCACCAGCGGCCACACGAGGGCGCCGGCGACCGTGCCGAGCGCGCAGGCGGCCAGCACGGCCCACCGCACGGCGGGCGCGAGCCGCAGACGGCCCGGCACGCCGGCCGCCTCGGTGCGGGACAACGCGCGCCAGGCCCACCACACGACCACGGCCAGCCCGACGGCCGACGAGGTGTACTGCAGCACGCTGAAGAGCCTGGTCGTGCCGAAGACGGGGGTGTCGGGCCAGGCGCCCCAGCGGGCGGAGGCGTAGGAGTGGGTGAAGGAGTCCCAGAACAGGTGGGTGGCCGAGCCGATCACGCCGCCGGCCACCACCGGCAGGACCCTGAGCCGGCCCGGCCGCAGGAGCGCCGCGGCCGGGCCGGCCAGGGACGGCGGCAGCAGCGAGATCAGCGGATCGCGCAGCACGAGGTGGAACAGCGGCAGGAGCAGCAGCACCGCGGCCAGGTCGAGGGTGAGCACGCCCTGCCAGGAGTGCCAGTCGCCGTAGACCGGCAGGAACGGCAGGAAGATCGGCAGGTCGGGGACCATCGCCCCGAGCGCGAGCGCCCACGGATCGGCGAACCGCCGCGCCCGTCCGGAGGCCACCAGAGGCAGCACGGCGGCGATGTGACTGGGCGTGAACGGCACGATCCCTCCCCCGGACGCGATCACCGCCATTATCCGGTGAATCTTGAACATCCTTTGCCGCACAGGGCTTAAAGTCACTCTGGGTCATGGGTACGTTACGTAACGCTGTCGACGGCCGGATAGCCGGGAGTTCGGGGGTTCATGGTGTCTGACCAGCGGATTCATGAGCATCCGGCCGCGACGGCCGACTGGCTGCGGGCCGCCCGCGCCGCGCGTGCGCTGTCGGTGGCCACGCTCGCCTGGCTGGCCGTGGAGAGCACGCTGGGCCTGGCCGCCGGGCTGTCGGCGCATTCCGTCGCGCTGATCGGGTGGGGGCTGTCGGCCTTCGCCGAGGCCGGGGCGAGCCTGATCGTGGTGTGGCGCTTCACCGGCGCCCGCACGCTCTCACCGCACGCCGAGACCACCGCCAGGCGCGCGGTGGCGGTGAGCTTCTGGCTGCTCGCGCCCTACCTCGTCGCGCACGTCGCGCACGACCTCGACGCCGGCCACCGGGCCACGCCGACCGTGCTCGGCATCGTCGTCACGACGGTCAGCCTGGTCAGCATGCCCGCGCTGGGGCTGGTCAAGCGGCGGCTGGGGGCGCGGCTGGCGTCGGCGGCGACGTCCGGCGAGGGCACCCAGAACCTGATCTGCGCCGCCATGGCGGCCGGCGTGCTGGCCGGCCTGTGGCTGAACACGCTGGGCTGGTGGTGGGTGGATCCGGCCATGGCGGTGGCCCTCGCGGCGGTCGCGGTGCGTGAGGGAGCGCGCGCCTGGCGCGGTCACGCCTGCTGCCATTGACCGCCACTCTCCGTAATAGGCGCACCAAAAGAGCGGTTTTGCCACACAGAGCCCACCGAGTAGTGTTCCCGGAGTATTGCGGAGCAACTCCCGCTAGGGTCTCCGGAAGGTCTCAACACACCTAAGAGGACATCGTGGGGCGACACCGGACAGACGAGCTCGATGGCGGCTACCGAGCCCAGGAACCACCCTCCCGCAGACGGTCGGTCAGCGGGCGTGGCAGGGTGCTCGTACCGCTGGCCGGGGCCGTCGCGCTGGCCGTGCTCCTCGGTGTCGCGGCGTTCGTGATCTTCAATCGGGAGCACGACTGCTCGGCCGGCAAGCTGCCGCTGCGCGTCGTGGCCACCCCCGACATCCACCCCGCGCTCAACAAGATCGCCGCCAACTACACCAAGGCCCTGCACTCGATCGACAGCAAGTGCGTCGAGGTCACCGTGACCAGGGAGGCGGCGGCCAAGACCGCGAACGGGCTGGCCGCCGGCAAGTCCGGCGCGGACGTGTGGGTGGCCGACTCCAGCCTGCTGGTGAGCAACCTCCGCAACTCCCCCGCGGGCTCGGCGCTGCCGGAGCCGGCCGGCTCGGTCGCCCTGTCGCCCGTCGTGCTGGCCGCGGCCAAGTCCGCCGCGGCGAAGCTGTCCGGCAGCCTGACGCCGAGCTGGGCGGGCATGATCGCGGCGGCCAACGTGGCCAACCCCGACGGCCCCGGCAGGAAGGTCCGGGTGCTGGCGCTCGACCCGCAGAAGAACTCCGCCGGGCTGGCCGCGCTGCTGGCCGCCGCCACCTCGGCCAAGGAGGCCGGGCAGAACAAGGCGCTGGTCGGCGCGCTGAAGGAGATCTCCGGCCAGCTCGCCTCCGACCCGGCGGCGCTGCTGGCCAGCCTGACGGTGAAGTCGGGCAGCAAGGTGCCGGTCGGCGTCGCCTCCGAGCAGGCCGTCTACGCCCACAACGCCAAGAAGCCCGAGGCCCCGGTGGTCGCCCTCTATCCCAAGGAGGGCACGCTCAGCCTCGACTACCCGATCACGATCGTCACCAAGGACCCGGCGGTCCAGAAGGCGGCCGCGGACTTCAGGCAGGACCTCGGCACGGACGCGGCCAAGAAGATCCTGCGCGACGCGGGCTTCCGCAGCCCCGACGGCAAGGCCGGCGAGACGCTGACGAAGGAGAAGGGGTTCGTCCCCGACAAGCCGGAGGCGCTGCCGAAGCCCGACGCCAAGAGCGTGGCCTCGATGGTCCAGACCTGGTCGCGGCTGAACCTCGGCACCCGGCTGCTCACCCTGCTCGACGTCTCCGGCACAATGGCGCTGCCCGTCCCCGGCACGAACATGACCCGCATGCAGGCCATCAACAAGATCGCCATGGAGGGCCTGGGGCTGTTCCCGGCCGACTCCGAGCTGGGCCTGTGGACGTTCTCCACCCACATGGACGGACAGGGCAAGGACTGGCAGGAACTCGTCTCCGTCGGCCCGCTCGCCGAGTCCACCAACGGCGTGCTCCGCAAGCAGGCGCTGGTCCAGCAATTCGGGCAGATCCAGGCCAAGGCCACCGGCGACACCGGCCTGAACGACACCATCAAGGCCGCCTACGGCGAGCTGACGAAGACGTACCAGGAAGACAAGATCAACACCCTGCTGATCCTGACGGACGGCGCGGGCAACGACGACCCCGATGGCGGCGTCTCGAACGCCCAGATCCTGCAGTACCTCAAGAAGACCTACAACCCGAAGCGGCCGATCAGCATCCTGCTCATCGCCTTCGGGCCGGAGGCCGAGGCGGGCAGGAAGCAGATGGACACGCTGGCCAAGACGACCGACGGCGAGGCCTACATCGCCAAGGACGTGCTCCAGGTCCGCGACTTCTTCCTCCAGGGCATGGAACGCCGCCTCTGCGCCCCCGACTGCGACGGCTGAGCCACTCCCGTCACACGGATCACGACGTCATGCCGGTTGGGCATGACCGCCGCCGCGCCGGTCAACCTGGCCGATCGAGGCGGCGTCCTCTCCCGCGTGGGGGCCTGAGCGCCCGTTCCACCCGCGGGGAGGGGAATCCGTGCCTGGATGGCCGACGGTCGGCCGCGCCGACGATCAGGAACTGGTCGCCGCTCTGCGGCGGGCCGACACCGACGCTCCCGCCGCCCTGTACGACTCCTACGGCGAACGGCTCTACGACTACGCCCTCTCGCTGATCGGCGACCGGGACTCGGCCGCCGACGCCGTGCACGACGCCCTGGTGACCGCGCAGGGCTGCGTGGACCGGCTGAAGGAGGCCGGCCGCCTGCGCGCCTGGGTGTACGCGCTGACCAGGTTCCAGGTCCGGGCCAGGATGGCCCACCGCGGCACGCCCGCCGGGGGCCTGCCGCAGGCGCATCCGTCCGCGCCGTCGTCCACGCCGCCGTCCGGGGAGCCCAACTCCGAGCTGGCCGGGCTGGTCCGCGAGACGCTGGGCGAGCTGAGCGGGAACGAGCGCGAGATCGTCCTGCTGTCGCTGCGGCACGGCCTGACGCCGGTCGAGGTCGCCTCGGTGCTGGGGCTGACCTCCCGCCAGGCCGCCACCCGGCTGGGCCGGGCCCGCGACCAGCTGGAGAACGCGGCCGCGGCGGTCGTCCTGGCGAAGACGGGCCGGGCGCACTGCCCGGACCTGTCGGCGATGGTGGACTCCTGGGAGGGGCCGCTCACGCCGTTGCTGCGGCGGCGGCTGTCGGGGCACATCGCCGGGTGCGAGGTGTGCACCGAGGGCAAGCACCGGCAGGTTGCGGCGTCGCGCCTGCTCGACCTGGTGCCGGTCGAGTTCCCGCCGCTCTCGCTGCGCCGCCGGGTGGTGGACACCTGCGTCGATCCCGGGCGCGACCAGACCAGGACGCTGATCACCGACCGCGGCGACAACTTCGACCGCACCGGCTTCCCGGTGGCCGCCGAACGGCGCTCGCGCCGCCGCCGTCCGCGCCGTCTCGGGCCGGTGGTGCTGGCCGGGGCGTGCGTGCTGGCCGCGACCGGGGCGGTGGTCGTGCTGAACGGCGGCGACGCCGCGCAGACCGCGCTCACCCTGACGCCCACGCCCACGCTCTCCCCCTCCTCCGAGCGCACGCCGGAGCCGGCGCCGGAGGAGGAGGAGGACGTGACGCCCGAGCCCACGCCGAGCGCCGACACGCCGGAGGCGTCCCCGTCCGCCACGCCGACGGTCCGGCGGCCCGCCCGGCGGCCCAGCGGCGGGCCGGCCGCGCCCACGGTGAGCCGCCGCAGGCCCGCGCCGGTCGCCCGGCTCGGCACCACGTGCCCCGCCTCGATCGCGGGCGCCGCCAAGATCGGGCTGCGCGCCCGCAACGCCGCGGTCTCCTGGGTGGCGACCGCGTCACAGGGCCTCGACGTCTTCCCCGCCAGCGGTTCGGTCAAGGCGGGCGGCTCGGTGTCGATCTGGGTGACCGTCGTGGACCCGAGCGCCGGCGGCCGCGGCCGCGTCTCGTTCACCTCGAACGGCGGCGCCGCCAGTTGCTCGCTTGCCTGGAACGCCGACCGCGCCCCGGAGTCCGATCCCCCCTCCGACCCGCCCACGCCCACCGCCGAGCCGTCCGAGGCGCCGAGCGAGGAACAGACCTCGAATGTGGACGCCGCACCACAAGGGTGACGAACAGCTCCCCTGGAAGAGCGGACATAACGGGATAAACAGGACCCTGGCTCGAACATCATAGGCCACATAGGGCATTCTGGTTAGCTTGGGGAACACGCCCGAAAACCCGGAGTCACCACGTCATGTGGCGGAAGTCACAGGAGAAACTTCGCCATGCCGGTGAACCTCAACGGCTCACCAAGCGTCGGCATTGACGTGCCCGGACCAGGATTGGTCCCATGAAAATCGATCAACCATGTCTTGACCAGAAAGAGCAGGAGAGAAACAGGAGATGCTCAAGCACCGCAGAGCGCTGGCATGGCTGCTGGCGCTCGCCTGCATAGCGGGGGCCGTGGTCGCGCTGTTCGACCTCGACACCCCGCTGCGCCCGTTCTTGATCTCCCTGTTCCTCATGGTGGTGCCGGGGGCGGCGGTGGTGGGACTGTTGCGCGATCGTGACCCCCTTGCCGCACTATCAGTAGGAGCCGCGGCCAGCCTCGTCCTGAACGTGCTCCTCGCCGAAGCCATGCTGCTGTTCGACGCATGGTCGCCCAGAGCCGGCGTGGCGACGGTCGCCGTGCTCGGAGGGTTCATGTACGTGCTTCGCGTGTTGTACCGGGGGAAGAACATGCAGACCGAACAGGGGGCCAGGGCAAGGTGAACATCCAGGTAGTGCGCCCGAGAGACCTCGGCGACTCCGAACGCGCCCGATGGCGCGAGCTCCAGAAGGCCGATCCGAGTCTGGACAACCCGTTCCTCTCCGTCGAGTTCGCCGTGGCGATGGACCGCTTGCGTGACTACGTGAGGGTGGCGGTCATCTCCGACGGCAACCGCATCGCCGGGTTCTTCCCGTACGAGCGGCACAGCTTCGGCATCGGCAAGCCGCTCGGCGGCTTCCTCACCACCTGCCACGGCCTGATCGCCGTCCCCGACCTGCACCTCGACGCCAAGCAGCTGCTGCGCGCCTGCAAGCTCAGCGTGTTCGACTTCGACCACCTGGTCGCCGGCCAGCCGACGTTCGCCCCGTACGAGGCCGACGTGCGCCCGGCCCCCGTGATGGATTTCACCTCCGGCTTCGACTCCTGGCTGGAGCAGGTCAAGGCCAACTCCCCCAAGAACCTCAAGACCGTCCGCTACAAGGAGCGCAAGTTCGGCCGCGAGCAGGGCGGGCTGCGCTTCGAGTGGAACGCCACCGACCCCGAGGTCCTGCGCACGCTGCTGGCCTGGAAGTCCGACCAGTACCGGCGCACCGGCCGGGTCGACCGGTTCGCCCAGCCCTGGATCGTCGAACTCATCGACATGATGCATGCCGAGAAGTCATCGGACTTCTCCGGCATCCTCACCATGCTTTATGCCGGGGACGTGCCTGTCGCCGGGCATTTCGGTCTCCGTACGGCCACGACGCTTGTAGGGTGGTTCCCCGCCTACGACACCGAGTACGCCCGTTACTCGCCCGGCATCGTTCACCATCTGCAGATGGCCGAGGCCGCCGCGAACGACGGGATGCACATGGTTGACATGGGCAAGGGCGGCAAGGAGTACAAAGACTGGCTCAAGAGCGGGGTCCTGTACGTTGCCGAGGGCCGCATCTCACGACCGTCCGCGACAGCGGCCGTCCACTGGATGGGCCGAACTCCTTTCAACAAAGCTCGAACAATCGTGTTGGATCGACCGTCTCTTTATAAGGCGGCCGACCGCGTCCTCAAGGGCTTTGGTCGGGTGCGCACCTCTATGCAGCAGCAGCAGGAGTCACCCAATGTAGTCAAGGAACCAACGGGAGCCGGCTGAACGCTCCCGGCACCACCCCCCGGCACCAGCACACACCCTCACTCCACAGGACCCAACAATGCACCGCTCGTCGGCTCCGCCATTCCCGCAGCACCCGGGGATGACTCCATGCGGTGAGCAGGGCCGGGTCCCGGAAGGATATCCCTCGCCATGAGTCCCGAGATCACCAAGCACAACGGCAAGGTCCAGAAGTCGCCCTTGCGTTCCATGCCGCCCCCTTCGAGCTTCACGCCCGTCACCCCTCACCTGGCCATTTCCCCTACGGTGAGCGTGGTCGTCCCGGCGATGAACGAGGCCGAGAACCTGCCGCACGTCTTCGCGACGATCCCCCAGTGGGTCGACGAGATCGTGCTCGTCGACGGCAACTCCGTCGACGACACGGTCGAGGTCGCCAAGCGCCTGCGGCCCAACGTGAAGATCGTCACGCAGACCGGCAAGGGCAAGGGCGACGCCCTGTCCGCCGGCTTCGCCGCGTGCACGAGCGACATCATCGTCATGATCGACGCCGACGGCTCGACGGACGGCCGCGAGATCATCTCGTTCGTGGGCGCCCTCGTGACCGGAGCCGACTTCGTCAAGGGCTCGCGCTACGCCGCCGGCGGCGGCAGCGACGACCTGACGCTCAACCGGCGCCTGGGCAACAAGGTCCTCACCGGCATCGTCAACGTGATGTACAAGACCAGCTACACCGACCTGTGCTATGGCTACAACGCGTTCTGGGCGCGTCACCTCGACGTGCTCGACCTCGACTGCGACGGCTTCGAGGTCGAGACCCTGATGAACGTGCGGGCGGCCAAGGCCGGGCTGAAGGTGCACGAGGTGCCCAGCCACGAGCGCAACCGCATTCACGGCGAGAGCAACCTGCGTGCCGTACGAGATGGCTTCCGTGTGCTCAAGACGATCCTGAAGGAGTGGCGCCGCCAGCCCTCCGCACCTCAGCCTGAGCCCACCGCCACTCCCGCCGCTGACCGAGGCGTCGCGTAAGAGGAACCGTTGTGAACACGTCTGTTGTCATCTGCGTCTACACAGAAGAGCGCTGGGAGGACATCAGGCAGGCAGTCGAGTCGGTCGAGAACCAGAGCCGCCCGGCACACGAGCTGATCCTGGTGGTCGACCACAATCCGGACCTGCACCTGAAGCTCAAGCGCGCCTATCCACAGGCCATCGTGGTGGAGAACACGCACGAGCAGGGGCTGTCCGGCGGCAAGAACACCGGCGTGGCCACGGCCACAGGTGAGATCGTCGCGTTTCTCGACGACGACGCGGTCGCCGACGCGGGGTGGCTGGAGGCTTTGGAGGAGGGCTTCCAGGAATCCGGTGTGGTGGGCGTGGGCGGGCGTACCGACCCCTTGTGGGCGTCGAAGCGCCGGCCCCGCTGGTTCCCGTACGAGTTCGACTGGACGGTCGGGTGCACGTACCGCGGCATGCCCGCGGTACGCGCGCCGATCCGCAACGTCATGGGCGGCAACGCCGCCTTCCTGCGCGAGGTCGTCGCCGAGGTCGGCGGCTTCCACAGCGGCATCGGCCGCAGCGTGCAGGGCCGCAAGTCGCGCCCGCTGGGCTGCGAGGAGACCGAGTTCTGCATCAGGCTGAGCCAGCGCAAGCCGGGCTCGGTCATGCTGTTCGAGCCCCGCGCGGTCATCGGGCACAAGGTGTCCAGGCAGCGCGAGGGCTTCGCCTACTTCAGGTCCAGGTGCTACGCGGAGGGCCTGTCGAAGGCCCTGGTCACGCGGGAGGTCGGCACCCAGGACGGCCTGGCCAGCGAGCGCGCCCACGCGATGAAGACGCTGCCGCTCGGCGCGCTGCGCGGCGTGGGCGACGCCCTGCGCGGCGATCCGTCCGGGCTCGGCAGGGCCGCCGCGATCGTCGTCGGCCTGGCCTGGACGACCTGGGGTTACGTGGTCGGCACGGCAAGGCTGAAGGTGGCACGCTCATGATCCGCATTCCGATCCTGATGTACCACTCGGTCAGCGACAGCCCCAACGACGAGACGCGGCCGCACGCCGTGCGGCCGTCCGACCTGGCCGAGCAGCTCGCCTACCTGTCGGAGAGCGGGTTCACCCCGCTCACGCTGGGCGACCTGGTGGCCGCACTGAACAAGATCGACGGCCGTACGGTGCCGGCGAAGCCGATCGTCCTGACCTTCGACGACGGCTACGCCGACTTCCACAGCCAGGCCCTGCCCCTGCTCGACCGCTACAACTTCCCGGCCACGGTCTTCCTGACCAGCGGCTGGGTGGCCGACGCCGGCAAGGACGCCGCGGGCCGTCCGCTCGACGACATGCTGTCGTGGGGCCAGGCCCGCGAGGCCGCCCAGAACGGCATCGAGATCGGCGGCCACAGCCACAGCCACCCGCAGCTCGACCAGCTCCGCACCGACGACCTGCGGCAGGAGCTGCGCAGGAACAAGGGCCTGCTGGAGGAGAAGATCGGCGCGCCGGTCGCCACCATGGCCTACCCCTATGGCTACTCCAGCGCCCGGGTCCGCCACGAGGTGCGCAAGGCCGGCTACTTCGCCGCCTGCGCCGTGAGCAACACCATCGCGGCCGACCGCCACGACATGCTCGCCATCCCCCGGCTGACGGTCGGCAAGCCGACGACCATCAGCATGTTCAGGCGCGCCGTCGAAGGCAACGCCGTACCTCTCATCTACCTGCGCGAACGCATCCTCACCAAGGGGTACGCGGTCGTCCGGCGGACGAGGTACGGGCTGCAGCGGGTGCGCGGAAATGTCTAGCCTGCGGGAAAAGATCCTCCGCGACCTCAGCAATCCGCTCTTCCG
Source organism: Nonomuraea sp. NPDC049758 (assembly GCF_040674635.1). Classification (NCBI taxonomy): domain Bacteria; kingdom Bacillati; phylum Actinomycetota; class Actinomycetes; order Streptosporangiales; family Streptosporangiaceae; genus Nonomuraea; species Nonomuraea sp. NPDC049758. Next base: position 95,442 of record NZ_JBFAMZ010000004.1, read on the forward strand.
CCAGGGTTACGCCCTGATGGCCAACACGGTCGTCACGGGCACCCTCGGCATGGGCTACTGGCTGCTCGCGGCACACTTCTACACCCCCGAGGAGTTCGGTCGCGGCCAGGCGGTGATCACCGCGATGCGGCTGTTCGCGTCGCTGACCGCGCTCGGCTTCGTGGGGGCGCTGGCCCGCTTCCTGCCGGTGGCCGGGCGGCGCACGCCCGAGCTCATCCTGCGCGGCTACGGCCTGGCCGCCGCCACGGGCGGGGTCGCGGCGCTCGGCTTCCTGCTGACGCTGCCGCTGTGGGGGAAGACGTACTCGGTGCTGGCCGGGTTCGGGCCGGGGCTGTTCTTCCTGGCCTCGGTGCTGGTGTGGGCCGTCTTCACGCTCCAGGACGTCGTGCTCACCGGGTTGCGCAAGGCCACCTGGGTGCCGGTCAACAACCTGGTGTTCGGCCTGGTCAAGATGGGCCTGCTGGTCGCGCTGGCCGGCGCGCTGCCCGACGGCGGCATCTTCGTCTCGTGGATGATCCCCACCGCCCTCGCGCTGATCCCGGTCAACTGGCTGATCTTCGGCGTCGTCGTGCCCCGGCACGTCAAGAGCCTCGGCGCCGCCCACGAGCCGCCCGGCCTGCGGCAGATCGGCCGGTTCCTGGCCGGTGACTTCCCCGGCACCCTGTCGATCCTGGCGATCGTCTACCTGGTGCCCGTGGTGGTGGCGACCAAGGTGGGCGAGGCCACGTTCGGGCGCTTCTCGATGGCCCACACGCTGGCCAGCATGATCGAGCTGCTGGCCATGAACATGGCGGTGTCGCTGACGGTCGAGGGGTCGTTCGACCGTTCCAAACTGGCCCTGAACTGCCGGCGGGCGCTGCGGCGCGGCTTCATGATCGTGACTCCGATCATCGCGGTGGCGATCATCGGGGCGCCGCTGATCCTGACCGTCTTCGGCGCCGAGTTCGCCGACGAGGGCTCCACGCTGCTGCGGCTGATGGCGCTGGCCGTGCTGCCGCGGGTGCTGATCGAGGTGTACCTGAGCGCGTTGCGGGCGCAGAGCCACGCGCGCACGCTGGCGCTGGTGCAGATCGGGCTGGCGGTGCTGGTGCTGGTGTCCACGGTGGCCCTTTTCCCGCACTTCGGGGTGAACGCCGTGGGTTACGGACTGCTCTTCAGCGAGCTGCTGGTGGCACTTCTGATCTTCGGAAATCTACGCAAAATACTCAATTTTGGTGAAACTGGGCAGCCGACTGTCACTCAGGGGTCGTCCGGGGCCGCATGATGGTCAACGTGAGGCAACGGGACGGCGATGGCATGACTAAGGGGAAGACCGGCTCCTCCGACGTTCGCAAGGACGCCGGGGAGGAGACAGAGACGCCCTTCGATCCGGAGGCCACGGGGGTGATCCCGCGGCTGACGTTCGACGACGGTCAAGGGGGCGCTCCGGCGTCCCCGCCGGCGTCGGACGAGGAGGCGCCGGGGGCGTCCGGCTCCCCTGCGGAGGTGAACGCCGAGACGACGACGGCCTTCCGCGTCCCCGGAGCCGTGCACATCGGCCACCCTCCCACGACTGACGAGCCCGCTTCCGGGCCTTCGCAGGCGTTCGCGGAGCGTGACGGCGCGGCCCAGCCCAGGACGGCGGGGCCCAACGCGTTCACCGCCAGGGCACCCCACGCCCCGGCCGAGCCGTCCGGCACTGAGCGGCCCGCGGCTTCGGACGCGAAGAGCTCACCGACCGCCGGGACCATGCCGATGCCTGCGGCGGAGTCTTCCCAGGCTCCCGCCGCCGGGGCTGCCAAGGGCGGCTCCCCCAAGACTGCTGACAGCGGCGACAGCTCCTCGAAGAGCTCCGCGACACCCCGAGGTGCGGGAAGTGCCCCGAAGGGGTCCGACTCGGCTGGATCGGGTGCTGCGGGATCGGCCGGGTCGCCTGCGACGGGGCCTGCTCGTTCCGGGGGCTCCTCCGACGCGGGTGGCGCCTCGCCGAACGGGGAGGCGGGCGCCGGCCGTACCGGGGTCGCCGACGCGGGGAGCGCAGGCGCATCCGGCGCGGACGCCGCCCGTGCCACCGGTGCCGGTGCGTCCGGTGCGGATGCCGCCCGTGCGGCCGACGCCGGTACGTCCGGTGCGTCCGGTCCGCAGGGCAGCGGGCCCCAGAAGGCCGGTGCTGTCGTCGACGGCGAGGGTGATGGTGACGGCAGGACCGTTGCCTTCCGGGCGCCTGCTTCCCGGGTGGCCGATGCCGGTGCCGTCGCGGCGTCCGGGGTCGGGGCTCCGGTGGTCGAGCGCGCTCCGGCGGCTTCCGGTGACGGGCAGGTCGTGGGCGGCCCGCTGGGCGACGATGGCGCGCCCGTGGCCGCGGGGCAGACGGGCCGGACCGCCGGCGGGCGGGTCGGGGCGCTGGTCGCCAGCGCGCCCAAGTGGCTGCCCGTCGTCCTCGTGCTTGAGGGCCTGCTCATGTACATCCTCGCCCTGCGCGTGCCCCCGGGCCCGCTGTGGGGTGTGGACCCGGAGAACATCAACGGCCTGGGGCTGATCTCGGCGCTGCCGGCGACCGCGTTCGTCGCCCTCCTGATCATGATCGTGTCGTTCTTCGTCACGGTCGCCCAGAGCACCGACCGCAAGTTCCTGCTGCTGTTCCAGATCGCCGCCATCACGTTCGCCCTGCACGGCGCGGGCGCCCTGGTGGCCACCGAGCCGCGCTTCCCCACGGCGTACATCCACGCCGGTTTCGTGGAGTTCATCTCCAGGACGGGCGAGACGGCGATCAGCATCGACGCCCGCATGGGCTGGCCGGGCTTCTTCGCGTTGTTCGCGTTCGTCACCAAGGCCGCCGGCATCACCGACATGACGACGATCCTGCAGTGGACGCCGCTCCTGTCGAACCTGCTCTACCTGCTCCCGTTCGTCCTGATCCTGCGCCAGGTGGTGGCGACGACGCGGGCCCGCTGGTTCGCGGCGCTGCTGTTCATCCTGGTGCAGTGGATCGGACAGGACTACTTCTCGCCCCAGGGGTTCACCTTCGCCCTGTATCTGGCGTTCGTGGCGATCCTGTTGCGCTGGTTCGGACGGGTGGAGCCGCGTACCAAGCCGGTCCCGCCCAAGGGGCTGCGCAAGCTGCTGGGCAAGCTCGACGCGATGACGCCCGGCGAGATCGTGAACACCGGCACCTACCGGGCCGACAAGCTGCTGATGCTGCTGATGTTGCTGGCGTTGTTCTTCGCGTCGGTGGCCTCGCACCAGATCACGCCGTTCATGATGCTCGGCGTGGTGACCGCGTTCCTGATCTTCAAGCGGACCTCGCTGACCTGGGCGCTGCCGTTCTTCCTCGGTCTCGTGACGCTGGCGTGGATCAGCTACATGACGGTCGGGTTCTGGGCGGGCCAGATCGACGCGATCTTCGGCGGCCTGGGCAAGATCCTGCAGAACATCGGCAGCGCCACCTCCGACCGCGTCGAGGGCAGCGACCCGGCGCACGCGCTGGTGTTGCAGGCGCGGCTCGGCATCCTCGGGGTCATCCTCTCGCTGGCGGCGGCCGGACTGTTCCGGCGGCTGCGCCGCGGGGTGTTCGACCGGTCCGCGCTGATCCTGCTGTGCGTGCCGGTGCTGGCGCTGGGGCTGCAGAGCTACGGCGGCGAGATCGGGCTGCGCATCTACATGTTCGCGTTGCCGGGCTCCTGCCTGCTGGCCGCCTACGCGTTCTTCCCCAACCTGCCGGCCGACAGCGCGGACGTGCGCGAGGAGACCGTGCCGCTGCGCAGGCGGAACGTGCGCTTCAACCCCGAGCTGACCAGGAAGATCTCGGTCGTGCTCGCGGCCTGCTTCGCGGTGCTGTTCGCCTTCGCGTTCCTGCTGGCCCGGTACGGCAACGAGAAGTTCGAACGGGTCACCACCGGCGAGGTCGCCGCCCTGCACTACGTCTACGACCACGACAAGCCGAGCGCCAAGGTGCTCTACCTGGTGCCCAAGGAGGGCCCGGAGGTCACGCCCACCTTGCCGTGGGGCGAGCGGGACGTCGAGCTGGTCAACTTCGGCGTCCAGGCGCGGGTGTACAAAGACCCGACGCAGATCGCCGACGCGGTGGCCAAGCTGAAGGAGCAGCCGCGCAACTCGTACCTGATGGTGAGCCGCGGGCAGGTCAGCTACCTGCAGCTCAACGAGGGCTTCCCGGAGGACTGGGGGCAGCGGTTCCGGGCCGCGCTGGACGCCTCGCCCGACCTGAAGAAGGTCTTCTCCAACGACGACGCCGCGCTCTACACCTGGAAGAAGTTCGTGAAGGGCACGGAGATCCCCGATCCCAACCCCTACAAGGGACGTGGCGACCCCACCTCGCCGTGGACGCCCGTCGGCATCGGGGCGCTGGTCGTGACGTGGGTGGCGCTGTTCGGCTACGAGGTCATCGGGCTGAACGGGCCGAACCGGGCACGACGGGCGCGCAGAGGCCTGATGTTCCTGGCCATTCCGGCGTTCTTGATCTCAATAGCAGTGATCGTGGAGAGATTTATCCACATCGCACTAAATAACTGAATTCACAGGAAACGCTAAGGTTTTGCGGGATGATGTAGGCCTGATGAGGACACAGGAGACACTTCCCGCCATGCCCGATGCACGACTCGCGGCCGCGAGGATCACTTCTGTGGACGCCCTGCGCGGCTTCTCGCTGCTGGGGATCCTCGTCGTCAACATCGCCTTCCTGGCCTCCGGTTACCGGATGGCCGGGATGGCGGAGCCCGGCTTCGACTCCTCGCTCGACTGGGTCGTGCGCTGGCTCGTGACGCTGTTCATGGAGAACAAGTTCTACCTGCTGTTCTCCTTCCTGTTCGGCTACAGCTTCACGCTCCAGCTCGACTCGGCCGTCCGGCAGGGGCGGGCGTTCGTGCCGATGTTCCTGCGCCGCCTGGGCGGGCTGCTGCTGATCGGCCTGGCCCACGCGGTGCTGCTGTTCCCCGGCGACATCCTCACCACGTACGCGTTCGTCGGGATCGCGCTGCTGGTGCTGCGCCGGATCGGCCCCAAGACCGCGATCGTGCTGGCCGGGCTGCTGACCCTGGTGCTCGCGTTCGGCTTCCTGATGCTGGCCCTGCTGGCGATGGTCGGCCTGGACGCCTCCGGCACGGTCGCCGAGGGCACCGCCGAGGCCGCCAGGTCCGACACCGCCCTCGGCGGGGTGTTCTGGCAGATCATCTCCGAGCACATGCGCAAGCTGTCGCTGATCGTCCTGCTGCGGGTGCTGTTCCAGGGGCCGGCGGTGCTGGCCGCGTGCCTGATCGGGCTGGCGGTCGGCAAGCTGGGCGCGCTGCGGAACCTGTCGGCGCACAAGGTGGCGCTGCGCAGGCTGCAGTGGACCGGGTTCACGGTCGGGCTGGCCGGCGCCTTCGTCTACACGCAGTCGGCCTGGAACGGCACGGTGAACAAGTTCCTGGGCGAGGCGATCGACCTGGTTACCGCGCCGCTGCTGGCCGCCGCGTACGCGGCCACGTTCCTGCGGGTGCTGCCGTACCTGCCGCGGGTGGGCCGGGCCCTGGCCGCCCCTGGACGGATGGCCCTGTCGAACTACCTGGGTCAGTCGCTGATCTGTTCGCTGATCTTCACCGGTTACGGCCTGGCCCTGGTGGACCGGGTCAGCCCCGCCATTGAGGTGCTGATCGCGCTGGCCATCTTCACCGTCCAGGTGCTCTACAGCCACTGGTGGCTCAAGGGACACCGGTACGGGCCGGTGGAGTGGGTGCTGCGCTTCCTGACGTACTGGCGCAGGCCCACGGGCGAGCGGGACAAGGCTCCCGACTCCGCGCAGACCGTCTGAAATCTTCTGCCCAAAGACCTCCTGGGCGAGGTACGCTCTCATGTGTAAGGAAAATCTTTCACGTGACGGGAAATCATGACCGATGCCGGGCCGACCGGTGACGAGCTGGTCGAGATGCTGGCGGCGCTGGGCAACCCCCTGCGGGTGCGCATCGTCGCGACCCTGGCCGCCGGCCGCGACTATGTGAGCCATCTGGCCCGCGAGATCGGCGTCAGCCGTCCGCTCCTCCACATGCACCTGCGGCGGCTGGAAGCGGCCGGCCTGATCGTCGGCACGCTGGAGCTCTCCGAGGACGGCAAGGCCATGAAGTACTACGAAGTCACCGACTTCGACGTCCACCTCACCGCAGCGGCGCTGGCCGAGGCGGCCAAGACCCTCACCGCGCCCGACCCGGAGCCCAAGGAGCGCCCCTGATGCCCACCGCCTGGCCCGAGGTGATCTTCATCCTCGGCGTGCTGCTCGTGACCGGCTTCCTGATCTGCCTGGTCATCGTCGGCCTCTTCGACTTCCGCAAGGCGAAGCTGGAGGCCCTGCAGAAGGACGACCTGCGCCGGCTCGTGCACCGGTTCGAGCAGCTCGCCGAGAACACCCTTGACGCCCAGCAGCGCTCGGCCGCCGACCTGGCCGAGCTGCGCGCCCGCACGGCGTCGATCGAGCAGATCCTCAGAACCGTCGAGTAGGAGCGTGCCATGAAGGCCATCCGTTACGCCGCCTACGGGCCGCCCGAGGCCGTCGTCGAACTGCGCGAGGTCGATCCGCCGCCGGTCGGCGACGACGACGTGCTGGTCCGGGTGCGGGCCGCGGCCGTCAACCCGGGCGACTGGCACTTCGTGCGCGGTCTGCCGTACGTGATGCGGGCCGTCTCCGGGCTGCGCCGCCCCACGTTCGACGGGCTCGGCATGGACCTGGCCGGTCAGGTCGAGGCGACGGGCCGCAACGTCACCCGGCTGAAGCCCGGCGACGAGGTGTTCGGCCACTTCCGGGGCGCCTTCGCCGAGTACGTCGCCGTCCCCCAGGACAAGGTGCTGCTGGAGAAGCCGGCCGGTTCGACGTACGAGCAGGCGGCGGCCGTGCCGCTGGCGGCGCTGACCGCCTACGAGGCCCTGGCCACCAGAGGCGAGGTCAAACCGGGGCAGAAGGTCCTGGTCGTCGGCGCGGCGGGCGGGGTGGGGACGTTCGCGGTGCAGATCGCCAAGGCGCTGGGCGCCGAGGTGACCGGCGTGTGCAGCGGCGGCAAGGCGGAGCTGGTCGCGTCCTTGGGGGCCGACGAGGTCATCGACTACACCAGACAGGACTTCACCCGCCACACCGGCCGGTACGACGTCATCCTCGACAACGTCGGCGACCGGCGTCTCGCGGACTACCGGCGGGCCCTCACCCCCACCGGCGCCTACGTCCCCAACGGGGGCTCCGGCGGCGGGTCGCTGCTCGGGCCGGCCGGGCGCATCCTGCGCGTGCTCGTGACCAAGCCGTTCGTCCGGCAGCGCCTGGTCAACTTCGTCACGGCCGCGGACCGGGACACGCTGGCCGCCGTGCGCGGGCTCGTCGAGGCGGGCCAGGTCGTCCCGGTCGTCAGCCGGACGTACCGGCTGGACCAGGTGCCCGAGGCCATCGCCCACGTCGAGCAGGGCCACGCCACGGGCAAGGTCGTCGTCACCCTCTAGGCGCACCCAGGCGGCGCTGGGCGGAGCGGAGCATGGCCCGGACGACGATGGGGTGCACGAGCCGTACCGGCCAGAAGTAGAGCCGGCCACGCCGGCCCTTCAGCCGGACGGTGGTCGTGACCCGCACGAGCCGGGCCTCGCGATCGACCCCCACCCCGCAGCGGAAGTCCAGGTGCCGGTCGTCGGCCGCGATCAGCGCCTCCTCCCCCTCGATCCGGGCGACCCGGAAGACGTCGCGCGGCGCGCGCGGGATGCCGACCAGCGGCACGACCGCCTGACGCAACCACAGGCCCGCGGCGATCCAGCGGGGCATCGACCTGATCGAGAAGACGGCCTTCGCCCAGGCCCGCGGGTCGTCGGTCGCGCGCGGCGGCAGCACGCCGACGACCACGTCGGCGTAGTCGGGCGCGGGCATGTCGTCCAGGGCGGACGACCAGTAGACGGGTGTTCTCATGACGCCTCCATACGGTGCCGTATGGTGAGGACTATACGGTACCGTATGGCGAATGGCGCAAGGGGGCCGGATCACGGCGGAACAGTGGGTGGACGCGGCGTACGCGCGGTTCACCAAGATCGGGCTGGACTCGGTGCGGGTCGAGGCCGTCGCCCGCGACCTCGGCACCACCAAGGGCTCCTTCTACTGGCACCACGCCGACCGCGGCGCGCTCGTCCGGGCGGTCATGGAGCGCTGGGAGGCCGAGGAGACCGAGCACATCATCGCGGCCGCCTCCGCCGAGGCCGAGCCGCGCGCCCGGCTGCGCGCCCTGTTCGGCACGGTCGCGGCCCGCGCGGGGCGGCGCGGCGGCGAGAGCCGCCTCTACCTCGACGCCGAACGCGAGGGCGTCGCCGACATCGTCACCCGGGTCACCCGCCGCCGGGTCGACTTCGTCGCCGGGCTCCTGGTGGGGCTGGGCTTCGACGAGGAGGAGGCGGAACGGCGGGCGCTGCTCGCGCTGGCGGTGGTGCTCGGCCTCCAGCAGCTCGAACGGGGCACGCGCCCGCACATCGTGCTCGACCAGGCGCTCCTCACCGAGACCGCCTTCACGATGGCCGTCACGCCGCCACCCGCCCAGGGCGAGTGAGGGCCGATCGCGGAGGCCCGTCAGGGCCGCGTCGGGCCGCCGCTGGGCGGTCCGGGCGGGCTGCCTGTTGTCAGGAGTCTGGGCCGTTGCGCTGGAGTTCCAGGAAGTCCTGGTCGCAGCTCAGGCGGTAGCCGTCCGGGGTGCGGAAGTGTTCCTGGAGGTAGGCGGCGACCTCGTCCATGGCGGGCGGCTGCGACAGCGGGACGACGTTCAGCATGAACTGCGCGACGGCCAGGGCGGTCTCCAGGTCGGGCATGGTCACGGACGCCGGATCGGTGCTGATGCCGATCTCCCACTCGGTGCCTGCGGTGGCGGCGAAGGCGCGTCCGAGGGCGTCCAGGTCGTAGCGGTGGCCGGTGAAGCGGCGCATCAGGCGCATGCAGTCGCTGTCGGGGTTCTGCATGACGACCACGACGAAGCCGCCCTCGGCCGTCCAGGAGGCCAGCCTCTGGAGCTCCCGCAGCCAGGACTGCTGCGGCAGGTAGTACAGGACGTGCGCGCACAACACCAGGTCGGCGGTCTCCTCCGGGTCGGCGGTGGCGATGTCCTGACCGAGGATCGTGGCCTCGGGACACCGGCGGGCCAGTTCGGCCCGCAGGTGCTCGTTCGGCTCGATGGCGATCGTCCGGTCGAACCTGGGGGCCAGCCACGCGGTGGTCTCGCCCGTCCCCGCACCGGCGTCGATGAGCGTACGGCGGTGGGGCAGCCGTCCCACGACCCGGGCCAGTTCTTCGCGGGCCCGGATCTTCTGGTCGGTGTGGGCCAGGAAGGTGGCGAAGGCGGCGTCGTAGGCCGCGCTCATCGGGTCGAGGATGTGCACGATGGGCGGCTCGGCGTTGCTGTCGGTCATCACGGTCCCCGGCATCACAAGTCGGTCACTTTCAGCTTATGGAGCACCACTCTACGTTCATGGGTGTCGGGATCGGTGAAGCGGTGGACCGTGCCGGGCGGCTGCCCGGGGACAGGCTCGGGGGTTGTGAAGCCGGGGGCAGGTGGGGAGGGCCTGGGTGCGGGCTCGGGTGTCAGGAGTCGCGGGGTGCGGGGCGAGGCAGGCTGGGGGCAGGCCGGCGGGTGAGGGCGATGCCTCGGCTGAGGGGCTTTCGTGGGTGTTCGACGCGGGGTGACGGTGTCGTGGTGTCGGCGCAGGAGGCCGGCGGCGAACGCGGGAGGCGAGGGCGGGCTCCAGCAGGCCCACCCGGTAACCAGGCAACGGGCTGGGTGGACCATGGGCGCCGAAGGCGTCGGGTGCCGTCAGGCGCCGCCTCTTCCCGCCCACTTGATCTCGTACGCCCCCAGCGTCACCGCCTTGCCGTCCACCGTGGCCGTCACCTCCCGGTCGGACGTGTTCACCATGACGACCTGCTGCTCCTGCGCCAGCACCTTCACCTTCGGGTCGGACGACGTCACCGCGCTGTCGAGCCGCGCCCCCGCCGGGAACCACCGGGTGAACCCGCTCAGCAACCCAGCCATCGGCATCTCGTCCCCCCGCCCGGGCGCCCAGAGGCAGCCGTCGCACTGACCCGTCCCCTTCACCTGCGGGTTCCAGTACAGGGCGGTGGTGACGCCGCTCCTGGCGAACTCCATCATCGCCGCCGCCTGCACGGCCGTGCGCCGCTCCTCGCTCCACCCGGAGTTCTCCGGCTCGACGTACCACTCGGCCCACCAGACAGGCAGGTCGCCGCTCTTCTCCCGCAGCCACTTCGTGATCGCGCCGAACTTGCCGAGCGCGCCGAAGTCGTCGGGAACGTTCCCCTTGTCGGTCGTCATCGAGGCGCCGTCCACGACGATGAAGTCGGCGCCCTTCTTGTGCTCGATCCAGTACTCGATGGCGTCGAGCGCCCGCTGGTCGACGGTCCCCCACGGCCCCTTCAGCTCGGACGGCCCGCCGCCCGAACCGCTCTCGATCGGCATGTACGGCCCGCCCACCTTGATCTGCGGGTCGACCTTCTTCAACGCCGTGTAGACCTTGTTGTAGAGCTGGGTGTACCCCTCGGCGTCCCAGCGGTTGGTGGAGGGGTCCCAGAAGCCCTTGAACTCGTTCCACACCATGTAGTACTTGACGGTCGGGTACTGCCGGGCCACCCGCGCGGCCAGCTTGGCGTAGTCGTCGAAGTGCTCCGGCTTGGGGGCGACGGTGTGGTTCTTGCTCCAGTCGGTGCGTCCGGGCTGCCCGCCCTTCATCCAGTCGGGCGCGCAGCACAGGGTGATCACCGGCACCGCCCGCGACGATGCCATGAACGTCAGCCGCCGGTCGAGGTCGCGGAAGCTGAACTGGCCGGGGCTCGGCTCGGGGTTGCCCACGCCCCAGCCCATGATGTGCTGGTTCTGCAGCATCGGCACCCGTCCGAGCATGCCCCTGGCCTGTTCGACGACCGGGCGCGGCTCGGTCTCGGTGCTGTACTGCGTGTGCGTGATGCCCCACCGGGGCCAGTCGTGGAGCACGGGCGGCTGTTCGAGCCGCGGCGGCGCCTGGGTGGGCCCGACCTCGGCCACCTCGCCGCCCCTGAAGCCCTCGCGGGGGCTCGACCGCATGCCCGCGTAGACCATGATGCCGACGACGAGCACGACCGCGAGGACGCCGGCCCCCAGGGCGATCGGCCATGGCGACCGTTTGCGCGCGTGTCTGCCCTCGGTGGGAATCACGGAACGCTCCTTACCATCACGCAACGTACAAAGGCCAGGCAGTGCCCGGCCCTTATGACGGTAATCGTTCCGCTTGCAGCAGACTTGCTGTCAATCGGAAGCGGGTGGGCGCTGACCGCCCGCGGGCCCGGGAACCCCCGAGTAACGGTACGGCACCGGCTGCCTGCCCGGCTGCACGACGAGCAGGGTGCCCGGCGTCTCGGCGTAGAAGGCGGACTCGACGGCGGCGGCGACGTCCTCGGCCGTGAGCAGCGGGAATCCGGCGTCGACGAACATCTCCCGCGCGGCGGCCACCAGCGGGGTGTCGGTGAATCCGGGGCAGACCGCGTTGATCCGGATGTTCTGCTGGGACAGCGGCTCGGCCAGCGCCCGGACCAGGCCGACGACGGCGTGCTTGGTCATGGTGTAGATCGGGTCGCCGGCGAAGGCCACCAGCCCGGCCAGCGAGGACGTGGCCACGATCGCGCCGCCGCCCGACCTGGCCAGCAGCGGCACGCTGGCGCGCACGCCGAAGACGACGCCGTCCACGTTCACGCCGACGATCGCGCGGTAGCGCTCCAGGTCGAAGTTCGCCAGGTCGACGCCCCCGGAGATGCCGGCGTTGAGGTGCACCAGGTCGAGGCGGCCGTACCGCTGCTCGGCGAGCGCGACTGCCTCCAGGGAGGCTTCCTCGGTGCTGACGTCGGCGGCCAGCCACGCGCCCTCGACCTCCTTGGCCACCCGCTCGACGCCCTCGCCGTCGCGGTCGACGAGGACGCACTTCGCGCCGCCCGACGACAGCCGCCGGGCCACCGCGGCCCCGATGCCGCTGGCCGCTCCGGTGATGAGTGCAACTGTGCTCATGGGGCTCCTTGCGGGGTCAGGGCTGGTCGAGCATGCGATGGGCGCGGGAGATCAGCGTCGGCACGGCCGCGCCGATGCGGTCGAACCCCTCCCCCACGGTCTTACCCTGCTTGAAGCGGGCGTGGATACCCTCCACGATCACCGCCAGCTTGAAGTTGCCGAAGGCCACGTAGAACCCGAGGTCCGAGATGTCGCGGCCGGAGACCTTGCCGTAGTGGGCGGCGAACTCGGCGGCGTTCATGAACCCCGGCGCCACCGTCACGTCGCCCGACACGGGGATGCGGGCCCGTTCGTCGTCCCCGCGGTCGTGCCAGTACGTCAGCGTGAGCCCCAGGTCGGCCAGCGGGTCGCCGAGCGTGGACATCTCCCAGTCGACCACGGCCATGATCTCGATCTCGGCCGGCGGCGGCGCCAGGCGCACCAGCGTGTTGTCCAGCCGGTAGTCGCCGTGCACCAGGGTGCTGTCGGACGCGGCGGGCAGCCGTTCGCGCAGCCGCCGTACGAGGCTGTCGTAGTCGGGCAGGTCGGCGGTCTTCGACCGTTCCCACTGCTGGCACCACCGGTCGAGCTGCCGGGCCAGGTACCCCTCGGGACGGCCGAAGTCGCCGAGCCCCGCCTCGCGGTAGTCCACGGCGTGGATGGCGGCCAGCACCTCGGCCAGCCGTTCCGACAGCCGCCGCGTCTGGGCGGGCGTCGGCCGCCCCAGCTCGTCCTTGGTCTGGACGGCGGCGCCGGGCACGTACCCCATGACATAGAACGGCGCCCCGACCACCTCCTCGTCGGCGCAGAAGGCGACGGGCTCGGGCACCGGGACGGGCGTCGGCGCCAGCGCGGAGATGACCCGCCACTCCCGCCGCATGTCGTGGGCGGTGGGCAGCACGTGACCCAGCGGCGGCCGGCGCAGCACCAGCCGGCGCTCGCGCGCCTCCACCAGGTAGGTCAGGTTCGACCTGCCTCCGGAGATCAGCGAGACGGACAGCGGCTCCCCGGCGTCCGGCACGTTCCTGCCCAGCCACGAGACCAGCCGCGGCCAGTCGATCCCTGGTACCGTCATGGACACACATTAGAACGCCACTCGGTCCTGAAAGCCAGCTGAGAGTTGCATAACAGTAGGCCCGGCACATCCCAGGCATGGACGCCCATCCTTTAACCTGGCCCTACACCTCTGACCGCATGCTGGTCAGGTTGTGGTAAGCCGACAGTAGGAGCCCATGCGCGTCACCGTTGCCCACCCTCGCGATCTGGGACAGCCCGAGCTCAGCCGATGGCGCGCCCTGCAGGAGTCCGACGCCGCCTTCGACAACCCCTTCCTGTCCCCGGAGTTCACGATCACGGTGGGCGAACTCCGCGACCTGGTCCGGGTGGCCGTCCTGTACGACGGGCCGGACATCGTCGGCTTCTTCCCCTTCGAACGCCATCCGCTGGGCATCGGCAAGCCGGTCGCCGCGGGGCTGACCGACGCCCAGGGTCTGGTCCACGCCAAGGGCCTCGACCTCGACCCGCGCCGGTTGATCAAGGACTGCGGGCTTTCGGTCTACGAGTTCGACCACCTGGTCTCCGGCCAGCCGCTGCTCGACGGGCGGCACACCACACACCCCTCGCCGATCATCGACCTGCGCGACGGCTGGGGCCCCTACACCGAGACGTTGCGCGCCCGGTCCGGCAAGACGTACAAGTCGACCCTGGCCAAGTCGCGCAAGCTGCAGCGCGAGTCGGGGCCGCTGCGCCACGACTACGCGATCGCCGAGACCGGGCCGCTGCACACGCTGCTCGGCTGGAAGACCGACCAGTACCGGCGCACCGGGCGCACCGACCGGTTCTCCCAGCGGTGGATCGTCGAGCTGGTCGAGCGGCTGCTGGCCACCCGGTCCGACAGCTTCGCCGGCGTCCTCGACATGGTCTACGTCGACGACGTGCCGGTGGCCGGGCACTTCGGGGTGCGCACCCGCACGACGCTGGCCGGCTGGTTCCCGGCCTACGACACCGCCTACGCCAAGTACTCCCCCGGGCTCATCCACCACCTGGCGATGGCCGAGGCGGCCGCCGCGTCGGGCGTCCAGGTGATCGACATGGGCCGGGGTGAGAAGGAGTACAAGGAGAAGCTCAAGAACGGCGAGCTGGAGGTGGCCGAGGGCCGCGTGGCCAGGGCCGGCGTGGCGGCCGGGGTCCACTGGATGATGCGGGTGCCGGTGCGCAAGACGCGCGCCACGGTGATGGCCAATCCGCTGCTGCTCAAGACCGCGGACAAAGCGTTGAAAACTTTTGGGCGATTGCGTACCGTCCTACAAGGGTGAGACTCATCGCGGAGCGCACCGGGCGGCACTGCCTGTGGCTCCCATCCAACCGCCTCGGCCTCTACCTCGCGCTGCGCCACTGGTGCCTGCCGGGTCAGCGGCTGCTCATGTCTCCGGTCTCGGCCGACGAGATCCTCTTCCTCGTGCTGGCGGCCGGTCTGCGCCCGGTGATCGCACCGCTGTCCCCGCGTGACGGCAACATCGACGTCTCCCGCGTCGACCTGTCCACGGTGGACGCCGTCCTGACGACGAACCTGTACGGCCTGCCCGACCAGGTGTCCGCCTTCGCGGGGAAGATCCTGATCGAGGACGTGGCGCACGCTCTGGAGACCGCTCCCGGCGGGCGCCCGCTGGGCACGTTCGGCCAGGCGGGGGTCTTCAGCCTGTCCAAACATCCGGGCGCGGGCTCGGGCGGCGTGCTCGCGGTGACCGACCGCGCCGACCTCGAAGCGCTCGAACGCGCCCGCGACGAGCTGCTCGTCCCCGGCGCGCTGCGCGCCGACCTGTTCAGCGTGGCCACCTCCATGGCCCGGCAGGCGGCGCTCAGGCTCGACCTCGTCCGCCCGGCGCTCGCGCTCATGCGCGCCCTCGGCATGCAGGAGGAGCGCGAGGGATACCGCATCGCCCTGGAGCCCGACGCGCTGGAGCTGGCGCTCAAGCAGGTGCCCGCGCTGCCGCCGTTCGACCCGTGGGTACGCGCCGACCTGGCGGCCTACCGCGCCCGGCGGGGGCGGCTGGTCCGCTGGTACCAGTCCAGGCGCCTGGCCAAGGTGCCCGGCGAGCGGGCGCGGCGGCTGGCCGGGATCGCCCGGCTGGCCGAGCTGCCCACGGTGGCGCCCGCCGTGCTGGACAACCTGGACCAGCCGCTGTTCCGCGTCCCGCTGCTGGTGCGCGACAGGGACGCGGCCGTCGCCGCGCTGGAGCGCCGCGGGGTGGCCACCGGCTACCTGTACGACCCGCCGTACGACGAGTACGCCCTCGGCTTCACCGACGCCTCGCCGGACCCGGGCCCCGCGCGCTGGTGGGCCCGGCACGTGCTGCCCGTCGACCCGCTGTACGCGGCCCGCTCGCTGCCCGTCCTGCGGGGTCTGGAGCCGCCTATGTGGGGTCCGCGCGAAGCAGTCTGAGGAACGCGCGCAGCCCGGTGATGATCTCCTGGTTGTCGTTGAGGCCGTCCACGGTCTCCTCGAAGCGGCGGGCCATCAGTGTGATCCGGCGGTCCAGGTCGTGGTCGGCCCGTTCCAGGCCGGCCCTGGTGGCCGCGAGCTCGCCGCCGATCTCCTCGGCCTGCCGGGTGAGCCGTTCGGCGGCGGCGGACAGCGCCTCGACCTGGTCGCGCAGCGCGATCACGTCGAGGCGCGGGTAGCGGACCTCGCGTCCCAGCGTCCTGACCCGCTCGCGCAGGTGCCCGACGTAGGCCCCGGCCGGGCGGAACGCGGTGGCCAGCAGGTAGAACCCGGCGAAGTAGTAGCCGATCTGCCGCCCGGAGAAGAACGTGACCACCGCGACCACGACGGCCGAGACCACGTGCCCGGCGACCGCGAGGACGAGCATGCGGCGGGCGATCGTCCTGGCCTCCTCCTCGCCGCGGGCCGGGACGTCGATGCCGGTCTCGCGGGAGACCTCGATGTCGCGCACCACCTGCCGGGCGGCGAAGGACAGGTTCCACGGGAAGGTCAGCAGGACGACCAGCCAGACCAGGCAGATCGCGCCCAGGCCCAGCGACAGGAGGGTGGACAGGGGCACGCCCGCGTACAGGACGAGCCAGGCGGTGACCGCCGCGGCGATCAGCGAGGCCGGCAGGAGCCAGGGTTTCATGCCCGCCACCCTGCAGGCGGCGGCCCGGCGGGCACCAGCGCTCAGATACTCAATCCGGTCTGAGCATCCCGGATCAGCCCGGCCAGCACCGCGCAGCCGCGCCGGACGTCCCTGAGCGAGGCCGAGCCGTAGCCGAGGACCAGGCCGTGCAGGCGGGCGCGGTCGTGGTGGTGGCGGTCGGCGGGGTCGAGCAGCACGCCGCGTTCCCTGGCCCGCTCCACGACCGCCTGGACGTCGCCCGCCGGCAGCTCGGCCAGCACGTGCAGCCCGGCGGTGTCGCCGCGCAGGCGGCAGACCGGGCCGAGGATCTCCACGACGGCGGCCCGGCGGCGGGCGTACTCCAGGCGCATCCTGCGCAGGTGGCGGTCGAGGTCGCCGCGTTCCAGGAGGGTGGCGACGGCCTGCTGGACCGGTCCGCTGGTGCGGTCGGAGACCGCGGCGCGGAGGGCGGCGATCCGGCTCACCAGGTCGGGCGTGCCGACCAGCCAGCCGACGCCGACGTCGGGGGCCAGCGTCTTGGACAGCGAGCCGAGCAGCACGACGCGGGTGGGGTCGAGACCGTAGAGGGCGGGCAGGGGGGCGACGTCGTAGCGGAACTCGGCGTCGTAGTCGTCCTCGACGATCGTGGCGCCGGTGCTCCTGGCCCAGGACAGCAGGCGTTCCCGGCGCGGGATCGGCAGCCGGCCGCCCAGCGGGTACTGGTGGGCCGGGGTGGTGTAGAGGACGCGCAGGTCGCGGGGCAGGTCGTCGACGATCACGCCGTCCTCGTCCACCGGGCAGGGCACGACCTCGGCGCCCCTGGCCGCGAACACCGTGCGGGCCACGTGGTAGCCGGGGTCCTCGACGCCCGCCCGTCCGCCGCCGGCCAGCAGGGCCAGCGCGCACAGGTCGAGCCCGTTGCCGGTGCCCCTGGTGACCAGGACGTTCTCGGGGCCGACGGCCATGCCCCTGGCCCTGCGCAGATGGTCGGCGAGCAGCTCGCGCAGGCGCGGCAGGCCGTGCAGGTCGGGCGAGTCGCCGGGCGGCAGCTCGCCGGCGCTGCGCCAGGCCCGCTTCCAGGCGGCCCGGTCGTAGTCGCGCACCCAGGGGTCCCCGGGGCGCAGGTCGATCCACTCGCCCTCGGGACGGCGGGCGGGCGGCGCCGGTTCGTACGGGCTCTCGCGCGGCGGGACGTGCGACTCCATGGCCGCCACGAACGTGCCGGACCCGTGGCGCCCCTCCAGCCAGCCCTCGGCGTAGAGCTGCTGGTACGCCTCGGTGACGACCGTCCGGCTCACCTTGAGCTGGTCGGCCAGCGCCCGCGTGGACGGCAGCCGCTCGCCCGGCGCGAGCGCGCCGCCCATCATGGCGTGCCGCAGCCAGCCGGCGAGCTGGGTGGTCAGCGGGACGGCCGAGTCGCGGGACAGGGATACCGGCAGGTCAATGTGGGTGCGCACGAAAGTGGTCTCTAGGAAGGGTCGGTTAGTGGCCCTACAGGATAGGTCCACTTCGCGATTAGCGTCGAATCATGCTCTCCTCCACCCCGCGCACGGCTCTCGGCCGAGAGAAGCACCGCGGCAGCACCGACCGGAACGATCTCTACGACGTGCTCGACAGCGGGCTCGTCTGCCATCTCGGCGTGGTGACCGACGGCCATCCCATGGTCGTGCCCACGGGTTACGGACGCATCGGCGACACCCTCTACCTGCACGGCTCCACCGGCGCGCGCTCGCTGCGGGCCGGCGACGGCACCGAGGTGTGCGTCACCGTGACCCACCTGGACGGCATCGTGCTGGCCCGCTCGGTCTTCAACCACTCCCTCAACTACCGTTCGGCGATCGTCTACGGCCGGGCCCGGCTGGTGAACGACCCCGACGAGCGGCTGGCGGCCCTGCGGGCGCTCACCGAGCAGCTCGCCCCCGGCCAGTGGGACTACGTCCGGCCGCCCACGCGCAAGGAGCTGGCCGCCACCGCCGTGCTGGCCCTGTCGCTGGCCGAGGCGTCGGTCAAGATCCGCAGCGGGGCGCCGGAGGACGAGGAGGAGGACTACGCGCTGCCGGTCTGGGCCGGGGTGCATCCGCTGGTCACGTCCTGGGGCGAACCGCAACCGGATCCGGCACTTCCAGAAGGTATCGATATACCGGTTCACATCCTCCGTCGGGAGTAGTTCCATAAATCCGGAACCACCTGGCAAACCCGACTCCTTGATCACGCGTCTCATCAGGTGGGCCGGCTCCTGATGGGAGAGGGCGATGGAGTGGAGTGCTCCCGGTTACACGGAGATCAGACAGCTCGGCGCGGGCGCGAGCGGGCGCGTCGTGCTGGGCGTGCACGACGAGACGGGCGTGAAGGTCGCGATCAAGTACCTCTCCGAGGCGCTGCTGCGCGACCCCGCCGCCCTGTCCCGCTTCCAGGCCGAGGCGCGGGTGCTGACCTCGCTGCGCGACCCGAACATCGCCACGATGTGGGAGTACATCCAGGAGCCGAACGGCGCCTGCATCGTGATGGAGCTGGTCAACGGCGTCTCGCTGCGCGCCCTGCTGCGTGAGAACGGCACGACCGAGCCGGAGGCGGCGCTGGTCGTGCTGAAGGGCTCGCTGCTGGGCCTGGCCAGGGCCCACGCGTCCGGGGTCGTGCACAAGGACTACAAGCCCGAGAACGTGCTCGTCCGCGACGACGGGATGAGTAAGCTGGTGGACTTCGGCGTCGCGGTGCCGCAGGGCACGGCCACGCATCCGGAGGGGACGCCGCCGTACATGGCGCCGGAGTTGTGGGCCGGCCGGCCCGCCTCGCCGGCGACCGACGTGTACGCGGCCACCGCGGTCTTCTTCGAGTGCCTGACCGGGCACCGGCCGTACCGGTCCACCGAGCCCAGCGTGCTCGGCTACCAGCACGTGCACGCGCCGGTGCCCTTCCACGACGCGCCCGAGCCGGTCCAGGAGCTCGTCCGGCGCGGCCTGGCCAAGGAGCCGCGGGACCGGCCGCCGAGCGCCCTGGCCTTCGTCGAGGAGCTGGAGGCCACGGCGCGGGCCGCGTACGGCGAGGACTGGGAGGAGCGGGGCAGGCGGCGCCTGGCCGCGCTGGTCGCCCTGCTCGCGCTGCTCCTGCCGGCCCCGCCGCAGCCCACCCCCGAGGTCACCACGTCCCTGGCCAGGACGGTCTTCCGCGGCCTGCGGTCCAACGCGGTGCGGGTGGGCATGGGCACCGCCCTGGTGGCGGTGGTGACGGTGGCGGTGGTGGTCGCGCTCGCCGCCCGGCGGCAGCCTGCCGAGCAGCCGGTCGGCGCGGCCGTCGCGGTGCCGCCGGCCACGACGGAGGCGGTGACCGCGCCGCCGAGCACGGCCGAGGCCGTGCTCGCGCCGCCGGCCACGCCCGAGGCGACGCCGCGGACCTCTCCCGAGGGGCCGCCGTCGCCGGCGTCCTCGCCCGAGCTGCTGCCGCCGCCGACGACCTCCAGGCCGCCCGTCGCCACCCGGGCGCCGCGCACGCCGACGGCCGGGCCCACGAGGAAGCCGACCAGGACCGCCACGCCGACGCCCTCCCGGACCCCGACGCCGTCCCCCACACCGACGCCCACCCCGACGCCCACCCCGACGCCGACGCCCGTCGCGACCGTTCTCGGGGTGAGCGTGGGTGACGTCACGGTCGACGGCGACGGCGTCGCGCGCGCCTCCGTCACCGTCCGGACCGCCGGGGGCGCTCCGGTCGACGCCACCGGGACGTGGACCGCGCCGGGCGGCGAGGGCCACGTCCAGCGCCTGCGGCTGAGCGGCGCGACGTCCTACACCCGCGCCTTCACCTGGGACATCGGCGAACGGCCGTGCGGCGGGACCGTCACGCTGACCGTCGTCACCTCCCCCGCCGCGCCGGGCGGCGCCCGGTCCTCCTCGGCGCCGGTGCCGGCCTGCCGGACGCGGGTGAACGGGCTGTTCGTCTCGCTGGCGATGCCCGAGGCGCCGGGGCTGACCGCGCGCGCCCGGGTCGGCGTGACCGCGGACGGCACCGGCGAGATCCCGGTCGAGGCCGCGTTCGCGGTGGACGGCGAGACCGTCGGCACCCGTACGGCGAGCCTGTCCGGCCGGACCTCCTACTCCCGCGTCTTCACCCATTCCTTCCGCGCGCGCCCGTGCGGCTCCACCCTGTCGGTGCGGGTCCGCGCCGGCGACCGCGTCCGGACCGCCCGGGTCGAGGTCACCTGCCCGCCCGCCGTGCGACGGGTCTCGATCGTCAGGGCCGGGCTGAGCGAGGGCGGCCTGGTGGCGACCGTCTCGGTGGTCACCGCCGACGACCGGCCGGTGACGCTGGACGTGGGGTTCCTGCTCGGCGGCGAGCCGGCCGGCTCGGAGCGGGTCACGCTGTCCGGCGACACGACGTACACGAGGACAGTGAGCCGGGCGCTCAGGACCGTCCCGTGCGGCACCACCTGGACCGTCACGGCGAGCACGACGCCGGAGCCGGCCGGCGGCCCGGACCGGGCGAGCGGAAAAACCCCAGAATGCCCCAGAGAGACACCCAAGCCAGAAGAAACCCCAAAACCACAGGAAACGCCCAAACCGCAGGAATCCCCACAATCCGATAAGCCCGGCACGGTGGACTAACCTCGCAAATTCGGCCATATCGGCATATCGGTGGTGGGAAAGCCCTTCCCTCTGGTTAAGCTACGCAGCGTTTGATGCGGGTGGGGGCCCGAATGACTCCAGAGGAGACCGTTTATGCACGGCGATGGGCAGTGGGGGGTCCCCGGCTACACCGAAGTCCGGGAACTGGGCAGCGGTGCCGCCGGCCGGGTGGTCCTGGCCACGCGCGACCACGACGGCGTGGAAGTCGCCATCAAATATCTGAACGACGAGCTCAGGTCCGACATGGGCTTCGTGGCCAGGTTCCGGCACGAGGCCCGGCTGCTCGGCACCCTGCAGAGCTCGCACCACGCGCGCCTGATCGACTACGTCGAGTCGGGGCAGGGCGCGGCGATCGTCATGGAGCTGGTCAACGGCGTCTCGCTGCGCGAGATCCTGCGCTCCGAGGGGCCGACCGGGGCCGAGGCGGCGCTGGTCGTGCTCAAGGGCTCGCTCCAGGGGCTGGCCGCCGCGCACGCGATCGGCGTCGTCCACCGCGACTTCAAGCCCGAGAACGTGATGGTCCAGGGCGACGGGGTCAGCAAGCTGGTGGACTTCGGCATCGCGGTCCGGGCCGGCGAGGGGGCCGGCGCCGCGGGCACGCCGCCGTACATGGCGCCCGAGCAGTGGGCGGGCGGGGCCGCCGGGCCGGCGACCGACGTCTACGCCGCCACCGTCGTGTTCTTCGAGTGTCTGACCGGCACCCGGCCCTTCCGGGCGCCCAACATCGCCGCGCTCGCCCGCCAGCACCAAAGCGCGCCGCCGCCCGTCGAGGAAGTGCCCACGGCGCTCCAGAGCCTGGTCGAACGCGGCCTGGCCAAGCAGCCGGGCGAACGGCCGCCGTCCGCCGAGGCGTTCCTGACCGAGCTGGAGGCCATCGCGGCCGAGGCGTACGGCGCCGACTGGGAGGAGCGCGGACGCCGCCGCCTGGCCGCGCTCGCCGGCCTGCTCATCCTGCTGTTCCCGAGCCCCCTGCACGATGCCGCCGAGACGCAGACCGCGCTCACCGAGACCCGTTTCCCCGACCCCGCCCGCCTGCTGAGCAAGCTCTCGGCCAAGATCGCGATCGGCGCGGTCGCCGTGGGCGTGGTGGTGGCCGTGGGCGTGATCCTGGTCAACTCCTCCTCCGACGAGCCGGTGCTGCGGGCCCAGACGAGCGAGGTCACGCCCAGCGCGACCGACCCGGTGATCGACGAGGAGCCCACGGAGGAGGAGCCGACCGCGACCCCCGAGGAGACCACGCCGGAGCCGGACCCGACGCCGACCTCCGCGGACCCGACCCTCTCGACCCCGCCGCCCGTCCTGCCGACGGCGACGGCGACGGCGGCGGCCTCGCCGTCCAGGACGCCCAAGCCGACCCCGACGCGGAAGCCGACCAGGCGGCCGGTCAGGACGCCGAAGCCGACCCCGACCGACTCCCCCGAGCCGGACATCACCGGCAAGAACAGCACGACCAGCGACGGCAGCAAGCCCACCTCGGCCGCTCCCACGCCCACCCAGACCTCCGCCCCGCCCACCAGGACGCCGCCGACCAGGACGCCCCCGAGCAGCCCGCCGCCTTCGGAGACGGAGGAGCCCAGCCCGACCGGGACGCCGAGCGGCGGCGGCGACGGCGGCACCGATACGCCCACCCTGGACCAGGTGGGCAAGGCGCAGGCCGGACTCCTCGCGCTCGGCCTGATGACGTCCGGCGCGGTTCCGGTCACACTTGCGGTGAAACGTCGCATGGCAGGACGCCACAGAAAGCAGCGCTAGACCCGCCGGGGGGCAAGGGGGATGGACAACCACAGGAACGGTATCGCCGGATTCCGGCTGACCGAGCACACGTGGATGACCGAGCTCGGCAACTGGATCGACGCCATCTCGCCGGACGGCCGCAGGGCCGGGGCGCTGCTGTTCGACCCGCGGGTCATCGGCCTGCCCGGTGTCCGGGAGCGCGTGGTGAACACGGTCATGACCGACCAGCACCTCGTGCTGGGCGGCATGGGCGGGCTGATCCCGGTGGCCGACGTGGTCGCGGCGGGCGACCAGGTGTGGCTGCTCACCGCGCAGGCGGTCAGCCCCACGCTGGCCGACCTGCTCGCCGGCGCGCCCGTCGATCCGGCGGGGGCGGCGTCGGTGCTGACGGAGACCGCGCAGACGCTGCTCGCGCTGCACGCCGCCGGGGTCACGCACGGCTCGGTGCACCCGGGCACGGTGGTGATCACCGCCGAGGGGGCCGCGCTGCTGTCGGAGCGCGGCCTGTCCGACGCGATCCGCGGCCAGGTCTCGCCGCGCGAACGGGACGCCGCGGGCTGGGCGTCGCTGGCCCGCGGGCTGGCCGCGTCCTTCACGCAGACCGCGCCGCGGGCCGCCGGCCTGTTCGAACGGGCCGCGGGCACGGCCACCACGCTCGGCCTCGAACCGGCCCGCGCCATGCTGAGCCAGGAACGCGCGGCGCTGCCCGGCGGCCTGATCAGCCGGGACGCGCTGGCGCGGGCGGCGCGCGGCAGGTCGGCGTTCGCGCAGCCGCCGTCGTTCGCCGCGCAGCCGCCGCCGGCGCCCCAGGACGAGGGCGACATCGTCACGCTGCTGCACGTGCCGGCGTCGGGCTCGCCGCCGCGCCTGCAGTTCGGCCCGGGTTTGGGCGGTCCGGGAGCCGGCGCCGGCACCGTGCGGCAGCCCGAGACGACGGCCGAACGCATCTGGCGCGAGGGACGCGACGGCGCCGCGACCGTCCACCAGCCGGAGAAGCGGTCCCAAGGCCGGGTGGCCAAGGTGTCGCGGCGACGGCGGCGGCGCACGATCCTGTCCACGGCGCTCTTCGCGGTCGTCATGGCGGGCGCGATCGTGGCCTGGTTCAGGCTGACGGACGCCCCCGAGCTGGCGGTGCGGTCGATCGACGTGGTGGCGCCGAAGAAGACGCTGGGCTGCGGCGGCGCGATCGTCCTGACCGGGACGGTGGTCACCAACGGCGGCGTGGGCGAGATCCGCTACGAGTGGCGCAAGAACCTGGACAAGGAGGTCGTCAAGGGCAGCCTGCGCACGAGCGCCGACAAGACGTCCTACTCGGTGCCGCTGCGCTGGACGTTGTCGGGCAAGAGCACCGTCAAGGCCACGGCCACGCTGAAGGTGCTCTCGCCGGGCCCGGCGCGTACCGACAAGGCGAGCTTCACCTACAAGTGCTGACCTTCCCTGAATGCGCAACAAAGCGGTTCTTACTAATCTGACGGGCATGACCACGCAGACCCCCGCGGGCTGGTACCCCGACCCGTACGGAGAGCCGCAGCTCCGCTGGTGGGACGGCAACCAATGGACGGACGCCACCCACGCGCAGGAGCGGCAGCCTCAGCCGCAGCAGCCGTCCTCCGGGCCGCAGCCCCAGTCGTCCCCCGACTGGTCGGCCACCCCGGCGAACCCCACGCTCCGGTACGGCCGGCCCTCCTCCGGCCAGCCGCCCTACGGGCAGCCCGCCGACCAGCCGCCCTACGGGCAGCCCGCCGACCAGCAGCCCGCGCAGGGTCAGCCCCCCTACGGCGGTCAGCCCGCCCAGGGCCTGCCCGCCTACGGGCAGCCCACCCGCCAGCAGCCCGCCTTCGGCCAGCAGCCCACGCAGCAGCCCACGCAGTGGGCCGGCGGTCCGCTGCCCGGCCCCGGCCAGGCGCCGCCGCCCAAGCAGGGCAACCCGCTGCCGTGGGTGTTCGGCGGCCTGGCCGCGCTGGTCGTGGTCGCGCTGATCGTGGTCGCCGGGATCTTCTTCCTCAACCGGGGCGGCAGCACCCCGGTCGCCTCGCCCACCACCGAGGAGCCGCAGCCGTTCCCGACGGCCGAACCGCCCTCCGCCGGGCCGCCGACCGAGCTGCCCCCGCAGGGCGGCGAGCTGCCGCAGCCGCAGGACGGCCGCATCACCGACCCGCGGAGCGGCCTGTCCTACCAGGCGCCCGACGGCTGGAAGGTGCCCGCGTACGGCGACGTCAACGGCACCGACCCCTCCCAGCAGATGTGGACGAGCGGCGTGCAGGCCAGCTCGCAGGAGAACTACGAGGGCGACAAGGACTGGATCGGCAACGCCTACGCCGGCCCGCTGGCCGCGCTCATCCCCTACACCGGCGCCTCGGCGCTGGAGGACACGGCCAAGGCGCTGTTCATGCAGTTCAGCACCCAGTTCTACGAGCCGCAGCACACGACCAAGCTGATCGAGAACAAGGCCACGAAGATCGGCGACCATGACGCGTGGGTCATGCAGTTCCAGCTCGACTTCACCGCCGTCGCGGAGAAGAACGGCTACAAGTGGAAGAAGGAGAACGCCGCGATCGTGCTCATGGACCGCGGGGCCGGGCAGCGTCCGACGTTGTTGTACATCTCCGTTCCCGACAATCTGGGCACAGACGTGGTGGCGAAGGTTCTCGGCTCGCTCAAGCCCGCGTAAGCGGGGGCACTAGGCTGGTGGGGTAACAAGCGGGCGGATTGCTCCGAGCCGCTGGGCGAGGAGATCGAATGAGTGACGTGCTGGTCTGGATCGACTGCGAGATGACCGGGCTCGACCTGGGGCGCGACGCGCTGGTCGAGGTGGCCTGTGTCATCACCGACAGCGAGCTCAATCAGCTCGACGAAGGCGTCGACGTGGTCATCAAGCCGCCGCCGGAGTCGCTGGAGCAGATGTCGCAGGTCGTGCGCGAGATGCACACCGCCTCGGGCCTGCTGCCCGAGCTGCCGGGCGGCGTCACGCTGGCCGAGGCGGAGTCGCTCGTGCTCGACTACATCCGGCGGCACGTGCCGGAGCCGAAGAAGGCGCCGCTGTGCGGCAACTCGATCGGCACCGACCGCACGTTCATCGCCAGGGACATGCCCGGGGTCGACGCCTGGCTGCACTACCGCATGGTCGACGTGTCGTCGATCAAGGAGCTGGTGCGCCGCTGGTACCCGCGGGTCTACTTCGCGGCCCCCGAGAAGCAGGGCGGCCACCGCGCGCTCGCCGACATCAAGGAGAGCATCAGGGAGCTGCGCTACTACCGCGCGGCGATCTTCGTGGCGCAGCCCGGCCCCGACTCGGCGACCGCCCGGCAACTCGCCGAGCGGGTCAGCGGCTAATTGGATGGCGTAAAGACTCCCGAACCCCGCTACACTTTTCCTGTGCCGTCACGGAGCGGGCGGCCATGGTGGGTGTAGCTCAGTTGGCAGAGCGCCAGGTTGTGGTCCTGGATGTCGAGGGTTCAAGTCCCTTCACTCACCCCAAGCACACAGCCGGTCCCTCGGGACCGGCTGTTGTCGTTTTCTCCCGACAACGCCCCCAAATCAGGACAATGCGAGTTATGCTCGCTGTCTACCGCTAACGCCGGAAGCACGGGGGCCATCGGCGATCAGACCGTCTGCGCGCCCCCGGAGGCCGGATGAGAGTCGACGACGCAGCGTTCGACAGTGTGATCACCTCCTTGAGCAAACGCGAGGCCGAGGTCATGGATCTGATCGCCTCGGGCCGGTCCAACGGCCAGATCGCCCAATGCCTGTTCCTCAGCGAGAAGACCGTGAAGAACCACGTCAACCGGATCTACGCCAAGCTCGGCGTCGACTCCCGGGTCACGGCCATCGGACTGTGGTTGTCGCTCAGGAAGGACGGCTCCTGACCCGGCGGGGGTTCAGCCGGTCGTGATCCGGCGGCCGGTCAGGCGGGTGGGCCTGATCTTCAGGTAGTGCTGGCGCCGCCCGCCGGCCCACGGCTCGACGCCCGTGCTCGCCGCCTCGGCCTGCTCGTCCTCGGTCGTGACGTGGTGCAGCGAGCCGTGGACGAGCACGCTCCAGCCGCCCCGCGTCAGCTCCTCTATGCGATCGACCTCGAACGCGACCTCGTACTCGACGTCCTCCACACCCGTGCTCAGGTCCTCGTCGGTGCTGCCGCCCGCCGCGGTGCGGAACACGATCGCCCCCTCCGACATCCGGAAGTTCACCGGCAGCACGGTCAGTCCGTAGCGGCCCTCGAAGGCGATCCGGCCCACTCCCCCGGGCCGCAGCAGGCGCAGGCACTCCTCCTCCGCCAGCGGCACCAGCGCGGGGTGCGCCGAGGCCGGCCCCGCGCCGGCGGGCTCGGTCACCTCCCCGAGCAGGCCCTCCACGGTGGTCTCCAGCGCCTCGGCCAGGCGGGCCAGGGCCTCGCGCACCGAGATGCCGGACTGGTCCTCCAGATAGGCGACGTAGCCGACCGCCACGCCGGACCTCTCGGCCAGCTCCTGCCGGCTCAGGTTCAGCGATTCGCGACGTTCGGCTATCCGGCGGCCCAGGCGTTCCATCGTGGTCACTTGCTCAGACATACCGGTGCCCTACCCCGGATCTCCCCACTTCCCGGTGGTGTCTGTGGCAGAAATGGTTTAACCGATGCTCTGGGTGCCATATGGACCATGGAACGCAATCCGGGAAGGGGCGTGGTCATGGTGCGGAGAGCGCGCGTCGTCGTCGTGGGGGCGGGCTTCGCCGGCCTGGCCGCGACGCGGGAACTGGCCAAGGGCGGCGCCCTGGTCACGCTCGTGGACCGGAACCCCTACTCGACCTTCCAGCCCCTGCTCTACCAGGTGGCCACGGCGGGGATGGGCACGTCCGACGTCTCCTACCCGATCCGTACGTTCGCCGCGAAGTGGCCGAACGTCCGCGCCCACCGGGCCGCGCTGAGCAAGGTGCACCCGGCCGACCGGCGGGTGGAGTTCGCGGACGGCTCCAGCCTCGACTACGACTACCTGGTGATCGCCACCGGCGTCACCACCAACTGGATCCACGTGACCGGCGCCGAGGAGAACGCGCTGCCGATCTACTCGCTGCGCGACGCGGCCGACCTGCGGCGGCATCTCCAGCACTGTCTGGAGGACACCGCGGCGGGCCGGCGCGAGAGCGCCCACGTCGTGGTGGTGGGCGGCGGCGCGACCGGCGTGGAGACCGCGGGCACGCTGGCCGAGCTGCGCCGCCGTACGGTGCCGCTGACGCATCCCGAGATCCGGCCCGACCAGACGAGCGTCACCCTGGTCGAGCGGTTCGACCACGTGCTGGCGCCGTACAAGCCGCGGCTGCGGGACGCGGCGGCCGAGGCGCTGCGCAGGAGAGGCGTCCGGATGCGCCTGGGAGCCACGGTGGCGGGCGTGGAGCCGGACGCCGTCATCCTGGAGGACGGGACGCGCCTGCCGAGCGACGTGACCGTCTGGGCCCTCGGCGTCACCGCGCCCAAGGAGGTGACCGACTGGGGGCTGCCGCAGGGCAAGGGCGGCCGGATCACGCTCACCGACGCGCTCAGCGTGCCCGGCCATCCGGAGATCTTCGTGGCCGGCGACCTGGCCGGGCAGCCGGACCCGCTGCCCCAGCTCGCCCAGCCGGCCATCCAGATGGGCAGGCACGTGGGCAGGCAGATCCTGGCCGCGGCGCACGGACGACCGCTCAGCCGCTTCTCCTACCGCGACCCGGGGATCATGGCCACGGTCGGCAA
The DNA here is from genome assembly GCF_040674635.1 of Nonomuraea sp. NPDC049758. Classification (NCBI taxonomy): domain Bacteria; kingdom Bacillati; phylum Actinomycetota; class Actinomycetes; order Streptosporangiales; family Streptosporangiaceae; genus Nonomuraea; species Nonomuraea sp. NPDC049758. The sequence goes on from NZ_JBFAMZ010000004.1 coordinate 123,607, forward strand.
GGCCGAGGCGGTGCTCCAGCTGCGCAACGGGCTGACCATGCGCGGCCTGCCCGCCTGGCTGGCCTGGATCTTCGTGCACGTGGCGTACCTGCTGGGCGGGCGCAACCGGGTCAGCGTGCTGCTGAACTTCTTCTGGCGCTACGGCGGGCCGCGCCGCAGCGCCACCAGCATCGCCTCGACCGAGTGAGCGGCGAGTGAGCGGTGCTCAGAGCGCGGCCGACAGCGCGCCCAGGCCGTGTTCGAGGTCGGCCTCGGGGATGTTCAGCGCCGGGCGCAGGCGGACGGACCGGGGCCCGCAGGGCAGCGCCAGCACGCCGTGCTCCTCCCTGAGCCGGGTCACGTAGCCGTCCCTGGCGGCCTGGTCGGGCAGGTCGAAGGCGCACATCAGGCCCCTGCCGCGCACGCCCGAGACCGTGTCGGGGTGCTCGGCCTCCAGCTTGGTGAGCCGTTCGAGCAGGACGCCGCCGAGCGTGCCGGCCCGCGCGATCAGGCCGTCGCGCTCGATGATCTCCAGGAGACCGCGGCTGCGGACCATGTCCACCAGGCCGCCGCCCCATGTGGAGTTGATCCGGCCGCTGAGCCGGAAGACGTTGTCGGCCACCAGGTCGACCCTGCGACCGGCCATGATCCCGCCGACCTGCACCTTCTTGGCGAAGGCCACCACGTCGGGGGCCAGGCCGAGCTGCTGGTAGGCCCACGGCGTGCCGGTGGTGCCGCCGCCGGTCTGGACCTCGTCCAGGACGAACAGGGCGTCGTGCTCGTGGCACAGGGCCTGCATGGCGCGCAGGAACTCGCCGCGCATGTGGTTGTCGCCGCCCTCGCCCTGGATCGGCTCGGCGATGAAGCAGGCGATGTCGTGGGGGTGACGCTCGAAGGCCGCCCTGGCCTGGGCCAGCGCGCGTTCCTCGGCGGCCTCGACGTCGCCGAGGTGGATGGCCGGCACGTCGATGCGCGGCCAGTCGAACTTGGGGAAGCGGTCGGTCTTGCCCGGCTCGGTGTTGGTCAGGCTCAGCGTGTAGCCGCTGCGGCCGTGGAAGGCGCGGGTCAGGTGCATGACCTTGGTGCCCAGGTCGCGGGGGCGGCCGGCGGCCTCGTTGCGCCGGCTCTTCCAGTCGAAGGCGGTCTTGAGCGCGTTCTCCACGGCCAGGGCGCCGCCCTCGACGAAGAACAGGTGGGGCAGCTCGGGGTCGCCGAGCACGCGGACGAACGTGTCGACGAAGTCGGCCAGGTGCTCGGTGTAGATGTCGGGGTTGGCGGGCTTGTTCCGGGCGACCTGGCCGAGCAGGGCGGCGAAGTCGGGGTCGAAGGGCGGGTTCACACCGAGCGGGGCGGACGCGAAGAAGGTGTAGAAGTCCAGGTAGCGGCGGCCGTTGCGGGCGTCCACCAACCAGGAGCCACGGCTGAGTTCGAGATCGAGGACGAGACGGTAGCCATCGACGAGCAGGTGACGGGCAAGGCGGGTGTGTACGTCCATGCCTTCTCCAATGTCGTGAGACAGGCCGGAGGTTCCATACAGGGAACCCGGTCGTATCCGTAAAATTTACGGTATTCCTGCCCCGCGAGTGAACTTCTTCAAACGAAGTGACAGCACAATCATCGCGATTCCGTACAGGATCGCGAAAATGCCGATCAGCCAGACGAGGCTCAGCATTCCGGCGCCGGGCCAGATGATGAGCAGCACACCGAAGATCACCGACAGGATGCCGGCGATGATGAACATCCACTCGTTCTCGATGGACTTGCGCAGCCGCACGCCCGCCACGATCTCGGAGATTCCGGAGATGATGGCCCAGAAGGCGATGAGGTAGAGCAGCGCGAGCGAGGTGATCCCGGGCCAGGCGAAGGCCATAATGCCGGCCACGATGCCGACGATGCCGGAGAAGATCAGCCAGGCCCGCGACCGGGCGCCGTGCCGGAAGGCGGCGAAGAGCTCGAAGACGCCGGAGACGATGGCGTACGCACCGAAGAAGATCACCAGCACCAGCAGAGTGATCCCCGGCCAGATCAACGCCAGCACACCGAAGATGATCGCGGCGATGCCACGGATGAGCAGCAGCCACCACGAACGCGAAAGTTCCTGCATGCTGGTGTGCTTTCCGCGATTCGTGCGAAAAGAGACCAGTGCCGGGTCAAATGTCGACCTACATGTGGGAATAGACCACGATCGACACCGCGATGTACTGCACCAGGTACGCGGCGATGGTGAAGGCGTGGAAGACCTCGTGGAAGCCGAACCAGCGCGGCGACGGATCGGGCCGGCGCAGCCCGTAGACGATCGCGCCCGCCGAGTAGAACACCCCGCCCACGGCCACCAGCACGACGGCGGCCACCCCGGCCCCTTCGAGCAACTGCGGCATCACGAAGATCGCCGTCCAGCCCAGCGCCAGGTACAGGACGGTGTAGAGCCAGCGCGGCGCGTTCATCCAGCACACCCGGAACAGCACCCCGGCCAGCGCGCCGCCCCACACCACCGAGAGCACGGCGACCCTGGCCGCGCCGTCGAGGGCGAGCAGCCCGAACGGCGTGTACGTGCCCGCGATGATCAGGTAGATGTTGGCGTGGTCGAACCTGCGCAGCACCTCGGCCAGGCGCGGCCCCAGCGTGCCCCGGTGGTAGGTCGCCGAGATGCCGAACAGCAGCCCCGAGGTGATCGCGTAGACGCCGGCCGCCAGCCGGGCCTGCAGGGTCGGGCCGAGCGCCACGAGCACGAACCCGGCCACCAGCGTCACCGGCAGCGCCCCGGTGTGCAACCAGCCACGCAGCCTCGGCTTCACGGTGATGGTCGTCATGTAACCTACGGTACCGTAGGTTACGGATTCAGCTGAAGTGCCAAAGGTCACAAGCCCGTCCGGCGGGTCGAGCCGTCACAGGCCGTTCAGGAAGCGCACGGCGATCGGCACCGCGGCCGAGCGGCCCGATCCGCCGTTCCTGACGAACACGCAGAAGGCCAGGTCGCCCCGGTAGCCGATGAACCAGCCGTGCGACGTCTGGTCCTGCACCTCGGCGGTGCCCGTCTTGCCCGCCACGCCCTCCGGCAGGCCGGCCTGGCTCGCCGTCCCGTGGTCCACGACGGCGGCCATCATCTCCCGCAACGCCCCGACCACCCCCTCGTCCAGCTTGACGTCGGGGAACGGCTCGCCGTCCACGCGGCGCACGTCGTCCTCCGACAGCAGGCGGGGCGAGCGCCAGGTGCCGCTCTGCACGGCGGCGGCCACGGTGGCCATGCACAGCGGGGTGGCCACCACCGTGCCCTGGCCGATGACGTCCAGGGAGAACATGTCCGTGTCGTCGGTCTGCTGCATCGTGCCGCACCGGCCGCCCACGCCGGTCGCCATCGGCCGGTCGAACCCCCAGCGGGCCGCGGTCCTGCGCAGGTCCTCCATGGACAGCCGGCTGGTGGCCTGCTCGACGAACGTGGTGTTGCAGGAGTAGGCGTAGGCGTCGGCGAAGGTCACGGTCCCCCGGTCCACGTCGCCGTCGTTGCTGATCGCCGCCGCGAAGTCCGGCGCGTACGAGGCCGGGCAGCCCATCTCGTCGCCCGTGGCGACCCCCTTCTCCAGCAGCGCGGCGGCGACGATCGTCTTGAACGTGGAGCCGGGCGGGAAGGCGTCGCGCACCGCGCTGAAGTTGTCCTCCAGCCGGTCGGCCAGGGCCAGGATCTCGCCCGTGCTGGGTCTGAGCACCACGATCGAGGAGTTCGCCACGCCGTCCAGGGCCCGCGCGGCGGCGGCCTGGACCGGCTGCGACAGGGTGGTGCGCTCGACGTTCGCCTTCGGCAGGCGGGTCAGCAGCGCCTTGTCGGGCCGTCCCGGCATCCGCGACACCAGCTCCAGCCCGTGGTTGGCCTTGGCGAACTCGGGTTTGAGCGGATTGAGGTAGGCGTCGGCGTAGCTGTCGTTGGGGATCTTGGCGCCCTCGCTGGTCACCAACTCGGCCGCCGGGGCCTCGACCTCCTCCACCTCGAGCGTGCCGCCGTCCTTGAGCAGCGGGTGCAGCGTCTCGGGCGTCCACAGCACCCGCCAGGCCCGGTCGCGCACGCCCAGCCGCAGCGTGCTGTCGAACGGCCACGGCCCGAGGTCCGTCAGTTCCCGGACGCCCGCGAAGCGCACCTCGGCCGTCTCCTCCCCCGTGCCGCGCACCGGCCCCGGCGTGAGCCGGATCGACTCGACGTGCAGGTTCTGCGACAGCTCGCGGTGCCGGTCGAAGAAGTCGGCCGGCGGCCGGTCGACCAGCAGGGCCATGCCCGCGACGTCCCCCTTCCGCCAGGCGTCGAAGTACGCGGCGGCGGTCTTGGCGGCGCTGCCCTTGACCTGCCCGGCGGCCAGAACGGCGAAGGCGCCCGCCCCCAATACCGCGACAACCGCGATGACGAGCACAATCAGCCTCTTGCGTCGCATACGGTTCTCCCAGGGAGGGATCAGCGTGGCACGTGGACAGCGGGAACCGATGCCTGGCCTTTATCCGGTGACGTTCGGCGAGGTCGAGCTTCTCCGGGACCTGGACAGGCAGGACGGCTGGGTGCTGTCCAAGGATGGCGTACCTCAGTCGTACGTCGACCTACAAGACCCGACATTTCTGGATTTCGAGTACGTCCGGCTCATGGCCGACGTCATCGACCTCCTGCCGGAGGGGCCGCTGAGCTGCGTCCACGTCGGGGGCGGCGCGTGCACGATCCCGCGTTACCTCGCGGCCACCCGCCCCGGCTCCCGGCACATCGTGATCGAGCCCGACGGCCTGCTGGTCAACCTGGTCCGCGAGCAGCTCGACCTGCGCTCGGTCCCCCGGCTGAAGGTCATCGTGGCCGGCGGCCGCGAGGGCACGGCCAAGGTGTGGGACGACTCGGCCGACCTGGTCGTGCTCGACGCGTTCACCGGCGCCACGATGCCGGTGGAGCTGGCCACCGCGGAGTACATGGGCGACCTGGCCCGCGTGCTGCGCCCCGACGGCACGCTGTTGATCAACATGGCCGACGGCAAGGGCCTGGCGTTCGCCAAGCGGCTGCTGGCCACGGTGTGCGACGCGTTCCGGCACGTGGCGCTGCTGGCCGAGCCGGGGATCATGCGGGGCCGCCGGTTCGGCAACCTGATCGTCGCGGCCTCGCGCACGGAGCTGCCGCTCGACCTGCTGTCCCGGCGCGCGGCCGGCGGCCTCACCCAGGCGCGCTGCGTGCACGGGGAGACGCTGCAGAACTTCATCGGCGGCGCCTACCCCATCAAGGACGGCGACGCCGTGCTCGCCCCGGTCCCGCCCCCGGCCGTCTTCGGCTGAGTCAGCGGTCGGCCGGGCCGAGGTAGGCCAGGACGGCGGCCACCCGCCGGTGCACGTCGCCGCTGTTCTCCAGCCCCAGCTTGGTGAAGATGGCGTTCACGTTCTTCTCCACCGACGAGATCGACAGGTGCAGGGCGCGGGCGATGCCGGCGTTGGAGCGGCCGTGGGCCATCTCGCGCAGCACGTCCCGCTCCCTCGGGGTCAGCGACTCCCCCTGCCCGCGGACCTCGCGCCTGGCCAGCAGGCCCTCGACCACCTTGGGGTCGATGACCGAGCCGCCCCCGGCGACCGCCCGGATCGCGCCGAGCAGCTCGTCGAGGTCGCCCACGCGGTCCTTCAGCAGGTAGGCGAACCCGGCCGTCCCGTGCTTGAACAGCTCGAAGGCGAACAGGGCGTCGGAGAACTGCGACAGCACCACCACGCCGGTGCCGGGGTGGCCGACCCTGATGCGGTGGGCCGCGTCGATGCCCTCGAAGCCCGGCCGCCACTCGCCGCCGGGCATGCGGATGTCGGTGACGACGACCTGCGGCTCCAGCCGGCGGACGGCGTCCAGCAGCTCGTCGGCGTCGCCGACCGCGCCGACGACGGTCACCTCGCCGGACAGTTCGAGCAGCTGCCGGGTGCCCTCGCGCACCAGGTAGTGGTCGTCGGCGACGACCGTGCGGACGGGCTCAGGCATCGGCCGGCACCCACGCGTGCATGCGTGTCCCCTTTCCGGGCTCGCTGTGGAGTTCCATGCCGCCGCCCAGCGCGTCCAGGCGGTCGGCGAGCGTGGCCAGGCCGCGGCGGCCGGCGGTGGCCGGGTCGAAGCCCCTGCCGTCGTCGGCGACGGTGGCCCGTACCCGGCCCGGCGCCAGGGTCAGGCGTACCTCGATCCTGGCGGCGGCGGCGTGCTTGAGCGCGTTGGCGACGGCCTCGCTGACGGTGAAGTACATCGCGCCCTCGACCTCGTCGGCGAAACGGCGGGCCCGCAGCCCGGGGTCGGCGGTGACGGTCGTGGGCACGGGCAGCCCGGAGCAGCGTTCCTCGACGGCCTCCACCAGGCCGCCCTGGCTGAGGGCCGACGGGTGGATGCCGGCGGCCAGCTCGCGCAGGTCGGTGAGCGTCTGGCGGGCCTGCTCGCGCAGGCGGGCCAGCGCGTCGGGGCCGGCGCCGGTGACGCGGGCCAGCTCCAGCCCGGCGATGAGCGCGACGAGCTGCTGCTGCACGCCGTCGTGGATGTTGCGCTCGATCCGCCGCCGCTCGGCCTCCTGGGCGTTGACCAGGCGGGCGACCAGACCGGCGCTCTGGATGGCCAGCCCGGCGGGCACGGCCAGGGCCTCCAGGAGGCGCCGGTCCTCCCGGTCGTACCGGCCGGCGCGGCGCGGGCCGAGCTCGATGCGTCCGAGGCCGCCGCGCACCGGCACGGTCAGCGCCGTCCCGCCCTCCTCCTCGCCCGCGGCCACCCGGGTGCCGTCGGCCAGCGTCACGGCCGCCCACCTGGCCTCCAGACCGTCGCGGACGGCGGCGGCGAGCCTGCCGAGCTGCTCGACCGGCTCGGGCGTGGCCGCCAGCGCGGTGCCGAGGCCGGACAGCACCTCGTCCACGGTGGGCCGCAGGTCGAAGATCAGGTGCAGGCGGGAGCCCCGCAGGCCGAGCCGGATGTCGAGCAGCCGGTGCCGCACGATCCCCACCAGGACGGCGACCGGCAGCGCCGCCATCACCGTGAGCAGGCCGATCACCACGGCCCCCCACAACCGGGCGTCCAGCAGGAACAGCAGCAGCACGCCCGCGCAGAGCTGGACGGCGGTGCCGGCGACCATCCAGGCGTACTGTCCGCGCTCGGCCCGCTCGCTGCGCCGCCAGCGGACCACGAGGCCGGCGAGGACGACGACGGCCGTCAGGAAGGCGAGGAGCTGGCCCAGCGCGCCGGCCAGGGCCGCCCAGATCGTCCCGGTCGTCAGCTCGGCCGGCAGGTCGCCGGGCCGGGCCGGGTCGACGCCGAACAGCCCGTTTCCCACCGTGTGCATGGCGATCGCGACCCCGCCGATCCAGGCCACGGGCCGCCAGCGGCGGGACGGCAGGCGGCCGTCGGGGAAGAGCAGCGGGACGAAGATCCAGGTCAGGCCGTAGAACGTGGCATAGAGCGCGGACAGCCAGACGACGACCGGCCCGCTGTAGTGGAACCTGACGGCCAGGCCGGTGCCCAGCGCGGCGAGCCCGAAGCAGGCGGCCGCGACCAGGAACAGCCAGCCGTACCGCAGGTCGGGGCGGCGGACGGTGAGCAGCCAGCCCAGCGCGGGCAGCACCAGGCCGAGGACGCCGAAGGCCCATTCCTGCGGCGGCGCGGGCAGCCCGGACCCCAGCAGCGCACCCGCCAGGGCGCCGCCGGCCCCGATGGTCGCCAGCGACCCGGCGAGCAGCCTGGAACTCATGAACCACCATCGTCAGGGGGAACCGAAAGGGCGTCTATGAGGTTAACCGCACATTTGGTACGGACAGCCCCACCTGCGAGGACGGCGGCCCATAGGGTGGGCGCGGGCCAGGCCGCGGCTGTTGGCTGGGCACATGTCTCACTACAGGTTCCCCGCACTGGCCACCGCCGTCATGGCCGTGGCGGTCACGGCCTGCGCGACGCAGCCCGTGCCAGCTCTGGCCACCATCACCGGGTCCGCCACCGCCACGCCGACGGCGAGCGCCGCGGTCGAGATCCCCGACACCCCCGTCGGCCGGCAGCTCCGCTGGCTGCTGGAGGCGGTCACCCGGCTGCCCGTCGGCGACGCCGAGCTGGCCGGGCACTTCGCGCCGAGCTTCCTCGACCACATCCCGCCGGCGCAGCTCAACCAGGCGCTGGCCGGGTTCGGGAACATGCGGCTGGACCGGCTGGACCAGGCCCAGGAGCGGACGTTGTCGGCGACCGTCACGGCGGCCGGCAAGGCGTTCACCCTCGCGCTCGGGGTGGACGGCACCGGGAAGGTCGACTACATCCAGTTCACCGGCGTCGCGCCGGCCAGCTGGTCGGAGCTGGACCAGCGGCTGCGCCAGGCCGCGCCGCGGGCCGGCTTCCTGGCCGCCGAGCTGACCGGCGACGGCCGCTGCCGCCCGGTCCACGCGGTGGCCGGCGAGAAGACCTTCCCGCTCGGCTCGATGTTCAAGCTGTACGTCCTCGGCGCGGTGGCCGAGCGCATCAGGAGCGGCGCGTTCGGCTGGGACACCGAGCTGACGATCAGGCCCGAGCTGAAGAGCCTGCCGAGCGGCGAGCTGCAGAACCGCCCGGACAACAGCAAGGTGACGGTGCTGGAGGCGGCCCGGCTGATGATCTCCATCAGCGACAACACCGCCGCCGACCTGCTGATCCACCAGGCCGGTCGCAAGGCGGTCGAGCGGGTCGTGCGCGCGTGGGGCGGCGACCGGCGCAACGTGCCGTTCCTGACGACCCGGGAGCTGTTCGTGCTCAAGGGCGCCGACTACCCCCGGCACACCGAGCGGTACCTGTCGCTCGGCACGTCGGCGCGCCGCGGCTACCTGGCCGGGGTCGTGGACAAGGTGCCGCTGTCGAAGGTGCGGCCGTGGGCCGAGCCGCGCGACCTGGACCGGCTGGAGTGGTTCGCCACGCCCGCCCAGGTCTGCCGCGCCTACAGCGGGCTGGCCCGGCTGAAGGACGCCCGCGTCGGCGAGGTGTTGTCGATCACCGACGCGGGGCTGCGGCTGGACAGGAACCAGTGGCCCGTCGTGTGGCACAAGGGCGGCTCTGAGCCGGGCCTGCTGGCCATGAGCTTCCTCGCCCGTACGTCCGCCGGCCGGACGTACGTGGTGTCCACGACGGCCGTGAACCCGGACGCCCCCTTCCAGCAGGGCCCGGTGGCCCTGGAGCTGCTGGTGCTGACGCGGGGGGCGTTCGGGCTGGTCAAGTCCTCATAGGGCGGCGTGGGCGAGGTCGACGAACAGGGCCGAGGACCAGCCGAAGCCGGTCGTGGCGCGGCCCGCCCGCCGTCCCGTGAGGGGGTTCCAGTACTCGTACAGGCCGCCGCCGTCGCGCACCATGGCCAGGGTGCGGGCGGCGAGCTCGGCGGCGACGTCCGGGCGGCCCGAGCGGCGCAGGCCGTCGATCAGCAGGTAGTTGACGTTCAGCCAGACCGGGCCGCGCCACATGGCGTCGGGGTCGAAGCGCGGGTCGTCGAAGGCCACCGTGGGGACCGGCCGCTCGCCCCAGAAGGCGGGCGAGGTCAGGTCCTGGACCAGCCGGTCGGCGATCTCGGCCGGGAGGCGGCCGGTGAGCAGCGGCATGAGGTCGAGCGGCGTCCGCACGTCGGCGTCGGCCGCGCCGGCGACCTTGGTGACGAAGCGGCGGCCGTTCCAGCGGCGTTCGACCATGCGGTCCACGAGCGCCTGGGCCCTGGCCCGCCACTCGCCGGGGTCCTTGCCGAGCGCGGCGGCGATGTCGCCCAGGCGGTCGTACTGGAGGGCCAGGTAGGAGTTGAGGTCCGGGGGCTCGGCGCGCGGGCCGCCGTCCCAGATGGGGCTGTCGTCCAGGCCCGAGGAGTACGGGTGCAGGTACTCGGCCAGGCCGTCGCCGTCCGGGTCGGAGTGGGCGAACCACCACTGCTGCGACCTGACCAGCGGCTCGTAGACCTCGGCCAGGAAGCCCGGGTCGGGGTCCACCTCGTGGATCTTCCACACCGCCCAGGCGGTCAGCGGCGGCTTGGTGACGGGCACGACGTGCCGGATCGGCTCGCCGCCGACGTGCTGGGCCAGCCGGGCCAGGTCGGAGCGGGGCAGGTCGGTGGTCTCTGCGAGCACGCCGTGGTCGTGCACCACGTCGGGGATCAGGCCGTCGGGACGCTGGTTGTCGAGCAGGATGCGGATCTGCTCCCTGGCCAGGGCGGGGTCGGCGTGCCGCAGGGCGATGGCGTGGAAGTAGGAGTCCCAGTTCCACAGGCCGACGTAGCCGTACTTGGAGGGGATGAGGGATTCCCTGCCCTGGATGCGCACCAGGTTGACGGCCAGCGTCCACCAGGCCTGCTCGGCGCGTTCGCGCAGCTCGCCGGGGACGGCGGGCATCCGGGCGAACCAGGCGGCCCAGCGTTCGGCGGCCTCGGCCAGCACCTTCGCGCCGTCGGTGACGGTCCGCTCGCCGGCGAGGGTGACGCAGCCGTCCACGGCCGTCTCACCGCCGTCCCAGACGGCCCTGGCGCCCTCGCCGACCGCGACGAGGGTGTCGGGGTCGGCGAAGGCCAGGGTCACGTCACCGTCGAACTCCACCCGGTGGGGCAGCGCCCGGCGCACGCGCAGCTCCCGGGAACCGGCGTAGAACCGCAGACCGGCGCGGACGGTCGTGTCGTCGAGCCGGGTCTCGTAGAGCGCTTCGGCGACGCGCAGCGAGCCGTCGTCGGCCGCCATGACGAGCAGCCGCGAGCCGCGCTCGGTGAAGGGACGTTCACGCAGGTCCAGCACTTACTTTCCTCCCAGGCCGGAGGCGGCCATCGAGTTGATGATCTTCCGCTGCCCGATCAGGAACGCGATCAGCGTCGGCACCACGGCGATCGCCGAGGCCGCCAGGATCTGCCCGTAGTCGGTCGCGCCGTGCTGCTGGGCGAACTGGCTGAGCAGCAGCGGGACGGTGAACAGCTCCGGCGTGTTCAGGAAGATCAGCGGGAACAGGAACGAGTTCCAGGACGCCAGGAACACGATGATGCCGAGCGCGCCGAGCCCCGGCCGGATGTTGGGCAGGACGATGCTCCAGAAGCACCGCCACCGGCCCGCGCCGTCGATCCTGGCCGCCTCCTCCAGCTCGATCGGCACCGCCCTGATGAACTGGCGCAGCAGGAACACCGCGAACGGGTTCGCGATCGTCGGGACGATCAGCGACAGGTGCGAGTCGATCCAGCCGAACTTGGCCAGCATCAGGTAGAGCGGCACGATCGTCACCTGCGCCGGCACCATCTGCGTGGCCAGGAACAGCACGAACAGCACGCCCGAGCCCCTGAACCTGATCCGGGCGAAGGCGTAGGCGGCCATGGCCGAGGTGAGCAGGGTGAGCACCACGTTGAGGGCGGCGATGTAGAAGCTGTTCCAGTACGCCAGCCCGAACGGCATGGTCGACAGCGCGTCGGGATAGTTCTGCCAGGTCCAGGGGTCCGGCAGCCAGGCGGTCGGATCGTTGATCATCTGCCGCACGCCCTTGGCGGAGGTGAACAACATCCACACGAACGGGAACAGCATCAGCAGCCCGCCGACCGTGAGCGCGGCGTGCAGACCGATCTGCCGTGATCTCATGCGTACCGCCTCACGAGTCGTAGTGGACGAAGCGCTTCTGCGCGGCGAACTGGACCAGTGTCACGAGCAGCGTCAGCACCAGCAGGATCAGGGCGGCCGCGCTGCTCGGCCCGAACTCGAACTTCTTGAAGCCGAGATCGAAGATGTGGTACACGATCGTGCGCGCGCCCTCGTTGTCCTTGGGGTCCACCAGCACGTAGATCTGGTCGAACGCCTGGAACGAGCTGATCACCGCGACCACGCTGGAGAAGAAGATCGTGGGCGACAGCAGCGGCAGCGTGACCGACCGGAAGATCCGGAAGGGGCTCGCGCCGTCGATCCGGGCGGCCTCGACGACCTGCGGCGGGATGGTCTGCAGCCCGGCCATGAAGATCACCACGTTGAGGCCGAGCGAGGACCAGATCGTCACCACGGCGATCGCCACGATGACCCAGCCGGGGTCGAGCAGCCAGTCGGGGCCGCTGACGCCGAACCAGCGCTGGAGCGAGGTGTTCAGCACGCCGTTCTCGTCGCCGGCCAGGATGACCTGCCACATCAGGGCGACGGCCACCGAGCTGGTGACGACCGGCATGAAGTACACGACCCGGTAGACGTTGCTGCCCTTGATGCTGTTCAGGGCGACCGCGATCAGCACCGCCAGGGCGAGCCCGAACGGCACGGTCAGCAACGCCAGCTTGACCGTGTTCCACACCGCGCGGCCGAACAGCGGGTCGGTGAGCTGGGCGGCGAAGTTGGACAGCCCGGCCCACGACTTCTCGCCGAGCCCGTCCCAGTTCATGAAGGCCAGCACCACGGCGAACCCGAGCGGGATCACCAGGAACACCACCAGCGCGCCGACCTGCGGCGCGAGGAAGATCGCGGCCCACCAGCCGTCGCGGTCGCGCAGCTTCTTGGCGGGCCGCGCGGCGGTCTTGCCGCGCGGCCCGGCGAGCACGGCCATCCGCTAGCCCAGCTTGCCGTCGACGAGGGTCTGCAGCTCGGTCATGCCCTGCTCGAAGCCGAGCTTGCCCTGCCAGACCTTCATCAGGTGATCGTTGATCGAGGCGGTCAGGCCGGGCACCGCGACCTCTTCGGGGTAGTTCGCGAAGCCGGTGTCCCGCACGTCGAGGAACGTCTGGGCGTGCGCGGGGTAGTTGCCGGCCAGCACGACCTGCTCGGCGCCCTTGATCGAGGGCACCGCGCCGCCGTCCTTGAGCCGCAGGAGCTGGCCCTCCTTGCTGACGAACTCCGTCAGGAAGGTGAAGGCCTCCTTGGGCTGCTTGGTGCCCTTGTTGAGCGACAGGTAGGAGGCCGCCACGGCGCCGGGCATCGGCTCGCCGGTCTCGGACGGGAACGGGACGATGTCGTAGTTGTCCAGCTCGCCGCCCTTCTTGACGATGTCGATCACCCAGCGGCCGCCGGCGTAGAAGCCGACCTTGTGCTTGATGAGCTGGGTGTTCCCGCTGTTGCTCGCGGGCTGCAGGTCCGCGCTCAGGAACGTCTTGTCCTGGTAGCCCTTGGCCAGCGTCTCCAGCGCCTTGCGGGACTTGGGGTCGGTGGTGGCGACGAACTTGCCGCCGTCCCAGACCTTGCCGCCGAAACCGGAGATGACCGAGTACGTGGATCCGTACCAGTTCCAGTAGACGGACCCGCCCAGGCCAGCGGCCTTGAGCTTGGCGTTCATGTCCAGGTACTTGGCCATGGTCCACTGCTTGGACGCGTTGAGGGTGGCCGGGTCCTCGGTGATGCCGGCGGCCTTCAGTGCCTTCTTGTCGTACCAGAGGACCTCGGGGTTGGTGTCGTTCGGGACGCCGTAGATCTGGCCGTCCTTCTTGGCGCCGCCGTACACGCCCTCGAAGAAGTCCTCGGGCTTGCTCTTGGAGTCCGGGCCCGCGAGCTGGTCGTTGAGCGGCGAGACGACACCGGCGGAGACGAACTTGCCGATGTTGTCGTCGCCCACGAAGAACACGTCGGGAGCCGTGCCGCTGGTGAGCTGGGCGAGCAGTTTGGGGTGGTAGTCCTCGTACTTGGCGACGGACTCCAGCTTGAGCTTGATGTTGGGGTGACGCTGCTCGAAGTCCTTGGTGAAGGACTCGTAGAGCTTGACGTCCTCCGCCGATCCCCACGTGGACCAGCGGATGGTGACCTGCCCTGCGGCGGCGTTCCCGCTCACGCCTGGAACGTTCCCGCCACCGCCGCTGCAGGCGGTGGCGGCGGTGGCGAGCAGACCCAGTACGGCCAGCGCACGCTTCATGATGGGCTCCTTCGGGGGGGTGGTGCTGTTGGGGGCTACGCGAGCCCGCCGCCGTCGACGACGAGAGCGGAACCGGTGACGTAACTGGCGGCGTCGCTCGCCAGGAAGAGGACGGCCTGGGCGATCTCCTCGGGGCTGCCCGAGCGGCCCATCGGCCGGTCGGCGGCGTCGGCCTCGAAGGCGGCCCAGTCCTCGTTGAGCTGACGGGCCTCGTCCCGCAGCATCGGGGTGTTCGTGTCGCCGGGGTTGACGGAGTTCACCCGGATCCCGGCCTTGGCGTGGTCGATCGCCAGCGCCCTGGTCATGTTGACGACGGCCGCCTTGGAGGCGCAGTAGGAGATCGCGTTCCCGCCGCCCTTGAGGCCCCAGCCGGAGCCCGTGTTGACGATCGAGCCGCCCTCCGTCATGAGCGGGATGGCGTGCTTGCACATCAGGAACACCGAGCGCACGTTGACCGCCATCACGCGGTCCCACTCGTCGGCGTCGAGGTCGAGCGCGGTGGTGCGGCGGATGATGCCCGCGTTGTTGAACAGGACGTGCAGACCGCCGTAGGTGTCCACGGCCGTGCGGGTGATGCGCCGGCAGTCCTCCTCCGCGGACACGTCCCCCTGGACGGCCACCGCGGCCGCCCCCGTCCGCGTGATCTCCTTGGCCGTCGCCTCGGCCCCGGCGCCGTCGATGTCGGCGACGACGACCTGGGCGCCCGCCTCGGCGAAGAGCAACGCCGTCGCCCGGCCGATGCCGGAGGCACCGCCGGTGACGATCGCGACCTTGCCATCGAGCCTGTTCATCCGTAGAACTCCTCACTTGCCGCACAAATGCGATAAATCGTGCTTTCGCGGTATCCGGTGATCACCCGTACGTGCCCGGCCAGCTTCCGGTCCAGTTCCTGGTCCCCGCTGTCGGCCAGCAGCGGCCGTCCGCCGAGCCCGGCCAGCTTCTGCTGGGTGGCCAGCACCACCAGCCGGTCGCCGGACCCGTCACCGAGCACCTCGTCGAGCACCCGCGGCGAGACCTGCTGGTTGCCGCGGCCGAGCACGAAGCCCTGGCCGCCGATCACCGACAGCACGATGACCGTCTCCCGGCCGCGTACCAGTTCGAACAGCTCCCCCTCGGTCACGTCGGCGGCCACCAGGTCGGCGCCACCGCCCGCGCGGGCCTCGATCACGTCCACGCCGAGCAGCGTGGTGGCGAGCCCGAGCTCCCTGCCCACCGCCGCCGTGGTGGCGCCGGGACCGAGCACGTAGCGCGCCCCCGGCCGCAGCCGGGCCGCGACCTCCCGGGCGATGCCCTCGACCGTGGCCGGAGCCACGTCCGAGGAGCCCGCCTTGCGTCCCGACAGGGCCGCGCGGCCTGCCGGGACGCGCAGGCTACCGTAGAGCCGGGGGCTGACGAGCCCGCGGCGGTAGCGCTCCTCGTCCAGGTCCACCACCTCGGCCTCGACGCTGTCCGGCCGGGCCAGGAAGTCGGCGGCCACGAACCCGGCGGTGGCCGGGCTGAGCGCGAAGCACCCCGAGTACACCTTGACCCCGGCCGGGATCCCGAGCACGGGCGGCGCCTGGCCGCCCAGCTCCCGCACGGCGTCGAGCACGTCGCGCGCCGTGCCGTCGCCGCCGGCGAACAGCAGCAGGTCCACGCCGGCGAGCGCGGCGACGGCCGCCCGGGTGTCCGCGGCCGTGCTCACGTCGTCGTCCTGGACGCCGGAGGGCGCCAGCTCGTACGGGACCGCGGCGGCGCGGGCGCTGTCCTCGCCCATCGCCCCCGCCACCGTCACCAGCCGGGCCCCGGGACGGCGGGCGAGCAGCGTGGCGACGGCCTGCGCGGCCCGCCGCCCGGCCCTGGGCTCGGCGCCCTTGGCCAGGGCCGCGCGCTGCACGTCGGCGCCGTCGCTGCCCTTGAGCCCCACGGACCCGCCCAGCCCGGCGACCGGGTTGACGACCAGCCCGATCACGCCGTTCCCTCCGGACGTCATGGCTCAGCCGCCCGCGGCCAGGTGCTTGCGCACGTACGCCCGCCAGGTCGGCGCCCACTGCTTGGGGTCGTCGAGCGGCGTCGGGTCGATCTTGTGGATCGTCTGGTTGTACGGCGCGCCCTTGACGAACTCCGGATCCCGCCGCGCCTCCGAGGCGACGTGCTCCAGGATCGCCGCGTACTCGTCCAGGTCCTCCCGCGAGTACGACTCCGTCGGCTCCAGCGTGAACGGCTCCGGCACCAGGTACGGGTGGTGGCTGGTCCAGTAGTGGACGCCGAAGTCGGCGGCGCGCACGCCGATCTCCTCCGAGTGCACCCCCGTCTCCTCCGACAGCTCCTGCCAGGAGTAGCGGACCTGCTCGATCCGGCGCTGGTTCCACGGCGCCGAGGCCCCGGGGATCTGCAGCACCTTGTGCATCAGGTAGTTGTTGTTCAGCGCCGATGTCTCGGCCACCTCGCGCAGCCCCTTCGCGCCCAGGGTCATGATCCAGGCGTAGGCGCGCACGATGTTCGGGGTGACGCCGAGGAACGGCCGGATCTTGCCGACGCTCTGCGCGGGCGTCTCCAGCCCGTAGGAGTCGCCGTCGAAGGAGACGACCGGGCCGGGCAGGAACGGCTCCAGCTCCGGCGAGACGCCGCAGGCGCCGGCCGCCGGGCCGCCGCAGGCGTGCGGCGTGGAGAACGTCTTGTGCAGGTTGAAGTGGCACAGGTCGAACCCGGCGTCGCGGGCCCTGGTGATGCCGAGGATGCCGTTGGCGTTGGCCTGGTCGTAGCAGGCCAGGCCGCCGACCTCGTGCACCAGGTCCACGAACTCCTTGATCCGGGAGTTGTAGATGCCGGTGTCCTCGGGGTTGGTGATCATCAGGGCGGCCGTGCGCGGGCCGACGGCGGCGCGCAGGGCCTCGATGTCGGGCAGGCCGTTGGCGTCCGGCATGAGGGTGATGACCTCGTACCCGGCGACCTTGGCGCAGGCCGCGTTCGAGGGGTGCGAGAACATCGTGGTGATGACCTGGTCCCGGTGGCTCTCGCCGCGGGCGGCGTGGTAGGCCCTGATCATGGCGATGTTGGCGTAGATCGCCGCCGAGCCCGAGCCGGGCTGGAGCGACACCCGCGACATGCCGGAGATCTCGGCCAGCATGCGCTCCAGCCGCCAGTAGACCTCCAGCACGCCCTGCACGGTGTCCTCGTGCTGCAGCGGGTGCAGCTCGGCGATCGCGTTGGCGAACTGGTCGTTGACCTTCGGGCTGTACTTCATCGTGCAGGTGCCCTGGCCGATGTCGATGTTGAGGTCGACGCCCAGGTTCTCCTGCGACAGCCGCAGGTAGTGCCGTACCACGTGCGGCTGCGCCATCTCGGGCAGCTTCGGCGGGGTGGCCCGCCCGACGCCCTCGGGCAGCTCGACCTTCGGCGCGCCCGGCTCGGGCACGGCTATGCCGCGGCGGCCGGGGCTGGACAGCTCGAAGATGATCGGCTCGTCCCAGCGTGCCTGGTGGAAGCGGCGCAGCGGCGGCTTGGGCGCCACCGGCAGTTCCGCGAAGGACTCGGCTCCGTGCCCGCTCATGCCTGCACAACCTCCTGTACGGCTGCCGCGAGCCGGTCGATGTCGTCGATGGTGTGGCGTTCGGTCACGCAGACCAGCACCGTGCGCTCGTCCAGCGGGACGCCGCCGTAGATGCCGCGCTCGCGCAGCGCGGCGAGCAGCGACGCGGAGTCGGCCACCTCGATCGCGAACTCGCGGAAGTGCACCGAGCCCGCGTGCCGGACGGTGACCGACCGGCCCAGGGCGTCCATCGCGTACCGGGTGCGGGCCAGGACGGTCTCGCCGAGCTCCTTCATGCCCTGCGGGCCCATGAGCGCGAGGTAGACCCCGGCCGTGATGCCCCACAGGGCGGCGGCCGTGCCCACCCATTCCTTGCCCTCTTCGCGCAGGGCGAAGGAGGTGCGGTCGTAGAAGACGTCGCCGAAGCCGTACTCGCCGGGGACCTTCGTCGGCGCGATGCCGAACAGGCGCGAGGGGAACTCGGCGACCAGCGGCTCGTGGTCCTGGGTGGCGATGTAGCCGGCGTGGCCGCCGCCGTAGTTCTGGTGGATGCCGAGCGACTGGATGTCGCCGCAGACGATGTCGGCGCCGTAGGAGGCCGGCGGGGCCAGCACGCCCAGGGAGATGGGGTCGGCGCTGACGACCAGCAGCGCGCCGGCGGCGTGCGCGTGGTCGGCCAGCTCCCGGCCACGGGTCTCGACGACGCCGTAGACGTTCGGGGTCTCCAGGTACAGGGCGGCGTAGGAGTCGTCGAGCGCGACCTCGCCGATCTGCCCGTCCTCGGCCACCGGGGCCAGCTCGATGGTGATGTCGGGGGCCAGGAAGTCACGCAGCTTGCTCAGCTTGTCGGCGCCGATCGCCCCGGTGACCAGCACCTTCGACCGCTTGGTGTAGCGGCAGGCCATGCGCAGCGCGGTGCCCGAGGCCTGGAAGCCGTCGTAGGTGGGGACGTTGACGACGTCCATCTCCAGCAACTCGCCCATCATGCTGACGTACTCGAACAGGGCCTGGAAGCGGCCGTGGTCCTCGTACGGCTCGCCCGCGTACGCGGTCAGGAACTCGCTCCTGGAGTTGACCTCGTCGCAGACGGCGGGCACGTGGTGCGGGTAGCAGCCGTGGCCGAGGAAGCTGAGCGCCTCCTCGGTGTCGGTGTTCCGGGCGAACAGCCCCTTCATGTGGCGCACCAGGTCGCGCTCGGCGGTGAACGGCGCCGGCAGGTCGAGGGGCCGGTCGAGCCGCAGCTCCGAGGGGATGTCGGCGTAGAACTCATCGACGCTCGACGCGCCGACCGCCGCGAGCATCTCGGCTCGTACGCCCGGCTCGGCGTTGGGTATGTACGGGTGCGTCACTTGTCTCCTTCGATCCTGAGCACGACGGCGTCGCGCGGGGCCAGCTCGATGCCGCCCCGCAGTTCGGCCCCGGTGAGCAGGTCCGTCCCCGGGTGCGGGAGCGTGACCGGCTGCGGGGCGGTGGTGTGGTTGAGGAGGAACAGGTGGCCGCCCCTCCTGACGGCCTCCACGCCCTGCGGCACGTCGATGCGGTCGATGCCGTCCAGCAGCGGCTCCAGCACCGGCGTCACGTCGTCGAGCAGGCAGCCGACGTAGGTGGCCGTGCCCTTGCGGGTGACGGCGGGCAGGCCGTCCAGGTCGCCGCCCTCGAACAGGGCGACGGGCTCGGCGCCTTCCAACCTGATCCACTCGGCCCAGGTGCGGGCCTCGCCGAGGCCGGTGCGCTGGACGTCCCCGTCGGCGAGCGGCCAGAACTCCTCCACGGCGATGCCGAGCAGGTCGCCCAGCGGGCCGGGCGCGCCGCCCTCGTGCACCTGGTCGCTCTCGTCCACGACGCCGCTGAACGGGCCCACGACGAGCCTGCCTCGGTACGCCTCCAGCGCCTTGGCCTGCTCGGCGGTGCACATGTACAGGTTCGGCGCGATGACCAGCTCGTACGGCGACAGGTCCCGGCCGGGCGGCACGAGGTCGACCGCGATGCCCCGGGCGTGCAGCGGGGCGTACCAGGCGAGCAGCAGCTCCTTGAGCCTGAGCCGGTTGGACGGCATGGACTCGGGGGCCTCCAGGGCCCACCAGCTCGGCCAGTCGAGCACCAGCGCGACCTGGGCGCGGGTGTCACTGCCCGCGACCTCCGACAACCGCCGCAGGTCGGCGCCGAGCGCCAGGGTGTCCCGCCAGCCGCGGGTACGCGTCCCGCCGTGCGGCAGCATCGCCGAGTGGAACTTCTCGGGGCCGTACTTGGCCTGGCGCCACTGGAAGAACATCACGCCGTCGGAGCCGTGGGCGAGCGCCTGGAGGCTGTGCAGGCGCATCATGCCGGGCGGCTTGGGGACGTTCACCTCGCGCCAGGACACCGCGGACGGCGCGGACTCCAGCAGCAGCCAGGGCCCCTGCCGCAGCGAGCGCATGAGGTCGTAGCTGAGCGCCACCTGCACGTGCGAGGTGGGGTCGGCCGGGTCGGGGTAGGCGTCGTCGCTCACCAGGTCCTCGGCCGCGGCCCACTTCCAGTAGTCGAGGCCGTGCAGGATGCTCATGAAGTTCGTGGTGACCGGGACGTCCGGCGTGATCGCGCGCAGCGCCGCCTTCTCGGCCAGGAACAGCTCCAGGAGGGCGTCGCTGCAGAAGCGCCGCCAGTCGAGCAGTTGGGCGGGGTTGACCGGGCCCGGGGCCGTCCTGGGCGGCTCGACCTGGCCGAAGGACGTGTAGTGCTGGCCCCAGCAGGAGGTGCCCCAGGCGGCGTTGAGGCCGCCGACGGTCGCGTACCGCTCTTCCAGCCAGCGGCGGAAGTGGGCGGCGGACTCGGGGCAGAAGCACTCCAGCGTGTGGTCGGCGTACTCGTTGCCGATGTGCCACATGGCCAGCGCCGGGTGGTCGCCGTAGCGCTCGGCCATCGCGGTGGCCAGCCGTACGGCGTGCTCGCGGTAGACCGGCGAGCTCGGGCAGTAGCCCTGCCGGGAGCCGAACTCCAGCCGCACGCCGTCGGCGTTGACCGGCAGCATCTCGGGGTGCTCGCGCACCAGCCACGGCGGCGGCGTCGCGGTCGCGGTGGCCAGGTCGGCGGCGATGCCGTGCTCGTGCAGCAGGTCGATGACCCGGTCGAGCCATCCGAAGTCGTAGACCCCGCGCTCGGGCTCCAGGCGCGACCAGGAGAACACCGCGACGGTCGCCATGTTGACCCCGGCCTCGGCCATGAGCCGCGCGTCCTCGGCCCACACCTCCTCCGGCCACTGCTCGGGGTTGTAGTCCCCGCCGAACAGCAGCCCCGGTATCCGGGTCAGCCCCACTCGAACTCCTCGATCATGCAATGTAATATTTTGTATGCCGAATTCATAGTGCAGTATTTTGCATCACGTCAAGGGTTAAGATTCGGTTGTCCTGAACGAGAGGGAGTCCCCCATGCCGATCGAGCGGCGACCGTTGCGTGAGCAGATCAGGGAAGAGCTGCTGAGCCGGCTCGACCGGGGCGACTTCGCCGCCGGCACGGACATCAACGAGGCCTCCCTCGCCGCCGACCTGGGCGTCAGCCGCACTCCCCTGCGCGAGGCGCTGATCACGCTGGCGGGCGAGGGCGTGCTGGAGAGCAACCAGGGGCGCGGTTTCCGGTTCGCCCCGGTGAGCCGGCGCGAGTTCCGCGAGCTGTGCGAGATCGTGGCCGCCCTGGAGTCGCTGGCCCTCGACTGCTCCGACCCGGCCCACCTGCGCTCGATCGCCCCCGACCTGCTCAAGCTGGCCCAGGACTTCCCCGACAACGTGGCCGAGCAGCAGGTCATCGAGCGCCACGACGACGAGTGGCACGACCTGCTGCTGAGCGGCTGCCGCAACGAGCGCCTGCTCGACCTCATCACCAGCGTCAAGGCCGGCATGCGCCGCTACGCCCACCTGATCGCCGGTGACGACGCGCCCCTGGAGCGCGAGGCCGCCGAGCACCGCCGCATCGCCGAGTTCCTGCTGGCCGACGAGCCGGCCAAGGCCGTCCAGGCGCTGCGCGACAATTGGATCAACGGCATGGAACGGATGATGTCCCGCATCCCGTGACGCGATGGAATAGTTGAAATCTCAACTTGGTTGCATGGGGCAGATCCCGCTGGAAGGAGCGCGACATGCCCGCCGTTACCGTTGAGAACCCGCTCACCCTCCCCCGCGTGCCCGCGCCCGTGGCGGGGGTCCCCGAGCGGAAGGTGCTCGCCGTCGAGACCGCGCCCAGCGGGTTCGAGGGCGAGGGCTTCCCCGTGCGCCGCGCCCTGGCGGCGATCAAGCTCGAATACCTCGACCCGTTCGTGATGATGGACCAGATGGGCGAGATCGACTACGCCGCCGGTGAGCCCAAGGGCACGCCCTGGCATCCGCACCGCGGCTTCGAGACCGTCACGTACATGATCGACGGCGTCATGGAGCACCTCGACTCCAACGGCGGCGGCGGCACGATCAGCAACGGCGACACCCAGTGGATGACGGCCGCCTCCGGCATCCTGCACAAGGAGGCGCCGCCGGAGTGGCTCGTGCAGAAGGGCGGGCTGTTCCACGGCATCCAGCTCTGGGTCAACCTGCCGGGCGCCAAGAAGATGATCGCGCCGAAGTACCAGGACATCGGGCGGTCCAGCGTCGCGCTGCTGAGCAGCCACGACGGCGGCGCGCTGGTCCGGCTGATCGCCGGCGAGCTGGCCGGGAACCGCGGTCCGGGCAGCACGCAGACGCCAATCACGCTGCTGCACGCCACCATCACCCCGGGCGCGCGGCTGACCCTGCCCTGGCGCAAGGATTACAACGCCCTGGTGTACGCCCTCTCCGGCCGCGGCACGGTCGGCGCCGAGCGGCGTCCGCTGCACGGCGGCCAGCTCGCGGTCTTCGACGGCTTCGGCAACCGGCCGGGCCTGACCACCCTGGGCGAGACCATCACGATCGAGGCCAAGGACACCCTCGACGTGATCGTGCTGGGCGGCGAGCCGATCGGTGAGCCGGTGGCCCACCACGGCCCGTTCGTCATGAACACCCGCGCCGAGCTGGTCCAGGCGTTCGAGGACTTCCAGGCGGGCCGCCTCGGCACGATCCCGGCCGAGCACGCCCACTCCTGACCGTCCTGCCGTGAAGGCCCGTGCGTTCCGCACGGGCCTTCACGTTTTCTGGTAGACATTCATTGTGAAGGACGTACATAAATTTGACCAGGAGCCGGACGGCTCCCTCTTCGACCCGCGGGCCAGGGCGGCCATGAGCGAGTTCGCCGGCGGCGGCGACACCGCGGCCTTCGAGGCGGCCGCCGCCGTGCGGACGGCGTACCAGGCGGTCGAGCGCATGCGCGCGCACGGCAGCGAGGGCCGCGGGCTCAGCTCGGGCGCGATGGACGTCCTGCTGCGCCTCGGCGCGGCGGGCGCCGGCGCCGGCATCAGCATCGGCGACCTGGCCCAGGCCGCCGGGGTCAGCTCGCGCAACGTGACCGGCCTGGTCGACACCCTGGAGCGCGACGGCCTGGCGCGCCGGGTCCAGGACAGCCGCGACCGGCGCTCGGTGCTGGCCGTGATCACCGACGAGGGCCGGGCGTGGATCGAGGCGTTCCGCACGCCGTCGCAGATGGCGATGCGGGCGATGTTCCAGGGCTTCTCGGCCGCGGACCTGACCGCGCTGCGGCACCTGTGCCTGCGGCTGGCCGACAACCAGCAGCGGCTCGCGGCACACCTGGAGGGACGATGACGGGCACCCGCGAAGTGGTCAGGGCCTACCACGAGGCCAGGCTCCGCGGCGACGTGCCGGCCGCGGCGGCGTTGATCGGCGAGGACTTCTCGTTCAGGAGCCCGTTCGTCTCCTCCTCCGACCCCGCCGGCCACCTGGCCGGCATCGAGGCCCTGGTGAGCGTGGTCACCGGCGTCGACCTGATCAGCGAGCTGTACGGCGAGTCGGAGGCGACCCTCGTCTACGACCTGCACACCGCCACACCGGCCGGCACGCAGCGCACCGCCGAGCACTTCGAACTCGGTCCGGACGGGCGGATCCGGACCATCATGTTGATCTTCGACGCCGCGCCCTGGCAGCCGATGGCGGCGGCGATCAGGTGAGCGGCAGGGCGGCGGCGGTCTGGCGCCAGATCCTGCCGTCCCTGACGACCAGCGTCCCGAACGTGGTGACCCGGTTCCCGCCCACGGTCATGACCGCGTTGTAGAAGATCACGTCGTCCTCGACGCGCAGCGACGTGATCTCCTCCACCCGCGGCCCGGCCGCCAGGTAGGCGGTGAACAGCTCGCGGATCTCCGCGGCGCCCCTGGCCGCCCGGTCGAACCGGACGACCACCGCCTCGTCGTGGTACTGGGCGAGCAGCGCCGCCAGGTCGCCGTCGGCGATGGCGGCGAGCTGGCGGTCGAACACGTCCTGGGTCGCTTCCTGGGTCATGGTGTGCCTTCCGGGGAGGGGCGCAGCAGGTCGTGGCCCACCTGCGCGGCGCCGTACAACAGCAGGAGCGGGAGCGCCGCCGCGACGGGCAGTGCGGAGGAGGCGAGGGCGAGCGCGGCGGCGGCCAGCCGGACGGCCCCCGCCCGGCGGTCGGCCGAGCACAGATGCTGAAGGCCGAGCACGGCGAAGACCACGGCGGCCGGCACCCCGACGGCCCAGCTCGCCCCCGACGGGTGCATGATCGCGTGCTCGATCCCGATGCCGAACGCCACCAGGCCCATCGACAGCGGCAGGTGCGAGTACACCCACACCTGCCCGGCCAGCTTGGTGCGCAGCACGACGGACTCGTCGACGTGGTCGAAGTACAGCCACCAGAAGGCCATCGCGATGGCCACCCCGGCCAGCGCGACCAGCAGCACGGACGGGGTGACCTCGTGCCCCTTGAGCCCGGTGACCACGGCGGCGACCACCTCGCCGAGCACGATCACGACGAACAGCCCGAACCGCTCCGGCAGGTGCTCGCTCTGCGGCGGGAGCCGGCTCTGGTGGCCGCGGCTGAGCAGCGGGGTGGCCAGGTCGATCACCAGCGCCACGGCCCACAAGGCGTACCGCTGCGGCGGATCGACGGCGAGGGAGGCCAGCCAGATGACCGCGGCGACGCTGAACCCGGCCGCGTACCGCACGGTGAGCGGTCTGGCCTCGGGGACGTGCCGGCCGGCTCTGAGGTAGGCGACGACCAGCAGGATCCGGGCCGCGGCGTAGGAGATCGCGAACAGGGCCGAACGTTGCTCGATGTCGCTGACACTGGCCGCCATCGTGGCCACCGCGAGGATCTGCGGCAGCGCGAGCAGGCGATGGCTGACGTCGTCGGTGTCGAACCGGTTGGCGTAGAAGACGTAACCCGCCCAGGACCACCAGACCGGCACGAACAGGCCGACGAAGGTGAGGACGCGACCGGCGTCGGCCCCGCCGGCGAGCACGTCGGCCAGCTCGGCGACCGCGACGACGAAGACGAGGTCGTAGAGTAGCTCCAGCCAGGTGGCCCGGCGGTGCACCTGCTCGAACAACCGTAAACGGGGCGGCTGCCACTGGCGGCTAGTCAACGCGGGACCTCCACAATATGTAATTGTGTAATTATGCACGCCTTTCGGCTAGTGCAGCGTCAGGCAGGCCACCCGAGGGCCCGCCTCGCCCGCGTGGGCGCCGCTCTTCTTCGTGGCCTTGGCGTGGATGACCAGCGACTTCGGCAGGGCGGCGGGGTCGAGGCTCCAGGGATGGCGGGCCGTCGAACGGCCCGCGCCCGACCCGTCGGTGGTGACGTCGAGCCAGATCTCGCTGGCCGGGTCGGCGTGGCCGGGATTGTGCTGGTAGTGGCCGCCCGCGGCGTCGGGGTCGGCGCCGCAGGGCGCGGTGTGCAGGTGGGCGCCGTAGTGGTGGCGGGGCAGGAAGCCCTCCACGACCAGCGAGGTGCGGGTCTCGCCGCCGGTGGACTCGGCCGTGAGACTGGCCTGCGCGCCCTCGGGGGCCAGGCGGCGGTCGTAGGCGATCGCCGCGGTGTCGCCGGAGGTGAACTCACCGCCGCCGCTCAGCTCCGGCACGCCCGGCGGGCTCGGCTTGGTGACCTCCTGGAGCGGCGCCGGCGGCCCGGCGCAGGCGGCGGCCGTGAACAGGACGAGCAGGAGTGCGGGCACGCGCATGAGGGACCCTCCGGGTGTGCTGGCGAAAGGTCCCTCACTCTAACGAGTAGCCGTACGGCTACACGCCGTGTTCGGCGAAACTCACTTCAGCGCCCCCGAGCTGAGCCCGGACTGGATCTGCCGCTGGAAGATGATGTAGACCACCATCACCGGCAGGATCGTCATGCTCAGCGCGGCGAACAGGCCCGGCCAGTCCGCCTCGTAACCGGCCCTGGTGGAGATCCTGGCGATGCCGAGCGTGAGCGGCCACTTGTCCGGCGCGCCGCCCATGAGCGCCAGCGGCAGCAGGTACTGGTTCCACTGCCCCAGCACGTTGAAGATCGTGATGCTGACCAGGCCGGGCTTGGCCATCGGCACCATGATCTGGAAGAACGTCCTGGTGTGCGAGGCGCCGTCGATCAGCGCCGCCTCGGCGACCGCCTCGGGCAGGGTGCGGAAGAACGCGGCCAGGAAGAAGATCGTGAAGGGCAGCGAGTACGCGATGTAGACGATGATCAGGCCGATGTGCGAGTCGAGCAGCCCGAACTGCTTGACGACGAAGAACAGCGGCCCGAGCGCCAGGAAGATGGGGAAGGCGAGCCCGGCGACGAAGTAGTAGTAGATCAGCTTGCCGCCGAGGAACTTGTAGCGGGCCAGCACGTACGCCGCCATCGAGCCGAACAACATCGTGCCCGCCGTGCCGAAGAACACGACGATGACCGTGTTGAGCATGTACTGCCCGACGTGCGCCTTGTCCCAGGCCCTGCCCCAGGCGTCCAGCCGCAGCGCCCCCGGGAGCTGGAGCGGGTCGCCGAAGATCTCGGTGTTGCTCTTGAACGAGGCCAGGAACGTCCACAACAGCGGCAGGATGATCAGCAGGGCCCAGACGGCCAGGGCGACATGGGAGAGCCCGCTCAGCACGCCGGGCCGCGGCCTGCCCGCTCCACGCGAAGCCATCAGAGCTCAACCCTTTCACGCCTGGTCGTGCGGAGCGTCAGCACGGCGAACGTCACGGTCAGGAAGAACAGCACCACGCCCATCGCCGAGGCGTAGCCGACCTTGTGGTAGTCGAAGGCAGTCTTGTAGATGGTGATGGGCAGGATGGTGGTGGCCCCGTCGGGCTCGCCCCGGTCGCCCGCCAGCACCTGGATCAGCGCGAAGCCGTCGAAGGCGGCGATCCCCAGGTAGATCCAGCCGACCTGGAGGGTGTCGCGCAGCAGCGGCAGCGTGATGGAGAAGAACAGCCGCACCCGGCCGGCCCCGTCGATCGAGGCGGCCTCGAAGTAGTCCTTGGGGATGGCGGCCATGCCCGCGGAGAACAGCACCACGTAGAAGCCGACCGCCTGCCACACCATCACCGCGATGATCGACCAGAGCGCGAGGCCCGGCTCGGTGAGCCAGCCGATCGGCTCGGACAGCCCGAGCCTGGCCAGCGTGCCGTTGATCACACCGTCCTCGTCGGGACGGTAGATGGCCTGGAACAGCACGCCGACCACGGCCACGGCGAGAACCTGGGGGAAGAAGAACACCACCCGGTAGAAATTCGACCCCCACACCCCGCGCATTCCCGCGCCGCGGGTGCCGCCGCCGAGATTCAGCAGGAACGACAGGAACAATGCGATGACGATCGTCAGGAGCGGCAGCACCAGCAGGAGAATTCCGTGATTGCGCAGGGCCTGCCAGAAATTGTCGTCCTCGAACAACCGGCCGAAATTGTCCAGCCCCACGTATCGGACGACCGAGCTGACGCCGTTCCAGCTCGTCAGCGAGAGCTGGAAAGCCTGCACATATGGGCTGATCACGAAGACCGTGTAAAGCGTGACCGGGACGGCCAGGAACCCGATGACGAATCCGTACTTGCGCAACCGCTCCATGTGCTCAGGCGCTCCGCGTCTGCTTGGTGACGGAGTCGTCCTTCTTGACGTCGTCGGCCTTCTTCTGCATGCGCTCGCAGAACTCGTCGGGGGTGATGCGGCCGGACATCAGGACGTTGGTCTGCTCCCAGCCGTAGTCGAACAGCTCCTTGTACCAGCCCTCGAACCGGGCGTCGGTGATGATGTTCTCGCCGGCCGCCTCCTGCGCCTTGGCGGCGCTGACCAGGCCGGGCGGGAACTCGGAGCTGTCGGCGGCGCCGGTCACCACCGTGAGGTTGTTGGTCTTCTTGGTGAAGCCCGCCGCGCCCTCCTTCGACAACATGATCCGCAGGTACTCCAGGCCGCCCTGCGGGTTCTTGCCCTTCGCCGCGACGACGAAGTTCTCGCCCACGCCGACCTGGATCGCGCCGTACGGCATCTTGTCGGAGGCGGTGACGTCGGGGATGGGGGCCAGGGCGTACTCGAAGTCGAGCGGGATGTCCTTGGTCATCTCGTTCTCGAGCCAGGAGCCGCACGGGTAGAACAGCACCTTGTTCTGCAGCTGCTTGACCTGGGTCTGGGTGTGGTCGAGGCCCAGGTACGCCTTGTCGCCGTACTTCTGCTGGACGTCCAGCCAGGCGGTGACCGCCTGCTTGACCGCCTCGCTCTTCCAGGCGTTGTCGACGAGGTTGTCGATGTCGATGATGACCTGGTTGCCGCCGATCTTGGCGGCCGTGTAGAGGACGTTCCAGAGCTGGTAGTACGGGCCCTTCTTGCCGGGGTAGGCGAAGAGCACGACGCCTTCCTTCTTGGCCGTCTCGCCGAGCGCGGTGAACTCGGCCCAGGTCTTCGGCACGCTCCAGCCCTTGGCGGCGAACAGCTTGGCGTTGTACCACAGCGCCCGGTGGGAGACGGTGTAGTTGAGCACCAGGTCCTTGCCGTCGAGCTTGCCGTTCTGCAGCACGAGGGGCGTGATCGTGTCGCGGACCTTCTTGGACGGGTCGTCGAAGGAGGGCGCGTCGTAGAGCGGGGTCAGGTCGGCGAGGTGGCCCTCGGCGGCCAGCGCGGCCAGGTCGAGCGCCTCGGGGCCGGAGTTGTTGATCACGTCGGGCATGTCGTTGCCGACGATGCGCGGCCGGAGCTGGGTGCCGATCTGCTGGGTGGCGGTGTGCTTGACCGTGACGCCGGCGTGGGCCTTCTTGTACAGCTCTTCGTGCAGGTCCTTGGCGTAGGAGTCGCCGTAGCCGCCGCTGAAGATGACCACTTCGAGCGGCTTCTTGACGTCGACGCCGAAGGGGTTCTTGGGATCCGCCGACGCCGCGATCGACGTGGCGGGCGCCGCCGAGGGCTGGTCGCCGCCACCGCCGCTGGTCGCGCAGGCGCTCAGCAGGCTCGCGCCGGGCCCGGCCACGAGCGCGGTCAGGCCGATGCGGCGGAGCAGCTGACGCCGAGTGATCTCGCCCGGGTGGGTCATGGGGGCTCCCGAAGAGGATTCAGTTAGGAAAGTTTCCTAAACGTTTGCCCGAACGTACGAACGCCCGCCGACACGCGTCAAGGGGGCGCAATCGAGACGTGACCTTGCCGTGATCCCTTGCCTAGAACGACGTTCTAGAAGCAGGGTGGGTCACATGATTATCGAGTACGCGGACCGGGTGTGGCGCGGCGAGTCTGACGACAGCATCGTGGACACCGGCATGGAGGGCAAGGGCGTCCAGACCGTGACGGAAGGCGTGGGCTGGTGGGCCGGGTTCGGCAACGCGATCGCCTTCGAGACCGAGGGCGAGCTGCTGCTCTTCGACACCGGCGGGCCGTGGGCCGCCGCCCGCCTGCACGAGGACGTCCGGCGCTGGTCCCGGGCGCCGCTGACCACCGCGTTCTACTCACACGGACACATCGACCACGTCTTCGGCACGGGACCGTTCGAGGAGTCGGGCCCTCGGGCCACGGTCTACGCCCATCAGGCGGTGATCGATCGGTTCGACCGCTACGTGCTGACAAATGGTTACAACACGGTGATCAACCAGCGGCAGTTCCAGAACACCCGCCTGCGCTGGCCCGCCGACTACCGGCGGCCCGACGTCACCTACACCGACGCGCTGACCGTACGGCGCGGCGGGCTGACCTTCGACCTGCTGCACGCCAAGGGCGAGACCGATGACGCCACCGTCGGCTACGTGCGCGAGCACCGGTTGCTGCTGCCCGGCGACCTGTTCATCTGGGTGACCCCCAACTGCGGCAACCCCCAGAAGGTGCAGCGTTACCCGCGCGAGTGGGTGCACGCGCTGCGCCGGATGGCGGCCCTCGACGCCGAGATCATGCTGCCCAGCCACGGCGCGCCCGTCTTCGGCGCCGACCGCGTGCGGCAGGCGCTGCTGGAGACGGCCGAATGGCTGGAGTCGATCATCACGCAGACGCTCGACCTGCTCAACGCGGGCGCCCGGCTCGACGAGATCGTGCATTCGGTGAAACCCTCCCAGCGCCATTCCGACCGGCCCTATCTGCGGGCCCGCTATGACGAGCCGGAATTCGTCGTACGCAATCTCTGGCGCCTTTACGGCGGCTGGTACGACGGCAACCCGGCCCATCTCAAACCGGCCCCCGAGGCGGTGCTGGCCAAATCCGTGGCGGAACTCGCGGGCGGGCCGCACGCGCTCGCCGACGCGGCGCTCAAAGCCCTTTCCGAAGGCGACGAGCGGCTCGCCGGACATCTCGCGGAAATGGCCGCGCTGGCCGCTCCTGACGACTCGGGAGTACACCGGGTCAGGGCCCAGGTTTTCGCCGCCCGGGCGGCCGGCGAACAGTCATTGATGGCGAAGGGCATTTTCACCTGGGCGGCCGCGGAATCCACGGCCCGGACGGACGGGGAAACCCCGGCACCCCTCGAAGGCGCCTAGACACCGCCGAGGCCGGTGCCGGGGTTCGCCGGAGTCAGGGACGGGCCCAGCCGTTGTGCGGGCTGGTGGCCCGCGGAAGGGAGTCCTTGGGGACGTCGGCGGAGGCCACGGCGGTCACCTGGACCGTGTCCGAGGCGACCTTGATGGCGCTGTCGACGATCCAGTCGTCCTTGACGTGCTCCGCGGCCACTTCGTAACCGCTGCCGCTGCCGTCGGGGTTCGACCACATCACCTCGTACTCGATCTTGAGGCCGCGGCGCGACAGCTCGGCCCTGGCGTGCGAGACGGGCTTGCCCACGAGCTTGACGCCCGCCACGCCGTCAGCGGCGATGCCCACCGTGCTCGGCGCGGCGGCGGCGTACCGTTCGCCGGGCTCGGCCGGGCGGCCGATCCCGAAGATGACCTTCCCCCGGTACCCGGTCGGCATGGAGATCGTGCCGCACCACACCGACGCGCAGCTCTCGACATTGCGAACGGTCACGCCGGTCCCCGGTGGGAAGTTCCCTGGGGTGGCGGGGCCGAACAGCATGCCCGCGTACTCGGGCGCGACCGGGATCTTCTTCACCGTGGCGTCCAGGCCGACGGCCCTGAACGCCTCGGTGTAGGCCGCCGCCTCCGCCTC
The DNA here is from genome assembly GCF_040674635.1 of Nonomuraea sp. NPDC049758. NCBI lineage: Bacteria > Bacillati > Actinomycetota > Actinomycetes > Streptosporangiales > Streptosporangiaceae > Nonomuraea > Nonomuraea sp. NPDC049758. Next base: position 154,305 of record NZ_JBFAMZ010000004.1, read on the forward strand.
GGGGTCGGTGATGACGACGTCGATGTAGTCGTCGCCGGTCTTGACGGTGACGGCGGCGTTGGCGTACTCGGTGACCGGGCCGAAGATCGGCAGCGTGACGGCGAGCACGGCGGCCAGCCCGGCCGCCACCGCCCCCAGCAGGAACATCTTGCGCGGCGCCCTGCGGTGCGGGCGCACGACGGGCCCGCGCCCCTCGGCGGTGATCGGCTCGGACGTGATCGGCTCGGACGTGATCGGCTCGGACGTGATCGACTTCATGAGCGTCCGCGCCCCCGCGCCGGACGCCTGCCCGGCGGGCACGCCCGCCAGCTCCTCGTCGCGCACCCGGGCGAGATCGGCGATGTTCACAACGAGCTCCTTGCCGCGCCTGCGCGCGGGATCGGCGACGTTCACAACGGACTCCTTGTCGCGCCCCCTCGCGGGATCTGTGCTGTTCACAACGGGCTCCCTGTCGCGCCCGCTCGCGGGATCCGGGATGTTCACAACGGGCTCCCTTCGAGGGCGACGGCCTGTGTGCGCTCGACCCCGGCCTCGGTCAGGCGGCGGGCGAAGCGCCGACGGGCCCGGTACAGGCGGACCCGTACGGCGTTGCGGGTGATGCCGAGGGCGGTGGCGATCTGGCCCGTGTCCAGCCTCTCCCAGGCGACCAGGGCGAGCAGCTCCCGGTCGTCGTCGGAAAGCGTCTTGAACGCCCGGGCCAGCGGCGACAGGTCCTCGACGGACGGCCCGGCGACCACGGGCGCGGCGGCCAGTTCCGCCCGTAACGCCTCGGTGCGCCGCTCGTGGCGGCGCTCACCGCGCCGGTGGTTGGCCAGCACCTTCCTGGCCACGCCGTACAGCCAGAGCCGGGCCTCCTCCCCGCTCGGCACCTCCTCGATGCGCCGCCACGCGATCATGAACGTCTCGGCCACGACATCGGCCGCGTCGTCTGGGTCGGGGCAGCGGCGCAGCGCGTAACCGAGCAGGGGTCTGTAGGAGAATGCATAGATCTCCTCGAACCGGCTCTCGGGATCGGCTCCCATCCGGTCTCCTTACGTGAGCATCAACAACACTCACCCCATGTCCGGATTTTTGGCAGCATTACAGCCCTTGGCGGGAGGAGTCGGTTTTGACGGTGAATCGCATCGTAGGCGTCGGCGTGCTGCTCACGGACCCGGACGGGCGCGTGCTGCTCGGCGAGCGGGTGAAGGCGGGCGAGCCCCTGTCGTGGTGCCTGCCCGGCGGGGCGGTGGAGCCCGGCGAGACCTTCGAGGCGGCGGCCGTCCGCGAACTGGCCGAGGAGACCGGCATCCGCGACGCCGGACCGCCGGTCGTCACCGGCGTGGCCCTGGACCACCCGGAGGGAGCCGTACGGGTGACGGCGGCGGTCGCCATGCTCCGGGGCGCCGACGCTCCGGCGGTGACCGAACCGCACGTCTTCCGCTCATGGCAGTGGTTCGCGTACGACGGGCTGCCGTCCCCGCTGTTCCCGGCGACCGCCCTCGTCCTGGCCGTCCCGGCCTCCGGTTCCCGCGATGGGCTCTACAGGATCACGCCGCCGCCCGTCGCCCGGCCGTGATCCCGGTCGTCAGGAGAAGATCTGCTGAAGAGATCGTCCGGCGTTGGCGCGGACGGTCCAGGCCACGAGGTGGTCGACCTCGGTACAGGCATCGATCCGCTCACGGACGTCGTCCGGCACCTCGATCCCACGCTCGGTCAGCAGGCACTTGAGCACACACTTCATGCCCGCCAGCCGAGCGTGATCCTCGTATTCCTCCTTGTAGTTCTCTCCGTAGCCCTCCTTGTAGCCCGCCATGAAGGCCAGCAAGCCGAGCATCCATTCGGGCGCCCAGTCAGCCACCGTGCGGCGCTGCTTGTACGCCTCGCGAACGCAAGGACGGTAGACCGGCCAGTTGATGGACGCCATGGTCTCCTCTCGAACGCCGATTGCCGTGAACGAGACAGGACGATCAGAACCTGAACCGGGTGCACCTGAGTACCCGGCGCCAAGTGCGTCAGCCGTCCGAATCGTCGAACAGGTCGCGGGCGGACTGAACACTGCTCGCGCGAACGGTCCAGTGCATGAGCAGATCGACGTCGGTACAGGCATCGACGCGCACGCGAACGTCCTCGGGGACATCGATTCCACGCGCGTCCAGCAGATACAGCACGATTCTCCGTGCGGTCTCGTGACTGCCCTCCGCGTGGCCCTCCGCGTGGCCCACTGCGTGGCCCCTGCCGAAGTGTTGGTGGGCGAAGCGGCTGTGGCCCGGCCAATCGGCGGACATCATGATCCCTTCTGTGTACGCCGAAGCCGCAGATACGGCTGCACGCCCATGAGGTCACGCAGGATCTCCACCGCCAGTTGGGACCGGTCGGCGACCATCTGTCTGGGGGCGTCATGTCGGGGGGATGGCATGACACTCATTGTCACACGGCGAGCGCCCAGCGTGACCACGGTCCAGGAGGGCATCGCGGCCTCGTTCGTCCAGGTCTCCTCCGCCACTGGGAGCGGTGCGCGGGATGGGTCCCGCGCGGAGGGCCGGACGGTCTGGGGCCTTCAAAGGCGACCGCATCTGGACTTCCGGGGCCCGCTGGTACCCGGACGAGAGAACGGGCTCGCCATAGATGCCAAGGCGCCGCAGCCTCCGGGCCGAGGGTCAATGCGTCCCCTCGCAACCAGGCAACAGGCGGCCCTTCCCCACGTGCCGAAGGAGCCGTCCGGGTGGGTTCCCGTAGACCCACCCGGTAACCAGCCCGCGGGCAGGCCAACCACAGGCGCAGAAGGCGCCGACCGGGCGGGATCCAGCAGGCCCACCCGGTAACCAGCCCACGGGTGGGCCAGCCTTCAGCGCCGACCGGCCACTAGGCGAAGTGGGTGCGGGTTTCGGTGAAGGCTTGGTCGGTGGCCTCCAGGGCGCGGGCCACGTCCTGCTCCGTCAGGGCCGCCGACATGAACCAGTTGTGCCACGGGTGCAGGTACACCCCGTGCCGCAGGCAGGCGTCGCTCCAGTACAGGGCCGTGGACAGGTCGGCGTCGCCGTCGAAGCTGAGCCACGGGATGGTCATTGGGCCGGTCTGGTTCACGACGAAGCCATGGGACTTGGCCTGGGCGTACAGGCCCTCCCTGAGCTGGGTGCCGGCGCGTTCCATGGCGGCGATGCCGTCCGTGTCGCGCAGGGTCTCGATGGTGGCCTTGGCGGCGGCCATCGCCACGGCCGAGAACCAGAAGGAGCCGGTCGTGTAGAGCGTCTGGGCGGCGCCGCGCAGGGCGTCGGTGCCGGTGACGGCGGCGATCGGGTAGCCGTTGGCCATGGCCTTGGACCAGGCGGTCAGGTCGGGACGCACCCCGTACGGCTCCCACGACCCCCGCAGGTCGATCCGGAACCCGGCCCGCACGTCGTCGATCACCAGGGCCGCCCCGAGGCGGTCGGCCAGGGCGCGGGCGCCGCGCGCGAAGGCGGGTTCGACCAGCTCCTGGTCCTCGAAGGAGTCGTGCTTGAAGGGGGTGCAGATGATCGCCGCGACGTCGCCCTCGACGGTGGCGGCGGCGGCCTCCAGGGACTCCAGCGAGTTGTAGGTGAACTCGACCAGGTCGGCGCGCTCGTTCGGGGTGGTGCCGGCGGTCGAGGGCGTGCACCAGGGGTCGGCGCCGTGGTACGCGCCGTGCGCCATCAGCACCTTCGTGCGCCCGGTGGCGGCGCGGGCGACCATGAGCGCCTGGGTGGTGGCGTCGGTGCCGTTCTTGGAGAACATCGCCCAGTCGGCGCTCGGCACGGTGTCGACCAGCAGCTCGGCCAGCTCCACCATGATCGGCCCTGGGCCGTTGAGGCAGTCGCCGAGCGCGAGCTGGCGCGCGGCGGCCTCCTCCACGCGCGGGTGCCGGTGCCCGAGCACGACCGGCCCCCAGCTGCACATGAGGTCGATGTACTCGCGTCCGTCCACGTCCCACTGGCGGCAGCCCTCGCCGCGCTGGAAGAACTGGGGGTAGCCGGGGGCGAAGATGGCCGCGTTGAGGTGCCCGTACATGCCGCCGGGGACGACCTTCAGCGCGCGCTCGCGGAGTTCGGCGTCAGTCATGCGAGAGTCCTTAGGGTGGATTCGAGGTCGGTGAGGCCGGCGTCGGAGCCGAGCCCGGTGGCCACGCGGGCCGCCGCGGCGGTGCCCCAGCGGGCGGCCTCGACGACGTCGCGGCCGTGCAGCAGGCCGGTCAGGAAGCCGGCGCAGTACGCGTCGCCGCACCCGGTCGTGTCAGCGACCTCCGTCTCCAGCGCCGGCACCCGCTCGGCCCCGCCGCCGGAGGTCAGCACGAGGCTGCCGGCCGCGCCGAGGGTGACCAGCACGCCCTTGGGGCCGTCGGCGAGCAGGGTCGCCGCGGCGGTGGCCACGTCGGGGTCGCCGGTCATGAGCAGCGCCTGCGACTCGTTGGGCAGCACGTAGTCCACGTGGGGCAGGAACGCGCGGGCCATCGTGAGCAGGTCGGGCAGCTCCGACAGCAGGTCCATCGTGACGATCGTGCCGACCGCGCGCACCTCGTCGAGGAGGGCGAAGAAGGCGGGGTCGCCCAGGCCGAAGGTGACGTCCATGCCGCCCAGGTGGATCGCCCGGGCGCGGCGCAGGACGTCGGGGTCCAGGTCGGCGAGGGTGACGCCGAGGTTGGCGCCGGGCACGTGGAAGCTGGGCCGGCCGCCGTCGGGGCGGATGGGCAGGATCGAGGCGGCGGTCTGCTCGCCGGCCCTGCGGACCAGGCGGGAGGCGTCCACACCGCGCTTGGTGAGGACGGCCATCAGGAAGTCGCCGAGCTCGTCGTCCCCGATCGCGCCCATGGTGATCACGTCGTTGCCGAGTTTGACCAGGTCCACGGCCGTTCCGGCGGCGGCGCCGGCGGCGGTGAGGCGGATCTGCTCGACGAGTACGGTGTCCTGGCCCTCGGGGATGTGCTCGACGGGCCTGGCGAGGATGTCGACGATGTGCACGCCGACAGTGGCGACGGTCATGGACTAAATAGACAGACGTCCGAATAAAAAGTCAATATGGTGGGAGTCGCCGCGAGAAGAGGGGGATCCCGATGCCGAAGATCGTCGATCACGATGAGCGCAGGGCCGAGGTCCTGTCGGCGGCCCGCAGGGTGATCGTCAGGGACGGCATCGACGCCGCCACCACCAGGGCCATCGCCAAGGAGGCCGGCTACTCCAACGGCGTGCTCGCGCACTACTTCGCCGACAAGGACGAGATCCTGCTGTCGGCGCTGAGCCAGTCGCACCAGCGCATCAGGGAGCGGCTGACGCGCAAGGTGGAGGGCGTCACGGGCCTGGCCGCCCTGCGCGAGCTGCTGCTGGACAACCTGCCGCTGGACGCCGAGCGCACCCAGGAGAGCCGGCTGGAGGTCAGTTTCTGGAGCCGCAGCCTGGCCTCGGACCGGCTGGCGGAGGTCCAGCGGGCCGAGGCCGACGAGCTGCGCGCCGCCGTACGGGAACTGCTCGGCCAGGCCCGCGCGGCCGGCGAGGTGCGCGCGGACGGCAGCCTCGACGACCTCGCCGAGCACCTGCTCGCCCTGGTCGACGGCCTCAGCCTGCACCTGCTCCTCTACCCGGGCCGGCTCACCCGCGTCGACCTCGAACGGCTCATGCTCCAGGCGCTCGACCGCCTCTGACAAAGAGAAGCCAGAGCTGGAAGTATTTCGGACGACCGACTACTGTGCCCACCCATGAGCCTCCGCGAGCAGTTGTGCGACTACGGCAGGCGCGCCGTCGAGCTGGGCCTGGTCATCGGCACCTCGGGCAACCTGAGCGTGCGCCGGGGCGACCAGGTGGCGGTCACCCCGTCCGGCGTGGCGCTCGACCGGCTGACGCCGGAGGCGTGCCCGATCGTGGACCTGGCGGGCCACCTGGTCGAGGGCGAGCTGCAGCCGTCGTCGGAGACCCCCATGCACCTGGCGGTCTACCAGGCGACGGGCACTCAGGCGATCGTGCACACGCATTCGGTGTTCGGGACGGTCGTGGCCACGACGATGACCGAGCTGCCGCCGGTCCACTACAACGCGCTGCTGCTGGGCGGCGTGGTCAAGGTCGCCGAGTACGCCACCTACGGCACGCCCGAGCTGGCCGCCAACGTGCGGGCGGCGCTGGAGGGCAAGCAGGCCGCCCTGATGGCCAACCACGGCGGGGTGACCATCGGGGCGACGATGGAGCAGGCGTTCGAGGCCACCCGCCTGCTGGAGTGGCTGTGCGAGGTCTACGTGCGCGGGCTGGCCGTGGGCAGGCCGGCGGTCCTGACCGACGAGCAGCTCGCCGCCGTCGTGGACCGCGCGGCCAACCCGCCGGCGTTCCCGCGCCGCCCGAGCTAGCCGGGAAGCGCGAGCGGGCCGGTCAGGCCAGCGCGGCCTGTTCGGCCAGGCCCAGCGGCAGGCCGCCGGAGCCGGCGATCCGGTCGTGGAACTCACGCAGCGACCCGGTGAACGACTCCCGGATGCGGTCGATCTCGATGGCCCCCGTCAGGTACGACGGCGCCTGCGTCGGCCAGGCGCAGTAGCGGTTCACCTCGCCCCGGGCGGTGCCGGGCGACAGCGACGCCTGGGTGGCCATGAACGTCTCGGCCTCCTCGATCGACATGTCCTCGCAGTGCAGCGCGGTGTCCACGATGATCCGGGCGGCGCGGAAGAGGCGGAAGTCCAGGTGGGCCAGCTCGGTGGCGGGGGTGTCGAAGTAGCCCTGCTCGTGCAGCACCTTCTCGACGTACAGGGCCCAGCCCTCGGTGAAGTACGGCGTCCTGAAGACCTTGCGGACCGTACGCGGGTTGTCCGCCATGTACGACAGGTGCCAGTGATGCCCGGGATAGGCCTCGTGCACGGCGATCGAGGGCATCTGGGCGCGCGCGTTGGTGCGCAGGCGCTGGCGTACCTGCTCCTCGGTGAAGTCGTCGGGGGTGTAGGGGACGAAGAAGATGCCCGTGCGCGAGCTGCTGAGCGGCGGCGGCGCCAGGTAGTGGGCGACGTACAGCACCGGGCGGGCGTACTCGGCCGAGGGCAGGACCTCGCACTCCTCCCCCTCGGGGAAGGTGACCAGCCCGCGCTCGCGGACGAACTCGCGGGCCCGCCTGGTCTCGGCCTCGTACTCGGCCCGCATGTCCGCCAGGGTCGGCGGGTGGTCGTCCATGAGGGACTCCATGGCGGCCCGCCAGTCCTCGGCGCCGGTCATGCCGAGGGCGACCCGGCGCATCCGGGCGTCCAGGTCGGCCCAGGCGGCCCTGCCCTTCTGGTGCAGCTCGGCGGCGCCGTACGTGAGCATCTCGCGCTCGCGCAGCAGGGTGGAGTAGAGCTTCTCCCCCATCCGCCAGGTGCCGCCGCACTGGAAGCCTTCGAGGAAGGACACCAGCGCGTCGAACGCGTCGGCGGCGGGTCCGGCGGCCTCGGCCAGCCGGGCGCGCAGCGTCTCGTCGCCGACCATCGCGGGGAGCGTGCGGGTGAGGAAGTTGCGGCCCGTACGGGCCTGGTTGAGCCCGCGCGTGACCAGCAGCGGCGCGGCGAGGTCGGGGTCCAGGTTGGCCTGGCAGGCGGCCAGCACGCCGGGCACCTCGGCCAGGCGGGAGATCGCGGCGGCGACCAGTTCGGGCTCCGGCTTGAGCCGCTGCTGGAAGGCGTTGAACAGCGACCCGAAGACGGCCGAGAGGTACAGGCCCGGGTTGCGCCGCCACTCGGGCCAGGATTCGAGCGCGACCGAGCCCCTCAGCTGGGACAGGACCAGGTCTCTGTCGATGGCGTCGTCGAGCGAGTCGGCCGGGGCGTCGGAGAGGCGGTCGATCCAGCGGATCTCTTCCCGGGCTCTGTTCTCCCAGGCGGAGGCGGTGAAATCGCCGAGGGTGTGGTCGTAGCCGTCGGCTCCCAATTGGCTGGCGACGACGGGACGGTCGGAAAAGTACCAGTTGAGAAACTCGTCCACCTACGCACCATATCCTGACGTTCATGCCCCTGCAGATCACTGGCGCGCTAGGCGACCCCGACCTCATCCGGCTCCCCTGGGACGTCCCGCTGGCCGACTGGCCCAAGCATCATCTGGTCGATCTGCCGCGCGGCATCTCCCGCCATGTGGTGCGGTTCGCCCGGCTCTCCGGCAAGGTCTACGCGATCAAGGAGATCAGCGAGCGGTACGCCAGGCGCGAGTACCAGCTCCTGTGGGACCTGGCCAGGCTGGACGCCCCGGCCGTCGAGCCCGTGGCGTACGTGACCGGCCGCGACGAGGGCCTGGACGCCGCGCTGATCACCCGGCACCTGCAGTTCTCGCTCCCCTACCGGGCCGTGATGTCCGGCACCCTGCGCCCCGACACGCTCACCCGCCTGCTCGACGCGCTCGCCGTGCTGCTGGTGCGCCTGCACCTGAACGGCTTCTACTGGGGCGACTGCTCGCTGTCCAACACGCTCTTCCGCCGGGACGCCGGCGCCTTCGCGGCCTACCTGGTGGACGCCGAGACCGGCGAGATGCACCCGATGATCAGCGAGGGCCAGCGGCTGACCGACATCGACGTCGCCCACACCAACATCTTCGGCGAGATGCTGGACCTGGAGGCCGGCGGGCTGCTGCACCCGTCGATCGACCCCATGGAGACCGCCGAGGACATCGTCACCCGCTACCACCGCCTGTGGGCCGAGATCACCGACAGCGAGATCATCGACGAGGTCGACTGGCACCGCGTGGAGCAGCGCATCCGCCGCCTGAACCTGCTCGGCTTCGACGTCGCCGAGATGATGGTGCGGCGCAAGGTCGGCACCGGCCGCCTGATCGTCCGGCCGAAGGTGGTGGACGCCGGCCACCACCAGCGCCGGCTGATCAGGCTGACCGGGCTCGACGTGGAGGAGAACCAGGCGCGGCGGCTGCTCAACGATCTGGACGGCTACCGGGTCGCCAAGGGCCTGCGCCACGAGGACGAGGCCATCGTCGCCCACCGCTGGCTGGCCGAGGTGTTCCACCCGACGGTCGACGACATCCCCGCGGAGCTGCGCGGCAAGCTGGAGCCCGCGCAGCTCTTCCACGAGATTCTCGACCACCGCTGGTACCTGTCGGAGACGGCGGGCGGCGACGTCGGGCTGGCCACGGCGGTGAAGTCGTACGTGGACAACGTGCTGGTGCACAAGCCCGACGAGAAGGCGCTGTTACCCGACGACCCGGACGAGGACGATCAGTAGGCGACCGTGATGCGGGTGCGTGGGTGGGCGTGCTCCTCCAGCTCGTCGGCGATCGCCACCGCGTAGTCCTCGGCGGTGATGAAGCTGCGGCCGTCGGCGTCGCTGAGCAGGTCGTCGCGGCCGATCCGGTAGACGCCGGTGCGCTCGCCGGGCGCGATCTCGGCGGCCGGTGAGACGTAGGTCCAGTCCAGGTCGGTCACCTCCCGGTAGAGCCCGAGCGCGGCCCGCGCGGCCCTGGCCTCCTTCTTGTAGATCTCCGGGAAGCCGGGCGTGTCGACCAGGTCGACGTCCGGGCCGGCCTTGAGGCTGCCCGCGCCGCCCACGACCAGCACCCGGCTCACCCCGGCGGCGCGCAGGCCGTCGATGAGGGCGCGGTTGGCGGCCAGGAACGGCGGCTCGGGCTCGGTGCCGTCACGCGGCGGGGCGATGGCGCAGACGACGGCGTCGTAGCCCTCGGCGAGTGTGGCGGCGTCGTGGACGTCGCCCTTGACGGGACCGCGGCGGCTGACACCGGTGACGTCGTGGCCGCGGCCGGTGAGTTCGGTGACGATGCGCTGACCGATCATTCCGGTCGCGCCGAACACGAGGATCTTCATGAGAAGCACAGTATCCAACGGATACTGGTTACTTCATCGTGCTATAAGTACCTTATGGATACTGGTGATGCCTTCGACCCGAACTGCCCGACTCGGCTGGTCCTCGACCGGATCGGCGACAAGTGGTCGGTGCTGGTGCTGCTCAGCCTCAGCGACGGGCCGATGCGCTTCACCGTGCTGCGCGGGCGGATCGGCGGGGTGACGCCGAAGGTGCTCACCCAGACGCTGCGGGCCATGGAGCTGGACGGGCTGATCACCCGCGAGGTCTTCGCGGAGGTACCGCCGCGGGTGGAGTACGCGCTGACCGACCTCGGCCGCTCGCTGCACGCGCCGATCTCAGTGGTCGCGCGGTGGGCCGAGGAGAACGTGCACGAAATGCTCCGCCATCGTGAAAAAACCTCGTGAATTGATCATATTTCCGCACGAGTGATGCTTTTCTTCGTCCTGGCCGTATAAAAACGTATCCCTCGGTAAATCGCCTCCCTTCTGGTCTCTTGTGGCCCCCTACGCTTTCCCCGTCCCACGACGGAGGGAGGCTCGCGGTGCTGGGAGTGGACACCTGCCTGGCGGAGGTCATGTCGATACCGGGCGCGCTCGACGCCATGCTGGTCGACGGCACGAGCGGCATGGCGGTCGCCTTCAGCAGCGCGTCCGGCGTGGACGCCGACAGGTCCGCCGCGGCGCTGACCGAGGCGCTGCGCGCCACGACCGACGGGCTGACCCGGACGTGTCCCGGCGAGATCGTGCGCATCGACGACATGCTCGTCACCACCGACCGGGGGCACCACCTGCTCCGGCTGCTGGAGACGGTCTTCGAGGGGCCGCTGGTCATCTACGTCCGCCTCGACCCGGAACGGTCGAACCTGGCCCTGGCCCGTTACCGCCTGCGGGCCATCTCCGACCTGCTGACCACCTGAGCCATGGCCGCGCTCGACTCACTCCTCGCCGGACTCGCCCGCGAACGCGCGACGGGGGCGCTCCGCGTGGGCCGGAACGGCACGATCTACCTGTCGGACGGGCGCGTGACGTACATGGAGTGCGCCCAGACGCCGGGCGTCGAGCGGCTGTTCGCGGCCAGGGGGCGGGTGCCGGAGCCGGCCCTGCGCGCCCTGCAGGCCGACGGCGGCCGCGCCCGGCTGCTCCAGGACGGCCCGGTCACCCTGGCCGAGCTCCAGTACGCCGTGCTCGGCGTGGTCCAGGACGCCGCCTTCTTCCTGCTGCCGGTGACCGGCGTGCGGCCGAAGTTCCGGCCCGGCGAGGAGCACTGGCTGGGCGGGCAGTGGTTCTTCGACGTCCAGGAGCTGGTGCGGGAGTCCGCCCGCCGCCGGGAGCAGCTGGCCGGCATCTGGCCCTCGCCGGAGGTGGACACCCAGCCCGTGCGGCCGGTCCCGCGCCTGCCCGGGCACGGGGTGGCGCTCAGCCAGGTGCAGTGGGAGGTCGTCGTACGGGCCGACCACAAGGCGACCCCGCTGGAGCTGGCCCGGCATCTGGGCCGGTCGGGCTACTCGGTGCTGGTGGCCGTCAGGAGGCTGGCCGCCGCCGGCCTCCTCGTCCCGCCGGATCCGGTACGGCCCGCGCAACGCCGTCCGGACGACGGGGAGGCGCTGCCCAGGCGGGTGCCGGGCGCGGTGGCAGCTCCCGCCGGGAACGGGCGGGCGGGGGCCGCCGGGCCGGTGCCGACGGGCGACCCGACCGATCTGACGCTGCTGCTGCGGCTGAAGAAGGCGCTGGAGGAGATGCCGTGAGGTTCCCCTCACGACGCAGGAGGAGGCCACCCGTGGAGCTACGGCAAGAGGTCCTGGCGGAGATGGAGCTCCTGCGCGGCCGCACGCCGGACGTCACCGGCAGCGTCGCGTGCACCGTCGACGGCCTGCGGATCGCCTGCGACCTGCAGGGAGACACCGGCGAGCAGGTGGCGGCGCTGTCGGCGGCGCTGCTCGCGATGAGCGGCCGGATGCTGACCATGGCGGGGCGCGGGACGTTCGAGGAGACCCTCGTGTCCGGCAGCGCCGGGTTCGTGGCCTTCTACGCCGCGGGCCCCACGATCGTCCTCACGGTTCTGGCGGGACCCGGCGCCAACGTCGGGCTCCTCCGGCTGGAGGGCAGGAAGACGGCGGCCTCCGTGGCCGCCGTGGCACGCAAGCACTGAACCATCCCCACCGAAGCGGAGGAAAGCATGGCAGGCATGGACGTCTCCCTCAAAGAGATGATGAGCATCGACGGCACGATCGGGGCGGCGATCGTCGACCACGGCAGCGGCATGGCGCTCGGCACGCTCGGCGGCTCGAAGGAGCTGGACCTGCAGGTCGCGGCGGCGGGCAACACCGAGGTCATCAAGGCCAAACTGCGCACGATGGACTCGCTGGGCCTCAAGGACGGCATCGAGGACATCCTGATCACGCTGACCGCCCAGTACCACATCATCCGCCCGCTGACCGGCCGCAGCGGCAAGGGCCTGTTCCTCTACCTCGCCCTCGACCGCAATCGGGCCAACCTGGCCCTGGCCCGGCACATGCTCAAGGTCATCGAGGAGAAGCTGGAGCTCTGACCGGCCCGCGCAGCGAGGCGCCGCAGCGGGTCACGTGGCGGGTCACGCGGCGGGCTCGGGCCGGGCGGGCGCCGCGGAGCCGGTGTGGGCGGTGATCTCGGCGACGATCGCGGGCCAGAGGGCGCGGGGCAGGTCGTGGCCCATGCCGGGGTAGGTGACCAGGCGGGCGTCCGGGATGGCGGCGGCCGTGGCCCGCCCGCCGGCGAGCGGCACGAGCTGGTCGTCCTCGCCGTGGATGACCAGCGCGGGCACCTTCAGCCCGCCCAGCGCGGACGTGCGGTCGCCGGAGGCCATGATGGCGGCGAGCTGGCGGGCCGTGCCGGCCGGGTCGTGGCAGCGGTCGAAGGCGAGCCCGGCCAGCCTGGTGACGCGTTCGCGGTCCAGCTCCCAGCCGGGGGACCCGAGCACGGCCCAGGTCGTCAGCGCGCCGGCGACGACCCCCTCGCGGTCGGTCGCGGGCTTGGCGAGGAGCACCGCGGCGGCCGCCTCGGTCGGCGGGGCCGCCTGCGGGCCGGGCGTGGACATGATCGAGGTCAGGCTCAGCACGCGGGCGGGGTGCCGGACGGCCAGCGCCTGGGCGATCATCCCGCCCATCGAGGCGCCGACGACGTGCGCGGCGGGCAGGCCCAGGACGTCCATGAGCCCGGCGCTGTCGTCGGCCAGGTCGTCCAGCACGTACGGCGAGGGCGCGCCCCATGCGGGCACGCCCTCGTCGTGGAGATGCGTGGACAGGCCCGCGTCGCGGTTGTCGAACCTGACGACGTGGTGGCCCTGCTCGGCCAGGAGTTCGCAGAACTCGTCGTCCCAGTGGATGAGCTGGGCGCCGAGTCCCATGATGAGCAGCAGGGGCCTGCCCGCGGGTGAGCCGAAGCTCTCGTAGGCGATCTCGATGCCGTTGGCGGCTGCGCGCTGGATCACAGCGACCAGAATGTCATTCTGGTCGCGAGGCGTAAAGAGCGGTCTGTCCGGAGATCAGTCGTTGAGCAGCTTGCGCAGGCGCTCGCCGCCGAGCACCACGCCGCCGCCGGCCAGCACGAGCACGCCGGCCATGACGGTGCCGCCCATCGCGACGGTCTTCCCGACCTGGCCGCCGGCGGAACCGGCCGCGTCCTCGGCGGGCTTGTCGGCCAGCACCTTGGGGGGCTCGGCCGGGTTGGCGTCGAACCTGCCCCACGCGCCGGTGGAGAAGGCCACGGGGTAGTTCTTCTTGCCCTTGCCGTCGCCCCACTTGGTGATGACGTAGTCGATCTTGATGTGGCCCTGGCCGCCGTTGCCGTCCACGCCGAGCGTGTCGGGGTTGAAGGTGCCGCCGGTCAGCTCGGCGAAGGTCTTGGCGTCGAGGTCGAGCATGACGCCACGGCTGGAGGGCTCGCCGGGGCCGCGGTCGCCCACGAAGAACGGCATCTTCTTGCCGTTGTAGGTCACGTAACCCTCGGTCATGAGGGGCCAGCTCGGGCTGGCGGCCAGGCCCTTCTGCATGGGCTTGCCGCTGGCGGGGAGGCCGGTGTCGCCGGCCCGGCCGGAGGAGTCGTCCCAGAAGTAGGAGGCCTTCGTGGAACCCTTGAGCAGGATCTTCTGGTCGTCGCCGGTGTCGGCGTGGGCGCCGGTGGCGGAGATCGTCAGCGCGCCCATGGCGGACACGGACAGCAGGGCGAGAGAGCGCAGGCCAAATCGAGACATGAAGCAGTGAAGTCCTTCGCGAGGGGACAGGGGGAACGCGCGTGACTACGGTGCGTAACCGGGCAGAGCGCCGAAAAGGTGGTTACGCGGCGCGTGGGGGAAGTCAGGGAAGAGACCGCTCAGCAGGCGGTCGTCACTACACTGTCCGGGGGTACGACGAGGTGGTACATGCGTGAAGTCCTCTCCATCTCGCCTACCGGGTTAGCTGACGGGTTCGGGCGTGGAGATGCCCTACCGGCACATGGCCGGATTCACCCCAATGAGATGGGTCCCCGGTTCCCGACAAGTCGGGATTCGGCGCCAGCTGTCGTCCCTCTCCTGGTAGGGACTACGCCACCAGCTGGTAATTGGTTAAGACGGTACCCAGAGATTCGGACAAATACAAACGAATCGTCATGAACCGGGTAAAGATCTACCTATCGAGGTAAAGAGAAAGGGGGCACGGCATGCCGTACCCCCTGCTAAATCGGACCTTTCAGCCGCCGCTCTTGCGCCTGAAGGATCTTTTACTCGCTGCCGGACCGTGCGCCCCGTGGATCTTCGACGGGTCCACGCCCCTGCCACCCGCGGCCGAGTCGGCCTGCTGCCCGCGCTTGCGTTCCAACGCCTCGCGGAACTTGCGCTTCATCTCGTCCTCGGGAGTCTCGCTGACTTCCGGCTCCGGTGTTTCCGCCATGAGGACCTCCTGGTTCTGGGGACATCCACAGCTTCGCACGACGTCGCTTACGACGCGAAACCGGCCTCCACTCTGCTTTCCGCCGCGGGCGGCTGCTCCAGCCGCCTGCCGGGCATCATGACCAGCGCGACCAGGGCGATCACCGCGCCCGCCACGCCCAGCGACGGGATGACCACGGCCGCCGCCGAGGCGTGCGCGGCCGCGAGCCCGTGGACCGGCGCGTCCGTGGTGATGACCGACGTGTACGCGGTGCCGGCCAGCGCCAGCGCCACCGAGCCGCCGATCTGCCGGAAGAAGGTGAGGTTGGCCGAGGCCGTGCCGATGTACCGCGGCGCGACGGCCTGCTGCACGGCCACGGTCAGCCCCGACAACATCGGCCCCATGCCGAGCCCGAGCAGCGCCATCCACCCGGCCAGCAGCAGGCCGTCGGTGCGCACGGTGAGGTTCAGGCAGAGCAGGCTGCCGGCCACCAGCAGGAACGGCGCCCCGACCAGCCACGGCTTGTACGTGCGCGTCCTGGACATCAGCGTGCCCATGAGCGCGCTGCCCGCCACCATCGCCAGCGTCATCGGGTAGATCCTCAGCCCGGACTCGGTGGCGCTGACGCCCAGCGCCTGCTGGAAGTAGCGCGGCAGGAACACCACGCCGGCGTACATGCAGAAGGCGGTGAAGAAGGAGGTCGCGTTGACCAGCGTGTACGTGCGGTCCCGGAACAGGTGCATCGGCATGACCGGGTTCGCCGCCCGCAGCTCGACCAGCACGAACGCGGCCAGCAGGACCAGCCCCAGCAGGATCGGCCCGGCCACGGGCGGGGAGGTCCAGGAGTTGCCGTCCAGGCCCTTCTCGGTCAGGCCGAGCAGCAGGGCGCTGATGGCCACGCCGAACACCGCGATGCCCGCGTAGTCCGGCCGGCCCCCGCCGCCGGTGCCCGGACGGAACGGCAGCCGCAGCACCACGATCGCGATCAGCACGATCCCGAGCGGCACGTTCACGTAGAAGGCCCACCGCCAGCTCGCGTGGTCGGTGAACAACCCGCCCAGGAAGGGCCCGGCCAGGTACGTCAACGCCATCACGCCGCCGAGTGCGCCCTGCACGCGGGCGCCGTTGCGTCCGGGCGGGAACATCTCCATCACCAGGGCCAGCGACAGCGGCAACAACGCGCCCGCGCCCAGTCCCTGCACGGCGCGGAAGGCGATGAGCTGGGTCATGTCCTGGGCGAGCCCGCACAACGCCGATCCGACGACGAACACCGACATGCCGATGAGCAGCAGCGGCTTCCTGCCGTGCTGGTCGGAGAGCCGGCCGTACAGCGGCACGGTCACGGTGGAGGTGAGCAGATAGGCCGTGACCACCCAGGTGTAGAGCCGGGTGCCGCCCAGCTCGCCGGTGATGCGGGGCAGCGCGGTGCCGACGATCGTCTGGTCGAGCATCGCCAGGAACATCCCGCCGAGCACCGCCAGCAACACCAACCCGTTGCCCTTGGTCTTCATGTCATTAGTCACAGGTGAAGATTGATATGTAAGAGCTGACATGTCAAGCCTTCGCTATGCTGGCGGGCATGTCCCTGCGGATCGCGCTCCTCGGCCTGCTCGCCACCAAAGGCCCGGCCAGCGGCTACGACCTGGCCAAGAAGTTCGAGCACTCGCTCAACCACGTCTGGCAGGCGGGGCACACGCAGATCTATCCGGAGCTGGTCAAGATGGCCGCCGACGGCCTGGTGACGGTCGAGCACGAGGGCGCCCGGGGCCGCAAGATCTACGCCGTCACCGCCGAGGGTCGCGCGCTGGTCACCGAGTGGCTGGTCGGCCACGACCCGTCGGCGACCGTGCGCAGCGAGACCGCCCTCCAGGCGTTCCTGCTGGCCCTGCTCGACACCGGGCAGGCCGTCGCCGTGGTCGAGCGCATCAAGGCCCACTTCCAGGCCCGCCTCGCGACGCTCGACTGCCGGCCCGGGGGCCTGTTCGGCCAGTACGCGCTGTCCCTCGGCCTGCACCAGGCGCGCTCCGGCATCGAGTGGGCCGACGAGACGCTGGCCGCCCTGCGGCGCGAAGGGTAAAACGGAACTCTGCGGTTCCTGGTGTTGCGTTGGAGAAGCGCCGGATATACACCCAGGCATGATGCTCAACCTCCCAGTACGGCGATGAGCCTCCTGGGTCGTGACCTGGCGATCGACCTCGGCGCGGCCGGCACGAGGATCTACGCCAAGGGCAGGGGCATCGTGCTGGACGAGCCGTCGGTCGTCCTGCGCGACAGGCAGACGGGCAGGGTCGTCGGCTTCGGCGCCGAGGCCCTGGACGGCGCGGACGGCACGGACGGCGAGACGTACTGGCCGATCAGCGACGGCCTGCCCCAGGACGGCGAGCTCGCCCGGCGCATGATCAGGCACTTCCTGCGCAAGGTGCACCGGCACCCGTTCCCCCGGCCGCGCCTGGTGATGGCCGTGCCCGACGAGTTCACGCCGATCGAGCGGGTGGCGCTGCGCGACGCCGGCTTCGAGGCGGAGGCCCGCGGGATCCTGCTGGTCAAACACGCGATCGCGGCCGCGCTCGGCGCGGGCCTGCCGGTCCGCGACGGCTCTGGGCACATGGTCGTCGACATCGGCCGGGACGCCACCAGGGTCGCCGTGCTCTCCTGCGGGGCCGTGGTCGCCGCCGGAACCGTGCGCGGCGGCGGGCACGCCGTGACCCGCGCGGTCGCCCGCCTGGTCGAGGACGAGCACGGCCTGCAGGCCGACGAGCGGGAGGCCGAGTCGGCCAAGCTGCGCGCGACGCGGGAGCCGGCCGGGAACGTGCTGATCCGCGGCAGGGACGCCGGCACCGGCGAGGAGCGCGCGGTGGCGCTGCCCGCGGCGCGCGTGCGCGAGGTGGCCGTCCAGCCGGTCGAGCACATCGTGCGGGCCGCGGAGTACACCATGGAACGCTGCCCTCCCGAGCTGACCGCCGACCTGGGCGAGCGCGGAATGGTGCTGGTCGGCGGCGGCGCGCTGCTGCCCGGTCTGCGCCGGCGGCTGCAGGAGGGGCTGTCCATGCCGGTGCGGCGCGCGGAGCGGCCCAGCGACGCGGTGGCCCTGGGGCTCGGACGCTGCGTGGAGGACCTGGGGCTGATCGCCAAGCTGAGGCGCCGGTGAGCGACCTGTTCGACCTGGGGGTCTCCGTCGCCGACAAGACCGTCAGGACGATCGCCGTCTACGTGACGATCGCCGTGCTGCTCCGCATCGCCGGCAAACGCGGCATCGCGCAGCTCAACAACTTCGACTTCGTGGTCATGCTGCTGATGAGCAACGTCGTGCAGAACGCGATCATCGGCCCGGACAACTCGCTGATCGGCGGCCTGGTGGGCGTGGTGATCCTGGTGGCGGTCAACTCGGTCGTGGTGCGGCTGGCGGCGACCGTGCCCTCGGTCGGCAGGGTGTTCGAGGGCACGCCGGTCGTCCTGGCCCGCGACGGGCACTTCATCCCCTCGGCGCTGCGCCGGATGGGCGTCCGGCAGGCCGATCTCAACGTGATGCTCCAGCTCCGGGGGGCCGAGAGCGTCACCGACACCGACCTGGTACGCCTGGAGCCCGGCGGCTCGCTCCTGGTTCACCTGCGCCCCGAGGAGGAGGGAGCCGAACGCGGCGACCTGGAGGACCTGTGCCGGCGCCTCGACCGCATCGAACGCAAGCTGGACGAGCTGAGAACCGGCCCCTCCTGAGAATGGGCGACCGGACTGCCTTTTGATATCGGCCATTAATATTGCGTTAATCCTCCTGCGCCCGGAATTGATCTCCGATATCGTCCCAACGTGCGCCTGGCTGGTCGCTCGGTCGTGATGTCCGCGGTGCTTGTATGCGTCGCGGTCGCGGCAGCCTGTACCTCCGGCCGCCAGTCCTCCTTCGAGGAGGCGGCCAGGCAGCTCACCGCCGACACCGACACCCTGCTCACCAGCGCCGCGCTGCATGTGTCGCCGGCCGACCGCTCCGACGAGACCGAAGACCGCTCGTGCGTGCCCGGCCAGGTGCGCCGGCTCGTCCGGGCCGAGGGCGAGGCCGCCGAAGCCCCCGACGGCCTGCTGCACACCCTCCAGGACATGGGCTACGACCAGATCATCGAGGATCTCGACCTGCGTGACGAGACCCCTGTCATCTCCGTCCTGCGCAACCCGCGGACGAACCTGACGTTCGAGCTCACCGTGCTCGACGGGCCGAACGTCAGGATCGTCGGCAGGACGACCTGCTACTCCCCCGCCCCCGAGACAACTCTGTCCTGACCCCGGGGCGCTTGTCTCAGGGCGCCGACAGCGCCTCCGTCGGCGACAGCCGGGAGGCGCGCACGGCCGGGTAGAGCCCGGCCACCGCGCCGATGAGCAGCGTGGCCGCCAGGCCCCCGACGGTCGCCCACGCGGGCACCACGGCCGGCCACCCCCGGGAGAAGGCGTAGGCGACGGTGACGCCGGCCCCCAGCAGGATCCCGCCCGCGCCGCCCAGCGCGGACAGCAGCAGCGACTCGGCGAGGAACTGGGTGCGGATCTGGCCGCGCGTCGCGCCGAGCGAACGGCGCAGGCCGATCTCCGCGCGGCGCTCCAGCACCGAGATGACCATCGTGTTGGCCACGCCGACGCCGCCCACGAGCAGCGCCACCGCCCCGACGCCGAGCAGCAGCCCGGCGAAGGCCTGGCTGGTCGCCTGCTTGGCGGCCAGCGCGTCGGACGGGCGGGAGACGTCCACCTCGTTGGGCGCCTCGGGGTTGGCCGTGCCGGCCAGGACCGACCGCACGTCCGCCAGCCTCGCCTCCTGCGAGCGGGTGTAGAGCGTGGTCGGATGCCCGTCGAAGTCCAGCCTGGACTCCGCGACCGGCCAGCCGACCAGGGCCGCGCTGTCCAGCTCCTCGGCCAGGGGCACCGGCTCGAGCAGCCCGACCACCGTGAACCGGATGCCGCCGATCACCACCTGCGTGTCGGGGGTGACCGTGCCGATGCCGAGCCGCTGGGCGGCGGCCGAGCCGAGCACGACGGCCGGGTAGCGTTCGGTGGCCGCGTTGAGCCAGGTGCCGCGGCGGACCGTCGCGCCCACGGTCGGCAGCAGGTCGAGGCGGGCGGCGATCGTGACCAGGCCGTTGGTCTGGGGCGCCGGGATCTCCTCGCTGCGGTAGACCTTGGCCTCGGGCACCTTGCCCGTGGACGAGACCGACTCCACCGGGCCGATGCGCTCGATCATCGCCTCGGCGTCCGTCGGCATCTGGGCCGCCTCGCCCAGGAGCGTGGTGCCGGAGGAGACGGTGAGCAGGTTCGTGCCCAGCGCGGACAGCGTACGGTCCAGCTCGGCGCTGGAGGAGGACGAGATGCCGACCACGCCGATCATCGCGGCGATGCCGATCGCGATGCCGAGCGCCGACAGGAACGCCCGCAGCGGGCGCGTACGCAGGCCGACCGCGCCCACGCGCATCACGTCGCGCGGGCGCATCCTGGCCGGGGAGAGCCGGGGACGCTCCAGGGTCGCCATCACGCCACCTCGGATTCGACGGGCTCGCGCACGCACCGGCCACCGCCCTCTTCCCCGCCCCCGAGCCGCTCCGCACCACGTCCGGAGCCCGAGTCGGAGACGATCCGGCCGTCTCGCATGCTCACCTGGCGGGGCAGGCCGGCGGCGATCTCCCGGTCATGGGTGATGATCACGATGGTGGTGCCGCTCCCGTTCAGCTCGTGCAGCAGGTCCATCACGCCGGCGCCCGAGACCGAGTCCAGCGCGCCGGTGGGCTCGTCGGCCAGCAGCAGCGGCGGGTCGCCGGCCACCGCCCTGGCTATGGCCACGCGCTGCCGCTCGCCGCCGGACAGCTCGTGCGGCTCGTGGTCGACGCGGTGCCCGAGGCCGACGCGGCGCAGCGCCGTCCCGGCCCGGCGGCGGCGTTCGGGCAGCGGCAGGCCGGTGTAGATCAGGCCGTCGGCCACGTTGTCCAGCGCGGTGACCTTGGCGGCCAGGTGGAAGTGCTGGAAGACGAAGCCGATCGTGGTCGCGCGCAGGGCCGAGAGCTGGTTGTCCGACAGCTTGGAGACGTCGTGGCCGTCGATCTCGACGCGGCCCGCCGACGGACGGTCGAGGGTGCCGACGACGTTGAGCATCGTGGACTTGCCCGAGCCCGACGGGCCGACGATGGCGACCAGCTCGCCGTGCCGGACCTCCAGCGACACCGAGTCCAGCGCGGCCACCCCGCCGGGATAGGTCCTGGACACGTCGGTGAGCACGATCATGCCCCGCCCCGCACCCGCAGGGGACGGGGTGGTGGGTTCGGAGGGGGTTGGGGTGGGGGTCATTTCGGGATTCCCACTGTCATGCCGTCGGTGAGCCCGTCGCCGGAGATCTCGACGCGGCCACCGGCGAACAACCCGGTCCGCACGGCGACGTACCGCGACCTGCCACCCTCCACCACCTCCACCCCGAACCCGCCCTCCCGCAACGCGACCAGCGCCGACACCGGCACGGTCAGCACGCCCTTCCGCCGGTCGGCGGTGAACGTCACCTTCACCGCCGCCCGGTCCAGCCCCTTGGCGGCCTTGGCGTTCCCCAGCGAGACCTGCACCTCCAGGCGGGTCTCCGGGTCGGCGTTCTGCCCGTCACCGGGGTCGATGATCGTGGCCACCTCGGTGATCCGGCCGGCCACGTCCTTGCCGTCCGGCATGGTGACCGAGACCTTGGTGCCCTTCCTGGCCATCCGCTGGTCCTCGGCGGCCAGTTCGGCGGTGACGACCTTCTTCGTGCCCGTGTAGGTGAGGATCTTCTGGCCGGGGCCGGTGGGCTGGCCCTGCTCGGCCTCCAGGCTCTCCACCCGGACCTTGCCGGGGGCGAAGACGACCCGTCCCAGCTCCACCACGCCGGTCTCGTCGAGGCCGCGGTCCTCCTGCCACTCCCGCACCGCCTGGGCGGTGTCGTAGGTGTACTCGTCGTCCACGGTGAAGCCGTCGTAGCCGAGCTTGCGCAGGTTGCGCTCCAGGTTCTCGACGTCCTTGCCCTCGCTGCCGATCCGCAGGTCGCGGTAGGCGGGGGTGGTGCCGTACAGGAGCATGACCGGCTTGTTGTCCAGGCGGTACAGGGACCGGCCGCGGGTGATCAGGTCGCCGCTGTCCGGGAGCCAGGTGACGGTGCCGGCCTTCCTGGCCATGGCCGTGGTGACCGGGCCGTAGCCGAGCTCGCCGTCGGCGTCCCTGGTGTCGTTCAGCGTCTGGCGGGCGACCGGGGTGGTGGCCGGGGGCAGCGCGGCGGCCGACGCGGACGGGGCGGCGCCGCCGTCCAGCACCCCGCCGGGATTGACCGCCAGGACCGCCGCCCCCGCGACGGCGGCCACCCCGACGAGGGCGAGGACCGCCCGCCCGCCGCGGCGGCGGCGGGCGCGGGAGGAAGGGACGTCCGGCTCGGCCTTTCCGTCGATGGTGGCCGTCCCCATCAAGAGCCCCCCTGTCCCCCGCCGATGTTCATCCGGCACTTCTCCTGCGCGGCCTTGAAGTCGGGGTCCTCACCGACCTCGGGCGTGATGCGCACCATGCCGCCCTCGGGGTCGGGGAACGCCTCCACGCCGTTGTCCCGCATGCACTGCGCCTGCTTGCGCATGTTCTCGGCCTGCTTGGGGTCGCCGCCCTTGCCCAGGTTCATGCCCGCGGGCTGGAGCGCCTTGCAGGCGTCCATGGCCTTCTGGACCTTCTCCGGGCCGCCGGAGCCCTTGTCGAACTTCATCTGGATCCGGCCGTCCGGGCCGGGGTCGGCGATGTCCAGGCCCTGTTCGCGCAGGCAGGTGGTGTACTTCACGGCCTGCGCGTTGCGGTCGGCGGTGGCCGTGGCGCCGGCCGTCGGCTTGGCGCCGGTGCCGGTCACCGACGCCACGTCCGATCCGCCTTCCTGGGCGCCGCACGCCGTCAGGAACAGCGCGGCCGCGGCCAGCGCCATGAGGGATCGTCCTCGCATGAATGTTCTCCTCCGTCGAAAGCCGGTGGCCTTACGAGGGGAGATGCAATACGCGGACGTGTTTCTCCAGCGTTTCCATCTCCGGCTTATCCGGATCAAATGCCACCCGCGCAAGAATCGAGCCGGAGGTACGGAATGCGGGTGCTGGTGGTGGAGGACGAGCGCGTGCTCGCCGGCGCGATCGCCGAATGGCTGCGCGACGAGACCCACGCGGTCGACCTCGCGCACGACGGCGCGGCTGCGCTGGAGCGGATCGCGGTCAACGACTACGACGTGGTCGTCCTGGACCGCGACCTGCCGCGCGTGCACGGCGACGACGTGTGCAGGGAGCTGGTCGCCTCCGAGTCCGACGCGCGGGTGCTGATGCTCACGGCCGCCGCCCAGCTCGACGACCGGGTCAGCGGGCTGTCCATCGGCGCCGACGACTACCTGTCCAAGCCGTTCGCCTTCCCCGAGCTGGCGGCGCGCGTCCTGGCACTGGGACGGCGCTCGCGACCGGCCACACCCCCGGTGCTGCGCCGGGCCGGGATCACGCTCGACCCGGGGCGCAGGGAGGTGTTCAGGAACGGGCGGTTCGTGCCGCTGTCGAAGAAGGAGTTCGCCGTCCTGGCCGAGCTGATGCGGGCGCAGGGCACGGTCGTCTCGGCCGAGCACCTGCTGGAGAAGGCGTGGGACGAGCACGCCGACCCGTTCACCGGCGCGGTGCGGCTGACGATACTCAAGCTGCGCCGCAAGCTGGCCGACCCGCCGGTGGTGGAGACGGTGCCGGGAGTGGGGTACCGGATCGCATGAGACCGCCCCACCCCACCCTCAGGCTGCGCCTCACCCTCGTGTACGGCGCCCTGTTCCTGGTGGCGGGGTTGGCCCTGCTGGGCGTCACGTACCTGCTGTTCAACCAGCAGCTCGCGCAGTCGTTCGAGAACCGGTTCATGACCAGTGACGGCACCCGCAAGAACGTGATCTTCCTCAAGCAGGACGGCGTCGAGCTGGTCGGCCCCGCCGCCGTCAACTGGATGCGGCAGCAGGAGGAAGGGGTGCGGGAGGCCGCCGTGACCTCGCTGCTCACCCAGGGCGCGATCGCGCTCGTCGTGGTGTGCGGGACCGCCATCGGGCTCGGCTGGGTGGTGGCCGGACGCGTGCTGGCCCCGCTGCACCTGGTGACCGAGGCCGCGCGCAGGATCGCCGCCGCCCCCATGGCCGAGCGCGGCCTGCACGAGCGCATCGCGCTCGGCGGCCCCCCGGACGAGGTCAAGACGCTGGCCGACACGTTCGACACGATGGTGGAGCGGCTCGACCGCTCCTTCGACGGCCAGCGCAGGTTCGTCGCGAACGCCTCCCACGAGCTGCGCACGCCCCTGACGCTCAACCGGGCCCTGGTGGAGCTGGCGATGCACCGGCGTACCGCCTCCGACGACGTCAAGGAGCTGGGCGAGAGCCTGCTGCAGATCAACGCCCGCCACGAGCGGCTCATCTCGGGCCTGCTGCTGCTGGCCCGCTCCGAGCAGGAGATCACCGACCGCTCCCCGGTGGACCTCGCCGACATCGTCTCGCACGTGGTCGCCCAGACCGCCCGCGCCGCCGCGGAGGCCAACGTCGTCGTGCAGGAGGACGCCGGACCCGCGCCGACCGCGGGCGACGCGCTGCTGCTCGAACGACTGGTGCACAACCTGGTCGAGAACGGCATCCGGCACAACCTGAGTGACGGCGGATGGGTCCGGGTGGTGAGCCGGACGGCGCCCGGTGGCCTGGCCGAGGTCGAGGTGACCAACAGCGGCCCCAGCGTGCCGCCGTACGACGTGCCGCTGCTGTTCAAGCCGTTCCACCGGCACGGCGCCGAACGGGTGGTCACCGGGATGAGCGCGGGGCTCGGGCTGTCGATCGTGCGCTCGGTGGCCGTCGCGCACGGCGGCGACGTGACGGCCCGCCCGCGCGAGGGCGGCGGCCTGGTCGTCACCGCCACCCTCCCGGCCGGCTGACCCGGCTACTGGTGGGCGGCCGTGCGCAGTGAGCGGTAGAGCAGGCGCGGGTCGCCGAGGTGGTGGCGGAGCAGCTTCTCCAGGCCGCCGATCGGGACCAGGTTCTGGGGGGCGCGCGGGTCCTTGTAGTCGACGCCGGCCAGCGCAGGCAGGGCCAGCGTGACGGCGTCGGCCAGCTCGACGACCTGCGCGGGGTCGAGCTCGGCGCTGGCCTCGCAGCGGGCGATCCCCGCCCACGGCGCCGTCGACTGGACCGGCAGCCGCAGGTACCAGGCGTGCCGGCGCCAGCTCGTGCCCATGAGGAACACCGGCGTGCGCTGCCCCGGCGTGAGCGCGGCCACCACGGCCGACTGCGGCTGCGGCAGGTACGCCGCGTGGTGCGTCTTGATGTAGCCGACCGTCCGGGGCAGGTGGGTGCGCCCCCGCAGCGGGCCGTCCACCAGCAGCAGGTCGTCGCCCAGCGACCGGTGGCGGACCGCGAGGTCCACCTCCAGCTGGGTGACCTGGCGTTGCAGGGCGAGCGACAGCTCCTCGAAGCTGGAGTCGGCGGCCTTGTTCGGCAGGTAGGAGGCGTGCGCGGTCTTGACCTCCGGCGCGTACGGCGAGGCCGAGATCAGCGTCCTGTTGACCTCGATCGCGGCCAGCTCGGCCCCCTCGCGCTCGCAGCGGACGATCCCGGCGGCGTAGGAGGCGGCGATCCCGGGAACGGGCATCGGCAGGTCGGGATCGTGCACCCACACGCGGGCGTCGATCCGGCGCACTCCGTCGGCGACCAGCAGCGTCTCGGGGGCGGCGGCGCCGGGGCCCGGCGTGACCGGCTTCCAGTCGGCGGCCGGCCGCTCGATGTCGAGGATCAGCTCGGCGCTGGTGGCGCCCAGCTCGGACAGGGCCTCGACGGCGATCGCGGCGGCGTAACCCGGGTCCCAGGGATCGACGGTGAAACCCGGGTTCACGGCCCCACCTTGCGCACGTGCGAGCCCTTCGCGTCGCGCAGCACCTCGAAGCGCGCCGGCACCCGGTCGGCCAGCGCCGGGACGTGGGTGACGACGCCGATCATGCGCTCCTGACCGGCGGCCAGGCGTTCGAGGGTGGTGGCGACGGTGTCGAGGGTGGCCGGGTCGAGGGTGCCGAAGCCCTCGTCCAGGAAGATCGAGTCGAGCCCTCTGGCGACGGCCCCCGACAGCGCCAGGGCGAGGGACAGCGCGGCCTGGAAGGTCTCGCCGCCGGACAGCGTGCGGGCGCTGCGCCGCAGGCCCGCCTCGCCGTGGTCGATGACCTCGATGTCGCCGGTGCGTTCGCCGAGCGCCAGCTCGTACTGGCCGTCGGACAGCTCCATCAGCGTCTCGGACGCCGCGGCGACCAGCACGGCCAGCGCCTCGGCGCACAACCACCGCTCGAAGGCGTTGGCCCGCAGGCGGAGCGCCAGCTCGTGGGCGACCTTGGCCTCGTGATCCTTCTCCGCGACGGCGGTCTCCAGCTCGGCGGCGCGCCTGCGTTCCTCGCGGACCCGTTCGAGGGCGCCGTCGGCCCGCGCGACCGCTCCGGCGACGGCCGCGCCGAGCTGGTCGGGGGTGGCGTTGCGCGGGACGGTGACGCCGTGCTCGGCCAGGCGTTCGGTCAGCCGGTGGCGTTCGGCGGCGAGCCGGGCGGTGGCCTGGGCGAACTCCTGCTCCCGCTCGGCCAGGGCGGCGCGGGCGGCCTCGGCGGCCCGGTCGCGCCAGCCGAGCAGCTCGGTCCAGGCGCGGTGGAGGTCGTCGCGGGTGAGCGGCGGCGGGGCCTCGCCGGAGGGCGCGAGCACGAGCAGCCGGTCGCGGGTGGCCGCGAGGGTCTGCCAGGCGCTCTCGGCCTGCCGTTCGACCTGTTCGGCGGCGGTACGGGCGCGTTCGAGCTTCTTGCGCGCGTTGCGCATGGCCGTACGGGCCTCGGTGGCCAGGGCCTCGGCCTTGGCGATGGCGGCCAGGCGGCCTTCGATCTCGTTGCGGTCGCCGGGGGCGGGCAGCGCGGCCAGCTCGGCATCGAGCCTGCCCGACTGCGTGGCCAGCATGGACGCCGACGTCTCGGCCTTGGCCAGGGCCGCCCGGCCACGGGCCGCGTGGTCGCGGGCGGCTGCCAGGGCGCGGTCGGCGGCGCCGAGATCGGCGGGCCTGTCGTGGTGGGGCAGCTCGGTGAGCGGGCGCAGGCAGAGCGGGCACGGCTCCCCCACGGCCAGCCGGTGGCTCAGACCGGCCGCGGTGTGGGCGTCGCGCAGCCGTTCGCGCTCGTGCTCGGCGTCGGTCAGGGCGCGTTCGGCGTCGGCGACAGCGGGGGTGAGGCGTTCCAGCGTCGTGGCGGCCTCGGCCGCCGCCTTGCGGGCGTCGGCGGCCTGGGCGGTGAGGCGCTCGCGGGCGTCGAGGGCGGCCAGCGCGGCCACCGGCTCGGCGCGGTCGCCGAGCGCGGCCAGCGCCTCGAACGCCTCGTGCTCGTCGGCCTCCACGGAGGCCGCCTCGGTCTCCAGCGCGGCGACCGCGTCGGCGGCCTCGCGGCGGGCCGAGGCCAGCGTCGGCACCGCGGGCGGCATGCGCAGCGCGGCCAGCGCCGACTGCCGCTCGGCCACGGACGCGCGTTCCTGCTCGGCCCGCCCGATGTCGGCCTCGCGGGAGCGCAGCAGGTCGAGGTCGGTGTCGATGGTGCCGGCCAGCCGCCGCAGCGCGGCCAGCCGGTCGGCCAGCTCGCGTTCGGCCTCGTCGGACGCGCCGGCCAGCTTGGCGAGCTGGTCGCGGGCGAAGGCGGCGGCGTTGCGCGCGGCCTCCTCGTCGCGGGCGGCCCGCTGCCTGATCAGCTCGTAGACGTCGGCGTCGAGGAGCTGCACCAGCAGGTCCTGGCGCTCGCGCGGCGCGGCGTGCAGGAACTCGGCGAACCGGCCCTGCGGCAGCACCACGCACTGGGTGAAGAACTTGTACTCCAGGCCGGTCACCCGCTGCACCTCGGGCGTGACGTTCTCGCCCTCGGCCAGCGGTTTCAGCACCATCTCGTACGCCGCGTCGAGCGGCGCCGCCGGGTCGAGCTCGTCGATCCTGGCCTCTTTGGTACGGACGGTCCCCTTGGCGTCGCGGACCAGCGAGCGCACCACGCCGTAGCGCCGCCGGTCGCTCTCGAACACCAGCGCCACCTTGCCCGAGCTCGCCGACGGCGCCAGGGCGTGGGCGATGACGTTCTCCTTGCCCCAGCGCGGGACGGTGCCGTACAGGGCGAAGCAGATGGCGTCGATGATCGTGCTCTTGCCGGCGCCGGTCGGGCCGACCAGGGCGAAGTACTCGGTGTCGGAGAAGTCGACGGTGGCCGGCTCGCGGAAACTGCCGAAGTGGTCGAGATGCAGCAGCAGGGGACGCATCAGCCGGTCACCTCGTCGTAGAGCCGGTCGAACAGGGCGGCGACCTGGTCGTCGTGGCGGCCGGTCGCGGTCAGGTACTCGCGGAACAGCTCGCGCGGGCTGCGCGCGGCCGACCCGGCCCGGCGCACCGCGGGCACCGGCCGGAACCGCTCGTCGAGGACGACGTCGACCGAACCGGGCAGCAGGTCGCGCACCTGGTCGGACAGGCCGACGCGGGGCTTCTCCTCCACGATCACCTTCAGCCAGTCGTCGCCCGCCTCCAGGCCCTCCAGCTGCTCCAGCGTGCCGCGCACCGTGCGCAGCCGGCGCGCCGAGGCGAACGTCAGCTCCCGCACCACCGCGGGCCGCCCCGGCGTGACCTCCACCAGCAGCGCGCCCGGCGTGTTGCCCTCCTCGCCGAAGTCGACGGCCAGCGGCGAGCCGCTGTACCAGATCGGGCACGGGCCGGGGATCTGCTGCCTGCGGTGCAGGTGGCCGAGCGCGGCGTACTGGGTGGAGACCGGGAAGGCGTTGGACTCGAAGTAGTAGGAGAAGATCGACTGGGCCTCGCGCTCGCCGCCGCCGAACGCGCCGCCCGGCAGGGTGCCGTGCGTGGTGATCAGGTTGACGGTGTCGCTCTGGAAGCCCGCGGTCAGCGCGCCGACCAGCTCGGAGATGCGGGTGGCGTAGTCGCGGTTGTGGTCGGCGGTGGTGCCGGTGAGCACCTCCGCGGCGCGTACGACATAGCGGTGGGACAGGAACGGCAGCACGCCCAGCCGCACCGGCTCCCCCGAGCGCGCGGTGAAGGCCAGCGTGCCGCCCGCGTCGGGGCGGCGGAAGACGCCCACCACGTGCATGCCGAGCTTGCCGAGCACCGGCCGGTAGACCTCGAAGAGCTGCGGGTTGTCGTGGTTGCCGGCCAGCACCACCACGTCACGGCCGTCGCCGCGCAGCGCCATGAGCGCGTTGAGCACCAGCGACTGGGCCTCCGGCGTCGGCGCGGAGGTGTCGAACAGGTCGCCGGCCACCACGACCGCGTCGACGTCGTGGGTGCGGGCCGCCGCGACCAGCTCGCGCAGCACGGCCCGGTGCTCGTCCATGCGGGAGCGGCCCTTGAGCACCTTGCCCACGTGCCAGTCCGCGGTGTGCAGGAATTTCACCGAGATCCCTTCAGAACGGCGGAATGTCGTCTTCGACGCCCGGCAACCCCTGGAACGGATCGGCCGACGGGCTGGCCTTCGACGCCGCCTCGGCCGGCCGGGTCGCCCAGGCGGGGAACGGGAAGGCGACGGCCAGCGGCACCGGGATCTCCGGCTGGGCGACGAACATGGTGCCCGGTTTGGCGATCGTGGCGCGTTCCCTGACGGCCGGGGGCAGCCAGCCGTACTCGGAGCGGGCGGCCTCGGCCGGGTCGAGGCGGCCGGCGACGCGTACGGCGCTGTTGGAGACGATGCGGCGCTCGACCTCGGAGGCGGTCTGCTGGGCGCCGATGAGGATCACGCCGAGCGACCGGCCGCGCTCGGCCACGTCGAGCAGGATCTCCTTGATCGGCGAGTCGCCCTCGCGCGGCGCGTACTTGTTCAGCTCGTCGAGCACCACGAACAGCAGCGGCTTGGCCGTGCCCGAGGTCTCCTTGCGGTGGAACTCGCCGCGCAGCACGACGCCCACCACGAACCGCTGGGCGCGTTCGGGCAGGTTGTGCAGGTCGACGATGGTGACCTGGGCGTCGGACGTGCGCACCGAGTGGGCCCGGAAGAACGGCAGGTCGCCGCGGACGATCGGGGACAGCGGCTTGACCGCGCTGCGCAGCCTGCGCAGGAAGGCGTTGACCGTGCCGAGCGGGGTCTGGGCGCCGGTCCACTCGATGCGGGTGGCCTCGTCCTGCAACTGGTCGGACAGCAGCTCGACCAGGTCGCCGAAGGTGCGGCAGGCGGTGCCCCTGATCATGACCGCGCCGCCGTCGCCGACCGGCTCGGCCCACGACTTCAGCCGGGCCGCCACCTGGCCCACCAGCAGGGAGTAGCCGGCGCGCTCGTCGTCGGCGTCGGCGAAGACGAATCGCAGCAGCTCCTCCTCGCACAGCTCGACCAGCGTCCAGTAGAACGAACTGACGCCCTGGGTGCGGGCGGACACGTGCGGCACGCCGTTGGGGTCGCCGGGCCGCGGCGGCGCGAACACGTGCACGCTGCCGAACGGCTGGGCGGGCAGCCCGAGCCGGGCGTACGCGGCCCGCGCCTGCTCGTCGAGGCGCACGTTGTCGTGGTCGAGGAAGAGCAGGTCCTCGCCCTTGACGGAGAAGATCAGGGCCTTGGTGTTGGCCGACTCGGCGTCGAGCACGCCCGAGTTGAAGATCGAGTAGAGCAGGAACGTGGCGAAGGACGTCTTGGTGGCCACGCCGGAGACGCCGGAGATCGACACGTGCGCGCCGCGGGTGCCGTCGAGGAAGTCGAAGTTGACGTAGAGCGGCAGGCCGTCGCGGCCCATGCCCATGGGCACCCGGCGGTCCATCACGTCGAAGTAGAGCGCCTGGTCGCGGTCGCCGGCCCCGGCCAGGAACACCTTGGCGCCCGGCAGCGGCGGCACGAACACCTCGGGCTCGACCCTGGTCACCCGCACCTCGGCCACCTCGACCACGGCGGCGGGCAGCGCGCCCTCGGCGATGAGGAACACGTCGGAGTCGTAGGCGGCGCCCTCGTGCCTGGCCTCGACCGTGGTCACCACGCCGGCGACCAGCACCGGGCCGTGGCCGGGCACGTCGCGCCTGGTGACCACGACGTCGTCGAGCTGGAGCACCTTGCCGGGCTCCAGGCCCACCCAGAACGACAGCGGCGAGGCGGCCTGGGTGCCCAGGACCCGGCCGACCGCCTCACCGGTCGCCATCGCCGCAGGAGACGCCTCGCGGCTCGCAGCCCCGTTGACCGTCACGAATCCCTCCACCACCAGACATGCCCTTCCAAAGGAGAGTAGTCGGGGGCCGGGGATGCGTCCGGCTCATTGCCGCCTTCGCCGCGCCGCGTCAGAGCGCGAAGGCCGCCTTGGTCCAGGCGAACTGGGCCTCGAGAACCTCGCCCAGCAGGCCGGCCAGCGCGGGATCGGGCCGCTCGGCCGACTGCCTCGGCCCGATGCGGCCGCCCTCGGCGCTCCGCCCGGCCACCAGCAGCACCCGCGCGCCCGCCCGGTCGACCGCCAGGGCCGCGGCCGGCTCCCACGCGCCGTCCCGGTGCGCCGCGGCGGGCCTGCGCGGCCCCTCCCGGTGCGCCGGAGGTCGCCACGCCGCCTGGCTCTCCGCAGGCGCGAGGGCAGGCGCGGGGGCGACGACCACCATCGCGTCGACCCGCATCGCCGTCGCC
This sequence comes from Nonomuraea sp. NPDC049758, assembly GCF_040674635.1. Taxonomy (NCBI): domain Bacteria; kingdom Bacillati; phylum Actinomycetota; class Actinomycetes; order Streptosporangiales; family Streptosporangiaceae; genus Nonomuraea; species Nonomuraea sp. NPDC049758. Next base: position 185,567 of record NZ_JBFAMZ010000004.1, read on the forward strand.
ACCCGCCGCCGGGACTCGTCGAAGGCCGTCTCGGGCGGCACGGGCTGAGCCCGCATCGACTCGGCCATCGTGCGCAGCAACGCGGGCAGGTCGAGCTCGCCCGCCGGCGGAGCCAGCTCGTACTGCAGGTAGCCGACCAGCGGGAACGGCGGCTCGGGGAGGGTGTTGTAGCCGAGGAACAGCCTCGGCCACCCGGCCGACTCCGAGGGGCCGGTCAGCGCGCCGTGAGCCACCCGCCCCAGCTCGCCGCACCCGTGGTGGGGCAGGCCATTGACTGACCGCAACATCGCCATGCACGAATTGTTGCAGACCGATTACCTTCAGTTGCGCGTTCTCCACGAGAGCCCGGGGCCTCCGCCGTCCAGCGTGATCATCTTGATGGGAGCCATGGATACCACCCGGGTCCGACAGAACCGGCTCCGCACAGCACGTGTTGTCCGGATGTGGACGGTCCGGTCAACCTGTCGCATCCGTCCGCCGTCCCTTCTGTGTCACATCCGTCGCAAAGGGAAAACGTCGTGCGCCTGCCACTGATCCTGCCCTTGGCCGTCCTGCTGTTCGCCACGCCCGCGCCCGAGAGCGGCACGGTGGCGGCGTACACGTGCAAGACCACCGGTACGAACGAGACGCAGGTCGTCAAGATGGACATCAAGCTCACCGTGCCCGCCACCGCCTCCGCAGGCCGGCAGATGACCATCGGCTGGCGCGGCTCGTACGTCGAGGGCGCCGAGCTCCGCGCCCCCGCCACCGGCCTGGACGGCGAGGTCAACCTCTACGCCTACGCCGCCGTCAGCGGGATCGACCGGCTGACCTCGGCGACGGGCGTCGGCAGCCCCGGCCTGATCGTCCCGGGGGCGGTCATCCCCCTCCCCCGGGACACGGTCGAGCTGCGGACCACGCCCCGGGATCCGGGAACGGGCACGGTCCGGCCCGCGTCGGTGAACTTCGGGCCGACCCCGCAGAAGCGCCTGATCGAGTGCGAGCTCCAGGACAAGGACGCGCCGGCGTCGTACCCCCTGACCGTCACCGCCGCCGGCGCCGCCCCGAACACCCCGGATACAACGGACACCCCGGACAGGGAGGCCACGCCCCCGGACGAGACCTCCGAGGACACGCCCACCGCCACGCCGACGGGCGGCGCGAACACGGGCGGCGGGGGCGAGGCGGGCCCCGACGGGCGGGCGCTGGTGCTGGCCGGCTCGCTGGTCCTCGCCGCCGCCCTCACCGGCTTACGCCTGCGCCGCCCGTCCCGGCCGTAGCCGATCCACGCCCGGCACTCGGCCGTAAGGGGCCACGTGTCATGCGTGGAGGTACGTGCTCCTATGATCCGATGCGTGGCCAAGTACTTCGACCTGCACCCTGACAATCCCCAGCCTCGCCTGATCGGCCAGGTGGTCGAGTCCCTGCATGCCGACGGGCTGATCGCGTACCCGACGGACTCGTGCTACGCGCTGGGGTGCCGGCTGGGCAACAAGGACGGCCTCGACCGGATCAGAGAGATCCGGCACCTCGGCAGCGATCATCACTTCACTCTGGTCTGCAAGGACTTCGCGCAGTTCGGTCAGTTCGTTCATGTGAGCAACGCGGTGTTCCGGCTGGTCAAGGCGGCGACTCCGGGCGGGTACACGTTCATCCTGCCGGCGACCAAGGAGGTGCCGCGGCGGTTGCTGCATCCCCGGAAGAAGACCGTCGGCGTCCGGATCCCCGATCACGTCGTCACCCAGGCGCTGCTGGCCGAACTCGGCGAACCGCTGGTGTCGAGCACGCTGATCCTGCCCGGCGAGACCGAGCCATCGACGCAGGGCTGGGAGATCAAGGAGAGCCTCGACCACATGGTGGACGCCGTCATCGATTCGGGGGAATGCGGCGCCACGCCGACGACCGTCGTGGACCTGTCACAGGATGAGCCCGAGATCCTCCGTCGCGGCACCGGAGACCCGTCCCTCTTCGAATAGGCCCACCCGGCCGGCCACCCCTTCGGGAGGCCGGCCGGGCCCGCTCTCACCCTGGCCGGCCGGGAGCGGTGACCAGGGCGCTCTGTCCCGGTGCGACCCGCGTGACCACGGCGGGGGCGTCCGGGAAGCGGGCCTCCCAGCGGTAGGTGGTGTCGCTGGAGGTGTTGGTGAGCGTGGTGGCGGTCCTGCCGTCGTGCCGGACGGTGATCGTGCCGTCGCCCAACGGGATGCCCGAGACCTCGGCCCAGGCGATGTCGTCGGGCAGGTGGGACAGCGTGGTCACGGCGTTCACCTCGGGTGTGACGCCGAGCAGGCCCTCGACGACCTGGCTGACGAGGGTGAAGGACACCTCCGGGTAGTCGCCGTTGAGGCCGCCCGCGACGTGCGGTTCCGCACGCCGGTCGAAGACGTGCCGCATCCAGCGCCAGGCGGCCGCGTTCCTGTCGTGACGGAAGAAGGTGTCGGGCAGGTACGTGTAGGCCTCGATGTTGCGGGGACGCTCGGGGCCGGCGGCTTGGCCGTCGATGAAGTCGAGGTAGGCCTCGTTGCGCGGACCCGGCTCGATGAGGTCCTTGAGCGGCATGAACCAGCTGTTCTCACGGCCCCATCCGGTGACGGGGGCGCCGTCCACGGTGTAGCCGCGCACCAGGTCCGCGGGGTTCTCGCCGACGCTCCAGACCTCGTTGAAGTGTCGCCTCAGCTCGGCGGCCCGGCAGGCGAAGTCCTCGCCGTCCAGGCCGCGGGCCCGGCTCAGGGCGCTCATCGCCAGGTATGCCTGGTACCGGGAGCCGACGGAGTCCCCCGCCTCCGCCAGGTGCTCGCCGGCCAGCTCGTTGTAGCTGGCCACGCCCTGGAAGATCCCCCTTCCGGTGGCACGCGGCACGATCTCCGTCAGCGCGTTGCGGTAGTAGGACCACAGCACGGGATCCTCGACGTAGGCGCGGTCCCAGGTCCATCGGTAGGCGGTCCCGGCCTTCTCCACCAGCTCGTACACCGCGGGCAGCTCGCGGACGAACGAGTCGGGGCCGCGGTAGTCGATGGACAGGTAGGAGCCGTCGAAGTTGAACGCCCACACCGGGTGGAAGCCGTGCTCGGGGGTGGCCGAGGCGGCGAAGCAGCGCAGCATGGTGAGGTTGGCCTCGGCCATGCCGAGCAGGTGCGCGCCGACGATCTGGTGGGCGAAGTCGCGGGCGTAGAAGCCGCTGCGGTGTGCGTAACCCGCCCAGTAGGAGGGCAGGTAGCGGCTCTGTCCCGCCCCCGCGGGCCGGTGCTCGTCGACGTCGACGGGGCCCCACGAGCCGCCCTCGTGCCGCAGGCGCAGCGCCTTCGCCCGGGCCCACTCGAACATCGCGACCAGCTCGGAGCTGGCCGAGCCGATGCGCATCATGGGCCGATGCTGGGACGGATCACCAGCTCCCCGGGCAGCAGCAGCCCCGCCTGAGGGGTCGCGCCGTCCTCCACCGTCTGGATCAGACGGCCGATCAGCGCCCGCGCGATGCGCTGGAGCGGCAGCCGTACCGTGGTCAGGGCGGGATGGAGGAACGCGGTGAGGGGAAGGTCGTCGAAGGCGGCCAGAGCGAGATCGGCGCCGATCTCGATGCCCTCCTCCCTGGCCGCGGCGTAGACGCCGAGCGCGAGCCAGTCACCGGCGGCCACGACGGCCGTCGGGCGGTTGCGGCCGCGCAGCAGCTCACGGGTGACCGTGACGAGCTCCGCGGGGCCGTCGCCCGGCGCGGAGAACTCCTGCCCCACCAGGCCGTGCCTGCGGACGCCGGCGCGGAAGCCGTCTCTGCGGTCCTCCATCCACGGTTGCGCGCCGACGGAGGCCAGGAAGGCCACGCGCCGATGCCCCCTGGCGGCCAGCAGCCCGACCAGCTCGATGACCGCTTGAACGCTGTCGACGTCCACCCACGACTGCGGCTGGTCCGGCATCGTCCTGCCGAACGCGGCGAAGGGGAACCCCGCCGCGGTCAGGTGCGCGACTCTGGGGTCGTCACGCATCACGTCCGACAGCAGGAAGGCGTCCACGGTGCGGGCCGCGATCACCTCGTCCAGTGCCTGCTCCTGACTCTGGCCCGGGCGCGGACGCAGCAGCAGGATCCGGTAGCCGACCTCACCGGCCGAGGCCACCACGGCCTCCAGGAACCCGCCCATCAGCGGGTTGGGGTTGGCGGGGTCGTCCACCGGCGTCGGGTAGGCGATTATGCGCCTGGTGCCCGACTTGAGGCTGCGCGCCGACTGGTCGGGCCGGTAGCCGAGCTCCTCGATCAGCCGGGTCACCCGTTCCAGCGTCTCCGGCTTGAGCCGCTGGGGGGCGTTGAGCGCGTTGGAGATCGTCTGGCGGGACACGCCCGCCGCGCGGGCGACGTCCTCGATGGTGATCCCACGGCGTGCCGCCACTCAGTCTCTCCTCACCGTCAGCAGGCCCCCAACGGGTACCTCGACCACGCTCGCGCCGGAGGTGAAGCGCAGCTCGCTCTCGCTCACGAGCCGCCCGCCGCAGTCGCGGACCTCGGCCGTCGCGACACCCCGCCCGTACAGGACGACGCGGGTGTCGGGGGCGGCGTTGGCCACGAGCAGTTCTGCGGTCTCCGGCACGTCCACAGGCAGGGCAGCGTACCGGGCCACGACCTCGTTCTCCTCACTGTAGGCCCGCACCAGCGGGTATCCGTGCTCGACCCCGTGCGGTTCCAGCACGCCGAGCTGCAGCGTGGCGAGGTGGCGCCGGAAGACGCCCAGCCAGAACCGGATGGCGGCGAGCTGGTCGGGCCGCTGGGCGGCCAGGTCCACGGAGATCTGCGGCACCGAGAAGAGCACGTTGATCAGGTGTACCGCGACCTGCTCGGCGGACTCGTCCGGATGCCAGAGGATCATGTCCGAGTGCACGGCCTGAGGTCCGGCGGTCAGCCGCAGGTCGATCGTCCGCTGCCGGTTCTCCTGCGGGCTGAGCGGGCAGTCCACCGCCCTGACCATGTTCGCGTACGGCCACAGACCCGGGCTCGTGTACGGCTGGCGGTGCTCGATCAGCACGTCCGGCTTCGCCGCCCGGAGCCTGACGTCGAGCTCGCGCAGCAGCTCCGCCACCCCTTCGTCGGTACCGAACCGGTCGATGAAGTCGATCTTCAGGCCGTCCGCGCCCCACTCCTCCACCGCTCGCGCCAGCTTGTCGACGAGGAACGCGCGCACCTCGGGGTGACGCGGGTCGAGGACGGCCGCGTCCATGTGGTCGAGGTAGCGCAGGAACTTCCCCTCGAAACGCTCGAACGCGGCGTTGTGCTTGCCCACGAACGGCAGCGCGTACCACAGCAGGTAGGCCATGCCGTCGCTCTGGACCCGCTGGATGTGCTGCCGGATGTCGGAGATGTGGGGCTCCCAGTCGCCGCAGAAGGCGTACCCCCGCGACCGGTCGGCCGTCTGCCACCCGTCGTCCACGATCATCGTGGCGCAGCCCAGCTCCTTCGCCAGACGGGCCTGGAGCTCCACCGACTCCCGCGAGACCTCCTGGTGCATGCTGTACCAGGTCGAGTACACGGGCAGCCTGGCCTGACGCGGCGTGGGCGGCAGGTCGCGGCCCTCCTGCCACCATCCGGCGACCTCGGTCAGCGCCGCGGAGAACTGCCGGTCCGACAGGTCCAGCCGGATCCGCAGCCCCTCGTTCTGCACGGTGAAGACGAACTCGCCGGTCTCCTCGATCACGCCGCCGGTGAAGCTGCCGGTCACCGAGGCCAGGGCCACCGTGCACAGGTTGGCCCCCGCCGTGCCGACCAGGCTGACGACCGGCGCGCCGGAGACCAGCCCGGCCGACGTCGGAGAGCTCCAGATCGGCGGGATCCAGCGGGTGCCCGAGCCCGGCGTCCAGAAGGCCGCGGCGTCGACGCACGGCAGTTTCCACTGCGCCGCGTGCCCTTCCGGGGCGTCGATCAGCCAGACGTCCGGCGCGACCGGGGTGACCGTGATCGCCTCCGTACCGGCTATCGCCACCTCGACCTCGCCCGCGCGGACGACGGTCGTCTCCCCGAGGGCGTGCGGCTCCCAGATCTGCATGGTCAACCTTTCGTGGCCCCGGCCAGCAGGCCGGAGATGAACTGTTTCTGAAGGATGAGAAAGAGGATCATCATGGGCAGCGCGGAGATCGCGGTGCCCACCATGACCTGGCCGAAGTCGGTCCTGGCCAGCCCCTGGAGGGTGGCCAGCGCGACCGGCAGGGTGAACATTTCGGGCGTGCGCAGCGCGATCAGCGGCCACAGGAAGTCGTTCCACGCGCCGAGGAACAGGAAGACCGCCAACGCCGCGAGCGCGGGCCGCATGACCGGCACCACCACCCGCCACAGCACCCGGAGCTCCCCTGCCCCGTCCACGCGCGCCGCGTCGAGCAACTCGTCGGGCACGGCCTGCAGCGACTGCCGGATGAGGAAGATCCCGAACGGAACGGTCAGGTTCGGCAGGATGAGCGCCGGGAAGGTGTCGATCAGCCCGAGGTCGTTCATCATCTCGAAGATCGGGATGATGGTGACGCCGCCCGGGATCACCAGCGTCGACAGCAGCAGGACGAAGAAGGCGTTCCTGCCACGGAACTCGAACTTGGCGAACGCGTAGCCCGCCAGCAACGCCACGACCAGCGCGATCGACGTCTGGACGGCCGCCACGAGCAGCGTGTTCCCCAGCACGCGGAGCAGGCCGATGGACTCCTCCAGCTTCGCGGTGTTCGCTCCGAGCTGGTCGCCCGGCGAGAACGTGGGCGTGGCGCCGAAGATGTCGGCGTTGGCGTGCGTGGCCGCCATGGTCAGCCAGTAGAACGGGCCGACGCACAGGGCGAAGCACGCGGCGAGCGCGAAGGTCAGCAGCCAGCCCTTCATTTCCTGCCTCCGGTGAGCTTGAGCTGCACCAGCCCGAAGCCGGCCACGATCAGCGTGAGCGCGTAGGCAATCGCCGAGGCGTAACCGAAGTCGAAGTAGCGGAAGCCGTTCTGGTACAGGTAGAGGGAGATCGTCAGGGTGGAGTTGTCCGGGCCGCCGCCGGTGAGCACGAACGGCTCGTCGAACAGTTGCAGCGTGCCGATCGCCGACAGCACGATCGTCAGCAGCAGGATCGGCCGCAGTTGCGGGACGGTGATCGACCAGAAACGGCGGACCGCTCCCGCGCCGTCGACCATCGCCGCCTCGTACAGCTCCTTCGCGATGCTCTGCAGCCCGGCCAGGTAGATCACCGCGTTGTAGCCGCAGTAGTGCCAGGTCAGCGCGATGACGATGGCGATTCGCGCCCAGAAGGGGCTGCCCAGCCAGTCGATCGGGCTGACGCCGAAGAGCCCGAGCAGCCAGTTGAGCAGGCCGGAGTCCTTGCTGAGGATCACCGAGAACATCACGCCGTAGGCGACCAGGCCGGTCAGCGAGGGCATGAAGACGCCGAGCCGCCACAGGGCGCGCAGCCGTACGAGCTTGGAGTTGAGGCCCAGCGCCAGCAGCAGCGCGAGGATCAGCATGATCGGGACCTGGACGACGAGGATCAGCGCGGTGTTCCCCAACGACGTCCAGAACAGCGGGTCGTGCACCAGCCTGACGTAGTTGTCCAGTCCGGCGAAGGAACGCGCCGCCCCGGCGCCGGTCGTCAGGCTGATGTAGGCCGCCGCCAGGATCGGATAGGCCTTGAAGCAGACGAAGCCGAGCAGCGCGGGCAGCACCAGGAAGTACGGAACGTTTCTCCTGGTGAGCAGGCGGGCGGTCATCCCGCGAGCTTCCTGCCGGACTGCTGGGACAGCTGCTGGGCCGCCTGGCTCAGCGCGGCGGCCGGGTCGGCGCCCTTCAGCAGGACCTGGGTCTGCGCGTCACTGGCGATCTTCAGCGCGCGGGCGTAGTCGCCGGAGTAGTAGGTGGCGTCCGCGCCCTCGCCCAGCGAGTCCACGAAGGTCTTGAGCGCGGGCTGCCCGCCGTAGTAGTCCGTCTTGGCGGTGAACCGCGGGTCGGCGTAGGCGGCGTTGAGAGCGGGGAAGACCCCGCCGTCCTTGAACATCTTGTTGATGACCTCGGGCCTGGTCAGCGCGTACTCAAGGAACTTGAACGCCTCCGCCTTGTGCGGGCTGGTTCCGGAGACCGACAGGTACGTGGAGTTGACGATCGCGGTGCGCTTGCCGCCCGGCACGACGGCCGGCGGCTGCATGACGCGCCAGAGCCCCTTCTGCTCCGGCCACGTCTCGGGGATGTAGCCGACGCCCCAGGCCGCCCACGGCAGCACCGCCACCTTGTCCTGGCTGATCAGCTTCTTCCGCGTCCCCTCGCCGGAGGTGTCGGCGACGATCCCGGCGTCGTTCATCTTCTTGATCAGGGTCATCGCCTGCACGGCGGGCGCCGAGGAGAGCGTGACCGCGCCCTGACGGTCGAAGTAGAAGGCGCCCTGCTGCTGCAGCAGCGACTGGAAGAGGTCCATGTCCATGCTGCCGGCCGCCGGCTTGTTCAGGCCGATCAGGTAGGCGCCCGTCTTCTCCTTGAGCTTCTTGCCCGCCTCGATCGCGTCGTCCCAGGTCCTGATCGCCGCGGAGTCGATGCCTGCCTTGTCGAACAGGTCCGAACGGTAGAAGAACCCGACCGGGTTGACCTCCCACGGCATCGCGTACGCCTTGCCGTCCTTGCCGGTGACCGTCGGCCACAGGCCCTTGGCGAAGGCGTCCTTGTACTTGTCGGCGCCCAGCTCGCTCAGGTCCGCCAGCCCGCCGGGGAACTTCTCCATGTATCCGGGCAGGTAGTCGATGCCGATGTGCAGGACGTCCCCCAGGCCCTTGCCTCCCGCGGCCAGCCCCACCGTGATCTTCTCCCAGATCGCGGGGTTCCCGACCACCTGGACGTCGACCTTGATGCCGGGGTTCGCCTGCTCGAAGTCCTTGGCCACCGAGGCCAGCCCGTCGGAGGCGGGCTTCCAGCTCCAGACCGTGATCTTCACGGGACCGGCGGACTTCTGGTCGCTCCCGCCCTCGCCGCCGCAGGCCGTGACGGCCAGGGCGAGAGTCGCGGAGACGACCATGACGAGAGGTCGGTTCATGACGATTCCTTTCTCGGGGGGTGCAGGGCGGCGGCCAGACGCTGTACGGCCTCGCCCGAAGTGGTGGCGTGGGGCGAGAGACGGATCCACTCGCCCCGCAGAGTCGTGGTGAGCCCGGCGGCGGCCAGCGCGGCATGGACGGCCGCCGGATCCCGGCCGGGCATCGTGAAGGACCCGATCCCGCTCCACTCCGCGGCGCCACGTCCGGCGCCGGGCGGCGCCGGTCCGCCGGCGCCGGCGGGCGCGTCCAGCAGCACCCGCGCCCCGGCGGCGCGGGCCGTGTCGAGCAGCTCACCCAGCCGATCGGCCGTCCTGCGGCCGATCTCCGCGACGCCGGCCTCCAGGACCAGCTCGATCGCGACGCCCAGGGCGGCGACGCCGGAATAGTCGGGATTGGTCATCGTGTGCGCGGCCGCTCCCGCGAGCGGCGGCCGGGGCGCGGGCCCCGCCAGCGGGCCCTCGACCCCCGACCATCCGCCGAGCCCTGGCGCCATCAGCCCGGCGACGCGGTCGCGGGCCAGGAAGAGAGCCGCCCCCCATCCGGCGCGCAGCCACTTCTGCCCGCCGCAGACCAGCACGTCGGCGGCCTCCACCTCCAGCGGCACGACGCCCAGCCCCTGGATCGCGTCCACGACCAGCACGCGTCCCGGCCCGAGCGCCTCCTTCAGCGCGCCGAGCGGCGCCGGGTAGCCGGTGAGCGCGTCGACCGCGCTGACCGCGAGTGCCCGCACCGACGCGTCCAGGTGCTCGGCCAGCACCTGTGGGGTGAGGCGCACTTCGTCGATCCACCGCACCCGGAGCCCGCCGCGCCCCTCGAACCGCAGCCAGGGGTAGACGTTCGCGGGGAACTCACCCCGGGGCACCAGCACCACGCCCTCTCCGGGCAGCGCGGCGGCGGCGGCGAACAGCCCGTGGCTGGTGGAGGAGACGAACGCCACTTCGTGCTCGGCCGCCCGCAGCAGCCGCGCCGCCGCCGAGCGCGTCCGCGCCGCCTGCTCCTCGAACCAGGCCAGCGGCATGTCGCCGACGCGGCGGCGGGCCGACTCGGCCAGGACCGCCGCGACCGCGTGGGAGAGCGGCCCCAGCCGGGCGAAGTCGAGGTAGCCGGGCGGCTCCGCAAAAATTTGAACGTTCATATCCTCTGACGGCTCATCCAGGCATGACGAAGTGAGGGGTGTGCGGCTGACCGGGGATAACAGGGCTCAGCGATATGAACGTTCATATTACGCAGCTTCCTCATGGCCGCAAGCAAAGATTGCATAACGGCCCGGGGAAGCAGGCGGCTCACAGCGGTCCGGCCAGAGCCACGGGAAAACGAGAAAGCCCCAGCTCAGCGTACTGAACTGGGGCTTTCGCGCGGTGCGCCGCCAGGGACTCGAACCCCGGACCCGCTGATTAAGAGTCAGCTGCTCTAACCAACTGAGCTAGCGGCGCTTGCAGAGAGGAATATACCGGTGATCCGCATGTTGGTCGAATCGACCTGGGTCGAGCTCCTACCGCTAGAATAAAGTTCGGCCTGCAGACAGGGAGCATCGATGTTCGACTCGCCCGCCGACGTGACGGCGCGGCTCGCCGCCGTGGACTACCTCTCCGACGACGCCATCTCCACCTCGGTGTTCCTCGCCGCCGCGCTGGGCAAGCCGCTGCTGGTCGAAGGGCCCGCCGGCGTGGGCAAGACGCAGCTCGCCAAGGCCGTGGCCCAGGCGACGGGCTCGGAGCTGGTCCGCCTCCAGTGTTACGAAGGTCTCGACGAGGCCCGCGCCCTGTACGAGTGGAACTACAAGAAGCAGCTGCTCCGCATCCAGGCCACCAGCGCCGACGACGACATCTTCACCGAGGAGTTCCTGCTCGAACGCCCGCTGCTGAAGGCGATCAGGTCGGCCACCCCCACCGTGCTGCTCATCGACGAGACCGACAAGGCCGACGTCGAGGTCGAGGGCCTGCTGCTGGAGCTGCTGTCGGACTTCCAGGTCACCATTCCCGAGCTGGGCACGATCGCCGCCACCCGTAAGCCGTTCGTGCTGCTGACCTCCAACGCCACCCGGGAGCTGTCCGAGGCGCTCAAGCGGCGCTGCCTCTACCTGCACATCGAGTACCCGACGCCGGAACGGGAGCGCGACATCGTGCTCGCGCAGGTGCCGACCATCCGCGCCGACCTGGCCGAGCAGCTCGCCAGGACGGTCGCCACCATGCGGGCGCTGGAGCTGAAGAAGGCGCCCTCGGTCGCCGAGACCGTCGACTGGGCCAACACGCTGCTGGCCCTGGGCCGCGAGGAGCTGGACGAGGCGACGGTGGCCGGGACGCTGGGCGTGGTGCTCAAGCACGCCTCCGACCAGACCCGGGCGATCAAGGAGCTGGGGCTGCCGGATGCCTGAGCGCGGATCGCTGGTGGACCGGCATGTCGGTTTCGTGCACGCGCTGCGCGAGGCGGGCCTGCCGGTGTCGCTCGCCGAGGGGCTCGACGCGGCCCGCGCGCTGCGGGTGATCGACCTGAGCGAGCGGGAGTCGCTGCGCGCCGCCTACGCGGCCACGCTGGTCAAGAAGCCGGCCTACCGTCCCGGCTTCGACGTGCTGTTCGACCTGTGGTTCCCGTCGTCCACGACCGGCATGTACGCCCCCCGCCCCGCCGAGGCCCGCCTGGACCCGCGGACGGCCCCGGTGGACGAGCTGCGCGAGCGCCTGGCGGAGCTGCTCACCGGCAGCACGGACGCCGAGCTGCGGGAGTTCGCCCAGGCCATGGTCGAGCGGTTCGGCCGCCAGCAGACCACCGGTCCTGGCCGCCAGAACTGGTTCTCCTACAGCGTCCTGCGCGCCCTGTCGCCCGAGACGCTGATGGCCCGCATCCTGCAGAACGTGCTGGCCGGGCGGGAACGCGGCGGGCTGGCCGAGAAGACCGTGCGGCAGCGCGTCAACGGCAACATCCGGCGGTTCGAGGAGGCCGTGGCCACCGACGTGCGCCGGCGCATCGCCGAGGACTCGGGGATCGAGCGCATCGCCCGCTCGGCCGTGCGCCCGCCGCTCGACCAGATCGACTTCCTCCGCATCACCAGGGCCGACCTGGCCAGGCTGCGCAAGGAGGTCCATCCGCTGGCCAGGCGGCTGGCCGCGCGGCTGACGATCAAGCACAGGAAGGGGCGCAGGGGGCGGCTGGACTTCCGGCGCACCGTACGGGCCTCGCTGCAGAGCGGCGGCGTGCCGCTGACCACGCACTTCAAGCCGCCCCGGCCGCACAAGCCCGAGCTGGTCATCCTCTGCGACACCAGCGACTCGGTCTCGTCGTTCGCCCACTTCACGCTGCTGCTGACGTACGCGCTGCGGGAGCAGTTCACGAAGGTGCGGGCGTTCGGGTTCGTGGACAGGGTGGACGAGATCACCCGCTTCTTCGTGCCCGGCGCGGACGTCGTGGAGGCCATGACCCGGCTCGCCGACGAGGCCGACATGTCCCGCTTCGGACGCACGAACTACGGCCACGCCCTGGAGGGCTTCGCCGAGCGCCACTCCGACGCGATCGGCCCCAGAACCTCGCTGCTGATCCTCGGCGACGCCCGCTCCAACTACCAGCCGCCGGCCCTCGACGTGCTCAGGCGCCTGACGTCGGGGGCCCGCCACGCCTACTGGCTCAACCCCGAGCCCAGGCAGCAGTGGGACACCGGCGACTCGGTCGCGAGCGAGTACGGCACCGTGGTCGAGATGCACGAGTGCCGCAACGTCGCCCAGCTCACCGCGTTCATCGAGACGCTGGCCTGACGGCGGTCAGACCTTCTGCAGCTCCCTGGCCGCGGTGCGGGCCAGCAGCTCGACCTGCTCGTCGGTGAACACCACGCCCTCGACCGCCTTGATGCGCCTGGCCACCAGGCGCGGCTTGAGCAGCGCGAGCCCCTCGCCGACCACGACGCCGCCGCGCGGCAGCAGCCCGCAGTGGACGGCCAGCATGGGCGAGATCGTGACCTCGATCCCGGTCTCGCGGGTCAGCAGCTCGGCGAAGGCCTCGGCGGTGTCCACCAGCGGTTTGGCCCACTTGGTGCCGTACTTCTCGCTGAAGAAGAGCCTGCCGTTGTAGCAGCCGATCTCGGTGTCGGGGCTCCAGGACTCGTTGTCGATGACCCAGATGCCGGTCGGGCCGATCACGAGGTGGTCGATGGAGGCCTGGTCGCGGATCGCGCGGCCGTCGAGCACCTGGTAGCCGCGCCGGGCGAGCTGCCTGCGCAGCAGCCGGCCGGTGATCAGCTCGCCGCGCCGGGCGCCCCGCCAGACGGCCGTCGCGCGGAAGGATCGCCAGTCGATGTACCAGTCGACGGCGGCCACGAGACCGGCGGTGACGGCCCCCCACAACAGCATGTACTCCGAGCCGAACCGCAGCGCGAGCAGGACGCCGGCCACCGCGCCCACGCCCGCCTTGACGTACCGGGACCGGCGCCGGTTGGGCGCGTCCTCACGCCAGAACTTCTCGTACCACCACTGCGGGGATGAGCCTGTGTACTTTTCGTCCTGCTGCACGTAGATAGAGCCACCGGGCACGGCAAACTCCCCGAATGAGTAGAAACCCTCAGGATCTGCCACTCCGAAGATCCCTCGCCGGTCTAAGGCATACCCAAGCACGAACCAAGGTGAGCCTAAGGTGACGCAAATAAAACCTGCAAGACCGTCAACCGACCAGTCGGTATGCTGTGGCGGGTGACAAGGGGGACGATGTGAAGGAAGAACCCGTTCGGCAGCGGTTGCTCGCCGAGGCGACCAGGCTGTTCGCGGCCCGTGGATTCGAGGGGACCTCGGTCCAGGAGATCGTCCAGGCGGCCGGCGTCACCAAGGGCGCCATGTATCACTATTTTGACTCAAAAGACGATCTGCTGCACGAGATCTACGCCCGCCTGCTCCGCATGCAGATGGACCGGCTGACGCGCATCGCCGACGGCCCCGGCACGATCCGCGAGCGGCTGCACCGGGCCGCGGCCGACGTCGTGGAGACGACGACCGCCAACCTCGACGACTCCAAGATCTTCTTCAGGTCGATGCACCTGCTCGCGACCGAGAAGCAGAAGACCGTGCGCGCCGAGCGCCGCCGCTACCACGAGCGTTTCCGCGACCTGGTGGCCGACGGGCAGCGCACGGGCGTCCTCAGCGACCGGGTGCCCGCCGAGCTGGTCGTGGACTACTTCTTCGGCTCGGTGCACCACCTGGGCACCTGGTTCCACGCGGACGGGCCGCTGACCGGCGCCCAGGTGGGCAAGCACTTCGCCGACCTACTGCTGAACTCCCTCGGGGCCGGGGACGCCGGCGAGTGAGGCCAGCGCCTCCCGATGGTCGCCGGGCGTGCCGAGCGCGATCTCGGTGGCCTTGGCGCGCTTGAGATACAGATGCACGGGATGCTCCCAGGTCATCCCGATCCCGCCGTGGAGCTGCACCGCCTCCTCGGCGGCGTGCACCGCCACCCCCGCGTTCCACGACTGCGCCACCGCGACCGCGATGTCCCCGGGATCGGCGGCCGCGCCGCGGGCGGCGGCCCTGGCCCTGACCACGTCCAGCCAAAGGTCGGCCAGCCGGTGCTTGATCGCCTGGAACGAGCCGACCGGCCGGGCGAACTGGTGGCGCTCCTTGACGTAGGCGAGCGTCGTGTCCAGGCACCACTCGGCCACGCCGACCTGCTCGGAGGCCAGCAGCCCGGCCCCGAACCTCAGCACGCCGGCCAGGTCGCACTCCCCCACGTCGCGGGCCGGCGCCCCGGACAGGGTGACGGTGGCGACCGGCCTGGTCAGGTCGAGCGAGGGCACGACCTCGACGGTGGCGCCCTCGACCTCGTACAGCCTGCCCTCGAAGGGCACGAGGAGCACGTCGGCCACGTCCGCCCCGGCCACGCCGGTGACGTCGCCGGACAGCCGCCCGCCCGCCAGCCGCAGCGACGACCCGCGCCCCGGCCGGTACGGCGAGGCCGCGAACGACACGACCAGCGCCGCCGTCCTGCGCCCCTCGGCCAGCTCGCCGAGCAGGGCGTCACCGGTGGGCAGCAGCGCCTTCGTGGCCAGCACCGCGCTGGTCAGGAACGGCACCGGCGCCACGGCCCGGCCCAGCTCCTCCAGCACGACGGCCACCTCGCTGGCCGACGCGCCCGCGCCGCCCAGCTCCTCGGGCACGAGGAGCCCGGCGACGCCGATCTCGCCCGCCAGCGTCTTCCACAGGTCCAGGTCGTAGGGCTGCGACTCGACGCGCCCGAGCACCGCGGCGGGCGGGCAACGGTCGGCGAGCAGGCCGCGCACGGCCGCCCGCAGCTCCTCCTCGACCTCGGAGTAGAGCAGAGTCATCGCGGCAGGTCCTTCCAGGGCACGTCCTTGTCGACGCGGGGCTCGGAGGGCAGGCCGAGCACCCGTTCGGAGATGATGTTGCGCAGGATCTCGGACGTGCCGCCCTCGATCGAGTTGCCCTTGGCCCGCAGGTAGCGGTAGCCGGGGCCGCGGCCGTAGAAGTCGACGTCCTCCGAGCGGCGGAACGTCCAGTCGTCGTAGCCCAGGTCGCGGCGGAGCTCGACGTCGAAGCCGGACAGCGCCTGGTTGAGCTTGGCGAACGACAACTTCATGCCCGACCCCTCGGGGCCGGGCTGGCCGGCGGCGAGCTGCTCGCGCAGCCGGGCCCCGGACAGGCGGGTGACCTCGGCCTCCACCCACAGCGCCAGCAGCCGCTGGTGCAGGTCGTGGGTGCGCAGCTCGGGGTGCGCGTGCCAGGCTTCCAGCACCGCGCCGACCATGCCGCCGCCGCGCCGCACGGGCGCGCCGCCGATCGCGACGCGCTCGTTCATCAGCGTGGTCTGCGCGACCCGCCAGCCGTCGCCGACCTCGCCCAGCCGCAGGTCGTCGGAGAGCCGCACGCCGGTCAGGAACACCTCGTTGAACTCGGCCTCGCCGGTGATCTGCCGCAGCGGCCGCACCTCGACGCCGGGGGCGTGCATGTCGCAGACGAAGTACGTCATGCCGCGGTGCTTGGGCACGTCCGGGTCGGTGCGGGTGACCAGGATGGCCCAGCGGGAGTGGTGGGCGCCGGACGTCCACACCTTCTGGCCGTCGATCACCCACTCGTCGCCGTCCCGGACCGCGCGGGTGGCGAGCGTGGCCAGGTCGGAGCCGGCGCCGGGCTCGCTGAAGAGCTGGCACCAGATCTCCTCGCCGGTCCACAGCGGGCGCAGGAAGCGCCGTCGCTGCTCCGGCGTGCCGAACGCCAGGATCGTCGGCGCGGCCATGCCGAGGCCGATGCCCTGGACGCCGCTGTTGATCTGCGGCGTGCCGGCCAGCTCGTGCTCGACCACCTGCTGCAGTTCCCTGGCCGCGCCGAGGCCGCCGAGCCCTTCGGGGAACCAGACCCAGGCCAGCCCGGCGTCGAACCTGGCCCGCAGGAACTCCAGCCGGTCCCCCTCGGGGTCGTGCTCGCCCAGGAACGCGCGCACGCGCTCCTTGATCTGCGCTTCGTTCACATGAACCTCTTCAGCTCGCGATAGGCCAGGGACCGCTTGTGCACCTCGTCGGGACCGTCGGCCAGGCGCAGGGACCGGGCGCCCGCCCAGAGCGCGGCCAGCGGGAAGTCCTGGGAGACGCCGCCCGCGCCGTGCACCTGGATGGCCTTGTCCAGGATCCATTCGACGGTGATCGGGGTGGAGATCTTGATGGCCTGGATCTCGGTGTGGGCGCCCTGGTTGCCCACGGTGTCCATGAGCCAGGCGGTCTTGAGCACGAGCAGGCGCAACTGCTCGATCCTGATGCGGGACTCGGCGATCCAGTCCTGGACCACGCCCTGCTGGGCGACCGGCTTGCCGAACGCCGTCCTGGCCAGGGCCCGCTCGCACATCAGCTCCACCGCGCGCTCGGCCATGCCGATCAGGCGCATGCAGTGGTGGATGCGGCCGGGGCCGAGCCTGGCCTGCGCGATCGCGAAGCCGCCGCCCTCCTCGCCGATCAGGTTCTCGGCCGGCACGCGCACGTCCTCGAAGATCACCTCGGCGTGGCCGCCGTGGTCGGCGTCGGTGTAGCCGAAGACGTGCATGCCACGCTTGACGTGCAGCCCCGGGGTGTCGCGCGGCACCAGGACCATGCTCTGCTGCCGGTGCTTGGGCGCGTCGGGGTTCGTCTTGCCCATGACGACGAAGATCTTGCAGTTGGGGTTCATCGCGCCGGAGATGAACCACTTGCGGCCGTTGATGACGTACTCACCGCCGTCGCGGACGATCGAGGTGGCGATGTTGGTGGCGTCGGAGGAGGCGACGTCGGGCTCGGTCATCGCGAAGGCCGACCGGATCTCGCCGTCGAGCAGCGGGCGCAGCCACTCCTCGCGCTGCCACTGGCTGCCGAACATCGACAACACTTCCATGTTGCCGGTGTCGGGGGCGGCGCAGTTGGTGGCGGTGGGAGCGATGCTGGGGCTGCGGCCCATGATCTCGGCCAGCGGGGCGTACTGGAGGTTCGTCAGGCCGGCGCCGTGCGCGCCCGGCAGGAACAGGTTCCACAGGCCGCGCTTCCTCGCCTCGTCCTTGAGGTCGTCGAGCAGCGGTGGCGGGCTCCAGCCGGCGGCCGCGGCCTGCTCCTCGAAGGCGGGCTCGGCCGGATAGACGCATTCGTCCATGAAGCGGAGCAGGCGCTCGCGCAGGTCCTCGGTGACGGTGTCGAAGGCGAAGTCCATGCTGGTGAGCCTACCGACCGGCCGGTATGGATGTCGACAGGTGGTTCCCCGCAAAAAGGGCCAGGTGGCCGTCAACCTGCGACGGGACCGCCGCCTATCGTGGCGGCATGACCGCCAAGCTGCCCGCGCCCGTGGTGCTGGAGAACGACGTCGTGCGCCTCGAACCGCTCACCCTGGAACACGTCCCCGACCTGTTCGCCGCCGGCGGCGGGGACGACGAGCTGTGGCGCTGGCTGCCGATCGCCACCCCGCGCACCGAGGAGGACCTGGCCAGGACGGCCCGCGCGCTCATCGGCGACGACCAGCACGTGCCGTTCGCCGTGATCCCCAAGGAGACCGGACGGCCGGGCGGCTGGACCACCTACATCGACGTGCCCGGCTTCGACGACAGCGTCGAGATCGGCTGGACCTGGTACGGCCGCGCCCACTGGCGCACCGCGGTGAACACCAACTGCAAGCTGCTGCTGCTCGACCACGCCTTCGGCCTCGGATTCAACCGGGTCCTGCTCAAGACCGACGTGCTGAACCTGCGCTCCCAGGCCGCCATCCGGCGCATCGGCGGCGTGCACGAGGGAACCTTGCGCCGCCACCGCAGAAGGCCCGACGGCACCTGGCGCGACACGGTCTATTTCGGCATCCTCGAAGAGGAATGGCCGGAGCACCGGGCTCGACTGAACCGCTGAACGGAAGGCGGCATCTAATCCCGCATGACTGATCGGCTGGGAGGCTACTGGCTCGGCGCCCGGCTCGACGGCGGCGGGCGGACCACCGTCCGCGAGGCCTACGACGAGTCGGGCGGTCGCCATGCCCTCCACCTGCCCGGACCGGGCGCGTACGCGACGGTCCCGCAGGTGCGCTCGGTGCACGCGGCGCGACTGGTCGAGGCGTGCCCGCAGGGCGATCCGCCGTATCTGGTCAGCGAGTACATCGAGGGGCCGACGCTGCGCCAGGTCGTCGAGCGGCACGGCCCCTTCGCCGGTGACGACCTCTACCGCCTGGCCGCCGCCACTGCCACCGCGCTGGCCGCGGTGCACGAGGCGGGGGCGGTGCACGGGTCGCTCACGCCCGACAAGATCATCTTAGGCGCCGAGGGGCCGCGCCTGGTCGGGCTGGGGCTGGCCGACGCCGAGGCCGGCCCGGCGGACGACGTGCGGGCGTGGGGGCGCGTCCTGCTGTTCGCCGCGTACGGGCTCACCGAGCGATTAGGCAACGGGGAGCGCCTCGACCGGCTGTTACGCGGCCTGGTCGCCGCCGCGCTCCACGACGACCCCGAGCGGCGCCCGGACGCCCGCCACCTGCTCATGTCCCTGCTCGACGCCCCGCAGTCCCAGCTCGGCCGCCTGCTGCCGCCGGAGCCCATCGACGACCCGCCGCTCGGCGTCCGCGCCGAGGCCCTCTACCTCCAGCTCTGCCGGGCGGACCAGGATCTGGTGCCCGAGGTCTTCCTGCGCCTGGTCGGGCTCGACGAGTCCGGCGGCGACACCGTGGCCCCCGCCCTCCGCGACGACCTGGTCGCCGGACGCGCCCCCGACGAGGTGGCCGCGATCGACCGGGTGCTGGAGGCGTACGGGAAGGCCGGAATCCTCACCATCGGCGACCGGGGATCCCTCACGATCACGTATGCGGCGTTGCTACGGGCCTGGCCGCGCCTGCACGAATGGCTGGACGGCGAGCGGGACGGCCTGGCCGTGCACCGGGAACTGGCCAGGGCGGCGCGCGCCTGGGAGGCGGGCGGACGCCGCGAGTCCGACCTCTACCAGGGCGAACCCCTCGACCAGGCGATGGCGTGGGCGGCCGGCGGGCGGCGCCGGGTCACCCTGAGCCCCGGCGAGCAGACCTTCCTGGACGAGGGGCTCGCGCGGGCCCGCGGCGGCGCGCGCAGGCGCCGGAGGCTCGTGGTCATGCTGCTGTCGGGCCTGTTGTCGGTCGCGCTGCTGGCGGCGCTGCTCGCGGTGTGGCAGCGCGGTGCCGCCGACGGGCGGCTGGAGCAGGCGATGGCCAAGGTCGCCGCGTCGCGGGCCGAGGCGCTGCGGGTGGCCGATCCGGTGACCGCGCGCCGGCTGAGCCTGGCGGCCTGGCGGCTGGCCCAGGTGCCGCAGGCGCGGCGGGCGCTGACGACGGCGGCCGCCGACCCGGCCGTGGACGTCTTCACCGACCCGCACGCCGGGCCGCGCTCGCTGTACGCGATCAGCGACGACGGCTCCCGGCTGGCCGCGCTGAGCGACGACACGGTACGCGTCTACGACGTCCCCGGGCACCGGCGGCTCGCCGAGACGGCCGGTCCCGAGCAGAGCGTGCGGGCGATGGCCTGGTCCCCCGACGGGCGCACGCTGGCCTTCGTCGGCGTGGACCGGTCGTACCTGTGGGACACCGCGTCGGGGCAGGGCGTGGGGCCGCCGTTCGGCAGGGGGCTGGGGGCGCCGGGCGAGCAGTCGGCGTGGTTCAGCCCGGGCGGCGGGCTGCTGTTCGCGGCGGCCCGGCAGTCGGGCGAGCGGTGGGCCTGGGACCTGCGGGCCCGCCGGGCTGCCTTCGTCGGCGAGTACGCCGTGGCCGGTCCCGGCGACCGGGTGGCGCTGACGTTCGAGGGCCGGCGCTCGGCGATCAGGCGCGGCGACCGCGTCACGCCCGCGCCGTGGCTGGACCGGATGCCGTGGGAGTACACGACGTTCGCCCCGGACGGCGAGCGGGTGGCCATCGCCGAGGAGACCGGCATCCAGATCTACGACCTGGACGGCGTCCCCGTGCTCGGCACCCGGCTACGCCCCTCCCCCGGCCACCTCCGCTTCAGCCCGGACGGGCGGCTGCTGGCCGGGACGGACAACGACCGGGTGCGGGTGTGGCGCGTCCCCGACCGCGTGCTGCTGGCCGAACGCCAGGTGCCGGTGGGCGGCGCGGACCGGCCGCCGCGGGCGGTGCTGGCGGGTGACGGGCGTACGGCCCGCGTGCTGGCCGCCGGCGGGACGGTGCTCACGCTGGACCTGGCCCGGTCGCCCGCGGCCGGTGATCCTGCGTCGGCGGTGTGCGCCCGCTACGGGGGCCTGTCGGCCGCCGACTGGGTCCGGCACCTGCCCGAGGTGCCCTACCGGGCGACCTGCCCCGGCTGACGACGGCTGATGACGGCTGATCCTGGCCGATTGCGGCTGATCACGGCGTTACGCGAATTTTTCTCGAATTCGTGGCGTGGATCTTGAACCAATCCCCTTGCCGGGCGCGTAATCGTAGTCATACGGTCACCGTGAGCTGTTGGTCGAAGAGAAGGAGAGTTCCCCCCGTATGGGCAGGCATGAGGCACCCCCCAAGGACGAGTCGCCGGAGGCCGGGTCCGGCGCGGCCGACGGCCACCGGGAGCCTCGCGGCAAACACGCGAGGGACGGCGAGGACGCGGGCGGCGAGGAGTAGGCCGCCCGAGGCCACGCATGGCCGACACGGGCGCCGGCGGTCCTATCCGCCGGCGCCCTCGTCACGCAGCATGCCGGTCAGCAGGTCGCGCAGCGCGAGGGTGAGCTCCTCCACGGTGGGCACGGAGCCCGCGCCCGCGATCGCGTCGAACATCAGCCCCTCCCCGAAGGCCACCAGCTGGCGGGCGTGGCGCACCGGGTCCTTCGACCCCAGGGCGGCCAGCATGGCGGGCGCCGGGTCGCGGAAGTGGCGGCCCGCCCGGTTGTAGATCTCGCGCAGCTCGGGACGCCTGGTGGCCTCCAGGGCCAGCTCGTAGCGGGCCAGGGTGCGCCTGCGGTCGTCGAGCTGCACGCGCACCGCCTCGGCCAGCCGGGCGGGCAGGTCGTCGAGGGTCGGCGGCACCGGCTCGTAGGCGATCGCCATGGCCTTCATCTCCAGCTCGGTGAGCCGGGACAGGGTCAGCTCCAGCAGGGCGGCCCGGGTGCGGGCCAGGTTGGACGTGGACCCGGGCGGCAGCCCGGCCGCCTCGTCCACGGCGCGGTGGGTGAGGCCGCGCATGCCCCGCTCGGCCAGCAGGGTGATGGCCGTGTCGGCGACGGCGTCAGCTCGTTTCACGGACCGAATACTACAGGGGTAGTGCGAGCGGACTACAGGCGTAGTACGCTGGCACTACAGACGTAGTAACCAAGGAGGCGTCATGCCCAAGGCTGTGGTGATCGGTGGCGGCATCGGAGGGCTGGCCTGCGGCGTGGCCCTGCGCCGCAAGGGGTGGGAGGTGAGCGTCCTGGAGCGGGCGGCCGCCGTCGAGCCCGTCGGGTCGGGGCTGGCGGTCGCCGCCAACGCCCTCAAGGCGCTGGACACGCTGGGCTTGGGCGACCGGGTGCGCGAGCTGTCCACCGTGGAGGGGCCGCTCGGCGTGCGGCGGGCGGACGGCCGCTGGCTGACGCGTACCACCACCGATCACGCCGACGCCCGGTACGGGGACTCGGTGGTCGTCATGCTGCGGGCGACCCTCATGGACGTGCTCGCCGACGCCCTGGAACCGGGCGTCCTGCGGCTGGGCGTCACCGTGACGGGCGTGGACGCCGAGCGCGGGATCGTGCGCACGGACGCGGGCGAGATCGAGGCCGACCTCGTCGTGGGCGCCGACGGCATCCGCTCGGCGACCCGGCGGGCGCTCTTCCCCGGCCATCCGGGGCCGGTGTACTCGGGGGTGACGGCGTGGCGGGCGCTCGTCCCGCGGAACGGGCTGGAGATCCCCCGGTCGGAGAGCTGGGGCAGGGGGCTGGTGTTCGGCGTCCACCAGCTCACCGACGACCTGGTCTACCTGTACGCCACCGACCTGTCACCCGCCGGCGCGGCCCACGGGGACGAGCGGGAGGAGCTGCTGCGCAGGTTCGGCGGCTGGCACGAGCCGATCCCGGCGCTGCTGCGGGCCGCCGACCCGGCCCGGATCATCCGCAACGACGTCCACTACCTGAAGACGCCGCTGCCCGCCCTGCACCGGGGCAAGGCGGCGCTGGTGGGCGACGCGGCCCATCCGATGACCCCGAACCTGGGCCAGGGGGCCTGCCAGGCGCTGGAGGACGCCGTGGTGCTCGCGCACGTGGCGGACGGCGACCTGGCCGCCTACACCGCCGCGCGGCTGGCGCGCACGTCGGGCGTCGTGCGGCAGTCGATGACGATCTGCCGGGTCACCAAGCTGCGCAACCCGCTCGCGGTACGGCTGCGCGACCTCGCGGTGACCGTGGCGGGCCGGCTCAGCCCGGAGCTGATGCTGCGTTCGATGGACGACGTGCTGGCCTGGCGTCCGCCGGTGGAGGCGGTCACTGACCGGACGCGGGCCGCCGACCGGTGACCGCGCCCTCGGACGCCGTCTCAGGTGCCGTCTTGGACGCCGTGTTGGACGCAGCCTCGGCGGCCACGGTCGCCGAGGTGAGCACCGGGGGGACGGGAGCGGGGGCCGGGGCCGGCTTGGAGTGGTCGGGGGTGAGGCGGCCGAGGGTGATCGTGCCGCCGATGGTCAGCGCCCCGGCCAGCAGGGCGGGGATCGCCGTGGACGGGCTGGCAGGCAGCGGTTCGCCGAGCAGGATCGCCCCCGCCAGCACCGACGTGATCGGGTCGATGACCTGGACGCCGGCGTAGGCGATGCCGAAGTAGCCGACCGCGTACGAGCGCTGGAGCAGCACCACCGCGCAGACCAGCAGCACCGGCACGGCCAGCGTGAACCAGTGGATCAGCCGCCCCCAGTCGCCCTCCAGCCCGCCGCCGACCACCCGGACGAACGTCGAGACGCTCGCCGTCACCACGCCCGCCCCCACCGAGAGCAGCAGCGCCCGCGCGGGCCCGTGGAAGCGCCGCGCGAGCACCTGCGAGACCAGCGCGATCGCCGCGATGACGCCCAGGAAGGCGAGCGCGGCGCCGCTGCTCAGCCGGGGCGTGACGTTGTGCTGCGGCACCAGCAGCATGAGCCAGAGCAGGCCCACGGCCACGGCGATCGAGCCGAGGATCTCCGCCCGGTACGGCCTGCGCCCGTACATGAAGGCGGCCAGCGGCACCGCGAACACCAGGGTGGCCACGCTGATCGGCTGCACGGCCACCAGCGGCGCGAAGCTGAGCGCCACGGCGTGCAGGCACGCCCCGGTGAAGCCGATGACGCCGCCGATCCACCAGCGGGGGCGCCGGACCAGCTTGAGCGAGGCGCCCGCGGCCACGGCCTCGTACTGTTGGAGGGCGGCGCCGAGCGCGTATCCCAGCGCTCCGGCCAGCGCGATGAGCAGCCCGATCCAGGTCATCGGCGCCCACGCAGGGGCAGGGGTCCGTGCAGGAGCATTGCTCCAGCTTAAGAGCCGAGCGGAGCACTACCATCATTCTTTAGGCTGATAATTCGCCCAATTGGGGCCGCCACCTGCACGAACTTGTGGCTGATCCTTGAGCCCCCGCGGGGGCGTCGCGGGGCCTACGATTGCTCGGGAACCACGCAGAACAGGTGGCCCTCCGGGTCCTGCAGCACGATCCAGCGCGTGCCCTCCTCGGTGACGCCCGGCTGGAACTCCGGCTTGACCGCCCCGAGCGCCATGTACTCCTCGACCGCCTTGTCCAGGTCGGGCACGCGGAAGTCGAGATGGAACTTCTTGTCCGCGCTGGGCCACTCGCCCGGCTTGTAACCGGGGACGCGGCCGAAGTAGATGTTCGTGGAGCCGTCGCCGATCGCCGCGTACTCCTCCTCCGAGTACTGGATCTCGAAGCCGGTCACCTCGTGGTAGAAGGCGGCCAGCTTCCGGGGGTCGTCGCAGTCGATGGTGAAGGCGATGAGCTTGGCTTTCGTCGTCATGTGTCCATGCTGGCAGGCGTACCTGTCATCTTCTGTCAGGTACGCCCGGCGGGTTCAGCCGCGACGCGTGGCGGCGGTCACCCGCTTGAGGATCCGGTCCCATTCCGTGCCGAACGGGTTGTCCTGCACCAGGTACGTCCAGGTGGCCGACGGGCGCTTGAGGTCGGGCTCGGGGGCCTCGAACGACTCCAGCGAGCGGCGTTCGACCTCGGCCTGCAGCGCCTTGTACTCGGCCACGGCCTCCCGCTGGAACTCGTCGACCGGGCTCATCCGGCCCAGCGCGCGCAGGTGGATGCCCTCGCGCAGGTCGTTGAGGAAGGCCAGGTGCTCGGTCCAGCAGGTGTCGATGGCGTGCAGGACGATCTGGCGGGCCGTCTCGTCCCTGGTGTCCTCGGGCAGCTCGGCCCAGCGCTCGGGGTCGGCCTCGGCCAGCGCCTTGGCGGCGGCGTCGCCGTGGAGGACCTTGTCGCGCCATTCGAGGATCAGCTCACGCTGGTGTTCGAGCAGGCGGGTGTAGCGCCAGGTGTTGCGGTGGATCTCCAGGTTGACGCCCTCGGCCACCCGCTGGGCGTGGCCCACGATGTACGCGCCGCGCCGGTGGCGCACCAGGCCGTCGGGGTCGGCGGCGGGCGGCCGCTCGTCGGGGACGAACTGGGTGATCAGGTCGTCGGTCATGCTGACGAAGAAGACCGAGCCGCCCGGGTCGCCCTGGCGGCCGGCCCGGCCGCGGAGCTGGTCGTCGAGGCGGCTGCTGGCGTGGCGGCCGGAGCCGATCACGTAGAGGCCACCGAGCTCGGCCACGCCCTCGCCGAGCCGGATGTCGGTGCCGCGACCGGCCATCTGGGTGGAGACGGTGATCGCGCCGCGCTCGCCCGCCCTGGAGATGATCGCGGCCTCTTCGGCGTCGTTCTTGGCGTTGAGGACGACCGGTTCCATGCCGCGGCGCTGCAGGAGCTTGGCGAGGTTCTCCGACTCGGCCACGTCGAGGGTGCCGATGAGGATCGGCCGGCCCGTCTCGTGCACCTCCTGGATCTCCTCGACCAGCGCGGCGTCCTTGTCGGGGACGGTCGGGTAGATGCGGTCGGGCTCGTCCTGCCGCACGCACGGCCGGTTGGACGGGATGACCGCGACCTTGAGGCCGTAGAACTCGCCGAGCTGCTCGTTGACCGCGACGGCGGTGCCCGTCATGCCGCAGATCTGCGGGTAGCGGCGGATCAGCCCCTGGACGGTGATCGAGTCGAGGATCTCGCCCTTCTCGCTCGGCGGCAGCGCCTCCTTGGCCTCCACGGCCGCCTGGAGGCCGTCGGGCCAGCGCTGCAGCAGCGCGACCCGGCCGCGCGAGGGGTTGATCAGCTGCACCCTGCCGTCGCGCACGATGTAGTCGACGTCGCGGGCGAGCAGCGCGTGGGCGTGCAGGGCGAGGTTGAGCTCGATGAGGGTGCCGGGCTCGTGCTCGTCGTAGAGCTCGACGCCGAGGATGTTCTCGACGCTGTCGGCGCCCTTGGGGGTGAGGTAGACGTTGCGGGCCTGCTCGTCGATCTCGTAGTGGTAGCCGCGGACGAGCGTGCGCACCAGCGCCGCCATCTCCGGCACCGCGCTGCCGGGGTCGGCCGCGCCGGCCATCACCAGCGGCACCCGGGCCTCGTCGACCAGCACGGAGTCGGCCTCGTCGATCAGCGCCACCTCGGGCGCCGGCACGACGATCTCGGCCGGGTCGGTGCGCAGCCGGTCGCGCAGCACGTCGAAGCCGATCTCGCTGACCGGCCCGTACGTGACGTCCTTGGCGTAGGCGGCGCGGCGCTCCTCCGGGGTGGAGTTCTGGTCGATCCAGCCCACGCTGACGCCGAGCGCCTCGTAGAGCGGGCCCATCCACTCGGCGTCGCGCCTGGCCAGGTAGTCGTTGACGGACATCACATGGACGCGCTTGCCCTGCAACGCGTAGCCGGCGGCGGCCATGGCGCCCGACAGGGTCTTGCCCTCGCCGGTCGCCATCTCGGCCACCTTGCCGTCGAGCAGGGCGAGCGTGCCCAGCAACTGCACGTCGTAGGGCCGCAGCCCGAGAGTGCGGTCGGCGGCCTCGCGCACGACGGCGCAGAACTCGGCCAGATCGTCCATGGCCGGCGCCGGCAGCTCGTCGAGCTTCCCGACGCGGCCGGCGCGCTCTTCGGCCGCCTTGACGATCTTCAGATAGGGGCTCAGGTTCACGCCGCCTGGACGATCCAGGAGGTTTCTGAATATTCCCTTTATCGAGGCCACAGTTCCTCCAACGCACGTTTCGCCGGCGCCGTTCCGTTATGCCGAAATGAGAGAACGGAGCGACGATACGGCAAGCGTCGCCGTACCGGACCTTAACTCATCACGGGCCCCGGACCTCACATCTCCGTTTCCGCTTTCAGCGCGAGAACGGCGACCGCGGCGAGCAGGAGCGCGCACCCGCCCCATGCGAGCGGGGTCAGCCGCTCGCCGAACAGCAGGACGCCGATCAGCGCCGCCCCGGCCGCCTCGCCCAGTGAGATGATCGAGACCGTGGTGGCCGGCAACGCGGTGAGCGCCCGGAAGAACAGGCCGTAGGCCAGGGCGGTGGGCACCGCCCCCAGGTAGACCAGCAGCGCCACCGACGACACGCTCAGCTCGGGCAGCACGCCCGCCGGCAGGGCGAAGGGCGCCAGGCAGGCCGCCCCGACCGCGAACCCGCCGACCGCGGTGGCCTGCGGGTCGGCCGCCCTGTGGTGGCGGGAGAAGAGCGTCACGCCGGCGTACCCGGCGGCCGAGAGCAGGGCGTACCCGATGCCGGACAGAGAGCGGGTCTGGACGACGGACTCCCAGGTGAGCAGGACGAGCCCGACCGGCGCGGCGGCCAGCGAGGCGCGGGCGACCGGGCCGAGCGGCTCGCGCAGCAGCAGCCGCCCGCCGAGGGCGGTGAAGATCGGCGTCGCGCCCATGGTCACGACCGTCGCGACCGCGACGCCGGACCCGGCGACGGCCGCGAAGTACGCGGTCTGGTAGACGGCCATGCCGGCGCCGACCGGCAGCACGTGCCAGGTGAGCCGGCGCGGACGCGCCGCGCGGCGGGTGAGCGTGAGCAGGAAGGCGGCGCCGAGCAGGTAGCGCCAGAGCGAGACGCCGACGGGGCCGAGGTGGCCCGACTCGAACAGCAGCGCGCCGGCGGCGCCGCCGGTGCCCCAGGCCGTGGCTGCCACGGAGACGTAGACGGCGCCACGGCGGGCGGAGACAGGGGTCATGACAGGAGTTCTCCGGATGGAGTGGTTGGAATGGGCCCGTATGCGGGCAGCAACCACCCCCGGATCGGTCAGACCCGGAGAATCCTGAAACGCCGCCGCCCGCTAGAGGGCCGGCGGCGGGGAGCAGACGAGGAATCGACGCGGCATGGGCGTCACCCTAGCCGTCCGTCCGCCCAGAGAGCACCTGGGTTTCACGGCTTGCGGGCCACGCCGCCCAGCAGCAGCTCTTCCCAGGGGGCCAGCGGGCCGGGGAGCCGCTCGTCGGGGTGCCATTCGGGGAAGTGCACCACCCCGGGCTCGACCAGCACGAGCCCGTCGAAGTACGCCTCGATCGCCGCGCGCTCGCGGAAGTGCCCGGTGCCCATGGTGGCCTGGAGCAGCGCCTCCAGGGCCTTGGCCTTGGGGTTGCCGGAGGCGAGCATGTTGGAGACGGCCAGGTGGCTGCCGGGGGCGAGCTCGGCGACGTACCGCCGGACCAGGCCGTGGGGGTCGTCGGCGTCGGGGAGCAGGTGCAGCAGCCCGATGGCCAGCAGGGCCGTGGGCTGGTCGAGATCGATCAGGCGGCCCAGCTCGGGGTGGCCGAGCACGGCGTCGACGTCCCGGGCGTCGGCGGTGATCGCGGTGGCGCCGGGGTTGCCGCTCAGGATGGCGCGGGCGTGCGGCTCGACCATGGGGTCGATGTCCACGTAGACGACCCTGGTACGGGGGTCGGCGAACTGGGCGACCTCGTGCGTGTTCTCGATGGTCGGCAGCCCGGCGCCGAGGTCGATGATCTGCCTGATGCCCGCCTCGCGGACGAGGAAGTCGACGATCCGGCCGATGAAGGCCCGGTTGCACCAGACGAGGTCGACCACCTCGGGCACGGCGTCCTTGAGCCGGCGCGCCACCGAGCGGTCGACGGAGAAGTTCTCCACGCCGCCGAGCAGGCAGTCGTGCACGCGGGCCACGCTGGGACGCGTGACGTCGACGCCCGGAGGGGCCCACTCCTGCGCCTCGCCGACGGTCATCCGGCCCCCTTTCCAGTGCGTGACGCGGATCGTATCCGCCGCCACCGACGCTTTGTTGGGGGTTTACCGGAGTCTGTCCGGGTAGCGGAGGTCTTGCCCGAGAAAAGACGGAAGAAGAGAGGAAGAGAGCCCGATGGAGCTCTGGAACTATCGTCCTGACGTCTATGACCGCGGTCAGAGTCTGGATCTCGTGGGGTACCACGTCCAGGCGACCGACGGGAAGATCGGGTCCGTCGACGAGGCGACGTACGAGGTCGGCGAGAGCTACATCATCGTCGACACCGGTCCCTGGATCTTCGGCAAGAAGGTCATGCTGCCGGCGCAGGTCGTCACGCGCATCGACCCTCAGGAGCGCAACGTGCACGTCGCGCGCACCAAGGCCGAGATCAAGGACGCGCCCGAGTTCGACGAGGGCAGCTACAAGGAGACCGAGTACCGCACGCGGCTGGGTGACTACTACGGCCGCTACGGCGGGTGACCCTGGCAGTCTGTCCTAGAGGGAGGGCCGCGTCCGATCGGGGCGCGGCCCTCCGCCCGTTCCTGGCCGCCCTCCTCGGGGCCACCTGGTCAGGGCTGCAGGGTCAGGGCCGCAGGGTCAGGGCCACCGGCTCTCGCCGCCGGCCACCACCGGCTCGCTCAGCACGCCCAGCCGCTCCAGCAGCGTCACGAACGTCGTCGCGTACGGCGAGTCGGCCACCACCGCCACCACCCGCGGCCAGTCCACCTGCTCGCGCAGCGCCCGCACCTGGGCCAGCAGGGAGCCGTAGTCGCAGGCGTGCTCCGACAGCGGCAGCAGCCACGAGATGACCAGGTCGGTGGCCTCCAGCACGGGCACGATCACCGCCGACGCCTTCAACGGCTCGGCCCGGTCCAGCAGCTCCTCGGTGATCTCATGGTCGGAGACCCGGAAGATCAGATCGACCAGCCGGCCCTCGTCGTACGCCTTGACCAGCCAGTCCTCCGGCGGTTTGGCGGTCTCGAAGCCCAGCCCGCGCAGGGCTTCCAGGGCGGCGGGCACGTCATGCTCGGTGAGCACGAAATCCACGTCGTGCAAGGAGGGGGCGGCGCCTCTGGCGTAGGCCGCGCAGCCGCCGGCCAGCGCGAACTTCACCCCGGCGTCCTTCAGCCCGGAGCTGGCGCGCTTCAACGTGTCAAGGATGGCGTCAGTGACCGCGTGACCATGGCTGCTCATGGTTCCGGGCTACCCTCACGATCGTCATGTAGACGTCGGGAACAGCCCAAGAGACAGCCCGGGGACGGCGCGTAGAGGCAGGGGCTGAGGGTAGCGCCACACCCTATGACCGAGATGCTGGAGAAGACGGAACGGGCCTACGGCAACGGGCATGATCGTCCGCTGGGCGGCTACCTGGGCATCCTCGCCACGTACGGCGCGGGGGTGGCCGGGGCGGCGGCGGCCGCGGTGCTCACCAAGCGGAAGCTGCCCGAACGGGTCGGCGTCCTCGACCTCGCGCTCATGGCGGCCTGCACGCACAAGGTCTCCCGGCGCCTGGCCAAGGACCCGGTCATGAGCCCCCTGCGGGCGCCCTTCACCAGGTACGAGGGCCAGGGCGGCCCGTCGGAGGTCCAGGAGGAGCCGCGCGGGCCGATGGGCGAGCTGCTGGCCTGCCCGTTCTGCCTGGCCCAGTGGGCGGCCACCGCGTACGCCGTCGGCCTGGTCTTCGCCCCCAGGGTGACCAGGCTCGTCGGCGCCACGATGACCGCGGTGGCCATCTCCGACTGGCTGCAGCTCGGGTACGCCAAGCTGATGAAGTCGGCCGACTAGCGCACCCTGGGGAGCACCTCGCGTTCGTAGAAGTCGAAGAACGCGTCCTGCTCCGTGCCGATCTGGTTGACGTAGACCTCGTCGAACCCCGCGTCCACGTACTCCTTGAGCGCCCGCGCGTGGACCTCGGGGTCGGGGCCGACCGGGCTGCCGCCCACGGCCTCGTCCTCGGTGACCGACTCGGCGAGCTGCTCGAAGTGGCGCGGCAGCGGCAGGATCTGCGACGCCTCCCCCTTGATGCCCTGCGTGGGCCACAGGCGGTGGACGGTCTTGCGCGCGGTGGCCTCGTCGGCGGCGTAGCACGCCTTCAGGCCGCCGAGCGCCGGTTTGCCCGCGCCGCCCGCCTCGCGGAACCGCGTGACCGACTCGGCGTCCGGCGCGGTGGAGATGTAGCCGTCGGCCAGCCGGCCGGCCAGCGTCGTGGACTTCTCGCCGAACCCCGACATCAGGATGGGCACCGGCTCGTCGGGGAGCGTGTAGAGCCGGGCCGTGTCCACGCGGTAGTGGGCGCCCCGGTGGGTCACCAGCCTGCCGGTGAACAACTCGCGCATCAGCCCGACGGCCTCTTCGAGCATCTCCAGGCGTTCGCTGAGCGGGGGCCAGCGCGACTCGACGACGTGCTCGTTCAGCGCCTCGCCGGTGCCCACGCCGAGCCGGAAACGTCCGCCGGTGAGCGCCCCCGTGGTGGCGGCGGCCTGGGCGACGACGACCGGGTGCGTACGGATGAGGGGGCAGGTGACGGCTGTGGTGATGGGCAGGGAGGTCGCCTCGGCCAGCGCGCCGATCACGGACCAGACGAAGGGCGCCTGGCCCTGCTCGTCCAGCCAGGGGTGGAAGTGGTCGGAGATCCACAGAGCCGCGAAACCGGCGCGTTCGGCGGCTTTGGCCTGACGTACCAGTTCTTTGGGTCCGTGTTCCTCACACGACAAGAAATAGCCAAATGTCGTCATGAATCAGCACCTGCCCGTTACGGCGGAGGAAAACATGTTACTGAGTCGCGCGTGGGGGCAGTTGCAGTCACATGGCTACTTTGCTTTGGATCATCGCCGTAATCCTCGTCATCTCCGGGATCTACGTGATTCTGGCCCGTCGCGACCTCCTCTGGGGGATCGTGCTCATCGTCCTCGGCTTCCTCGTGGGCCCGGGCGGGGTCAGCATCTTCAATGTGTAGGGCGCACGCCGCCCCGCACTCCGTCCGTGACAACCCGCTGGGCCGAACCTCGAGAACGGCCCAGCGGACCACCTAGCTTTGCCGAAATATCAGCACCACCAGCCCTCAATCCCGAATGATCGGGCATGGGGAGCGAGTGAGCAGATTTCCGCCGTTCAGCCGCTACGAGATGAACGCGGCTTCGGCACGGGTTCGTGAGCAACTTGTTCACGTCCGCCGCCACCTGCGTACCCAGGCCATCCTCGACGAGGCCACGGCCCGCCTGGCCACCCGGCTCAACATCCGCCCAGGCGAGGCCGCCGAGCAACTCGCCAGGATGGCCCAGCACAGCGGTCTGGATCTGATCGAGGTCGCGAAGGGCATCGAACGGCCGTCCGAGCAGGTGCTCGAACGGCCCGAGGCGCCCGAGTGGGTACGCGGCATGCTGGCGGGCGTGCACGCCTCGGCCCTCTTCCTCACCCCCGTCCACGACGACGCGGGCCGCGTCGTGGACTTCCTCGTCCTGGCCGCGAACAAGCACGCCAGGACCCCCGCCGGACGCACGGCCGACGACCTGGCCGGGCGCCGCCTGCTGTCGGTCAGCCCCGGCGTGGCCAGTTCGGGCCTGCTGGACGACTACATCGCCGTGTACGAGTCGGGCGAGTCCCTGCACCACATGCCGCTGGAGTTCGTCGAGGCCATGGACTACCGGCTGTGGCCGGCGACCCTGGCCGTGCGCGCCGCGCGCGTGGACGAGGGCCTGCTGGTGAGCTGGCGCATCCTCGACGACGAGGAGCTGCTGGTCTCCGGCTGGGAACGCGCCCAGCGCCTGGCCGAGCTGGGCTGGGGCGAGTGGAACCTGGCGACCGAGCGCACCCTGTGGACGCCGCAGATGTACGAGATGTTCGGCCGCGCCCGCGCCGACGGCCCGATGCCCCTGGAGGAGCTGCCCGCCGTGGTGGTCGCCGAGGACCTCCCCGTCATGGACGAGCAGATCCGCACGCTGCTGGAGTTCCGCGAGGCCGTGGAGAACGAGTTCCGCATCCAGCACCGGCACGGCGTACGCCACCTGTGCGTCTACAGCGAGCCGATCCTCGACGGGGACGGCGTGCCGGTCAAGGTCCGCTGCCTGGTCCAGGACGTCACCAAGAACCGCCGCAGGGAACGCGCGCTGGCCGTGGCGCACGAGCAGGCGACCAAGGAGAAGGAACGGGCCGAGCAGGAGCACCGGATCACCGTCCAGCTGCAGAACACGATCCTGCCGATCCGCCGGGGCCTCATCCAGCTGCCGGGGCTCGCCGTCGGCGTGCGCTACCTGCCGAGCGAGGACCTGGCCAGGCTCGGCGGCGACTGGTTCAAGGCCCGGCTGATCACCGACGGCCGCGTGCTGCTGGCCATCGGCGACGCCATGGGCCACGGCCTGACCGCCGCGAGCATCATGCTGCAGATGCGCTCGGGGCTGGCCGGCCTGGCGTACACCGGCGCTCCCGCCGGTCAGCTCGCCACCTGGCTGAACGACCTCATCGTGCACTCCAACGAGGACGTCACCGTCACCGGAACCGCGATCATCGGCCACTTCGACCCCGAGCGCCGCACGTTCTCCTGGACCAACGCCGGGCACCTCGCGCCCGTCCTCATCAGGGACGGGCGCGGGCAGGCCATCGACGGGGTCACCGGCACGCTGCTGGGGGCGTTCGACGCGGCCGAGTACGACATGACCGTCACCCAGCTCGAACCCGGCGACACCCTGGTCCTGTACACCGACGGCGTCGTGGAGCGGCGCGGGCAGGACCTGGACGTCGGCCTGGCCGCGCTCCTGCGGGCCTCGCACTCGTGCGTGGGGGACGATCCCGAGCAGATGATCGACTGTCTGCTGCGCCGGCTCGGCGCCGACGACTCCACCGACGACGTGTGCGTGATCGCCGCACGCGTGTTGTGACGCCTCCTGCGGGGTCAGTCGTCGTAGCCGTTGCCCGGCTCCTCCAGGCAGTAGACGCCGTACGCCCTGCCGAGGACGGGCAGGGCGACGTTGCGCACCCGGATGCCGCCCGAGGTCATGCCCTTCTCGGTGCCCTTGTGGGCGTGCCCGTGCAGGATGAGGTCGGCCCCTGCCGTGTCCACCGCCTCGGCCAGCAGGTAGCTGCCGAGGAAGGGGTAGATCTCCAGCGGCTCGCCCTCCAGCGTCTCCTTGATCGGGGAGTAGTGGGACAGCACCACGCGCTGGTCGGCCACGAGCTCCTTGAGCGCGACCTTCCACGCCTCGGCGATGTAGCGCGTGTGGGAGATGAAGTTCTTGATCTCGCGCTCGCCGAACTCGCTGGCGCTCTTGCCGGCGAACCCGCCGCCGAACCCCTTGCCGCCGACCACGCCCAGCTTCCGGTCACCGCACTGGATCACCGTGCCGTCGTCGTCGAGCACGATGACGCCGGCGTCGCGCAGCTCGGCGGCGATCTCGTATTGCAGGTCGGAGTGGTAGTCGTGGTTGCCCAGGACCGCCACGGTGGGGATGGGCAGGCCGCGCAGCTCGTCGGCCACGACCCGGCCCTCCTCCAGCGTGCCGTGCCGGGTGAGGTCTCCCGCGACCATGAACACGTCGGCACGTTCCTCGATGCCCTCAAGCCTGCGCCGGTACTGGCCTCTGACGTCCTCGCCCAGGTGGATGTCGCCCACCGCCGCTATTCGCAGGTCAGTCAAGATGCTCATCCTCCCCCAGCACCGAGACGTCGACCACGCGTATCTCGTTGTGCAGGTGCAGCTGGGGCGCGATCTCCCGCGCCACCTGGCCGAGCCTGTCGCGCTGCTCGGCTCCGCTCACCTGACCACGCAGGAACAACTGGTCGCCGCGGACGTCGACCCGGATGCCCAGCTCGTTCGTGCGTCCGTCCTCGGCCAGCGCCTGTTGGACGCGGGCCGCGACGTACTGCGGAGCTTCCATCGCTTGCCTCCTTCTATTGTCGCCGCATGCCCGGGGATTAACGGCTCAAACGGCGCGAATAAGGTCTATAACGGCCCGTTCCACCGTCCCGTGGGTGGCGAGCTGCCCGTAATCGGCGTCCGCTCCGAGCTCGGTGAGGGCTCCGGCGATCGTCCTGTCCTGGTCGTACGCCTCCACCACCCGCGGGTCCACGTACGACGCCCGCGCCACGGTCGGCGTGTTGCCCAGATACTCGGCCACCTCCCGCATCACCCGGGTCACCGCCCGCTTCCTGGCGGTGCCGTTCCCCTGCGCGTGCTTGGAGACCGCCAGGCCCACCGCGGCCAGGACGGTCGCGTGCCAGGTGCGGAAGTCCTTGGCGGAGACCTCGCAGCCGACCAGTTCGCGCAGGTAGTCGTTGATGTCCTCGCTCCTGACGTCGCCCCAGCCGCCTTCCGGGCGGCGGTAGCGGAGCAGCTCGCCCTCCGCGCCGAGCGCCTTGAGCGAACGCAGCACCGTGCAGGCTCCGGGATCGGCCACCACGACCTCGCGGGAGATGTCCCCCTTGGCCTGGTAGGCGCAGGTCACGACGCCGTTGCTGCAGGTCACGTGGTCCATGCGCAGGGTGGCCAGGCCGTAGGTGTCGTAGCTCTCGCCGCCGATCCTGAAGAAGCCGACGTCCAGCAGGCGGGCGGCGGCGGCCAGCACCCGGTCCCGGGTCAGGCCGCGGCCCTTGAGGCGGTCGTCCACGGCCTTGCGGAACGCGGGCAGGCGCTCGGCCACCTCCAGGACGTGGTCGAACTTCGCCTTGTCCTGCTGCTCGCGCCAGAGGTCGTGGTAGCGGTACTGCCGGCGTCCGGCCGCGTCCACGCCGACGGCCTGGAGGTGGCCGTACGGGGAGGGGCAGATCCAGACGTCCTTCCACGCCGGGGGGATGACGAGCGACCTGATGCGCTCCAGCGTCGCCTTGTCGCGCACCGGCCGCCCGTCCGGTCCTTCGTAGCTGAACCCGCGCCCGCGGCGGCGCCGGACGATCCCCGGCTCACTCTGGTCACTGGGATGTAGCTCGGGCACGCAGGGCGGCTACCCAGCACGTTAGGCAACAAACAGGACGGGCAGGTGAGCGGCATGCCTGAGAACACGGATGACGGTAGATGGCACGAAGAGGGTGACCGGAAGGGCCACCCCATGGTGCCCGCCACACCGCGCGACGTGGTGCACATCAGGGTGGGATCGTTCATCCTGGTGTTCCTCTTCGCGTTCACGGTGCTGGGACTCATAGCAGGCGCGCCGGTGATGGCAGGGATCGCGATCGTGCTGTTCATCGTCACGATCGTCGACATCGCCCTGGCGATCCGGCGGCAGAAGGACCGAAACACGGGAGAGGCAGGCTGACAACCGACATGGCATCCCTTCGAGGACGCGTGGTAGTGGTGACGGGCGCGAGCGGCGGGGTCGGGCGGGCGGTGGTGCGCGAGCTGGGCGCTCGCGGCGCTCGGGTGGCCCTGATCGCCCGCGGCACGGCGGGCCTGGGCGCGGCCGCCGTGGACGTGGGGACCGCGGGCGGGGACGCGAAGGTCTACGAGGCGGACGTGGCCGATTACGAGCAGGTGAAGGCGGCGGCGGAGCGCGTCGAGGCGGAGATGGGACCGATCTCGACCTGGATCAACACCGCCTTTTCCTCAGTCTTCGCCAAGTTCACCGATATTTCGCCAGATGAGTACGCTCGTACCACTTCGGTGACGTATCTCGGTTATGTGTGGGGAACCAAGGTCGCCCTCGACCTCATGGGCCCTCGCAACGCCGGGACCATCGTCCAGGTCGGCTC
Source organism: Nonomuraea sp. NPDC049758 (assembly GCF_040674635.1). Lineage (NCBI taxonomy): Bacteria > Bacillati > Actinomycetota > Actinomycetes > Streptosporangiales > Streptosporangiaceae > Nonomuraea > Nonomuraea sp. NPDC049758. Next base: position 221,863 of record NZ_JBFAMZ010000004.1, read on the forward strand.
GGCCCTGAGCCATCGCGGCATCCCCCTCCAGTCGGCGTACTGCGGGGCAAAGCACGCCATCAAGGGCTTCACCGAGTCGCTGCGCACCGAGCTCCTGGCCGACCGGAGCGGCATCGACGTCACGCTGGTCCAGCTCCCCGCGGTCAACACCCCTCAGTTCGAGTGGGTCCTGTCCAAGCTGCGGCGGCACCCCCAGCCCGTACCCCCGATCTACCAGCCGGAGGTCGCGGCGCGCGCCATCGTGTACGCCGCCGAGCACCCCGGACGCAAGGAATACTGGGTGGGCGCCAGCACCGCGGCCACCCTCATGGCCCAGCGCGTCGCCCCCGCCCTGGTGGACCGGTACCTGGCCAGGACCGGCATCCAGTCCCAGCAGACGGACGAGAAGCAGCCGAGCGGGGTGTCGAACCTCTGGGAGCCGGCCGACGAGGACAAGGACTACGGGGCGCACGGCACGTTCGACCGGCGCTCCCACGGTCACAGCCCGCAGGTGTGGCTCTCCCAGCACCGGCGGGCGGTGATGGTGGCTGTGGGGGGTGTGGCCGCGGCGGTCACGGTGGCCCGCCGGCTCGCTCGCTGACCGGGCGACGGGCCTTTTTCTGGCCCGCGCCCGGCACCTGGTTACCGGGTGGGCCGCGGGAGCCCACCCGGATGCTCGCTCCGCTCCCGATGGTCACTCGCCCGGCACCCGGCTACCGGCTGGGCCACGGGAGCCCACCCCGGACCAGGGCCGCAACGAAGTGTCCTCTGCCGATGTACCGGACATGCCCCTACTGCCTGCGCTGGCAGCGGACCTACTCATCCACCAGCTGCACCAAAGATCACCGGATGGACAACGGGAGCCCGTCCCGGACCAGGGCCCCAAAACTGGCTTCCTCCACCGAGGTACCGGCCACTCGCCAACACCCGACCCCGGCAACGGCCCCGCTCATCCCCACCAGCCGCCCCAAAGATCACTGGCTGGGCAACGGGAGCGTCCCACGACCACTGCGATCTTCAGAGTCGCAGCACTCGGCTCCAGAGGGCCCGAGGGGCAAGGCAGTTCGGCTCAGCGCCCCGGCAAGGCTCGCTCCAGCTCGATCAAAGCCAGCGCAGGCCCCTCCTCGAACTCGTGGTCGTGGGTCCTGCCGGTCTCGGTGAAGCCGTTCTTGGCGTAGAAGCGGCGGGCCTGGGCCGAGTCCCGGATCGTCCACAGGTGCACGTCGTCGTACCCGGCGTCGCGTGCCGCGTCCAGGACGGCCGTCAGCAGAACGCCGGCGATGCCGCTGCCCCAGACGTCCGGATGGGCGAAGAAGGTATAGATCTCCGCGGAGCCGGGACGGGAGGTGGAGGCCCCGAACCGGGCGAATGCCCCGGGCCGCTCGTTCAGGCGGGCCAGCAGGATCGGGTCCCCGCCCTCGGCCAGGATGCCGTGCCACTTGCCGCGCCGCTCCTCGATCCCGGCCGCGGCGACCTTCGGCGCACACAGCGGGCCGTGCGAGACGCCCCAGGACAGGGCGTGGATCTCGCCGAGGACGTCCCCGTCGCCGGGTTGCGCGGGGTGGACCGTGATCACGTCAGGCATGCCTCAGACACTACTGTCAGCCGCCGTCGCCGGCCCCGCCCGGGGGGACGAGGATTTGACCTGCCGGCCCCTCCCCATCCACTTGGCCTGGCAGATCAGCCAGGCATACGCGCGCCGATCCCCCATTCGAGGGCAGCGCCGCGACTCCGAAGATCGCGTTGTCGCATCCTGCCCCTTGCTCAACTGAGCACAACTGAGAAGTGGGGTTTCAACGACGTTTCTCAGTTGCTCTCAGTACGTCGCGCGTCCCCTACGGGAGGATCGCGGTGGCTTCGACCTCGACCAGGTGGTCCGGGACGGACAGGGCCGCGACGCCCAGCAGGGTCGCCGGTGGGGTCGCCGTCGTGCCCAGTCTCGCCTTCGCCCGGGAGATCCCGTCCAGGAGCGCGGGCATCTTGTCGGGGGTCCAGTCCACGACGTGGACGGTCAGTTTCGCCACGTCGTCGAACGACCCGCCGGCCCCGGCGACGGCGGTGGCCACGTTGAGGTAGCACTGCTCGACCTGCGCGGCGAGGTCGCCCGCGCCGACGGTCGTGCCCTCGGCGTCCCAGGAGACCTGGCCGGCGACGAAGATCAGCCTCGTTCCCGACGCGACCGCCGTCTGGTGGTAGACGTCGATCTCGGGCAGGCCCTCGGGGTTCAGCAGGGTGACGGGCATGGTGTGCGCCTCCTGACAGGGGTGGCCGGAACGCGCGCACGGCCACCCAAGACTCTCTTGTGGTTACTGAGGAACTGTAGGAGAGTTAGCGCTGACGTGTAAGAACGCACTTTTCAGTGACTGGGGAACCTCATGGTGACCAAGCAGTTCAAGGGCTCGGACGGCGCGGCGGACCTGAGGCGGGCCGACTCCCTGGCGCGGGAGATCTTCACGGACGTCGCCAACAAGTGGGCGTTCCTGATCATCGAGGCCATCGGCGAGGGCACCCTGCGGTTCGGCGAGCTGCGCGACGAGGTCGAGGGCATCAGCCACAAGATGCTCACCCAGAACCTGCGCATGCTGGAGCGCAACGGGCTGGTCGAGCGGACGGTGTATCCGACCATGCCGCCGCGGGTGGAGTACACGCTCACCGAGCCGGGGCGGGCCCTACGCGCGACGGTCGACGCGATGTGCGCGTGGACGCAAGCCCACCTCGGCGACATCGAGGCCGCCCGCCGCCGCTTCGACGCCTGACGCCGCCGCGAACCGCCCAGGCGGGGGAGGTTTCAACTGCCGACAAATGGGATCAGGTGACGTCAGGCCCGAGTTAAGCGCCGCGCAGGGGGTAGGCGGCGTGAAACTCACGAGGAGGGTCTTGATGCCTGAACGCGATCTCCAGTACTTGACCGAACTGGCCGCGCAGCTGCGCGTCGACTCCGTGCGCGCCGCCGCGGCGGCCGGTTCCGGGCACCCCACCTCGTCGATGTCGGCCGCGGACCTGATGGCCGTGCTGTTCTCCTGCCACCTCAGGTACGACTTCGACCGCCCCGACAACCCAGGCAACGACCACCTGATCTTCTCCAAGGGCCACGCCTCCCCTCTTCTCTACTCGCTCTACAAGGCGGCGAAGGTCATCGACGACGAGGAGCTGCTGTCGTTCCGGCGCCGGGGCAGCCGGCTGGAGGGGCACCCCACCCCCCGGCTGCCGTGGGTGGACGTCGCGACCGGCTCGCTCGGTCAGGGGCTGCCGGTCGGCGTGGGCGTGGCCATGGCGGGACGGCTGGAACGGCTGCCGTACCGGGTGTGGGTGCTGTGCGGTGACAGTGAGCTGGCCGAGGGGTCCATCTGGGAGGCGGCCGAGCACGCCGGGGCCGAGGGGCTGGCCAACCTGGTCGTGATCGTGGACGTGAACCGGCTGGGTCAGCGCGGCCCGACCCGGCACGGATGGGACACGGGGGCGTACGCGCGCCGGTTCGGCGCCTTCGGCTGGCACACGATCGAGATCGACGGCCACGACCCCGGCCAGATCGACTTCGCGCTGGGGGACGCCTGCAACACCCGCCGGCGTCCCACCGTGATCCTGGCCAAGACGCGCAAGGGCGAGGGCGTCGTCGAGGTCGAGAACCGGGAGGGCGCGCACGGCAAGGCGCTCAAGGACCCCGACAAGGCCATCGACGAGCTGGGCGGGCCGCGCAGCGTCCATGTGGACGTGCACCGGCCGGAGGGCGCGGCCGAGCCGTTCCACTTCGACCCGCGCCCGGCGACGTTGCCGGAGTACGAGGTCGGCGCGAAGGCGGCGACCAGGGCGGCGTTCGGCGCGGCGCTGACGGCGCTCGGCGCGGCCCGCGGCGACGTGGTGGCGCTGGACGGCGAGGTGGCCGACTCGACCAAGACCGAGGAGTTCGGCCAGGCGTTCCCCGAGCGCTTCTTCGAGATGTACATCGCCGAGCAGCAGCTCGTGGCGGCGGCCGTCGGCCTGTCGGTGCGCGGCTGGACCCCGTACGCGGCCACCTTCGCGGCGTTCCTGACCAGGGCGCACGACTTCATCAGGATGGCCGGCGTGAGCCAGGCGTCGATCCGGCTGGTCGGCTCGCACGCCGGCGTCTCGATCGGCGAGGACGGCCCCTCGCAGATGGGCCTGGAGGACCTGGCCATGATGCGGGCGGTGTACGGCAGCACGGTGCTGTACCCGTGCGACGCCAACCAGGCGGCGGCGCTGACCGTCGAGATGGCGGACGTGTCAGGGGTGTCCTACCTGCGCACCACCCGCGGCGAGACGCCGGTCATCTACCCGCCCGGCGAACGTTTCCCGGTGGGCGGCTCGCGGGTGCTGCGGCGCTCGCCCGACGACCGGGCCACGATCGTGGCGGCCGGGATCACGGTGCACGAGGCGCTGGCGGCGGCCGACGAGCTGACGGCGGCCGGCCTCCCGGTCGGCGTGATCGACCTGTACTCGGTCAAGCCGGTGGACGCGGCGGTGCTGGTGGAGGCCGCCACGACGACGGGCAACCTGATCACGGTCGAGGATCACCGGCTGGAGGGCGGTCTCGGCGACGCCGTGCTGGACGCCGTCAGCGAGCTCGGCCCGCGGGTGGTGAAGCTCGCCGTGACCGGGTTGCCCGGGTCGGCGACGCCTGAGGAACAGCTCGCGGACGCCCGCATAGACCGCCACGCGATTGCCGAGGCGGTCAAGCGGTTGTTGTGAAGGAACTAGCGGGCTTTCGCCGTGGCCTTCCTGTTGGCCTTCTTGATGGCGTCCACCAGCTCCTTCTTGGTCATCCTGGATCGGCCGCGCACCCCGAGCCTGGACGCCACGCCCTGCAAGTGCTCCTTGCTGGCGTTGGCGTCCACGCCCTCCTGGGTCCTGCCGGAGCGGTCGGTCGCGCCCTTGTCGGACGGTCCCTTCTGCCCCTTGGGCTCCCAGTGGTCCCCGACCTTCTCGAAGGAGTGCTTGAGTGCGGCGAACGCGGTCATGTGCGCGCGCCGCCCCTCTCCGTACTCCTTCACGGCGGAGTCGTGCGCTTTGATCCACGTGTTCTGTGCCTTCTTCGGCGAACGCTTGATGGTCGACGGCAGCTCGTCAACGGCTGGCATGTCGATTCACCTCCTACAGCGGCGGCTCGTCGTAGTGGCGGCGCTCCTCGTACACCGTGGTCCTGCGGGTCTCCGGCTCCTCGTAGATCTCGTGCCGGTGCACCGGCTCGTCGATCGGGCCGACCGCCCTGCGGGTGACGCTGATCCGGTAGATGCCGAACAGCAGCCCCGCCAGGCCGCCGAGCATGAGGATGACGCCCACGACGTTGATGTCGAGACCGGCGAGGTCGAACTCGACGGCCCAGGTGAGGATCGCACCGAGCATGATGAGGATGATGCTTCCGGCGATGGTCATCAGATTTACCTCCTTGACACGAAGGAACCTCTATCCACATGTCGAAAAACAAACCAGTCGTGGTGATCGGGCTGATGGGATCGGGTAAGACGACCGCGGGCCGCCTCCTCGCCACCGCGCTGGGGATGCCGTTCACCGACAGCGACCCGTTCCTGGAGAAGGAGCACGGCGGCACGGCGGCGCAGATCGCCGTCCGCGAAGGGGCCGAGGCGCTGCACCGGTACGAGGCCGAACACGTGCTGGCGGCGCTGGCGGGCGAGCCGAAGGTGATCGCGGCGGCGGCCAGCACCGTGGAGGACCCCCGGGTGCGTGCGGCGCTGCGCGAGGCGTTCGTGGTCTGGGTGGACGCCGCCGACGCCGTCCTGGCCCGGCGCATGAGCTCGGGCGCGCACCGTCCCGAGTTCCAGCCGGCGGCGATGCGGGCCCGGCGGGAGGGCTACTTCCAGCAGGTGGCGGACCTGACGTGCGACGTCGGCGTGCTGACCCCCGAGGAGGTGCGCGACGCGGCCCTGCGGAAAATGGGTTTGCCCGCCGATGAGCAGGACTGATACCCAGAGGGGATGTTCGCCGAGAAACCCACTTTGACGGGTGAGCGCGTCAGGTTGCTCCCGGTCGGCCCCGAGCACGTCGAGGGCCTGATCACGTTGATCAGCGATCCGGAGGTGCAACGGCTGACGGGCTCGCACGGCGAGGTCGACCACGAGGTGGCCCGCCAGTGGTACAGCACGAGAGGCGAGCACGCCGACCGGCTCGACCTGGCCGTCATGGCCGGCGACGAGTACGTCGGCGAGGTCGTGCTCAACGAGCTCGACCGGCACAACCTGTCGTGCAACCTGCGGATCGCGCTGATCGGCGCCCGGGTCTTCGGCAAGGGCTACGGCACCGAGGCGATCGAGCTGGTCCTCGGCCACGCCTTCGCCACCACGCCGCTGCACCGCATCGGCCTCGGCGTCTTCACCTTCAACGACCGGGCGCGGCACGTCTACAAGAAGATCGGGTTCGTGGAGGAGGGCGTGCAGCGCGACACCCTGCTGTGGGAGGGCGAGTGGCACGACTCCGTGACGATGTCGGTGCTGCGGCCGGAGTGGCAGTCAAGATCCAGAAGCCTGGCATAATGATCATGACGCATGGGTCCCCCGAGGCGCGCGGGGGACCTGTGGTCGTTCACCGACAACCAACGGCCGGTCCGGCGCATCTAAGCATCAGTGACGATGCGCTTGGTGCCTGGTGATCCCGAGAGGCTGGGCGGCTTCTGGCTGGCCGCGCGGCTCGGCGCGGGCGCGCGCGGGGTGGTCTACGACGCCTACGACGACGAGGGCCGCCGCTACGCGGTGAAGGTGCCCCGGGTCGAGGTCGAGCCGGTCGCGCGGGTGAGCTGCCCGCATCTGGCGGAGGTGGTCGCGTCCGGGGTCGATCACGGCATCCCCTACGTGGTGAGCGAGTTCGTCGACGGGCCCGACCTGCGGCAGGCGGTCGAGCGGCACGGGCCGTACCGGGGCGAGGAGCTGGCGGCGCTGGCGGGCGCACTGGCCGGGGCGCTCCGCGCGCTGCACGCGGCCGGGCTCACCCACCGCGACCTGCGGCCGGAGAGCGTGCTGCTGGCGGCGGGCGGCCCCAAGGTGATCGACATGGGGGTGGCGGTCGGCGGGTCGCTGGGGGCGACGTGCACGTACCTGGCCCCGGAGATCCTGACCGGCAGCGGCCACGAGACGGCGACGGACGTCTTCTCCTGGGGGGCCGTGGTGCTCTACGCGGCCACGGGCGGCGATCCGTTCTCCGGGCGGAGTCTCGGCGCGGTGCTGCACCGGCTGCTGACCGTCGATCCCGACCTGAGCGCCCTGCCCGACGGGCTGCGCGAGCTGGTCGGGCGGGCGCTGGCCAAAGACCCCGCCGCCCGCCCAGCGGCGGACGAGCTGCTGGTCGAGGCCGACCCCGCCGCGTTGCGCCCGCCGGCGGGCGTGGCCGGGCACCGGTCGCTCGGCGAGCTGGCCGAGCGCGTCTACGCCGGGCTCACGCCGCGCCAGCAGGAGGCGGTGCCGGGCCTGCTGCTGCGCCTGATGGACGGCGACGACCCCCATGACGAGGGCGGCGTGCTGGCCCCGCTGATGGACGCCGGGCTGCTCGTACGCCGGAGCGTTCGGGTGCCGCCGACCGAGACCGCGGTCGGCAAGCTCGTGGCCGTGCGCGACGACCGGGTGGCGCCGGCCAGCGCCGCGCTCTACCGGGCCTGGCCTCGCCTGCGCGGCTGGGTGGCCGACGAGCACGACGGCCTGGCCGTCCACCGGGAGCTGCGCCTGGCGGCCGACCGGTGGTCGCGCCACCGGCGCGGGCACACCTACCTCTACCGGGGCGACCGGCTCGACACGGCGCTCGGCTGGGCCGCGGCCAAGCGCCGCCACCTGCGGCTCAGCCAGCTCGAACGCGACTTCATCGGCGCGAGCGTGGCCATGTCCAAGCAGCGCAGGCGGCTGCTGCGGCCCTCGATGGCGACCCTGGCCGCCGCCCTGGCCGTCGCGGTGTCGATGTCCGCCGTCTCGCTCAACGGCGAGCGGGAGCTGCGCGGACACCTCCTGGAGGCCAACGCGCGGGCCGTGGCCGCCCGCGCCGAGGCGCTGCGCTCCTCCGACCCGCGTACGGCGATGCGGCTGAGCGTGGCGGCCTGGCGGCTGTCGCCGGTGTTCGAGGCACGGGTGGCGTTGCAGGCCTCGCTGGCACAGCCGGAGCTGGGCGTGTTCACCGACCCCGCGGCCGACGAGCGGGCCGGCTACCTGCTGCGCGGCGACGAGCTGGTCAGATGGCGCGACCGCACGCTGACCGTCTGGGACGTGCGCAGCGGCCGGCAGCTGGCCGCGCACGCGCTCCCCGAGGGCAGCGCCGCGCTGAGCGACGACGGCCGGTACGCCGAGAGCCCCGGCGGGCAGCCCGTCGAGGTGGCCACCGGCCGGGCCCCCGCGACCGGGACGTACACGATCACCAGCGGCAACCGCACCAGGGTCTACCGGGGCGCCGAGGTGCTGCTCGACGTGCTCGACCGCCGGGTGGCGGTGTCCCGCGACGGGAGCCGGGCCGCGGTCTCCGACCTGGACGGGCGGGTCGAGCTCTGGTCGCTGCCCGGCCGGGCCAAGGAGCGGGAGTTCACCGTCCGGCCGCAGACCGGGCCGGACCGGTCGGCGCCGCCCCTGTCGTTCAGCCCCGACGGCCGCACCCTGGCCGTCGCGGGCCGCGACGGCGTGACCCTCCTCACACCCGGCGCCGAGCCGCCGCGGGACGCCGCGACCGGCACCGCCGCCACCGTGTTCGCGGCGGAGGCGGGCGACGCGGCGATGCCCGCGGACGGCTCCGCCGGCACGCCCGTGTTCAGCCCCGACGGCAGCCTGCTCGCCCTCCCCGGCCGGGACGAGGTGCGCCTGTGGAGCGTGGCCGAGCGGCGGCTGGCCGGCGCCTACCGGTTCCGCGGCGACCAGCACGGCGACCTGGCCTTCTCCGCCGACGGGCGTACTCTGCGCTACCTGAGCGGCCTGGGCTCGGTCGTCTCGCTCGACGTCTCCGGGCTGCCCGCGCCCTCCTCCGGCGTCCGCACCGCCGCGCTGTCGAGCGACGGCCGGGTGGCGGCCAAGGACGTCGGGAACGCCATCCGGCTCACCGACGTGGTGGCGCGCAAGCCGCTGGCCGAGATCGCCGCCACCGGCGACGTGGCCTTCGACGCGGCGGGCAGGCTGCTGGCCGTGGCGGGCGACCCGGTCACCGTCTGGGAGGCGTCGGGCGGCAGGAGGGTCGCCGTCATCGACGCGGGCGGCGACGTGCCCGCCGTGGCCCTGTCCCCCGGCGGCGACACGCTGGCCACCGCGCGCGGCCGGCTGCTGGAGACCTGGGACGTGCGCGGCGGCCGCCGGATCAGGGCCTACGAGGGTGCGGGCGACCTGGCGATGGCCTTCAGCCCCGACGGCTCGACGCTCGCCTCCGGCACGAACCTGCTCGACCTGCGTACCGGCGAGGTCACCCCGCTGGCCCCGGCCGCCGCCCGGCCCACAGCGCTCGCCTTCTCCCCCGACGGCCGCACGCTGGCCCTCGGGCTCGGCGGCGGACGCGTCGAGCTGTGGGACGTACGCGGGCGCGAGCGGGCCGGCTCGGTCGAGACCGGCCCGACCCCCGTACGCGACCTGCGCTTCTCCCCCGGCGGCGACCTGCTCGCGATCGACGCGGAACACACCTCGCTGTGGGACGCCGGCACGCTGCGCGAGGTCGGCCAGGTCGGGTCGTGGGCCGAGGGCCTGGCCTTCAGCCAGGACGGCCGCAGGCTGCGCAGCGTGGCGGCGGACGGCAGCATCCGCGAGAGCCCGGTGGACCCGGCGCTGACGGCGCAGGAGGTGTGCGCCCGCGCGGGCGGGCCGCTCAGCCAGGACGAGTGGAGCCGGCTGATCCCGGAGAGCGGCTACCAGGGCGGCTGCTGAGCCGGACGGCCGGTCAGGAGGCGGGGACGGTCTTGAGCACCCTGCCCTGGGGGTCGGCCGCCAGGTAGCCCGAGCGGTAGGCGTCGGTGAGGTAGACGAGCATGACCTGCTTGGGGTTGGTGAAGACGTAGTCGGGATCGATGATGACGTAGCGGGCGGTGGGCTTGCGCACGCCGAGGACGCTCTGCGCCTTCTTGAACAGGCCGGGCAGGGCGTCCCAGTTGTACCTGGCCAGGTCGACGGTCGGGGTGCGGATGGTGGAGCCGGTGCCCTCGTGGGTGGCCTTGCCGTCGCGGTAGGCGTAGCGGTCGTAGACGGACGGGTCGCCCTTGACCGGGGCCTCGGCGGAGATGTACGTCGGGTAGACGACCATCCGGACGACCTTGGTGCCGCCCATGACCGGCTTGAGCGCCTTGATCGCGGTGCGGATGCCGTCGGCGGTGAGCAGGTTCTCCGGCTGCGGCTCCGGCTCCTCGCTCGCCTTCGGCTCCTCGACGTCGGTGGTCTCCACCGGGGTGATCTGCGGCGTGTTCGGCTGGGTCGGCTCCGCCGCGCCGCGCACGCCGGGCAGCAGCGTGTAGACCAGCACGCCGGTCACCGCCAGCGCGCCCACGGAGGCCGTCACGGCGGCGACCGGCGAACGGCGGGCGCGGCGCGACGCCATGGTGCCGGCCCGCGAGAACGACGGCTCCGGCCCCCAGGGCCGCGGCGCCCCGGGCGGCACGGTGGCCCCCTGCCGCGCCCCGGGCGGCACGGTGGCCCCATACGGCGGGCCTTGCCGGAGCGGACCCGGCGACGAGGGGGCTTGGTGCAGCGGGCCCGGCGACGAGGGGGCTTGGTGCAGCGGTGCCGGGCCGGGGGGCAGGTAGGCGGGCGGGGCCGCGCCGGGGTCGGCGGCGGCGGCGAGCATGCGGTCGAGGGTCTCGGCGTCGGGACGGCCGGCCGGGTCGCGGCGCAGCAGCGCGCCGAGCACAGGACCGAGCGGCCCGGCCCGCTCCGGCGGCGGCACGTCCTGGTTGAGCACGGCGGCCAGCGTCGCCAGCGTGGTGCTCCTGCGCAGCGGGTGGCGGCCCTCGACGGCCACGTACAGCAGCATGCCGAGCGACCACAGGTCGGAGGCGGGGTCGCCCTCGTGCCCGTTGATGCGCTCGGGCGCCATGTACTCGGGCGAGCCGATGAACGACCCGGTCGCCGTCAGGCTGGTCGACTCGCGCACGGCGGCGATGCCGAAGTCGGTGAGCACCGAGCGGCCGTCCTCGCGCAGCAGCACGTTGGCGGGCTTGACGTCGCGGTGCTGGATGCCGACGGCGTGCGCGGCGCGCAGCGCGGACAGCACCTCGCGGCCCAGCCGGGCGGTCTCCCACGGCGTCATCGGCCCGCGCGCGAGGCGGTCCGCGAGCGAGCCGCCGGTGACCAGCTCCATGACGATCCACGGGTAGCCGTCGCCGCCCGGATCGACGATGTGGTGGATGGTGGCGACGTGCGGATGGTTCAGCCGGGCCAGCGCGCGGGCCTCGCGCAGCACCCTGGCCCGCAGCTCGCGGGCGGCCTCGGGGTCGTGCTCCTCGAACGCGGGATCGGGCGGCCGGACCTCCTTCAGCGCGACCTCGCGGTGGAGGGCGGTGTCCCAGGCGCGCCACACCAGGCCCATGCCACCGCCGCCGAGCCTCTCGGTCAGCTCGAAGCGGTTGTCGATCACGCGTTTGTGCATGGGAAGCAGCGTAGGGCCGCGTCGTGGTCGCCGTCATCAGGGTGGTCGCGGCGGGGACGGGCGGGCTGGTTGGATGGGCGCCATGAACGCAGGCGATCACCAGCTCGGCATCTACCTGACGGGCATGCTCGAAGGCCGTACGCCGGAGCTGACCACCGATCTGTCGGCCCTGGAGGGCGCGGCCGGGCGGGTGCTCTCGCCCGAGGCGCTGGGCTACATCGTGCCGAGCGCGGGCAGCGGCTCGACCGCGCGGGCCAACCTGGAGGCGTTCCAGCGGCGCCGGATCGTGCCGAGGATGCTGCGCGGCGTCGCGCGGCAGCGTGACCTGTCGTGCGAGGTGCTGGGCACCCGGATGGCGGCGCCGGTGCTGGTGGCGCCCATGGGGGTGCAGACGCTGGCCCACGAGGAGGGCGAGCTCGCCACCGTGCGGGCCGCGGCCGCGGTCGGCGTCCCGTACGTGCACTCGACGGCCGCCGCCCACGACTTCGAGCAGGTGGCGGCGGCGGGCGGGGACGCGCCGCGCTGGTACCAGCTCTACTACCCGACCGACCGGGACGTGTGCCTGAGCTTCCTGCGCCGGGCCAGGGCGACCGGCCACTCGGTGCTGGTGGTCACGCTGGACACGACGCTGCTCGGCTGGCGTCCGGCCGACCTCGACCGCGGCTACCTGCCGTTCCTGGCCGGCACGGGCATCGCCAACTACCTGAGCGACCCCAACTTCGCCGGGGTCGAGAACCCGGTCGCCCATTGGGCGGGCATGTTCCCCAATCCGGGCCTGAGCTGGGACGACCTGCCGTTCCTGCGCGACCACTGGGACGGCCCGATCGTGCTCAAGGGCATCATGAGCGCCGAGGACGCGCGCCTGGCCGCCGAGCACGGCATGGACGGGATCGTGGTGTCCAACCACGGCGGCCGCCAGGTCGACGGCGCCCTGGCCGCGCTCGACGCGCTGCCCGGCATCGCCGAGGCGGTCGGCGACCGGCTGACGGTGCTGTTCGACTCGGGCGTGCGCACCGGGGCGGACGTGGTCAAGGCGCTCGCGCTGGGCGCGCGGGCCGTGCTGGTCGGCCGTCCCGTGCTGTACGGGCTGGCGCTGGGCGGGCAGGCGGGCGTCGAGCACGTGCTGCGCTGCCTGCTGGGCGAGCTGGACATCACGCTCGCCCTGTCCGGCTACTCCGCGCCGGACGAGCTGGGCCCCGGCGCGCTCGCCTGAGTGCACATCGCGGTCCGGAAGTGACCGCGATTGCCCCTACCTTGGTCCCCATGGATCCCCTCATCTCCCAGCGGGCGCTCAACCGGGCCACGCTCGACCGGCAGCTGCTGCTGCGCCGCGGCGGCGGCAGCGTGCAGGAGGTCGTCGAGCGGCTCGGCGGCCTCCAGGCCCAGACCCCCCACACCTGGTACGTCGGCCTGTGGAACCGCATCGAGGGGCTCAAGCCCGAGGACGTCTCCGGCCTGCTGGCCGGCCGCGAGCTGGTGCGGATCGCGTTGCAGCGCTCCACCATCCACCTGGTCACCGCCCGCGACTGCCTGGCCATGCGGCCGCTGCTGCAGGCCGTCACCGAGCGCATGACGCGTACGACGTTCGGCAAGCGGCTGGCGGGCGTCGACCTGGACGAGCTGGCCGCGACCGGCCGGGCGCTGCTGGAGGAGCGTGCGATGACCTTCGCCGACCTCGGGCGGGCGCTGGCCGAGCGGTGGCCGGAGCACGACCAGCACGCGCTCGGCCAGGGCGTGCGCTGGCTGCTGCCGCTGGTCCAGGTGCCGCCGCGCGGGTTGTGGGGCAGGAGCGGGCCGGTCGCGCACACCACCGCCGAGTCGTGGCTGGGCCCGGCTGAGGTGCCGCCGACGACGCCCGCCGAGCTGGTCCGGCGCTACCTGGCCGCGTTCGGCCCGGCCTCGGTGCAGGACGCGCAGACCTGGTCGGGCCTGACCAGGCTGGGCGAGGTCGTCGAGTCCATGGACCTGGTCCGCTTCAGGGACGCCGCCGGCCGCACCCTGTACGACCTGCCGGAGGCCGTCCGGCCGGCGGAGGACGTCCCGGCGCCGGTGCGGCTGATGTACGACTTCGACAACCTGTTCCTGTCGCACGCCGACCGCTCGCGGGTGATCAGCGAGCGCGGCGCGGCCGTCATGCAGGGGTCGTTCATGGGCACGAACGTGATCCCCCGGATCATCCTGGTGGACGGCGTCACCGCCGGCGACTGGACGGTGACCAGGGCCAAGGGCGTCTCCACGCTGAACGTCCACCAGTGGACGCCGATCGCCGAGCTGGAGGAGGTCGAGCGGGAGGCGCGGCTGCTGCTGGAGTTCCTCGCCCCCGATGACGAGCACGACGTCTCAGTCCTTGACCGCCCCTCCAAGCCCTGACACGAGCCGCCGCTGCACCGCCACGAAGAAGATCAGCACCGGGAGCGTCATCAGCGTCGATGCCGCCATGATCCCGCCCCAGTCGTTCTCGTTCGGCTTGAAGAAGACGAGCAGCGCCGCGGGCAGGGTCTGGTTGTCCTTGGCCGAGATGATGAAGGTGCGCGCGAAGACGAAGTCGTTCCAGGCGGTGATGAAGGAGAACACGCTGGTCGCCACCAGGCCGGGCGCGACCAGCGGGAACAGGATGCGCCACAGCACGGTCGCGCGTCCGGCCCCGTCGATCATCGCCGCCTCCTCCAGCGCCTCCGGCACCCCGGCGACGAACCCGCGCAGCATCCAGATCGCGAACGGCAGCGTGAAGGCGAGCTGCACCACCACCAGCGAGGCCAGCGTGTTGAGCAGGCCCAGGTCCCGGACCACGAAGAAGAGCGGGATCGTCAGCGCCTCGACCGGCACCATCTGCGCGACCAGGAACATGATCAGCACGGTCGTCCTGAACCGGAAGGCGAACCGGGTCACGGCCACCGCCGCGAGGAAGGCGACCCCGGCCGACAGCACGACCACGACGAGCGCCACGATCGCGCTGTTGAGCAGGTAGCGGGCGAAGTTCTCCCCGGTCAGCACCCGGACGAAGTTGTCCAGCGTCGGGTGCGAGGTCCAGGGCCTGACCTCCAGCGACTGGATCTCCCCGGCGGGCTTGAGCGCCGACAGGACCATCCAGTAGAGCGGGAACGCGGTGAGCAGGGCGACCACCAGCGCGACCGCGTTGGGCAGAAGACGTCGTCGGTTCACAGGCGTTCCCCACTGCGCCGCAGCGCCCGGATGTAGAACAGGGTGATCACCAGCAGGATCAGCGTCATGACGACCGCGACGGCCGAGCCGAGTCCGTACTCGGAGGAGCCGAAGGCGATCTGGTAGGCGTAGACGTTGAGCACGGTGTTCTGCCCGGCCACGCCGCCGCCGTTGGTCATCACGTAGATCTGGGTGAAGAGCTTGAAGTCCCAGATGACCGACTGGATGACCACGATCGTGACCAGCGGCCGCAACATCGGCACGATGATCCGCCAGAACCCCTGCCAGGCCGAGGCGCCGTCGAGGGCGGCCGCCTCCAGCACCGAGGCGGGGACGGCCCGGATGCCCGCGTACAGGGTGATCATCACCAGCGGGAACGAGTGCCACACGACCGTCGCGCCGACCACGCCGAAGGTGACCCACCGGTCGTAGAACCAGTTGAACCCGTCGATCCCGAGCACCTGGTTGACCAGGCCGAGGTCGGCGTCGAACAGGAACATCCACACGGTGGAACCGGTCATCGCGGGGGCCGCCCACGCGCCGAGCGCGGCCAGCGACAGGGCCGTCCTCGGCAGCGGCCCGGTCCTGGTCAGCAGCACGGCCAGGGCCGCGCCGACCGCCAGCGTCGCGACGACCAGCGCCGCCGCGAACCCCACCGTCTGGGCCAGCACCTCCCAGAACCGCCGGTCGCCGAGCAGCGCGGCGTAGTTGCCGAACCCGACGAACGTGCTCGGCTGCCCGCCGCTGACCTGCGCCTGCCGGTAGTCGAAGACCGACAGCAGGCCCAGCATGTAGACCGGATAGCCGAACATGGGGACCAGCACGGCCGCCGCGGGCAGCAGGTAGAGCCAGGGGCGTCCGCGGCGGGCGGTCGTATCTCGGCTCACGAGCGGCCGAAGGCGGTCTTGACGGCCGCGGCCGCCTCGGCGGTGGCCTGCTCGACGGTGGACTGACCGGTCGCGACCTTCTGCAGCATCGTGGGGATGACCTTGCCGTTGTCGATCTTCACCCAGGCGGGGTCGATCGGCACGAACCGGGTGCCCTTGGCCACCGTGTCCAGGAACGGCCTGACGAACGGGTCCTTGGCCGCCAGCTCGTCGCGGGCCGAGGTGAGCGTCGGCAGGTTGCCCATCGCGTCGTACATCTTGGTCTGGTACGCCTTGCCGCCCAGCAGCTTGACGAAGTCCGCGGCCAGGGTGCGGTGACCGGCGTTCTTCAGCACGCCCAGGTTGTTGCCGCCGGCGAAGGCGGGCGCGATCGAGCCCTCGGCCGCGCCGGGCAGCGGGACGACGGCGTACTTGCCGGCCGCCGCGCCGGCGTCCACGGCCGAGCGGTTGAAGTTGCCGAGTATGCCCATCGCGGCCTTGCCGCCGGCGAACAGCTCGACCGTCTTGCCGCCGGTCAGCGAGACGCACGCCTGCGGCGGGCAGACCTCGTCGGTCAGCAGGTCCGTGTACGCCTTGACGCCCTTGCGCGACTGCGGCGAGTCGAGTGAGGTGATGTCGCCGCCGGCGTCCCAGACGAAGGGCAGGGCGCCGAAGGTGTACTCGCCGCCGACGGCCATGCCGTACAGCTCGGGCTTCTTCTTGCGGATCGTGCGGGCGGTCTCGGTCAGGGCGCCGATGGACGTGGGCGGTTTCAGGCCGAGCTCGTCGAAGACGTCGGTGCGGTAGTAGAGGGCCCGGATGCCGATGAACCAGGGCAGGCCGTACTGCTTGCCCTGGACGGAGGCCGACCTGACCAGGTCGGGGGTCAGGTCCAGGCCCTTCAGGTCGGCGGTGAGGTCGGCGAACCCGCCGGCGGCGGCGTACTCGGCGAGGTCGGTGTTGCCGTACTCGGCGACGTCCGGGGAGCTGGCCGGGTCGTTGAAGGCGCCCTTGAACTTCTCGTGCCGGGCGGGCGTGGTGGGGATGTAGGTGACCTCGACCTTGACGTCCGCGTGCGCGGCGGTGAACTCCTTGATCGCCTCGTTGACGACCTTGTCCTTGGGGGCCCGGTTGGGCTCGTCGAAGAGCCAGACGCGCAGCATTCCCGTCCGCTCGTCGCCGCCGCCGGAGGCGGGGGCGGTCGAGGGCGCGCAGGCGGCCAGCGTGAGCAGGGCCGTTCCGGCCGCGGCAAAGTAAAGAAACTTCACTATTACCTCCTGCGCAGACACTAGGAATTCGCTCTGGAGTCGAGAAGAGTTGTCAGGAGATGTTGTGCAGTGCACAACAGCGTGCTGCATTTCGCGAAATTTCATCGAATATGGTGACTTGCGTGCCTGACCGCAACCAGTCCGCCTCGCTCCGGCGCGCCCTGGCCGTCCTGGACCACGTACGCGGCCACACCGGCCTGTCGCTCACCCAGCTCGCCGAGGCCGTGGGCCTGTCCAAGAGCACGGTGCTGCGGCTGACCGTCCCGCTCGTGGAGGCCAGGCTGCTCGAACGCGACCGCAGGACCGGGGCGTACCGGCTGGGACACGGCACCCTCCAGCTCGGGCAGGCGTACCTGGCCACGCTGGACCTGCGCGCGGTCGCCGCCGAGGAGTCGCACCGGCTGATGAGCGAGGTGCGCGAGACCGTCCACCTGGTCGTCTACGACCACCCGCACGTCGTCTACATCGACAAGGTGGAGAACGAGACGAACGTGCGCATGGCCTCGCGCATCGGCAGCCGCGGCCCGGTGCACGCCACGGCGGTCGGCAAGGCGATCCTGGCCTGGCAGCCGGAGGAGGCGCTGGCCGGGCTGGCGCTCGACCCGATCACCAAGCACACCATCACCGACCCCGACCGGCTGCGCGCCGAACTGACCCACGTCCGGCGGCGCGGCTACGCGGTGGACGACCGCGAGAACGAGCCCGAGGTGCGCTGCGTCGCCGCGCCGATCTTCAACCACAACGACGCCGTCGTCGCCGCCGTCTCGGTCTCCGGGCTCACCTCGCGGATCACCGCCGCGCGGGTGCGGGAGCTCGGGCCGCTGGTGGCCGGGGCGGCGTCGCGGATCTCCAGAAAGCTGGGCAGGCCGACCACATGACCGAACTGGTGACCTTCGGCGAGACCATGGCGCTGTTCGGCGCCCGGCGTACCGGGCCGCTGCGCTTCGCCCGCGACTTCGACCTGGGCCTCGGCGGCGCCGAGTCGAACGTGGCGATCGGCGTGACCCGGCTCGGCCACCGGGCGACGTGGGCCGGACGGGTGGGCGACGACGAGTTCGGCGACCTGATCCGGGCCACGCTCGCCGGCGAGGGCGTGGACGTGCGCGCGGTCACCGACCCGGACGCCCCCACCGGGCTGATGATCAAGGGCCGGCGCACGGCCGACCTCGTGGACGTGCGGTACTACCGCAAGGACAGCGCCGGCTCCCGGCTGCGACCGGCCGACCTCGATCCGGCGCTGATCTCCTCGGCCCGCGTGCTGCACGTCTCCGCGATCACCCCGGCGCTGTCGGCGTCGGCCCGGGAGACCGTGGCGCACGCGATCGCCGTCGCGCGGGCGGCCGGCGTGCTCGTCTCGCTGGACGTCAACTACCGGCGGGCCCTGTGGACGGCGCAGGAGGCGGGCGCCTGGCTGCGGGAGACGGTGGGCGGCGTGGACGTGCTGTTCGCGACCGTGCCGGAGGGCCGCCTGGTCGCCGACATCGAGGACCCGGCGGAGCTGGCCAAGGCGCTGGCCGCGCTCGGGCCCTCGTACGTGCTGGTCAAGTCGGGGTCGGCGGGCGCGCTGGAGCTGTCCGGCGGGGTGCTGCGGCGGGCGCGGCCGTACCGGGTGACCGAGGTGGACCCGGTGGGCGCCGGGGACGCGTTCGCGGCCGGCTGGCTGGCCGACTGGCTGGCCGGGGCCGCTCCGGAACAGCGGCTGGACAGCGCCTGCGCGGCGGGCGCGTTCGCGGTGACCTCGCAGGGCGACTGGGAGAGCCTGCCCCGCCGGTCCGACCTGGGCCTGCTCGGCCGGGCCGCCGACGACGTGAGCAGGTAGCCGCCCGAGGACGAGGTTTTGCCCGTTTTCGGCCCGTTCTTGAGGGCAGCCGGGGAAGATCTCGTCCGGGGAGAGGAACAGTGCGATGACAGACGTCTCCAGCAAGGGTCCGCAGTCGAACGACGAGCGCGAGGTGCTCACCAACCGACAAGGGCATCCCGTCTACGACAACCAGAACCAGCGGACGGTCGGCCCGCGCGGACCGGCGACGCTGGAGAACTACCAGTTCCTGGAGAAGATCAGTCACTTCGACCGCGAACGCATCCCCGAACGGGTGGTGCACGCCAGGGGCGCGCTGAGCTACGGCTACTTCGAGGCGTACGGCAAGATCGGCGACGAGCCGGTCAGCCGCTACACCAGGGCCAAGCTGTTCCAGGAGGCCGGCAAGCGCACCGACGTGGCGCTGCGCTTCTCCACCGTGATCGGCGGCCGCGACTCCGCGGAGACCGCCCGCGACCCGCGCGGGTTCGCGATCAAGTTCTACACCGAGGACGGCAACTGGGACCTGGTGGGCAACAACCTGGCCGTCTTCTTCATCAGGGACGCCATCAAGTTCCCCGACGTCATCCACTCGCTCAAGCCCGACCCGGTGACCTTCCGGCAGGACCCGAACCGCATCTTCGACTTCATGTCCCAGACGCCCGAGTCGATGCACATGCTGGTCAACCTGTTCAGCCCGCGCGGCATCCCCGCCGATTACCGGCACATGCAGGGATTCGGCGTGAACACCTACAAGTGGGTCAACCAGCAGGGCGAGACGTTCCTGGTCAAGTACCACTGGATGCCCAAGCAGGGCGTGCGCAGCATGACCGCGGCGGACGCGGCGGTCGTCCAGGCGGGCGACCTCGGGCACGCGACGAAGGACCTGCACGACGCCATCGAGCGCGGCGACTTCCCCGAGTGGGAGCTGCTGGTGCAGCTGATGAGCGACGAGGAGCACCCCGAGCTGGACTTCGACCCGCTCGACGACACCAAGGTGTGGCCGGAGAACGAGTTCCCGGCCAGGCCGGTCGGCCGCCTGGTGCTGAACCGCAACGTCGAGAACCAGTTCGCCGAGAACGAGCAGGCCGCCTTCGGCACCGGCGTCCTGGTGGACGGCCTGGACTTCTCCGACGACAAGATGCTGGTCGGCCGGACGTTCTCCTACAGCGACACCCAGCGCTACCGGGTCGGCCCGAACTACCTGCAACTCCCGGTCAACCAGGCCAGGAACGCGCCCATCAGGACCAATCAGCGCGACGGCCAGATGGCGTACTTCGTCGACACCGGCGGCGAGGACCCGCACATCAACTACGAGCCCTCGCTGCGCGGCGGCCTGCGGGAGGCCGAGTACCCGACCCTGGACGAGGAGGGCCCGGTCATCAGCGGCCGGGTGATGCGCAGGCGCATCCCGCGGACCAACGACTACAAGCAGGCCGGCCAGCGCTACCTGCTCATGGAGCAGTGGGAGCGCGACGACCTGGTGCGCAACTTCGTCGACGCGCTCAGCCAGTGCGACCGGCGCATCCAGGAGCGCATGGTCTGGCACTTCCTGCTCGTGGAGGACGACCTCGGCCTGCGCGTCGGCGAGGGCCTCGGCATCACCCCGGACGACGTCGCCCACCTGGAGCCGCTGGCGAGCCAGGACCTCACCGACGAGGACCGGGAGCGCCTGGTCAAGCTCGGGCGCAACGGACCGCGCGACGTGGAGGGCCTGAAGATGACCCACTGCGTGCCGAACGCGCGGGCCGCCCACGCCGACGGCCTCTGAGCGGCGGCTACAGCAGCCCGGCCGCGGCCAGCAGCTTGCCGACCCGGCCGGTCTCGTCGTCGTTCAGCGGGATCTGCGGCAGCGCGGTGAGCGGGCAGTCGATGACGCCCCGCAGGTGCAGGGCGGCCTTGAACGCGCCCAGCCCCGCCGAGCTGCCGCCCATGCGGCCCGCGCCGACCCGGACGATCTCGAACAGCCTGACCAGGCGTTCCTGCTCGGCCCTGGCCGCCGCCCAGTCGCCGCGGGTGGCGGCCCGGTAGAGCTCGGCGTACCCGTGGGGGTCCACGTTGCCCAGGCCGGGCACGACGCCGTCGGCGCCCATCCACAGCGCGGAGTCCACGGTCACCTCCGACCCGGTGAGCACGCTGAACGGCGCCCGGCGGCCCAGGATGACCTGGCGCAGCCCGCCGTCGTCGCCGCTGGAGTCCTTGACCCCGGCGAGCGCGCCCTCGGCGGCCAGGTCGAGCAGCAGGTCGGCGCCCAGCTTGGTGTGCACGCTGACCGGCAGGTCGTAGGCGTAGACCGGCAGGCCGATGCGGGCGGCGATCGTCCGGAAGTGGGTGCGGATCTCCTCGGGATGGGTGCGCGTGTAGAACGGCGCGGTCGCCACCAGCCCGGACGCCCCCGCCGCCGCCGCGACGCGGGCGTGTTCGAGCACCCGTGGCGTGGTCATGTCGATCACCCCGGCCAGCACCGGCACCTGGCCGCCGACGTGCCCGACGACCGTGTCCAGCACTACCCGCCGCTGGGCGTCGGTCAGGTAGGCCACCTCCGAGGAGGAGCCGAGGACGAACAGCGCGTCCACCCCGCCCTCCAGCAGGTGGTCCACCAGCCGGGTCAGGGAGGCGGCGTCCACCTCGTGGCCGGGGGTGAACGGGGTGCAGACCGGGGGGATCACGCCGGTCACCGTCGCGGCCCCGGCGACATCGGGATCTGTCATGAGTGCTCCTGGATCAGCTCTAGGTCGGTGGCTCCGGCCGCCACCGGGTGGTGGCAGTGGAAGAGGTGGTCGTCCCCGGCCCGCGTGGCGGCGGGCATCTCGGCCGCGCACAGGTCGTCGGCCCGCCAGCACCGGGTGCGGAACGGGCAGCCGCTCGGCGGCCTGGTGGCCGACGGCACGGCGCCGACCAGCGGGATCGGGGTGATGGGCGAGATCAGCCCGGGGGTGGCCGAGAACAGCGCCCGCGTGTACGGATGCCTGGCCCGCCCCGGCACCGACCGCGCGGGCGTCTGCTCGACGATCCTGCCCAGGTACATGGTGACCACGCGGTCGCTCATCCGGCGCACGGTCTGGATGTCGTGCGAGATGAACACCATCGCCAGCCCGAGCCGGTCCTTGAGGTCGAGCAGCAGGTTGAGGATCTGGGCGCGGACCGACACGTCCAGGGCGCTGGTGGGCTCGTCGGCGACGACCAGCCGCGGTTCGAGCGCGAGCGCCCTGGCCACGGCCACCCGCTGCCGCTGACCGCCGGAGAGCTGGCCGGGCAGCGCGCCGGCGACTCCGGCGGGCAGGCCGACCAGGTCCAGCAGCTCGCGCACGCGGGCCTCGCGCTCGCCGGGGGTGCCCCGGCGGTGCACGTCGAGCGGGTCGCGCAGGATCCGCCCGACCGGCAGCCGCCGGTTGAGCGCCGTGGACGGGTCCTGGAAGATCAGCCCGACGCCGCCGCCGACGAGCGCGCGCCGCTCGTCCTGCTTCAGCGTCCACAGGTCGCGGCCGTTCAGGCGCACGTTCCCCGAGGTCGGCCGCTGCAGCCCGACCAGCACCTTGGCCAGCGTGGACTTCCCGCAGCCCGACTCCCCCACGATCCCGACGGTCTCGCCGGGCGCGACGGTCAGCGAGGCGGCGGTCAGGGCGTGCACGCGGTCCCGCGCGAACAGCCCTCCCGAGCGGGCCTTGTGCACGACGTGCACGTCGTTCAGCTCAAGCACGTGTCTCACTCCCTGCGAGTTCGACCGCCGGGTGGTGGCAGGCCACCGCGTGCCGCCTGGCCTCTCCGGCCAGCACCGGGGTCTGCGTACGGCACACACCGGTGGCCATCGGGCACCGGTCGGCGAACCTGCATCCGGCCGGGAAGTCGGCGGGCGCGGGCACCACGCCGGGGATCTGGGTCAGCCGCTCGGCCCCCGACTCCAGCGACAACACCGAGCCGAGCAGCCCCCGCGCGTAGTGGTGGGCGGGCTCGCCGACCAGGGCGGCGGTGGCGCCGGTCTCGACGATCTGGCCGCCGTACATGACGACGACGCGGTCGGTGACGTCGGCGACCAGCGCCAGGTCGTGCGAGACCAGGATCAGTGCGAACCCCAGCTCCTCGCGCAGCCGCAGCAGCAGCTCGATGACCTGCGCCTGGACGGTCACGTCGAGCGCGGTCGTCGGCTCGTCGGCGACGATCAGCTTGGGGTCGCGGGAGAGCGCCATCGCGATCAGCACCCGCTGCCGCTGGCCGCCCGACAGCTCGTGCGGATAGGCGGACAGGGTGCGGCGCGCGTCGAGGCCGACGAGTTCCAGCAGCTCGGCCGGGGTACGCCGGCCACCCCTGCGGGTGAGCTGCCTGAGCTGGGCCCTGATGGTCATGGCCGGGTTGAGCGAGGACAGCGCGTCCTGGTAGATCATCGCCATCTCGTGGCCGAGCAGGCGGCGGCGGGCCCGGCGCGGCAGCGCGAGCAGCTCCTTCTGGTCGAAGCGCACGTGCCCGCCGACCCGGGCCTGGCGCGGTTGCAGGCCCATGACGGTCAGGGCGGTCAGCGACTTGCCGCAGCCGGACTCCCCGACCAGGCCGACGACCTCGCCGGGCCACACCTCGAAGCCGACGCCGTCCACGATGTCCACGCCGGGGTCGAAGCCGATTCTGAGGCGTTCGACGCTGAGGATCGGCTGTCCTTGCGGCAGCGGGCGGGCGCGTCCGGCCAGCCGGCGGGCGGCCTCGGCCAGGCCGGGCAGCTCGACGACCTGGCCGGTGCCGGGGACGGCCTGCTCGTAGGCGTCGTCCTTCTTGGGAGCGGCCCTGCGTACCGGGGCGGCCCAGGCGTCGGAGATGCCCTCGGACAGGATGTTCAGGGCCAGCACGGTGAGCAGGATCAGCAGGCCGGGGAAGACCGTGGCCCACCAGCCGCCGAGCAGCACCAGGTTCTTGCCGTCGGCGATGACGCTGCCCCACGACGGGTTCGGCGGCCGTACGCCGGCGCCGATGAACGACAGCGACGCCTCGAACACGATCGCGTCGGCCACCATCACCGTGCAGAACACCAGCACGGGCGCCGCGCAGTTGACCGCGACGTGCCTGAGCACGATGTACGGCGTGCGCGCGCCGATGACGCGCTCGGCCGCCACGTAGTCCTCGCCGTACTGGGCGATCACGTTGGCCCGCACGACCCTGGCCACGGACGGCATGTAGAGGAAGGCCATGGCCATGACCAGCACCGGGATGCTGCCGCCGAACACCGCGACCAGCACGGCGGCCAGCGCGATGCCCGGGAAGGCCATGATCACGTCGAGCACGCGCATGACGGTCTCGTCCACCACCCGGCGCGAGGTGGCCGCGACCGCGCCGACGACCGCCCCGGCGACCAGGGCGAGGCCGGTGGCGCCGAGGCCGATGATCAGCGACCAGCGGGCGCCGTACAGGAGCCGGGACAGGATGTCGCGGTTGGCGCTGTCCAGGCCCATCCAGTGCGCGGCCGACGGGCCGCCGCCGGCGGCCTCCTG
This sequence comes from Nonomuraea sp. NPDC049758, assembly GCF_040674635.1. Taxonomy (NCBI): domain Bacteria; kingdom Bacillati; phylum Actinomycetota; class Actinomycetes; order Streptosporangiales; family Streptosporangiaceae; genus Nonomuraea; species Nonomuraea sp. NPDC049758. The sequence goes on from NZ_JBFAMZ010000004.1 coordinate 245,963, forward strand.
GAAGTACGGCGAGTGCGGCGCGATCAGCGGCGCGAACAGGGCGGCCAGCACGACCAGGACGACGACGGCGACCGCCGGCCACGACGCCGCGGGCAGCCGCCGGAAGGCGACGCCGGGCCTGCCGGCCAACACGACCAGGCGTTCGGTGAGTCCGCTTCTCATCAGGCGGCACTCCTCAGGCGGGGGTTGACCAGCAGGTAGAGGATGTCGACGACCAGGTTGACCACCATGAAGCCGATCGCGATGGTGAGCACGACGCCCTGCACCACGGCCGGGTCGCCGTCGCGCACCGCGTTGATCATGAGCTGGCCCATGCCGGGCAGGCCGTAGATCGTCTCGATGACCACCGTGCCGCCGATCAGGTAGCCGATGCGCAGGCCGAGCACGGTCAGCGGGTTGATCAGGGCGTTGCGCAGCACGTTGCGGCCGACCACGACGATCATCGGCAGGCCGCTGCCGATCGCGGTGCGCACGTAGTCCCGGTCCAGCTCCTCGACCATCGACGTGCGGATGATGCGGGTGAGCTGGGCGGCGATGGGCAGCGACAACGACAGCGCGGGCAGCGTCATCGACTGCAGCCAGCCGGTGAGGGAGTCGGCGGGGTTGATGTAGCCGCCGGTCGGGAACAGTCCCTCGCCGACCGCCAGCCACTGGATCATCAGCAGCGCCAGCCAGAACGCCGGAGCCGCCACGCCGACCAGCGACACGACCCGGATCGCCTGGTCGGGCCAGCGGTCGCGGAACAGCGCCGCGGTCACGCCGAACACCAGCGAGAGCACGATCGCCACGGCCAGGCCGAGGAACGTGAGCTGCAGGGTCAGCGGCAGCGCGGTCGTCACCGACTCGACGACCGGCTTCTTGGTGAGCACGCTGGTGCCCATGTCGCCCTGGGCGAGGTCGGCGACGAAGCGCACGTACCGCAGCGGCAGCGGGTCCAGCAGGCCGTTCTCCTCCTGGAAACGGTGGATCTGCTCCGCCGTGGGGTTCGCGCCCTGGAAGTAGGCGTACTCGGGCTTGACGCCCGAGAAGCGCATCACGACGAACACGAACGCGACCACGCCCAGGACCAGCGGGATCAGGATGAGGAGCCGCCGCAGCAGCATCCTGAGTACGAGCGTCATGTCCTCTTGGCCTGCAGCAGGTTGATGCCGGGGTACGGCTGGGCGCGGATGCCGGAGAGCTTCTTCGGGTCCCAGGCGGTCATCAGCTCGTTGTGGACGACGGGATAGAGCACGGCCTGCTCGGCGACCAGGTCCAGATATTTGTGGATCTGCTCGCTCTTCTTGGCCTTGTCCGTCTCCTTGCCGGCCGCGTCCATCATGGCGAACAGCTTCTCGGCGTCCTTGCTGCCGTCCCAGTGGCTGTACTTCATCCACAGGCCGCCGGGCACGTAGTTGTAGTGCAGGATCAGGTCGGCGTCCATGCCGAACTGGTTGGGGTTCGAGGCCGCCGCGACCACCTGGTAGTCCTGGAACTGGTCCATCTTGGTGAACAGCGCGGCCGTGTCCTGCGGCTCCAGCGTGGTCTTGATCCCGACCGCCTCCCAGGAGGCGGCGATGGTGGGCAGGCAGTCGACGATCCAGCTCACGTTGACGGCCATGAGGTTGACCGTCAGGTTCGTCACGCCCGCATCCTTCAGCAGCGCCTTGGCCTTGTCGGGGTCGTGGTCGTAGACGACCGAGGCGCGCCGGTGGTCGGGGTGGCCCTCGTTGAGGAAGGAGCTGGAGGCCGTGCCGTGGCCCTTGAGCGCCACGTCGATCATCTTCTGCTTGTCGATGGCGTAGTGCAGGGCCTGGCGGACGCGTACGTCGTCGAAGGGCTTGGCGGCGGTGTTGAACATCAGGAACATGTGGTTCATGCCCTTGCCGCCCTCGACGGTGAGGCCCTGCTGCTTGAGCTGGTCGACGTTGGCGTACGGGATGTTGTCGGCGATCTGCGCCTCGGCCGAGCCGCCGGAGATCTTGGCCACCCGGGCGGAGGCGTCCACGATGGTCAGCCAGTTCATCTTCTTGACGGTGGCCGGGCGGGGGCCGTTGTAGCCGTCGAACGCCTCGAAGGAGGTGTTGGATTTGGGGTTGTGCGCCGCCTGCTTGTACGGCCCGGAGCCGACCGCCATGCCGCTCTTGGCCTTGTCCCACGCGCCCGCCTGGCTGAACACGTGCTTCGGCATGATCTTGGCGATGGTCAGCCGGGGCGCCGCGTCGGGGAAGGGGAACTTCAGGACCAGTTCCACGGTCCGGTCGTCCACCTTCTTCACCTCCTGGAGCCAGGGCTTGAAGAAGTTGCCGGTCAGCACGTTGTCGGGGCCGAGGATGCGCTCGAAGGTGAAGACCACGTCGTCGGCGGTGACCGGCTGCCCGTCGTGCCACTTGGCGCCCTCGCGCAGGGCGAACGTCCACGACGTGGCGTTGGCGTCGGCGGGCAGCGCCGTCGCCAGGGCCGGGTACGGCTCCCGGGTGACCGGGTCGGTGTCGAGCAGCCCTTCGTAGACGTGGCTGATCCCGGCCATCGCGAACGCCGACGCGGTCTGCGTCGGGTCCCAGCTCTGGTCGTTGCCGTAGCCGATGACGGCGGTGATCAGGTCTTTGTTCGATCCGGCGCCGACCGAGCCGGTCGAGGCCGGGCCTCCGGAACAGGCGGAGAGGGTGGCCGCGATGAACGCCGCCGCACCCGTGGCCCCGCTGTAGCGCAGGAAGTCACGGCGGCTGAACTCAGAGCTCACGGATGCCTCCTGGGGGGAACAGGTAGAACGTAGGACATCCCATGTCCTATCTTGTGCGTAACGTGGACGCTAAACGCCAGAGCGTCTTGAGGTCAACAGAGGATTTCCGGAATGTTACCTACGATGAAAGGAAGCTCCATGGCCGCAGTCCCGCGTCCGGCACGTCCCAGCCGGGCCGTCGAGGCCCAGGAGGGCGTCAAGGACCTGATCGTCAGGCGCGGGCTGGTCGCGGGCGACCCGCTGCCCACGGAGTCGGAGCTCATGGAGGAGCTGCAGGTCAGCCGCAACTCCGTCCGGGAGGCGCTGAAGGCTCTGCAGGCGGTCGGCATCGTGGACATCCGCCACGGCTTCGGCATGTTCGTGGGCCGGATGTCGCTGTCCGGGCTGGTGGACGAGCTGGCCTTCCACAGCCGCATCACCCTCCAGAACGGCCGCAACCACCTGGCGCACCTCATCGAGATCCGCGAGATCCTGGAGAGCGGGCTCGTCCAGCGGCTCATCGACCTCGGCCCGGAGGCCGACCTCGCCCCGGTGGCCGACGTCATGGCCCGCATGGACCACGAGTCGCAGGTCGGCGAGGTCTCCCCCGAGACCGACCGGCTCTTTCACGACCTGCTCTACCGGCCGCTCGGCAACCCGCTGGTCAGCCAGCTCCTCGGCGCGTTCTGGGACGTCTACCACCAGCTCCGCGACCACCTCGGCGCCCCCGACGAGCCGCCCGGCGACGTGGCCAGGCGGCACCGCGACATCTACGCCGCGGTGCTGGCCGGCGACCGGGCCGCCGCGGTGTCGGCCGTGTACGCGCACTTCGACGGCGTGCGCAACCGGCTGGCCCGGCTGGGGGGTCAGTCCGGGTAGCGGGCCACGCGCCTGGCCCAGGGCCGCCGCCACTCCTCGTACCACTCGGCGAACCACGGGTGGGGCGCGGCCAGCGGCACGATGTGGGCGACGGTCTCGTGGTAGTAGCGCTTCTGGAACCGCCAGTGGAGGCGCTGCAACTCCTGCACGTTGCTCACCCGGTCGGCCAGCTTCACCAGCACCGCCTGCGCCGGGGCCTTGGCCAGCGCGGCCAGGTGGTCGGCCTTCGCGCGCCCGGCGGGCCTGGTCACCCAGCGGACGAGCCCGGTCACCTCCGCGCCGAACCGCCGGGCCAGCTCCCGCTCGGTGCACGCGGTGTCCTCCAGCACGTCGTGCAGCACGATCGCGGTCAGCACGTCGGGGTCGTGCAGCCGTGCCCCGGCCACCGCCACCTCCAGCGCCTCCAGCAGATGCTCCACGTACGGCCGCCCGGTGGGACGCTGCTGCACGCCGTGCTGCGTCCGGGCGAAGCGCACCGCGTCGCGCAACCCCGTGACGGTCTGCGACGGGAGCGCCTCGGCCAGGGGGCCGGCGGCCTGGCCCCACGACATCCAGCTCGTGAAGATCTTCATCGGGCTCCTCTCGACGTCCTAGGCTGAGAATATGACCGAGATCGCCGTTCCCGACGGCTCGTGGACGTTCAACGGAGAGATGCTGCGCGTCGTCCCTGGCGGCGACAAGAACGTCCACGAGCTCCGCAAGGTGCTCGGCGAGGTCGCCGTGCCGCTGGAGGCCATCGCGACGTGCGCGTTCGAGCCCGGCCGCAAGGGCGGCCAGCTCCGCCTGCGCCTGCGCTACGGCGCCGACCCCCTGTCCGACCTCGTCGCCGGATCGCTGGCCGCCCCCGCCGACCCGTACCGGCTGGCGGTGCCCAAGGAGCGCGCCGGCGCGGCCCAGTACTTCGCCGACGAGGTCCGCGACACCCTGGAGATCAATCAGACGCCCAGCGGCCCCTGCGAGCACTACCTGCTCCCCGGCCCCGCCATCCCCGTCTCGGCCACGGCGGGCGACGGCACCGCGATCTTCGACGGCGAGCGCGTCCGCCTGGAATGGACGGGTTTCGCCAGCACGGAGAAGGAGCGGGCGGGGTCGCAGGAGTTCCCGCTGGCCGAGCTGGTGGGCGTGGAGTGGAAGCCGCAGTCCGGCCTCGGCTACGGCACCCTCCGCTTCCGGCTCAAGGGCGACGGGCCCGGCGCGTCCCCGCAGAAGGACCCCCACTGCGTGTCCTGGGGCATCCAGCGCTTCGGCGGCGCGACCGCGCTGGTCGGGGCCGCGGTGCTGGCCCGGCTGCCGCGCGAGCAGCCCGAGGAGCTGGAGCCGGCGGCCTCCGTCGGCGACGCCCACGACGCGGTGCTGCGCCGCCTGGCCGAGCTGGGCGAGCTGCACCGGTCCGGGGTGCTGACCGACGAGGAGTTCGCGGCGGCCAAGCAGGCCATGATCCGCCGGCTTTGATCGGCTCGGCCGGCTGTGACGGCCGCGGCCCGGAGGACGAGCCACCGGGCCGCGGCCGGTCAGGCAGTTATCGGGTCAGCACCATCAGCGTGAAGAAGCCGGTGTACTGGCAGAAGTACGACAGGTAGGTGCCGTTCGCCTTGAGCTCCTTGCCCTTGGCGATGCACTTGGCCTCACTGCTGTAGTCGCCGTACTTGATCCAGGTGGAGGCGGCGACCGAGGTGGTGGCGGAGGCGGCGGGCGCCGTCATCGCGGTGCACGTCGCGGCCAGGGCGACGGCCGCGACGGAGGTGGCGGCGGCGCGGGTGAGCTTGAACATGGACGTCCCTTCGGGGTCAGGGGGTCATGGCGGAGAAAACTAGATCATTTCCCTCCAGCATGATCATAATCATCCGCCGGCCTAATCGGCTTGGCCGGCGTCCGTCCCTGTGGGACGGTTGAGCGGTGTCCGACCAGCTTCCCCGTACCGTTGACGAGGCCGTCGAGGCGGAGCGGAACGGCCGCCGGCCGCGCTACCTCCACTTCTGGGGCCACCGCCCGGCCCGCGACGGCGGCCCCGGCCGCGGCTGCCTGTCGCAGTGGTGGCCGGTCACCTTCACCGAGGGCGGCCACACCTTCGCCTCGGCCGAGCACTACATGATGGCCCACAAGGCGTGGCTGTTCGGCGACCACGACAGCGCCGGCCGCATCCTCCTGGCCGCGACCCCGGGCGAGGCCAAGAAGCTCGGCCGCACCGTGCGCGGCTTCGACGAGGCCGTCTGGGACGCCCACCGGCTCGACATCGTCACCCGCGCCTCGCTCGCCAAGTTCGGGGCGCACCCGGCCCTGCGGGAGTTCCTGGTCGGCACCCGCGCGCACGTGCTGGTCGAGGCCAGCCCGCTGGACCGGGTCTGGGGCATCGGCCTGGCCGCCGACGACGAGCGCGCCGCGTCCGCGGCGACCTGGCGCGGGCTGAACCTGCTCGGTTTCGCGCTGATGGCGGCCCGCGACGAGCTGGACGCCTGATCAGGTCAGCACTTTGGTGATCTTCGCCAGGTCCAGCAGCCGGAACTCGGCGGGCTCGTGGCACCACACGTCCAGATCCGCGCCGCGCACCTCCGGGCCGCTGACGGTGAGCTCCTCGCCGTCGTGGACGATCCGGGCCGTGCCGTGGTACTGCAGCTCCATCGCCACCCGTTCGCGGGCCTTGGGCGACAGGGCGGTGGCGTACCGGGCGAAGAGGTCGCGCAGGCCGTGGTGGCCCGGCAGCGGCTCGCCGGCGTTGGTCACCAGCCAGGCGGCGGCGCGTTCCGGGCTGAGGACCCCCTGCGCGCGGCCGGCCGGACGGGCCGGGGCGCGCCGGGGCGTGCGGCCGGTCACGGTGAGCGTGCCGTCGGCCTCGCGGGCGACCGGCGCGTACCCGGCCTCCCTGAGCAGGGCCAATGTCTGCGCCGGGTCGAGCGCGCTGGCCAGGACGGTGGGCGCCAGCAGGCGCGGACGCAGCTTGGCCAGCCTGCGATGCGCGGCCAGCTCGGCCAGCAGGGCCTCGTCGTCGCCCACCACGCAGCAGCCCACCGGGACCACCTCGATCTCCCCGTGCCGCCGGGCGACGTCGTGGATCAGGTACGTCAGGGGCTGCGGCAGCGGGCCGGCGGCCACCTCCTCCAGGGCCGAGACGAGATCTGCGGCGGTGTGACCGGCGTCCAGGGCGCGGCGCACCGAGGACGCGCCGAACCGCCACGAACCGCCGGGCTCGCGGTCGGCGGCCCGGTCGAGGACCTCCGTCAGGGCGGCGGCGGGCGGGCCGGTGACCACGGCGGTCAGGTCGGTCCCGAACAACGCCTGCCGCCGGGCGGCGGCCAGCAGCCCGGCGGCGGCTTCGCTCACCCGTGGCCCGGACGGCGTCCGGAGGGCCAGGCCGGGCGGGCTGAGGGCGTCCGCGCCGAGCAGGCCCAGCAGCCTCGACTCGGCCAGCACGGCGAGCACGACCTCGCGGCAGCTCGCCCGCTGCAACAGCGGAAGGTGCCAGCTCGCGGCCGCCGCCACCTCCTCCGCGTCCGGCACGGCCGCCGCCTCTCCCGTCGCCGTCGCGCCCGGGAGCAGCCCGAACACCACCTCCCGGATGACGCTGGACGGTGTCCCGGTCCCGGCGGGGGCGAGCGGGGTGCGGGGTTTGCCGTCGTACCGGCGGGTCGGGCTGATCGGCAGCCGCCACCACGCCTCGGCCAGCGCGGCGTAGCGGTCGGCCGGCGACAGGCGCAACCACGCGTCGTAGGCCCTGGTCGGCGAGACCCCGGCAGGCCGGGTCTCGGTCGCGCGCCGGGTGCGCACCTGCGTGAGCGGGTTGGCGGCCAGCAGCCCGGCGGCGTGCACGAGGTCGAGCAGCAGGCGGACCTCGTCCTCGGCGCAGCCCAGCCGGCCGGCCAGGCGGCGCACCTCCTTGACGCCGACGCCGCCGCCCTTCAGTTCGGGCAACGGCTGCGCCGCCGCGTCCTGCAGCAGGGCCGCGGCCCGGTCCAGGAGGCGCAGGGCGGCCACGGACGCCTCGTGCGCGACCAGGTCGGCGGCGACCGGCCGGGTACGGACCGCCGGCTGCTCGACCGGCAGGTCGATCCGGTGGTCAGGCCCGCGCAGCGCGAGCGCGACCTCCATGGGCATGACGTAGGTGCGCTCCCAGTCGACGCTCCAGACGAGACCGTGGTCGCGGGCCCACCGCGCCGGGGTCGCCGGCCGCCGCGGCTGGTGCTGGCCGCGCGGCGGGAACTCGTCGAGCACCCGTGCGGGCCCGCGTTCGAGGAAGTCGTCGAGCAGCTCGCGGGTGCCCGCCGGGGCGCGGGCGACCAGCCGGGCCAGGCTGCCGGGATCGCGAAGGGCCGTGGTGATCGACTCGATCAGCGCCGCTCTGCGCGGCGTTCCCGTGCCGCCCAACCGCCGGTGCACGTCGATCAGCTCGGCCACGGTGACGTGCGCGAGCAGCCCGGACAGGTCGGGGCCCAGCCCCAGGGGCGTCGGCAGCACCGCGGGCAACCCGGCGGCCAGGTGCAGCGCGCCGCCCTCGCCCCGCCGTACGAGCGCGACGCGTTCGAGCCGGTCGATCAGCTCCGGCAGGTCGGCGCCGGCGGCCACCAGGTCGGACAGCGGCCGGCCGCTGCGGGCCGACACCAGGATCGCCTCCACCAGCAGCAGGCAGGGCAGCGGCGTCCGGGACAGCGCCAGGTGCACGGACTCCGGCGCGTCGAGCCGCTCGGCCAGCTCCGCCAGCCGCCGCGGCGGCACGGGCCGCAACACGTCGGGCCGCGCCGCCAGCAGCTCGGCCAGCCGCTCGCGCCCCAGCCCCGCCAGCCATTCCGCAAACGTCTCGTCCACCGACCGATTGTCGCAAGCCGCGGAGAGCGAAGGAGCCCGGAAAGCAGCGAAACCGCCTGGTGAACCAGGCGGTTTCGGTGTGGTGCGCCGCCAGGGACTCGAACCCCGGACCCGCTGATTAAGAGTCAGCTGCTCTAACCAACTGAGCTAGCGGCGCAACAGGGTCAACTGTATCAGCCGCCGGACGGTGCCCGCACATCAGCCGAGCCGCTCCCCCAGCCGCCCGTACGCCCCCAGCACCAGGTCCCAGAACCCCTTCACGTCCACGGACGTCGCCACCAGCGCGTTCGCCGGCCGTCCGCGCAGGTCGAAGTCGGTGACGGTCATCCCCCGCGTGTACGTCCCGGCGGTCTCCACGTTCACCACGGCCGGCACGCAGGTGAACAAGGACGGGTCCAGCACGTACGCGACCGCGCAGGCGTCGTGGATGGCCGGGCCGCCCTCGGCCGTCACCACGCCGTAGAACTGCGCGGCGGGCACCAGCAGCTCCGACAGCCGGCCGAGCGGCCGCATGCGGTCGAGCACGTCCGCGGTGACCAGGGCGGACAGGGTCACGTCGAGGCCGAGCTGGCGGACCTGCCAGCCGGCCTCGAAGACGATCGCCGCGGCCTCGGGGTCGGCCAGCATGTTGAACTCGGCCGCCGGGTTGTGGTTCCCCCGGGTGTACGAGCCGCCCATGATCACCAGCTCCCGGGCCCACTCCACGACGCGGGGCTCGCGGCGTACGGCGAGGGCGATGTTGGTCAGCGGGCCCACCGCGACCAGGGTGATCTCACCAGGGGCAGCACGCAGGGCGTCCACGATGAAGTCCACCGCGTGCCCCTCCGACAGGGGACGCACGGGGGCGGGCAGGACGACGTCGCCGAGACCGGTGTCGCCGTGGACGTGCCCGGCGCGGACCGTGCGGTGCAGCAGGGCGCCCGCGCTGCCGGGCGTGACCGGCACGTCGCCGAGGTCGAGGAACTCCCTGAGCGCCAGCGCGTTCGCGGTGGTCAGCTCCAGGTCGACGTTGCCGCCCACGGTGGTGACGCCCACGACGTCGAGGTCGGGGGAGCCGGCGGCGAGGGCCAGGGCGAGGGCGTCGTCGATGCCGGGGTCGCAGTCGATGAGAACTTTCTTCACACCACAGGACAATACGCATGGCCGATGGCAGGTGAGGCAGCGCCTGTGCCGGCTGCGGGCATGGATCGGGGCCGGGCAGTTCCCCCAAATCTGCCCGGCCCCGATCGGTGGCGGTCCAGGCCGACGTCTTCCCCCAAAAACGTCGGCGGTCCCGCACTCGCGGACCGCGGTCCCCCTCCGCGTCCGCATCGGTGAAGGTCTGTTGTGGCCTCTCGACCTGCTACAACGCTACCGAGACGAATGCAACGGTCGCGTCATAACGGGGTCGAATAAGCGTTTAATCCGACTAGGGAAGCTCCAATCGAACCTCTGTACCGTCCTGCAACGATCTGCTCACCGTGCAGTACTTGTCGTGCACCCGCCCGGCCACCGCCCTGAAGACCTCGTCGGCCGCCTCCGAGGGCAGCTCCACGTCGTAGGTCACCGTCACCGGCCCGAGCTTGTTCGGCTCGACCTTCTCCGACTCCACCGTCATGGCCAGGCGCACCAGCCGGTGCCCGCGCTTGGCCGTGAGCGGCTCGACGGTCACGATGTTGCAGCCGCCCACCGCCGCGAGCAGCAGCTCGACCGGGGTGAACACGCCCTCGTCGTCGCCGCCGCCGATCTTCACCTCGGCGCCGCGGGCGTTCGTGGCCCGGAAACCGCCGTCTTCTGTCCGCTCAACACGCACGTTAGCCATGTTTCAGACCTTACTCAGAAAGCTCTCATGTTCCTTCAGCATCGTCGTAGACATGGCTAGTGAGGTGAATGCGAGTCACGGTCCCATCCTCTTCTGGTGCGGGGTCGCGGTCGCCGAGTTCGGCGCGATCCAGCCGGGGTTCGGCTACCCCTGGCGGCCCACCGCCTACGCCGCCGCGGCGTTGCTCGTCGCGCTCGGCTTCGCCACCGTCAAGGCCGCCGACCTGCTCCGCACCGAGCAGGCCCGGCAGCGGCTGCGGCTCGGCGGCTACCTAGCCGGCGCGCTGCTGGTGGCCCACGAGCTGAGCTCCACCGCGTACGTGACGGAACTCAGCCGCGTCGGTTCACTGCTGCTGTACGCGACGGCGGCGGTCATGGCGGTCCGCAGCCACACGGTCGTCCCGCAGACCAGGGGCAGGGTGCTGATCGTGTCCGGCATGGACCCGGAGACCCTGCGCACCCGGCTGGCCGGCGCGGGCACCAGGACGGACACCGTGGCCGTCTACCGGGCCGAGCGCGCCACCAGCGAGCTGCGCGACCTGGAGACCAGGTACGGCCTCATCCTCGTCACCGGCGCCGAGCACGACCCGAGGGCCAAGGAGCGCATCAGCGCCTCCGGGCTCAGCCGCGAGATCCCCGACATCGCCGAGCGCGAGGTGGTCGTCGAGGGCCCGCGCCCGTTCACCCGGTACGTCGGCGGCGCATTGTCACGCCTCGCGATCCCGAGGTCACGGGTCCATTTCAAACCAGGGCAAAAGGTTTAGCCCCACGTTACGGCCGACGTGAGAGCGTGGGCAGCGGACAAGGAGGCCAGGTGACGATTTTCCCCGGAAGCGCCCGTGTCGACACGGTCATGGGCATGCCCGTCAGTGTGGACATCCGCACGGCTCTGCCGGCCCGAGAGCTCACCCCCCTGCTCGACGACGCCTTCTCCTGGTTGCGCTGGGTGGCCGACACCTTCAGCCCGGCCAAGGAGGACAGCCAGATCTGGCGCCTCAACCACGGCCTGACCATCAGGCAGATCCCCGAGCTCGTCGAGGTCCTGCACCGCTGCGAGGAGCTGGGCGAGGCGACCGGCGGCTGGTTCGAGCACCGGATCAACGGCGTGATCGACCCGTCCGGCTACATCAAGGGCTGGGCCCTGGAACGCCTGTCGCGGGCGCTGTGCAACGCGGGCGCCGGCGACCACCGCATCAACGCGGGCGGCGACATCAGGGTGCGCGGCTCGGCCGCCCCGGGCAAGCCGTGGCGCGTCGGCATCCGCGACCCGCGCACCGACGTCGTCAGGAAGGCGCTGTTCGCCCACGACCTCGGCATCGCCACCTCGGGCGGCGCGGCCGTGGTGGACCCGCGCACCGGGGAGCGCCAGCAGACGCTCGGCTCGGTCACCGTGATCGGCCCCGACCTCGGCGTGGCCGACGCCTACGCCACCGCCATGTACGCCATGGGCCCTGCCCTGGCCAGACGGTTCGCGACCGACCTGGCCGAGGCCGGCGCGTACGACACCATGATCGTGCTCCGGGACGGCCAGGAGGTCAGCACGCCGGGCATCTCGGGCATCGCCGCGGGGGCGCGCCTGGCCGGCTGAGGTGCGGCCCAAGCACCGGGATTCAGGCGTCAGGCGTCGGGATGATCGCGCAGATATTCCAGGTAGATCGGGCGCAACGCCTCGCCCAGCTCACCCTCGCCCGCCGCGAGCGCGTCGCTGAGCAGCGCGGACACCCGGCTGAGGTCGTTGGCGGTCTCACTCTCGTGACCGCTCGCGGCCTCGGCGGCCGGGATCACCTTCAGCAGGTTCCACAGGAAGCCCAGATCCCCATGGCGTACGGCGTACCGCACCGCTCGGTCGTGCAACTCCGCCGCGGGCAACGAATCAAGACCATTAGCGTCCATCCCGCTCCCTTTCCCGACATGAGTCACAGGTAACCGCCGCCACCGTGCGTGCTCGACCGGCTTCGCGCGGTCGATCTATCGCGCCGGCGATCGCGAAGTGGGAGGATCAACCAGCGTGAGATTCATCATCAGAACCGTGGCCGCGGCCGCCGCCCTCTGGGTCGCCATCCAGCTCCTCGACGGCATCAAGATCACCGCCCCGGAGAACTCGGCCAAGTACTGGGGCGTCCTGCTCCTCGTGGCCCTGATCTTCGGTGTCGTCAACGCCATCGTGAAGCCGATCGTCAAGGCGCTGGGCTGCGCGGTCATCGTGCTGACCCTCGGGTTGTTCCTCCTCGTCATCAACGCGGCCATGCTGCTGCTGACGAGCTGGATCGCCGGCCAGTTCGACATCCCCTTCCACGTCGACAACTTCTACCCCGCCGCCTTCTGGGGCGCGATCATCATCAGCGTGGTCAGCTGGCTGCTCGGCCTGTTCATCCCCGACAACGACTGATCCCCTCCCCATGCAGCTCAACGGCGCCGGCCTGACCTGCGCCCAGGTGCACGAAGCCGCCCACGGCCGGGCCCGGGTCACGATCGGTCCCCTCGATCGGGCCCGGGCCTCGTGGGCCACCGCCCAGGGGCTGACCGGCCCCGTCTACGGCCGCAGCACGGGCGTGGGCGCCAACCGGGACGTCCGGCTCGACTCCCCCGGTCTCGGCCTGCTGCGCAGCCACGCCTGCGGAGCAGGTCCCCTGGTGGCCGACGAGCGCGCACGGGCCATGCTCGTCGTGCGGCTCAACCAGCTCGTCGCGGGCGGCTCGGGCATCGACCCCGCCGTGCTGCCCGTCCTGGCCGAGGCGGTCACCGGCGGGTTCACGCCGCCGGTCCGCACGTACGGCGCGATCGGCACCGGCGACCTGACCGCGCTCGCCACCACGGCCCTGTGCCTGCTGGGCGAGGTGCCCTGGCGGCGGGCGGGCGAGGAGACGGCCGGGCCGCGCTTCGCGCTCGCCTCCGGCGACGCGCTGCCCTTCATCAGCTCGGGCGCGGCCACGCTGGCCGACGCCGCGCTGGCCTGCCACCGGCTGGGCGTGCTGCTGGAGGCGGCCATCGACGTGGCCGCCCTGTCCTTCACCGCGGTGGACGCCTCCGCCGAGCCGCTGGCCGCCGCCGTCCAGGAGGCCAGGCCGCATCCGGGCCAGTCGCGCGTGGCCGGACGCCTGCGCGGCCTGCTCACCCACGAGCTGGCCACCCGCGTCCAGGACCCGTACGGCTACCGCGCCTTCGCGCAGGTGCACGGCGCGGCCGTGGACGCGTTGGAGCGTGCCACCGTCACCGTCGAGACCGACCTGAACGCCGCCACCGAGAACCCGCTCATCACCGACACCCTGGCCTGGCACAACGGCAACTTCCACTCGGCCCCGGTGGCCCTGGCCCTCGACGCGCTGCGCGCCGCGCTGGCCCAGACCGCCCAGCTCAGCACCGCCCGCCTGGCCACCCTCATGAACCCCGCCTACACCGGGCAGCTGCCCTTCCTGGCCGACCGGCCGGGCGCCTCCGGGCTGATGATCCTGGAGTACGTGGCCCAGGACGCCCTGGCCGAGCTGCGCCACCTCGCGGCCCCCGTGACGACCGGCACCGCGGTGATCTCGCTGGGCACCGAGGACCACGCCGGTTTCGCCACCCAGGCCGCCCGCCACGCGCTGCGCTGCCTCGAACCGCTGGAGATCGTGCTGGCCTGCGAGCGCGCCGCCGCCGTGCGGGCCCGCAAGGGGGCACGGCCCGACGGGCAGCTCACCGACGAGCTGGACGAGGCGCGGGCGGCGCTTGCGCGACCGAGCCCCGCTCCCTGAGCGTCGGCTCCTGGACCACCCGGCGGCGGCGGGTGCCGCCGTCGGCCGCGGCCGCGATGAGCCGCACCGCGGCCCTGACGATGCCGTCGATGTCCCAGTCGACGGTGGTCAGGCCGGGGGTGAGCAGCCCCGACATGGGATGGTCGTCGTAGCCCATGACCGACACGTCGCCCGGGATGGACAGGCCCAGCTCCTTGGCCGCGGCGTAGACGCCGTAGGCGATGGAGTCGGCGAAGCAGAAGACCGCGCTCGGCCTGGACGTGGAGAGGATCTCGTGGGCCGCCGAGGTGGCCGCCGTCAGGTCGTGGGGGGCCGTGACGACCTCGATGTCGAGCCCCAGCCGGTCGGCCTCGGCCAGGACGTGCACGTCGGCCGGACGGTCGGGGGTGCTGGCCTGGGTGGGCGTGAGCACGGCCACCCGCCGGTGACCGAGGCCGGCCAGGTGTTCCAGGGCCAGCGTGACGCCCCGGCGGTTGTCGAAGACGACCTCGCCAGCCGTGCCCGCCAGTGAGTCGCCGATCGCGACGACGGGCAGCGACTCGCACAGCTCGGCCCAGAACGGCGCGGCCGGGTCGACCGGCTGCACGATCATGCCGTCGACGCGCTGGTCGCGGAGCTGCTGGGCGAGCATGCGCTCACGGTCGGGGTCGCCGACCGCGTCGAGGATCAGGGCATAGCGGTCTTTCTCCCGCAGGCCCCTGCTGATGCCGACCGCCAGCGACTGCTGCCACAGGTCTTCGAGCGAGCCGCAGAGCAGGCCGATCATGCCCGTGCGGCCGCTGGCCAGGGCCCTGGCGATGGGGTCGGCCTCGTAGCCGAGCTCGGCGGCGGCGGCGCGCACGCGCTCCATGGTCTCCTCCGAGACCTGCATGCCGCGCAGCGCATAGGAGACGGCCGCCGGAGACAGACCGGTCGCGCGGGCCACTTCCCGAATCGTCGCTCTCTTCCGCGGCATCCCGCCAGCCTATTGCCTGCCACCGACAGAAGCCGGACTCCCGCACGGGCTCGCGGGGTTCTTCTCGGACCGCCCTCGACGTGCGAACCGTTGACAAATAGGGCAGTGAAGCGGTTCACTGAACCGTATCACTGAAACGGTTCACTTGTTTGATTTCGCAGTACAGTTCGTTTACCTGTAATCTCAGTAGGAAATAGAGGGAGGTGTGATCGTGAGCATCGACGTGCACCAGCACCTGTGGACGGGTTCGTTCGTCGCCGCGCTGCGCGCTCGCACCGTCCCGCCCCGGCTCGACGGCTGGACGCTGCTGCTCGACGGCGAGCCGCCGTACGAGGTGAACCCGGCCGACCACGAGCACCGGGACACGACCGGGCTCGACCTGGCGCTGGTGTCGATGTCGAGCCCGCTGGGCGTGGAGTTCCTGCCGCCGGAGGAGGCGTGGCCGCTGATCGACGCCTACCACGAGGGCGCGCTCGGGCTGGGCGAGCCGTTCGGGGTGTGGGCGGCGACCTGTCACAGCGAGCCCGATCCGGAGCGGCTGGCCAAGGACCTCGACCGGGGGCTGGCCGGGCTGCAGATCCCGGCCACCGCCGTACCCGACGACCGGCTGCTCGACGTGCTCACCGAGCGGGACCTGCCGCTGTTCGTGCATCCCGGGCCCGCCGCCGTGCCGCCGCCGCCGGGGACGCCGCCGTGGTGGCCGGCGCTGGTGCCGTACGTGCAGCAGATGCACGCGGCCTGGCACCACTTCCACGCCGTGGTCCGGCCCCGGCATCCTCGGCTGCGGGTGTGCTTCGCGCTGCTGGCGGGGCTGGCGCCGCTGCACTCCGAACGGCTCATCGCCCGTGGCGGCACCGGGCGCGGCCTGGTCGATCCCGGTTTCTACGTGGAGACGTCCTCGTACGGGCCGCGCGCCATCGACGCGATCGTCCGCGAGCTGGGCGTGGACGTCGTCGTCAACGGCTCCGACGCGCCGTACGCCACCGCCCCCGACCCCGGCCTCGGCACCGCCGCCCACCACGCCATCCACTCCACCAACCCCCGCCGCCTCCTGGGTCTCCCCCCACCATGACCCCGCGAGGGAGCGCCGGCGTCTGGAGGAGCGGCGGGAGCGCAGCGACCAGAGCGGGGGAAGACGCCGGCATATGGCGACCGAGCCCGCCTCACGCAGTGAGGCCATTGAACACGCGAGGGAGCGCCGGCGTCTGGAGGAGCGGCGGGAGCGCAGCGACCAGAGCGGGGGAAGACGCCGGCATACAGGCGACCGAGCCGCCTCACGGAGTGAGGCAATTAGATACAGAAAGGAGACTCGTACGTGAGTGACATCCAGATCCAGGGGCGGGGCGTGTGTGCCGGGCTGCCGGAGCGCACGCTCGACCGGCGTGAGCTGCGCGACCTGGTCGACGAGCTGGCCGCCAACCCGCAGGAGTGGCGTGACATGGTCGACTTCCCGGCCGACGGCGGACGGCACTACGCCTCCCTGTACCGGGACGCCTATGTGGACGTCTGGGTGCTGTGCTGGCGTCCTGAGGACGACACGGGCTGGCACGACCACGACATCTCCTCGGGCGCGGTGCACGTCGTGCAGGGGGCGTTGCAGGAGTGCAACCCGCGCATCGGCGGCGAGCACCTGGAGACCGTGGTGCCGGCCGGGCAGTCGTTCTCGTTCGGGCCCGACCACATCCACCGGCTCGGCGGCGCGGCGGGCGAGAGCGTCTCGATCCACGCGTACTCGCCGCCGTTGTGGCGGCTCGGCCAGTACTCCATCGACGACAGCGGCGTCATGCGCCGGGTGTCGGTGAGCTACGCCGACGAGCTGCGTCCTATGAACGAGCCGGTCGCTGTGGCCTGAGCACGCAGCAGCTCCCGCACGCCTCGACGTCGGGCAGGGTGATCCACAGGCAGCACGTCCTGCGGAAGTAGCCGTCGTCGGCGGGCTCGACCAGCCCGTCGACCGGGCTGCCGAGCTCGGCGAGCAGGGCCATGTAGTCGCCCTTGACGATGCAGGTCAGCGGATGGGCGAACGCCTCGGCGGTCGAGCCCCACAAGGTGCGCTCGCCGACCTTGGCGAGCGCGCTGATGGCCTTGACCAGCGGCTGCTGCGCCTCGGCCAGCGACTCGCGGATGGGTTCGACGCCCGTGCCCCAGCTCACGCGGCTGGCGGCGATCGTCACGCCGGCGTCGGAGACCTTGAAGTAGGTGTCGGCCAGCCGCATGACGGGGACGCGGCCGTCGAGGGCCCAGCCGAGCGCCATGGGCAGGGTCTGCCAGTAGCCGAAGGTCTTCCAGAACAGCGCCGCGCCGACGTGCCGGGGCGCGTTCCAGCGTGCTGCCGTCTGCCCGACCAGGCCCGCCAACAGCGTGTACGGCTCCCGCACCAGGTCGGCGGCGGCCGTCCAGCTCTCGTCGGGGTCGATGACGAGCCCTGGCTCGACCCCGATGACACCGCCCCGGCCGTCGGCCAGACGCTGGAGAGCCTCGGTCAGCACGCTGCGGATCCCTTCTACAGGTTAGCCTTACCTAAGGTAGCAGGGCGTCCGGCGAACCATCCAGCCACCAGCTGGGCCCCGAGGACCCCCAGGCCGACCGTCAGCGGCACGGTCCAGCCGCCCGAGACCTCCCTCAGGTAGCCGAACAGCAGCGGGCCGAGGGCGGCCACGACGTACCCCACCGACTGGGCCACGGCCGACAGCGCGGTCACGCCGGCCGGATCGGCCGGGCGCAGGGCGATGATCAGCAGCACCAGCGCGAACGAGGCCCCCTGGCCGATGCCGAGCACGATCATCCACAACCACGGCACGGTGGCCGGGGCCAGCAGCACGCCGAGGTAGCCGAGCACGGTCAGCACGCCGGCGCCCACCACGTACGGCACCTGCGAGGCCCGGCGGCCGGCCAGCACCGGCACCGCGAGCGAGGTCGCGACCTGGACCAGGTTCGTCAGGCTGAGCAGGTAGCCGGCCTGGTCGGCGGGCAGGCCGACGTCGAGGAAGATGGTCGGCAGCCAGGCCAGCATGACGTAGAAGGTGAGCGACTGCAGGCCCATGAGCGCGGTCACGTACCAGGTGACGCGGCTGCGCAGGACGGCGCCGAACGGCCTCGGGCCGCCCTGCTCGGCGGGCCCGCCCCGGACCGCCTGCGGCAGCCAGAGCAGGGCCGCGAGCACGGCGGGCACGGCGAGCAGCGCCGAGACGCCGCGCCAGCCGAAGCCGGTGGCCCGCTCCAGCGGGATCACCAGGGCCGAGGCCCCGGCCGCGCCGGCCACCACGGCCGCGACATAGACGCCGGTGAGCAGGTTGACGCGCTCGGGGAAGTGCTGCTTGACGATGCCGGGCATGGAGACGTTCATGACGGCGATGGCGGTCGCGGCCAGCGCCGACCCCAGGTAGAGCATGGGAACGCCGTCGAGCCCGCGCAGGCACTCGCCGGCCGCGACCACGAGCAGGCCGGCCAGCAGCGTCCTGTCCAGGCCGATGCGCCGCGCGAGCAGCGGGGCCACCGGGCCGAACACGCCCAGGCAGACCACCATGACGGTGGTGATCGCGCCGCCGCCCGACGGCGACAGCCCCAGGTCTTTCATGATCTCGTCGAGCAGCGGTGACAGGCCCGCGATGGCGGGCCGCAGGTTGAGCGCGGCCAGCACGAACCCGGCCACCAGCAAGGCGTGTCGCAACGACATAGGGCACCTACTCTGGCACAGGCGTCTGACAACGTTGTCCGCCCGGGTGCAGTAGGACATGATCCATGCGTGAGACCGACGATGAAGGACGTCGCGGCGGCGGCGGGCGTGGCGCTCAAGACCGTCTCGCGCGTGGTCAACGGCGAGCCCGGCGTCCATCCGGCCACCGCCGAGCGGGTGCGGGCGGCCATCGACCGGCTGGGCTACAGCCGCAACGAGAGCGCCCGGGTCCTGCGCACGGGCATGACCGCCACCATCGGGCTGGTCATCGAGGACGTCGCCGACCCCTTCTACGCCGGTCTCAGCCGGGCCGTCGAGGACGTCGTCATCGACCACGGCTGCCTGCTGCTCAGCGGGTCCTCGGGCGAGGAGCCGGGCCGGGAGCGCGAGCTGGTCGAGACGTTCTGCGCGCGCCGGGTGGACGGGCTGATCGTCGTCCCGGCCGGTGACGACCACGCCTACCTGCGGGGCGAGCTGGAGGCCGGCACGCCCGTGGTGTTCGCCGACCGGCCGCCCGAGCCGGGGATCGAGGTGGACACCGTGCTCGCCGACAACGCGGGCGGGGCCGAGCAGGCCGTCCGGCACCTGCTCACGCACGGGCACCACAGGATCGCCTTCCTGGGCGACGATCCGGCGATCTACACCGCGGCGCGGCGGCTGGCGGGTTACCGGCGGGCGCTCGGCGGGCTGTTCGATCCGCGGCTGGTGGCGATGCGCCCGCCGTCGCTCGACGACGTACGGGCCGACCTGCGGCGCATGCTCGCCCTGGACGCGCCGCCGACCGCGCTGTTCACCGGGAACGGGCGGCTCACGGTGACCGCGTTGCGGGCCCTGGAGGGGCGGCGGCTGGCGCTGGTGGGGTTCGACGACTTCGAGCTGGCCGACCTGCTGCGGCCGGGGGTGAGCGTGGTGGCGCAGGATCCGGCCTGGATGGGCCGGGTGGCCGCCGAGCTGCTGTTCCGCCGCCTGCGCGGTGACGGCGGGCCGCCGGAGCACGTCGAGCTGCCCGTACGCCTCATCCCGCGCGGCTCCGGCGAGCTTCCCGTGACGTGACCGCAACAGAGGAACCAGCAGGGCCGGAGGGCTTGGAAGGGCGCAGGGGGCCGAGCAGGGCCAGCGCGACCAGGACGCCCGCCGCGCCCGCCGCGACGATCGCGCCCCCCGGCCCGATCGTCTCGCCCAGCACGCCGACCAGCGCCGCCCCGGCCGCCTGCCCCGTCATCAGCCCCGCCGACTGCAGCCCGAACGCCTGCCCGCGCCCCTCCTCGGGCACCGCGTCCGCGAACCGCCGCTGCAACCCGAGCTGGTACGACAGCCCCGCGGCCGCGCACGCGGCCAGCACCGCGGCCCACCCCACGCCGGGCCCGAGCGCGAACCCCAGCCACGGCACCCCGAGCAGCACGGCGAGCGGCGCCGACAGCCGCTCCCGCAGCGGCGGCGCGGCGAACCTGCCCACGGTGAACTCCCCCACCGCCATCCCGGCCGCCGCCGCGGCGAGCACCACGCCCGCCCGCCCCTCACCGCCCAGGTACGGCACGATCATCGCCTCCGCCCCGGCCAGGCACATCGTCGGCAGCCATCCGGCCAGCAGCAGCCCGCGCACCCGCCGGTCGGCCAGCAGCGAGCGGTTCACCCGCAACGTCTGCCGCACGGCCCCTGTCCCGCCGCTCCGCGCGGCGGCGCGGGCGGGACGGTCGGGCAGGCCGAACCGCAGGACCACCGCGCCGAGTGCCGACAGCGCGGCGGTGGCGGCCAGCGCGCCGGGCGCCCCGGCGAAGGCGAGGAACGCGCCTCCGGCCGCGAGGCCGCCGACCTGGGAGGCCGCCGAGGTGACCCCGATCACCGACCGGCCGAGCACGAACGCGTCCCCCGGCAGGACGTCCGGCAGCGCCGCCGACCTGGCCGCGCCGAACACCGGCGAGAACAGCCCGCTGACCAGCACCAGCGCCAGCATCCCCCACACCGGCAGCCCGGCGTAGGCGAGCAGCAGGCACACCGCGGCCCTGACCAGCTCGCCGGTCACCATCAGCGCCCGGGGCCGCAGCCGGTCGGCCAGCGACAGCAGGAACATCCCGCCCACGATGTACGGCAGCCACCCCGCCATGTAGGCCGCCGCCGACAATCCCGGGGAGCCCGTCCGCGCGTACACCAGCACGGACAGGGCCAGCATCTTGATCGATTCCCCGGTGACCAGCAGCGCGAAGCTGCCGAACAGTACCCGGAACTCCTTGACGGCGAACACGTCGCCGTACGTCGCCGCTCTCACGTCCCCGATGCTGCTGAACCGGCGCCCGGCCCGGCCATGGTTTCGGATATAACCGAAAGATGGCGCTGAAGATCCAGGTGACCCCGCAGGACCTGGTGGCCAGCAGGTTCGCGATCTCGCCGCTGATCGAGACCATGCACGCCCACTGGACGCTCGACGGCAGG
This sequence comes from Nonomuraea sp. NPDC049758, assembly GCF_040674635.1. Classification (NCBI taxonomy): domain Bacteria; kingdom Bacillati; phylum Actinomycetota; class Actinomycetes; order Streptosporangiales; family Streptosporangiaceae; genus Nonomuraea; species Nonomuraea sp. NPDC049758. The sequence continues at coordinate 266,932 of NZ_JBFAMZ010000004.1, forward strand.
AACGAGCCCGGCGTGCACCGCCGGTGGGTGGAGCGCTGGCGCGGCCCGTACCTCGACCTGGTGCGGCGGCATCCGGCGCTGCGCGCGGTGGCGGCGATCAGCGGCAACAAGGGCCATGCGAACGTCGACTTCATCGCCCCGCCGCCGGCCGGGATGAGCGTGCCGTTCGAGACCGAGCTGGCCTCCATGCGCCGGACCCCGGTCGCCCAGGCGCACGAGGAGATCGCCCGCGTTCTGGCGGCGCTGCCGCCGGCGCCGGAGCCGATCCGGGACCTGCTGTTCTCGCCGCGGGTGGTGCAGGTGCTGGCCGACGCGTACGAGGCGCTGTGGCGGGAGATCATCTCGGTCGGCTGGCCGCGACTCCACACGATCCTCGAACGCGACGTGATCCAGCGGGCCGGACGCCTGGCCGCCTACGGCTGGGCCGCCGCCCTGGACGACCTGAGCGACCAGGTGCGCTGGCGTCCGGACGGGCACATCGAGGTGCGCCTGCACACCCGCCACGGCTCGCACGTGCTGGGCGGCGGGGGCCTGCTGTTCGTGCCGACCGCCTTCTCCGGCTCGGTCGGCGTGTACCTGGAGGCGGCCTGGCCCAACGCGCTGGTCTACCCGGCCCGCGGCACCGGCGCCGCGGTCGGCGTGCCGGACGGCGACCTGGCGCTGCTGATCGGCCGCACCAGGGCGCGCCTCCTCACCGAGCTGGCCGTGCCCGCGACGACCACCCACCTGGCCGCCCTGCTCGGCCAGAGCCTCGGCGCGACCGGCGGGCACCTGGCCGTCCTGCGCAGGACGGGCCTGGTCGTCGGCACCCGCACCGGCCGTTCCGTCCTGTACGCCCGGACGCCGCTGGGCGACGCGCTGGCCGGCCGGTCACCGGCGTAGCGGGCCGCCCCGCGTCAGCCCTTCAGCGCGCCCGCCATCAGGCCGCGCATGAAGAACCGGCCGAGCAGCACGTAGATCAGCATGGTCGGGATCGAGGCCAGGATGGCCGCGGCCATCTGCTGGCTGTAGGGGGTGGCCTGGGCCCCGGCGATGTTGTTGAGCATGACGGTGGTCGGCCAGCTCTGCGGGCCGGTGATGAAGACGGCGAACAGGAAGTCGTTCCACAGGGAGGTGAACTGCCAGATGATCACCACCGCGATCGCGGGCCACGACACCGGCAGCACGACCGACCAGTACGCGCGCAGCATCCCCGCGCCGTCCACCCGCGAGGCCTCGATCAGCTCGTCGGGGATCGTGACGTAGTAGTTGCGGAAGATCAGCGTGCAGATGGGGATGCCGTACACGACGTGCGCGAGCACCAGGCCCGGGATGCCGCCGTAGAAGACGCCCTGCAGCCCGGTCTGCTCGTTCAGCCAGACCATGAGCTTGACCAGCGGGATCATCACGCCCTGGTAGGGGATGAACATGCCGAACAGGAACAGCGTGAACAGCACGTCCGCGCCGGGGAAGCGCCATTTGGACAGCACGTAGCCGTTCATCGACCCGAACGCGCACGACAGCAGCGAGCCTGGGACGGCCAGCAGCACGCTGTTCCACAGGCCGGGGGCCAGCTTCTCCCAGGCCACCCGCCACGCCTCGGTGGTCCACGTCCTGGGCAGGTTCCACGCCTGGCCGGGGTCGGCCTCGGTGAGCGGCTTGAAGCTGGTGGCCAGCAGCACGTAGATCGGGACGAGGACGACGACCACCAGGGCGAGCAGCAGGCAGAACCGCACGATCCCGAACCCGGTCCTGCGCCGGGCCGCGACGGCCGTCATGGCCTGCGCTCCTTGCGCACCGACCAGATCAGGTACGGGATCACGAAGACCGCCACGCTGAGCACGATGTACGAGGCGATCGTGGCCCCCTTCGCCGGGTCGTGCGAGTCGTAGACCGCCACCCACATGAACACCGCGGGCACGTCGGTGATGATCTGCTTGCCGGACACCGCCACGATGAGGTCGAAGACCTTGAGCGAGATGTGCCCCAGGATGATCAGCGCCGACAGGGTGACCGGCCTGAGCATGGGCAGCACCACGTGCCGGTAGACGCCCCACTCGCCGGCGCCGTCCACCCGCGCGGCCTCGCGCAGCTCCTCGGGGACGCCGCGGAAGCCCGCCAGGAACAACGCCATGACATATCCGGACATCTGCCAGATCGCTGGGAGCGCCATCGCGGCCATCCCCCAGTCCGGGTCCCTGAACCACTGCCACTGCGGCAGCCCGATCGCGTCGAACAGCCGGTTCAGGCCGACCGCCCGCTCACCCGTCCCCGAGTTCATCAGCCACCGCCACACGATGCCGGTCGCGACGAACGACACGGCCATCGGGAACAGGTAGATCGCCCGGAACGTGCCCTCCCCCCAGATCCCCTTCTCCATGAGGAACGCCAGGAACCAGCCCAGCACCAGCGCCCCCGCCACGAACGCGATCGTGAACACGATCGCGTGGTCGACCGACAGACGCCAGCGCGCCTGGTCCCAGATGTCGACGAAGTTCTTCAGCCCCACGAACGTGCCCTCGGACACCTCATCGTGCTGGTCCGTCATGGCCAGGCGGAAGTTCCAGCCCAGCATGCCGTACACGAACACGCCGATCGCCACGATCGACGGCGCGACGAGGAGGAGTCCGGGCAGCCAGGTGCGTGCCCGCCTCACAACCGTTTCCCTTCGCGCGGGTACGGCGGGAGCGTCCCGCCGTACCCGCATGCGTCACTGAGCGTTGGCCTTGGCCGCGTCGGCCAGGGCCTGCTGCAGGCCCTTGACGTCCTTGCTGCCGATGAACAGCCCGACCGCCTCGTTGATCGAGGCCAGCCACGGCTGGCTCACCGACACGCCGTGCTGGATGGAGCCGGCCAGCTTGTCGCCCGACCAGTCCTTCAGCGCGTCGGCCAGGTAGTCGGTGTAGAGCGACTGGTCGGCGTCCTTGCGGGCGGGGATGGAGCCCTTCTTGGGGTTGAAGGCGTCCTGGCCCTCCTTGCTCGCCGCGACCTTCAGCCAGGCGACGGCCCCGTCCCGGTTCTTGGCGCCCTTGGGCAGCGTGAAACTGTCCGACAGCCACATGTAGGTGCCCTCGGTGCCGGGCGCGGGCGCCCAGTCGAAGTCCGTCTTGGACGTCTTGCCGAGGCCGCCCTCCGGCGGGTTGTGGAAGTAGCCGTAGGCCCAGTCACCCATGATGTTGAACGCCGCCTCGCCGTCGGCCACCTGCTTGGCGGCGGGCTGCCAGTCGTCCTGCGGGTCGCCCGCGTACGACATGATCTTGGCGTAGTTCTCCAGCGCCTTCGTCATCTGCGGGCCGCTCCAGTCGGCGCCCGGCTTGAACAGCGCGTTGTAGGCGTCGGTGCCGAGCGAGCCGAGCAGCACGTTCTCCAGCAGGTGGGTGGCGGTCCACTCCGAGCCGACGGAGATCGGGATCTTGCCCTTGGCCTTGACCTTCTCCAGGTCGGCGATGAACTCCTCGATCGTCTTGGGCGCGGCCGCGATGCCGGCGTCCTTGAGCACCTTGGGGTTGAACCACAGGACGTTGGACCGGTGGATGTTGACCGGCACCGAGTAGATCTTGCCCTCGACGCTGATCTGCTCGACGAGCTGGGCGGGGAAGACGTCCTTGAGCTTCAGCTCGTCGTACAGGAACGTCAGGTCCTCCAGGTTGCCCGCCTTGATGTAGCCCTGCAACTCGGCGCCGGCGTGCCCCTGGAACGTGTCGGGCGGCGTGCCGGCCTGCAACTTCGACTGCAACAACGCCTTGGCCTTGTCACCCGAGCCGCCCGCCACGGCGGCGTCGAAGAACGTGTAGTTCGGGTTCTTGTCCTCGAATATCTTCTTCATCGCCGCGAGGCCGTCGGCCTCACCGGGGCCCGTCCACCAGGAGAAGACCTCCACCTGCTGCTTGCCGCCGCTCGACGAACCCGGATCGGAAGTCTGGCCGCCGCTGCCTCCGCCGCAGCCCGCCAGGCCCAGAACGCCCGCCATCGTGATCGAGACGGCCGCTAACCACCGTCGCATCGCACACCATTCCCTTCGCGATCCCCCGAAGTTGGTGACCTTTGACAACGTTGTCAACAACGGCTATCAACCCACTTCGCGCGCGCCGACGTCAAGGGCGGGGCAGGTAACAGGTCCGCATACTCAGCCCACGCGCTCCAGCGTGCCGGCCGGCCCGGTGAGCACGGTGACGCCCGCGTCGTAGCCGGACCCGGGCAGGTCACCGGGGCTCGCGGCCACGACCAGCGCGCCCTTGGACACGGCCAGGCCGACCAGGGCGGGCAGGTCGGCGCCGGCGCCGGGCGGCCACGTGCACAGCACGACGTCGGACTCCCTCAGGCCGACGGGCACGTCGAGCTCGGCCATCCTGGCCAGCAGGTCGGCATGGGTGAGCCGGGCGCCGCCGGGCAGCGCCAACGCGTCCTGGCGCTTGGCGTCGAGGGCGGGCAGCGCGGTGGGCTCCAGCACCAGCAGGCCGCGGAAGTCGATCGTGTCGAGCGCCGGGCCGAGCGAGACCACCTGGCGCACGCGGGAGCCGTCGGCCGCCGCGATCGCCGTCTCCGCCAGGTCGGGGGTGGTGATCAGCATGCGGGCGTCGCACTCGCGCAGCAGCGCCGCCACCTCCTCGGCGCCGAGCCCCGGACCGATCGGCGCGGCCACCCCGCCCGCCGCCAGCACGGTGTGCAGGGCCACGGTCTGGGTGCCGGTCGTGGAGACGTGCACCCCCACCACCTGGTCGCGGCGCGCTCCCCTGCGCACCAGCCCGGACGCCGCCCTGGTCACCTCGGTCACCAGGCTGCGGTAGCCGTAGACGTGGCCGCCGCGCAGATCGATGAGCGCCGGCCGCTCGCCCCGCTCGTAGGCCCGGCGGAACACCTCGTGGATCACGGTGCCGGAGGACGAGGCGGACGGCGTCATGCCCGTCAACGTACGGTCGCCCGCGCGCCGGCCGCATCCACCGATCTATGTAGAGCGGTGTGCATTTCCCCAGCCCAGGGCCGAGGTGGGCGGGCCCGAGCCCTGCGCGACTCGAGCCCGCTGTCACGCGCCCTGGAACCGGGCCCCCACCCCTCCGAGAAGGCCCGGCTCCGTCGGGACGCGTGACGTCCCTCGGTCGATCGGCCGCCGCGGCCCCCGGCGCGAGGACGGGAAGCGCGGGACGCGGTCGATCACACGCAGAACGGTAGGCGTTCGGACCGGGGCGGCACATGCGCTGACATGGCCATTCGACGATGTAAGCGCCGGGCGGCGGCGATGTGTAGAGAACCCGCCGGGATCAGCGTCCGCCGATCACCCATGCGGCAATCTGTGTACGTGTGGAGAAGCCCAGCTTGCCGAGGATGTTGGCGACGTGCCGCGCGGCGGTGGCCGGGCTGATCACCAGTTCGTCGGCGATGGCCCGGTTGCTCAGCCCGCGGGCCACCAGCTCGGCGATCTCGCGTTCCCGGGCCGTCAGCCTGCTGTCCTGGGCCGCCGGGGCGACCGGCGCGGCCGGCAGCTCGGGCAACGGGCCGCCGAGCGCGCACGAGACCGCCTGGTCAGCCGTCATGGCCAGGCCCTCGGCCCACAGCAGCGCCACCACGGCCTCGCCGAGCCGTTCGCGGACGGGGGCCAGCAGCTCCTCGGTGCGGGCGTCGGGGCGGCGGTCGCGCAGGCCCAGGGAGGCGGCGGCCAGCAGGACCGCGCGCCGGTCGTCGCCCTCGGCCGCCACCAGGCGCGCCCAGGCCGCCAGCCGCCGGGCGATGCTGTCACGCAGGCCCGCGTCGCGGCTGAGCACCAGCGCCTCGGTGAGCCGCGCGCGGGCCTCGGCCAGGTCGCCCTCCTCCAGCGCGACGCGGCCGAGCCCGGCCAGGCAGCTCACGATCTGCTGCCGGGCGTCGATGTGCCGCAGCAGCCGCAGGCCGGCCTCGTAGTGCCGCCGGGCGGCCGGCCGGTCGCCGGTGCGCCGGGCGATCTGGGCCAGGCCGACGTGCCCGTAGGACTGGCCGAGGTGGTTGTCCAGCCGTTCGCTCAGCGACAGGACCTCCTCGAACGCGCGCCGCGCCTCGTGCAGGCGGCCGGCCCGCAGGCCGAAGTCGGCCCGGGTGCCCTGGGCGAGGGACTCCAGGATCGGGTCGCCGCGCCGCCGCGCCGCCTCCAGGGCCGGGGTCAGGGACTCCTGGTCGCCGGTCGCCTGGGCCAGCATGATCAGGCCCACGGCCTCGCCGTAGGCGTCGTGGGCGTCGACGCAGAGCGCCAGCCCGATCTGTACGCACCGCGCCGCGAGCCCCGTCTCGCCGGCCGCGAGCGCCAGCTCACCGCGCAGGATCATCGCCTGCCCGCGTAAGCCCTCGGGCACGTCGGGGCCGTCGAGCGCGAGCAGCCGGTCGAGCCGCTCGGCGATGTCCAGCCGCCGCCCGCTGGCCATGAGCAGGTAGCGCACGTCGGTGAGCAGCTGGAGGGCGGTCTGCGGCGAACCGCTCGCCACGGCCCAGTCGCAGGCCGCGCCCACCTCGGCCTTGAGCCCGTCGAACAGGTTGACGTACCGCTCGACCACGGGCCACGACGTGCGCGTGCCCGGCGCGAGGACGTCCTTGAACCGCCCGGCCAGCCCGGCGAGCGCGGCCAGGTGCGCGCGGCGCAGCGCCGCCTCCTCGCCGGACTCCGCGAGCCGCTCCAGCGCGTATTCGCGGACGGTCTCCAGCAGCCGGTAGCGGGCCTGGCCGGCGACCTCGCCGTCGAGCACGACCAGCGACTTGTCGACCAGGTCGCACAGGCGCGGCAGCACGTCCTCCTCGGGCAGGCCGGAGCCGGCGCACACCGCTTCGGCCAGGTCGAGCGTCCAGCAGGAGCGGAAGGCCGCCACGCGGCGCAGCAGCAGGCGTTCCTGCGGGCTGAGCAGCCGGTAGCTCCAGTCGACGGCGGCCCGCAGCGTGCGGTGCCTGGCGTGGGCCGTACGGGCGCCGCCCGCCAGCACCCTGAACCGGTCGTCGAGCCGCTCGACGAGCTGCCTGACCGACAACACCCGCACCATGGCGGCGGCCAGCTCGATCGCCAGCGGCAGCCCGTCGAGCGCCTGGCACAGCTCGATCGCCAGCGGCAGCGTCTCCTCGGTCAGCTCGAAGCCAGGACGCGCGGCGGTGGCCCTGGTCACGAACAGGCGTACGGCCTCGCTCTCCTCGCCGACGAGCGAGAGCGGCGGCACCCGCCAGACCGTCTCGCCCGGCACCCGCAGCGGCTCGCGGCTGGTGGCCAGCACGGTGAGCCGCGGACAGGCGCCGAGCAGGTCGCGGCAGAGCTCGGCGCACTCGCCGACCACCGGCTCGCAGTTGTCCAGGACGAGCAGCACGCGGCGGCCGCCGATGGTGTCCGCCAGGTCCTCGGCGATGCCGAGCGCGGCGTGGACCCGCTCCCGCAGCTCGCCCCTCTCCACGTCGGCCAGCTCGACCAGCCACACACCGTCGGGGTGCTCGGCGGCGACCCGGGCGGCCAGGCGCAGGGCCAGGCGCGTCTTGCCGATGCCCCCCGCGCCGCACAGCGTCACCACGCGTGAGACGCGGCCGAGATGGGCCAGCTCATCGAGATCGGACTCCCGGCCCACGAACAGGTTGGGCTCGGCCGGCAGGTTGCGGAAATCGGCGGTTCGCAGCATCACTGTGAGTGTGGCATCAACTACCGTTCGCGCCCAGACTCAATCGGTGGCGAACTCGGCGGCCCGCGGTCAGGCCAGCGCGGCCTCCAGCACCGCGCGGGCCACCTGCGCCACCGCGCCGGCCCGGGGGCCGGGGTGCTCCAGCACCACGCCGACCGCCACCTCCGGAGCGGTCGCCGGGGCGAACGCCGTGGCCAGGGCGTGCTCGCCGCCCGTCGCGGCGATCTTGGCGGCCACCTCGACGCCGGGGACGGCGACGGCCGCGGCCGGCCCACCCGCGTGCGTCCCCGCCGTCATCATCGCGGCCAGGTAGCGGGCCTGGACGGTCGTCATGGTGGTGCGGTACGGCTGCGGCCCCGCCTGGCCGAGCAGCGAGCCGTCCGGCAGGCTCACCTCCTCCACCAGGTACGGCCGCATCAGCACGCCGTTGTTGGCCACGGCCGCCGACAACATCGCCACCATCAGCGGCGTCGCCCGGTCCTGGTCCCGGCCGACGGCCGACAGGGCGGTCCGCGCCCGGTCCATGCCCTGCGGGTACGTGCTGGGCGCCGGGGCCATCGGCACGCGCAGGTCGCCGTCGCCGAACCCGAACGCCTCGGCCTGGTCCCTGAGGCTGTCCTGGCCGAGCTGCACCCCGATGCCCGCGAACGCGGTGTCGCACGAGGTCTGGAAGGCGCGCAGCAGCGTGGGCCGGGCCCTGCCGCACGAACCGGCGAGCGAGGCGGGCAGCCGCGGGCGGACGACGGCGTCCACGGGGGCCGTGGGCGTGTACTCGCCCGAGGCCAGCGCCGCGGCCGTGGTCACCACCTTGAACGTGGCTCCCGGCGGATAGACCTGGTCCAGCGCCCGGTTCAGCAGGGGCCGGCCGGGGGCGTCGCGCAGCCGGTCGAGGGCGCCGGCGAGCCGGGCGGGGTCGAAGGTGGCCAGCGTGTTGGGGTCGTAGGACGGGTAGCTGGCCAGGGCGAGGATCGCGCCGGTGGCCGGGTCGATGGCCACGGCCGCGCCGGGCACGCCGGCGGCCTCCAGGGCGTGGTAGGCGGCCCACTGGGTGCGCTGGCCGATGGTCAGCCGCACGTCGGCGCCGGCCACGTCGCCGTCGCTGACCATCGAGCGCACCTTGACCTTGGCGTCGTCGCCGGACAGGACGCCGTCCTCGGCCTCCTCCATGCCCGTGGACCGGTAGAGGGACAGGTAGCCGGTCACGGGGGCGTAGAGCTCGCCGTCGGTGTAGACCCGCTGGAACCGGTACGGGCCGCCGCCGGGCGTCGGGCGGCTCCTGGCCACGGTCGCGCCGTCGTAGGTCAGGATGTCGCCGCGCGGACGGGCGAAGCGGGAGATGAGCGAGCGCTCGTTGCGGCGGTCGGCGTTGAGCCCCCGCGTCCCGAACGCCTGGACGACCGTGATGTGGGCCAGCAGGACGAACAGCAGGGCCGCGCAGAGCACGGCCATGCGGCCCAGCGGGACGTCGATCTGCTTCGCCCTGGTTCCCGCCATGGTCCTTGGTCTAACAACCGGACCACCAAGGCAGGGCTACAGGACGCTGCGGTAGTAGGAAATCTTGCGGTGGATGTAGTCCTGGCGCGCGGCCAGGTTGGCGATCTGCGCCTGGACCTGCCGGTCGTGCTCCTCCAGGAGCCTGATGCGGTCGGGGATCGTGTCGTCGCCGCCGCGGACGAGCTCGGCGAAGCGCAGCAGCATGGCGATGGGCATGCCGGTGTCGCGCAGGCAGCGGATCATGCCGAGCCAGCCGACGTCCTCCTCGCTGAACCTGCGCTGACCGGCCGCGTTGCGCTCCACGCGCTCCAGCAGGCCGATCTTCTCGTAGTAGCGGAGGGTGTCGAGGCTGAAGCCGGTCTCCTCGACGACCTCGGCGGGGGTGTACACGCTCACGCGTCCCAGTCTTTCACCTGGAGCGCACTCCAGGTCAACGACTTGACATGGAGTGCGCTCCAGGTCCGAGCTGCACCGGCGACGAGAGCGAGGAGGCAGTCGGCGCCTGGCCGGCCGCGCGCGGCAACCGGGACCGGATCTTCATCGGCACCAAGGGCGGGGCCCGGCCGACCGTGCCCGGCGACCGCACCCTCGACTCGGCCGAGGGCCTGTCGGCGGCGGCCGTCGCGCGGGCCGCCGAGGGCAGCCTGTGCAGGCTGCGGACCGACTACGTGGACCCGTACTGGTCGCACATCGAAGACCGTTCGGCGCCGCTGCACGAGACGCTCGGCGCCCCGAACACGCTGGCCGAGCAGGGCAAGGTCCGCGCGCTGGGGGCGAGCAACATCGCCGCCTGGCGGCTGGAGCGGGCCAGGAACCTGTCGGGCGCGCCCGCCTGAACGCCGTCGCCTAGGGGATCAGGGCAGGTGGTCGGCGAGGTAGCGGCGGACGAGCTGCTTGCACTCGGCGATCAGGTCGGCGTCGCCGCCGGGATCGGCCCGGAAGGCGAGCTTGAGCACGGCGTCGGTGGCCTCGACGGCCACCACGAGCGCCCGGTCGAGCCCGGGGCCCGCGGGCGCGTCGAGCAGGGCGAGGGTGAGGGCGCGCAGCCGGTCGGCCACGATGACGTTGTTGTCGAGGGCGCTGTCGAGCGTGCGTTTGGTGCCCTCCAGCGGCGGCCCGCCCGGGGTGGGCAGGACCTCGCCGAAGTCGACCACCGCGAACCCGGGGGTGGTGCGCTTCATGTCGACGAACTCGTCGATGGCCAGGTCGACCAGGTCGGTCCAGTGGCTGAGATCGGCCTCGGCGATGCACTGGGTGACCCGCTGGAGGAACGCCTCCAGGTTGCGCAGCGCGAGGGCGCGCACCAGGCCCTGCTTGTCGCGGAAGAACTGGTAGAAGGTGCCGATGGGGACCTCGGCGCGGCGCGCGACCTCCTTCGTGGTCAACGCCTCGTAGCCCACCTCGTCGAGCAGGAGCGCGCACTCGTCGAGCATCCGCTCCACCCGCTCCACGCTCCGGCGCTGGGCGGGACGGCGGCGCAAGGTACTCGTCATGCTCCCCATCCTGGCTTATTACCAGCAGGTACAGACCGGCCACTTTGCCGTCCGTTAACATGAGCCATACTCGCATAAAGGAGCCGAGATGTTCTTATGGGGTACGGCGACCGCCGCCTACCAGATCGAGGGCGCGGTGGCCGAGGACGGCCGGGGCGCGTCCATCTGGGACACCTTCGCCCACGAGCCCGGCCGGACCAGGGACGGCCACACCGGGGACGTGGCCTGCGACCACTACCACCGCTGGCGCGAGGACGTCGCCCTCATGTCCGGCCTCGGCGTGAACGCCTACCGCTTCTCCATCGCCTGGCCGCGGGTGCAGCCGTTCGGCGCCGGCGAGGTGAACCCCGCGGGCCTCGACTTCTACGAACGCCTCACCGACGGCCTGCTGGCGGCCGGCATCCAGCCCGTGCCGACGCTCTTCCACTGGGACCTGCCCCAGGCCCTCCAGGACCGCGGCGGCTGGACCGACCGCGACACGGCCGGCCGCTTCGCCGACTACGCGGCGATCGTCGCCGAGCGCCTGGCCGACCGCATCCCGCTGTGGATCACCCTGAACGAGCCGTTCGTGCACATGGCCTTCGGCCACGCCATGGGCATCCACGCCCCCGGCCAGGCCCTGCTGCTCGACGCCCTCCCCGTCGCCCACCACCAGCTCCTCGGCCACGGCCTGGCGGTCGCGGCCCTGCGCGCGGCGGGCGCGCGGCAGGTGGCCATCACCAACAACTGCACGCCGGTCTGGCCCGCGTCGCGGGAGGAGGCGGACGTCAAGGCCGCCGACGCCTACGACGTCCTGCACAACCGGCTGTTCAACGACCCGGTGCTGCTCGGGAGGTACCCGGATCTCTCGGCCTACACCGCCGCCCTCGACTTCGTCCGCGACGGCGACCTGGACACCATCTCCGCGCCCCTGGACGCCCTCGGCATCAACTACTACAACCCCACCCGGATCGCGGCCCCGCCGCCCGGCGAGCTGCTCCCGTTCAGCGACACCGGCGTCACGGGGTATCCCACGACCGCGTTCGGCTGGCCGGTCGTGCCCGACGGCCTGCGCGAGCTGCTGACCGGCCTCAAGGCCCGGTACGGCAGCGCGCTCCCGCCGATCCACGTCACCGAGAACGGCTGCTCCCAGCCCGACGAGCTCACCCCGCAGGGCACGGTCGAGGACCAGGCCCGCATCGACTACCTGCGCGGCCACATCGACGCCGTCATGGCCGCGCGGGCCGAGGGCGTGGACGTGCGCGGCTACTTCGTCTGGTCGCTGCTGGACAACTTCGAGTGGGCCGAGGGCTACCACCAGCGCTTCGGCCTGGTGCACGTGGACTTCGCCACGGGCCGCCGCACCCCGAAGGCGTCCTACGCGTGGTACCGGGAGCGGGTCGCTCAGAACACCGAGACGTGAACGTGGTCGTAGTGGTTGGCGGTCACGCCGCCCCGGTCGGACATGGGGTCCCAGCCTCCGCCTGACCGGATGTCGTAGTAGCGCTGCTTCCAGATGATGTACATGACGCCGATCCGCGCGCCGTTCTTGATGAGCCATTCGGCCAGGGCGTCCCCGCGGTCGGCGTCGGCCCCGGAGGCCATGGTGCCGCCGCGGGACATCATGAAGTCGCAGGCCCGGCCCTTGCCGTGCTCGCCGGGGTCGCCGGGGCGCAGGCAGCCCACGCCGTACTTCATCGGGAAGTTCTGCATGATCTCGGCGCGTACCGTGATCATGCGCTGGGTCAGGCCCTCGGCGCCGCCGGGCTGCTGGAAGCCGTACTTGGCGAGCAGGCGCTCGATCTCGCGCCGCTTGCCCTGAAGGGTCCTGATCTCCTTCTTCAGCCTGTTGATCTTGTCGTTGGCGTTGAGCTTGGCCTCTTTGGACTTCGCGATGAGCTTCTGGATGCTCCGGACGCGCTCGGTCCGCTCGGCGGCCATGTACGACATGTTCGCCGCCTGCCCGAGCGCGACGGCCGGGTCGACGCCGAGGCCGAACAGCTGCATGCCGTCGAGGGGGCCGTTGACGTACGTCTGGCGCGCGATCTCGGCCACGCCGGCCTGGGCCGCGGCCAGCCGCGCCGCCAGGTCGCCGGAGGTGTCGGTGGCGTTCTTGGCCTGGATCCTGATCTCCTCCAGGCTCTGGATCTGGCCGCGGTAGAGGTCGTTGAGCCGGGACGCCTGTTTGGTGAGTCTGCGCAGCTCGTCGATGTTGGGATCGGCCGACGCCGGCTGCGGGGAGGCGAGCCCGAGCAGCCCGGAGAGGACGACGAAGACCGCGGCAAGCCGCCAGATCCTCACAGCCGTCCCCTCCTCGCATAGACGGACCGAAACTATAGAAGATGATCTTGATGGCTGTCATCCGAACCAGCCAACTGACGCACCTTTGGCGAGGTACATAGTCCTTTGTCGGAAATAAGGAAGATCTAAAAGATTGGGCCTTGTGGAGGGCTTGATCCCGGTCTGAGATGGCGATCGAACTCGTCTCTGCGAAGGGGCAGATCGTGTCTCGAACCATGACCATCGCCGCGGCCGTGCTCCTCGGCCTGGGCACCTCCCTCGTCCCCCTCACCGCCGAGGCGTCGGTCGATCCGCTGCCGCCCGGCGACCGCATCGACCTCTACCAGGTGGACGGCAAGCCAGGCACCGCCCAGTTCCTGCGGGAGAAGGGCTTCGACGTCGTCCAGCACGAGAACGGCGGCGACAAGGAGCACGTCGAGCTGACCGCCGCCCAGGCCGACCTGGCCGGGCTGGCCAAGCTCGGCCTGCGGCCCGAGCCCGTGCGCAACCCGCAGGGGCAGAGCAACCTCCAGGCCGCCAAGGCCCAGGCGGCCGGCGGCTACACCGTGTGGCGGTCGTACTCGGAGCGGGGCGGCATCGCCGACCAGCTCAGGGCGATCGCGAACGCCAACAGGGACCTCGTCAAGCTGCAGTCCATCGGCAGGACGCTCAAGGGCCAGGACATCCTCGCCGTCAAGGTCTCCACGGGCGCCCGGCTGCTGCCCGACGGGCTCAAGCCCGCCACGCTGTACTCGGCCACCCAGCACGCCCGCGAGTGGATCGCCGCCGAGGTGGACATGCGGCTGCTGAAGTACGTGATCGCCAACAGGTCGGCGCTGCGGGACCTGCTCAACCGGACCGAGCTGTGGTTCGTGCCGGTGGCCAACCCCGACGGCTACGACTTCACCTTCACCGAGGGCAACCGCCTGTGGCGCAAGAACCTGCGCGACAACGACGGCGACGGGAAGATCACCAACGGCGACGGCGTGGACCCGAACCGCAACTTCCCCACGAACTTCCGCTACGACGAGGAGGGCTCGTCGAGCATCCCGAGCAGCGAGACCTTCCGCGGGACCGGCCCGACCAGCGAGCCGGAGACCAGGGCCATGGACGGCCTGCTCAACCGGGTCAGGTTCGAGATGAACCTGAACTACCACTCCTTCGGCCCGCTGCTGCTCTACCCCAGCGGGTTCCAGATCGCCACGAAGACCGCGGACAACCCGATCTACGAGGCCCTGACCGGCGACGACGACGCCCCGGCCGTCCCCGGGTTCGACCCCGACCTCGGCGCGGAGCTCTACACCACGAACGGCGACACCAACGACCACGCCCACGCCAGGTACGGCACCCTGTCCTGGACGCCGGAGCTCGACGAGGGCTGCGACGGCTGCGGGTTCGTCTTCCCCGACGACGAGGCGGCCGTGCAGGCGGAGTTCGAGAAGAACCTGCCGTTCGCGCTCGACGTCGCCAGGTCCGCGGCCGACCCGGCCGAGCCGGTCAGCCACCTGGGCAACAGGACGCCCGACTTCGTGCTCGACCCGTTCGAGTTCAGCTACGGCACCGACCAGGCCGTCCAGGTCACCGCCAAGCGGAAGGTCGGCCCCGTCCTGCTCAACTACCAGGTCAACGGCGGCCGGACGAGGATCGCGCCGACCGGCGAGTGGAAGGGCGGCGAGCGGTACGGCAAGGGCTATGACCGCTACTACCACCGGCTGCGCGGCAGGATCACCGGCACCCGGCCGGGCGACAAGGTCAAGGTCTGGTTCAGCGCGATCGGCAGGAAGAGCGGCGACTTCACCTACACCGTGCAGGACGACATCGGCGGCAAGGTGCTCGTGCTGGCCACCGAGGACGTCACCGGCCTCAGCCCGGCCCAGGGCGGGACCGAGGCCAAGTACGCCGCCGACTACGTCAAGGCGCTCCAGGACGCCGGGTACACGACCGACGTCTACGACATGGACAAGATGGGCCGCAGGGCCCCGCATCCGCTCGGCGTGCTCAGCCACTACAAGGCGGTGGTCTGGGAGACCGGCGACGACGTCATCCCCCGCTCCCCCGGGCAGGTCGCCGGCACCACGTCGAAGGGCGGCGTGGACACCGAGCTGGCGGTGCGCGACTACCTGAACGAGGGCGGCAAGCTGCTGCACGCCGGCAAGTACCCCTCCTACGCGGCCAACAACAACGGCGCCTACTACTACGAGCCCGACCAGCCCGGCCACCCCGAGTGCACGGTCCCCGACGACCCGCCGTGCATCCAGGTGTTCAACGACTTCCAGCAGTACTGGCTGGGCGCCTACGTCTTCTTCGACGACGGGGGCGCCGACCAGGCCGGCGGGCAGCCGTTCGCGCTGAAGGGCAACGGCGGCGCGTTCGAGGGCTTCGCCGGCACGCTGCAGCCGAGCCACACCAACTCGTTCGTGGCCACCTCGGCCATCCTGCCCCCGGCGCAGTTCCCGCTGTTCGCGAGCTCGGCCCAGGTCAAGTGGGTACGCCCCGGCGGCCCCTTCGACCCCCACACCGGCTCCTGGGACGTCTACAGCGGCATCGCCGACGTCTCCTGGAAGCGGCTGACCACCACCGTGGACCTGACCGGCAGGAGCTCCGGCGACCTGTCGTTCTGGACCTCCTACGACACCGAGGCCGACTGGGACTTCCTGACGGTCGAGGCGCACACCGCGGGCGCCGACGACTGGACCACCCTCCCCGACGTCAACGGCCACACCTCGCAGAGCACCGGCGAGAGCTGCAAGGCCGAGAACAGCGGCGGCTGGCGGGTGATCCATCCGTTCACCCGGCACTACCAGGGCGCGGCCTGCGAGCCGACCGGGTCCTCCGGCGCGTGGCACGCCGCCTCGGGCAACTCCGGCGGCTGGCAGCAGTGGAAGGTGGACCTGACCCCGTACGCGGGCAAGCGGGTCGAGCTGTCGATCTCCTACGTCAGCGACTGGTCCACCCAGGGCGCGGGCGTCTTCCTCGACGACGCCAAGGTCACCCTGGACGGCGCGGCGGCCGGTGACACGTCCTTCGAGTCCGACCTCGGCGGCTGGGCCGTCGCGGCGCCGCCGGCCGGCTCGGCACCCTCGATCAACAACTGGTTCCGCACCGACCAGGTCTTCGAGGAGGGCGGCGGCATCGTCACCGCGGACACCGTCTATCTGGGCTTCGGCGTGGAGAGCCTGACCGGCCAGGCCGCGCGTACGGACCTGGTCAAGCGGTCGATGCGGCACCTGCTGGGCGACCCCCGCTAGCGACGCCCCGAGGGGCGCGGCACACCGCTGCCGCGCCCCTCTTGCGCGCCCGGACAGAACATGGTTCGGTCGCCTTGAGGCGTACGCGCAGCAAGCAAGCATTCGGTCAAGCAGGAGGCTCACGACATGCGCCAGCACGACAAGCTGTTCATCGGGGGCGAATGGGTGACCCCCGCGGGCACCGGGACGATCGACGTCATCTCCCCCCACACCGAGGAGGTCGTGGGCCGCGTCCCCGACGGCGCCCCCGAGGACGTGGAACGCGCGGTGGCCGCCGCCCGCCAGGCGTTCGACCACGGGCCGTGGCCGCGCATGACGTTCGCCGAGCGGGCCGCCGTGATCGAGCGGCTGGCCGCGATCTACAACGAGCGCCAGGGCGAGATGGCCGCTCTGATCACCGAGGAGATGGGCTCGCCGATCACCTTCTCCAACCTCGCGCAGGCGCCGCAGCCGCTCGGCATGCTGCAGTTCTACGCCGGGCTGGGCAAGGAGTTCGCCCAGGAGGAGGAGCGTCCCGGGCTGTTCGGGCCGATCACCGTGCGGCGCGAGCCGGTCGGCGTCGTCGCGGCCGTCGTCCCGTGGAACGTGCCCCAGTTCGTGACCATGACCAAGGTCGCGCCCGCGCTGCTGGCCGGGTGCACGATCGTGCTCAAGCCCGCGCCCGAGACGCCGCTGGACGCGTACCTGCTGGCCGAGTGGGCGGCCGAGGCCGGGATCCCGGCGGGCGTGCTCAACATCGTGCCCGCCGGACGCGAGGTGAGCGAGCACCTGATCTCCCACCCCGGCGTCGACAAGGTGGCCTTCACCGGCTCCACCGCCGCCGGCCGCCGCATCGCCTCCATCTGCGGCGAGCAGCTCAAGCGGGTCAGCCTGGAGCTCGGCGGCAAGTCCGCCGCGATCATCCTGGACGACGCCGACCTGCAGGCGAGCATGGGCTTCCTGGCCATGGCCACGCTGATGAACAACGGCCAGGCGTGCGTCGCCCAGACCCGCATCCTGGCCTCCCGCAGCCGGTACGACGAGGTCGTGGACGCCGTGGCGAACATGGTCAACTCCCAGCCCGTCGGTGACCCGGCCGACCCGGCGACCGGCATCGGCCCGCTGGTGGCCAAGCGCCAGCAGGAGCGCGTCGAGGGCTACATCAAGATCGGCATGGACGAGGGCGCCAAGGTCGTCGTCGGCGGCCTCGACCGTCCCCGTGACCGCGGCTGGTACGTCGCCCCCACGGTCTTCGCCAACGTCAGCAACGACATGCGCATCGCCCGCGAGGAGATCTTCGGCCCGGTCCTGGCGGTGATCCCGTACGAGGACGAGGCCGACGCCCTGCGCATCGCCAACGACAGCGACTACGGCCTGGCCGGCACGGTCTGGACGGCCGACGCCGAGCGCGGCATGAACGTCGCCCGCCAGGTGCGCACCGGGACCTACGGCGTCAACTGCTTCATGCTGGAGTCGAACGCGCCCTTCGGCGGCTTCAAGGCCAGCGGCATCGGCCGCGAGCTCGGCCCCGAGGGCCTGAACGGCTACCTGGAGTACAAGACGATCGCCCGGCTGGGCTGACGGCCGGCGAAGAGGGGCCCCGCGCGCCGCGGGGCCCCTCTTGCGGGCCGGGGAAGGCACCCAGCGTGCCCCCGCGACGCTAGGTGCCGGATCCGCCGCCTACAGTCGGCGACTGCCCGGCTACTGAAGTATGTCCCACGGTCACCGCGAAGGCGGTTTCCTTCCCCGAGGACTTTTCTCCTGGCGGATCCTTTCCATCCGTCTTAGGTAGACGGGTATTACTCACGAAAGGTTCGAGGAGATCCATTTACCGATACGCCGGATGAGTTCGGGGCTGGCGGCCGACTCCGCGTGCCCGTAACCCGGCTCGATCCACAGCTCCTTGGGCTCGCGGGCGCCGTCGTAGAGCTGGTGGGCGTGGTCCAGCGGGAAGAAGGCGTCGGCGTCGCCGTGCACGACCAGCAGCGGGGCGGGCGAGACCAGGGCGGCGGCCTCGTGCGGCGGCATCGGGATCGGGTCCCACTGGCCGCCGGCGATCCTGGTGCGCTTGGCCAGCCGGGCGGCGAACCTGCCGAACGGCTGCTCGATGGCCCAGTGGACCTGGCGCATGGGCTTGGTGCCCCGGTAGTACCAGCGCGCCGGGCCGCTGACCGCCGCCACCGCGTCCACGCCCCGGCGCAGCGCCGCGTGCCGGACGGCCACCGCCGCCCCCATGGAGAAGCCCACGACCGCGATCCGCCGGTAGCCGACCACGCGGGCATGCCGTACGGCGGCCTCCACGTCGAGGATCTCCAGGTCGCCGACCGTCGTCTCGCCGCCCGAACGCCCGTGGCCGCGGAAGTCGAACGCGAGCACACCGCCGTAGCCGCTGAGCACGTGCGCGATGCGGCGGGCGGTGCGCTCGCGCCAGGATCCGGTGAAGCCGTGCGCCATGACGATCCCGATGTCCCCGGCCGCCGAGGGGGTGTGGGCGGCGTCGATGCGGACACCGTCCTCGGTCCTGAGCATCACCGGGAAATGTGGCGCGAAAGGCATGAATACCAGCTTATTCGTGGTGCGTTTCCAGGCCGTGCCCGGTGGCCCACACCGCGATCTGGGCCCGGGAAGCGAAGCCCAGCTTCTCCATGATGTTGGCGACGTGCCGGGCCACCGTGGCCGGGCTGATCACCAGCTTCAGCGCGATGGCCCGGTTGCTCAGCCCGCCCGTGAGCAGCGCGGCGATCTCCAGCTCCCGGCCGGTCAGCCCGCCCTGCCAGGCCCCCGGCGGCGGCCCGGACGGCCCCGCGGGAACGGCCTGGCCGGGATCGAGCACGCGCCTGGCGACCTCGTCGGGCGACTGCCGGGCACCCTTGGCCCACAGCAGCGAGACCCGGCCCTCGCCGAGCCCGGCCCTGGCCCGCGTGAGCAGCTCCTGGACCGGGCCGGGGACGCCGTACTGGCCAATGGCCTCGCGCAGCGCGGTCGCGGCGGCGGCGGCCAGCACCGCGCCCTCCAGGTCGTCCTGCTCGGCCGCCAGCGCCGACATGGCCGTCAGCGCCCGCACCACGCCCCTGCGCTGGCCGGTGCGGGTGCTCAGCGCCAGGCTGGCGGCCAGGTGCAGCCGGGCGGCCGGATAGTCGTGCATCCGGGCCGCCACCCGGCCCAGCTTGGCCTGGCAGCGGGCCAGCTCGACCCGGTTGCCCATGTCCTCCAGCAGCGGCAGGGCCGAGGTGTGGCAGGTCATGGCGGCCTCCAGGTCGCCCGCCGCCTCGGCCACCGCGCCCAGGTGGGTCAGCGCCCTGGCCAGCGTCCAGTGGTGGCCGGCCTCCCTGGCCAGGGCCAGCGCCTGCTCGCCGCGCCGGCGGGCCTGGCGGAGCTGGCCGCGGAACAACGCCAGGTTGAGCTGCGCGATGCGGACCGTGGCCAGGTTGAACAGGTCGTCGTGGGCGGCGGCCGCCGCCTCCAGCTCCTCCAGGTAACACAGCGCCTTCTCGCTCTGGCCGGTGCGGAAGAACACGGCCAGCGCCACGCTGTAGGTGACGCCCAGCCAGTGGGTGTACGGGTGCCTCTTCTGCTCCTCCACCCCCTGCACGACCAGCTCCTCGGCGCGGGCCAGCTCGTCGCAGATCTCCAGCCCGTACGCCAGGCCGCCCTTGGCCACGGCGAGCACGTCGGAGGGCACCCGGGACAGGTCGAGGGCGAGCAGCCGCTGGTGCCAGCCGACGGTCTCGCCCAGCTCACCGCGTACGGCCAGGATGGCCAGGGCGGCACGGGCCAGCCGCAGCCCGAGCACCGGGTCGGCCGACTCCACCGCCCGCTCCACCGCCGCCCGGCAGTCGTCCATCAGCGCGCGGCCCCTGACGAAGTGCGGGACGCGGGCGGACCAGGGCATGCGCGGGTCGAGCGTGCCGGCCCGGTAGCAGTGCTCCATCTCCTCGCAGATCACCCGCAGGTGCCGGTCGCGCAACCGGGTCAGCTCGCCCGCCTCGGCCAGCCGCTCGGCGGCGTACTGCCTGATGGTCTCCAGCAGGCGGTAGCGCCCGTCGTGGTGGAGCACCAGCGACTTGTCGACCAGGCCGTTGAGCAGGTCGAGCAGCTCGGCCCTCGGCACGATGCCGCCGTCGGCGCACACCCGTTCGGCCACGGTCAGGTCGAACAGCCCGGCGAAGACCGACAGCCGGCGCAGCAGCACGCGCTCCTTGGGCCGCAGCAGGTCGTGGCTCCACTCGACGGTGGCCAGCAGGGTGCGCTGGCGGGCGGGCGCGGTACGGTCGCCCCTGGTCAGCAGGGTGAACCGGTCGCCGATGCGGTCGGCGATGCGGCCCGGGCTCATCAGGCTCGTGCGGGCCGCGGCCAGCTCCAGCGCCAGCGGCAGGCCGTCGAGCGCCCGGCACAGGCGCACGACGTCGTCCATGCTGCCGGTCACCGACCGGGCCCCCGCCGCCAGCGCCCGCTCGACGAACAGCAGCACGGACTCGGCGTCGGGATGGTGGTCGTCGGGCAGCTCCAGCGGCGGCACCCGCCAGACCAGCTCGCCGGGGATGCGCAGCGGCTCGCGGCTGGTGAGCAGGAACCGCAGCTGGGGGCAGTCGGCGATCAGGCCGGCGACCAGCTCGGCGCAGCGGTCGACCAGATGCTCGCAGTTGTCGAGCACGATCAGCGCCCTGGCCTCGCGCAGCCGTACGCGCAGGCCGTCCAGCAGCCGCCCCGGCGCCTCGTCGCGGACGCCGAGCACCCCGGCCATCTCGTTGACGATCAGCGCGGGGTCGGCCAGGCGGGCCAGCTCGACCAGCCAGACGCCGTCGGCGAAGCCCGGCGCGGCCCTGGCCGCCACCCGCAGCGACAGGCGGGTCTTGCCGATGCCGCCGACGCCGCTCAGCGTGACCACGCGTTCGTCGTGGACCAGCGTGCTCAGCTCGGTCAGGTCGCGCCCGCGGCCGACGAAACGGTTGGGCTCTGCGGGCAGGTTGTGCGGAACTGGCGGAGTCATGTCGGCGCCCAGGGTCAGCGGAGGATCACAGGTGCGCTCAGTCTCCACCTCCGGCCGACCGCGTGCGATCACTTTCCGTGGACTGTCCGCGACTGTGCGGATACGGATGCCGCCCGCCCAGCTCGGCCACGCTCATCACGATCCGCACCCGCGACTCCTCGGCCGCCTCCACCGCCTCCGGCACGTCGGAGATCATCACCCGGGCGCCGCTGGCCCGGATGCGCTCGCCCAGCCCGGCCCGGTCGAGGTCGGCGGGCACCGGCCAGACGACGCCGCCCGCCGCCATCACCGCGTCCGCCGCCACCAGCAGGTCGGGCCCCACGGGCAGGCAGACGAGCACCGTGTCGCCCGCGCGCACTCCTCTGCGCCGCAACTGGGCGGTCGCGATCGCCGACCGCTCGTCCAGCTGCTTCTCGGTGAGCTCCACGCCCGTGCCGGAGTCCACCATGACGATGTGCTCATCCATGGCGTCCACGGTAGGGAGGGGGTCACGTGCCTACATGGGGCGGAATATGCAGATCCCTATGCAGAAGCGCTGGGGTGCTCGGCGGCCCACACCGCGATCTGCGCGCGCGAGGTGTACCCCAGCTTCTCCATGATGTTGGCGATGTGCCGGGCGACCGTGGCCGGGCTGATCACCAGCTCCTCGGCGATGGCCCGGTTGGACAGGCCGCGGGTGAGCAGGCCGGCGATCTCCAGCTCGCGCACGGTCAGCAGCGAGTGCCTGACCGGCTCGGCCGGCGCGGGCGGCGGCGCCGCGGGCCGCTCCCCCGCCAGCACCTGGCGGGCGGCGGCGTCGGGGCTCATCGCCCGGCCGCGCGACCACAGGGAGGCCGTGCGGCCCTCGCCGAGCTTGGCGCGGGCGCGCGAGAGCAGCTCCTCGATCCGGATCGTGGCCGAGTGCTGGCCGATCGACTCGCGCAGCGTGGCCGCGGCGGCGGCGGCCAGCACCGCGCCGTCGAGGTCGCCCTCGTGCTCGGCCAGCACCGACAGGCCGGCCAGGCACCGGGCCACGCCCTGCCGCTGGCCGGTCTGCCGGCTCAGCGCGAGGCTGTCGGCCAGCCGCTCCCTGGCTGCGGCGAACTCGCCCAGCATGGCCGCGACCCGGCCCACCCTGGCCAGGCAGCGCGCCAGGTCGGAGTCGCTGCCCAGCTCGCACAACCACGGGACGGCCAGCTCGTAGCGGGACTTGGCGGTCTCCAGGTCGCCGCGGGCCTCGGCCACGGCGCCGAGCTGGGCGGCCATCCTGGCCATGAGCCAGCGGTGGCCGTGCTCGCGCGCCCGCGCCAGGGCCTCGTCGCCCAGCCGCTGGGCCTCGCGCAACCGGCCCCTGGTCAGCGCCACCGCCGACAGCCCGGCCAGCCCCGCCGCCTGGTTCCAGGCGTCGCCCGACTCGGTGGCCTCGGCCAGGCCCCGCTCGGCGTGGTGCAGCGCCTCGTCGATGCGGCCCATGCGGAGCAGGACGACGACCACGAGGCTGTGCATGACGCAGCGGGTGAACACGTTCTCCTCGCCCAGGCCCGCCAGGCTCTCCGTGGCCACCTCCAGCGACCGGCTGAGCTCGTCGCGGGCCTCCAGCCCGTAGGCGAGGTACGCCTTGCCCTGCGCGACCTGCCCGTCGGGCACGGGTTCGAGGTCGAGCGAGAGCAGCCGCTCGATCCAGCCGACGATCTCGGTCAGGTTGCCGGAGATGGGCAGCAGGGCGGTGCTGGCGGCGCACAGGCGCAGGCCCAGCCGCGCGTTGCCGGACTCGGCGGCCCAGTCGAGGGCGGCCCGCTGGTCGTCGAGGAGCTGCTTGCTGGCCGTCAGGCACTCCAGCCGCTCCGGCCAGGGCACCCCCGGCCGGACCATCTCGGTCGTGAAGTGGCGTTCCTGCAGGTCGCACAGGACGGTGAGGTGCCGCTCGCGGACGTCCTCGCGCTCGCCGGCCCGCTCCAGCCGCTTCATCGCGTACCGCTTGATCGTCTCCAGCATGCGGTAGCGCCTGCGCTCCTCGTCGCACAGCACGAGGGACTTGTCGACCAGGCCGCCGAGGAGGTCGACGATCTCGTCCCGGGCGATGGGCCGCTCGGCGCAGACCTGCTCGGCCAGGTCGAGGTCGAAGTCGCGGGCGAAGACCGACAGCCGGCGCAGCAGCACCTGCTCCTTGGCCGACAGCAGGTCGTAGCTCCAGTCGACGGTGGCCAGCAGCGTGCGCTGCCGCGCCGGGGCGGTACGGCCGCCCGTGGTCAGCAGCGAGAAACGGTCGTCGAGCCGGTCGGCGATCTGCCCGGGACTGAGCAGGCTCGTACGGGCCGCCGCCAGCTCCAGGGCCAGGGGCAGCCCGTCGAGCGCCTGGCACAGGCGGACCACGTCGGGCAGGCTGTCGGGGCCGAGCCGGGTGCCGGCGGCGGCGGCCCGGTCCATGAACAGCTGCACCGACTCGGCGTCGGCGTACCCCATCTCGGGCAGGTCGAGCGGCGGCACCCGCCAGATCAGCTCGCTGGCGATGCGCAGCGGCTCCCGGCTGGTGGCCAGGACGCTCAGCCGGGGGCAGCAGGCGACCAGCTCGGCGGCCAGCTCGGCGCACCCGTCGACCAGGTGCTCGCAGTTGTCGAGCAGCAGCAGGCAGCGCAGCTCGCGCAGCCGGGCGGTGACGGTGTCGAGCAGCGGGCGCCCGCTCTCCTCGCGCACCCGCAGCACCCGGGCGATCTCCTGGACGATCTGCTCCGGACGGCTGACCCTGGCCAGCTCGACCAGCCACACCCCGCCCGGATAGCCGCCCACCAGCCCGGCGGCCACCCGCAGGGCCAGCCGGGTCTTGCCGATGCCGCCGACGCCGCACAACGTGACCACGCGCGTCTCGCCGAACAGCCCGCGCAGGTCGTCGAGGTCGCGTTCGCGGCCCACGAACCGATTGGGCTCTGCTGGAAGATTGTGCCGGGGGGCCTCTGGCATGTGTTCACCCTGCGTCGCCGAAGGATCACACTCTTCCACAGTGTCGCACTTTTCACAGGCCAAGCGAGCTGACGATCGCCCTTTCGTCCACAACGCGCAGAATGGGGTTTCCCAGCAGCCGCCTGGCGACGTCGTACGGTGCCACGACCATGGTGGCCCTGCGCTCGGCGGCCAGCACCCGGCAGCCGATGACGGTCGGCTCGTTGGCGGCGATCACCACGTGGGCGCCGGACATCAGCGCCAGGTCGAGCACCCGCAGCCCTTTGAGCAGGTCGCCGGCCGCGTTGACGACGACGTCGTCCTTGCCGACCACCAGGCGGGCGGCCAGGTTGCGCAGGTCGGCGGCGAGCTCGTCGTGGTCGAGCACGCGGCCGCCGCCCGGCGCCAGCGCCGCGCCCGCCAGCGGGCCGAACTCCACCGGGCTCGCGTTGAGCAGCCCGGCGAACGGCAGCGCGCCGGGCGAGGGGCGGAAGGCGTAGACGCGGTCCGCGGCGACCCCGCCGGGCTCGCGGGGGCCGCGGGTGATCACCATGCGGACCGGCCCCGGGCCGCCCAGCACGGCGACGCCGCCCGCCCAGGCCACCGCGTGGACCGCCACCACCAGCGACGCGCCGAGCGGCAGGTCGATGAGGACGCGGTCGCCGTAGGTCAGCCCGTCGCGCCGCAGCCCGCCCGCCGCGCGGGTGACCCGCCTGGCGAACTGCGCGTACGACAGCACCTCGCCGGTCCTGACGTCGCTCACCGCCGGCTGGTCGCCCTTGCTCGGTGCCGAGCCCATAACCAGCTCTGTCCACGTCATGACGACAATGTAGGGACCGCGACGGCTCCTGCCATGCACACAAATGTGCAACCTGCTATGTACGTCCCGGCTCGCGCTCGTACAGCTCGGCGAGGGGGGCGAGCCGGTCGGCCGGCACGTTCAGGCGCAGGCCGGCGCCGGGCTCCTCCGACCAGGAGCCGCCCTCCCAGGCCAGCTGCTCCCAGGCCACCAGCCTGCTGCCCTTGAGCCGGCGCCTGATCAGGGCCTCGACCAGCCAGGGGGCCCGGCCGCCCGGGCCGCGCTCGTACCCGAAGAGCTTGCCGGTGCGGCGCGGCACGACGATGAGGCCGCTGACCCGGAACGCGTTCTGCACGCCCATCAGCAGCGGGCCGTCCTGGCACAGCCACACGTCGGCGACCCTGCCGACCGCCTCGCCGGCCGCGTCGGTCACCGTGCGGCCCTTGAACCAGCTGATCCTCGGGGCGGGGCCGGCGGCGTGCACGACCTCTCCGCCGGGCCGGCGCTCGCCGCCGCTGCCGGGGATCCTGGCGATCACGTTCTCCCGCGTCCAGCGTTCGAGTGCGGGCTCGGCGAGCTCGCCGCTCACCTTGATCGCGCTGCCGATCTCGGTGACCAGGTGCATGGGGATGCGCCGGGGCTGCGGGTGCTCCTCGGGCCGGAACAGCGTGGTCACCGAGCTCATCAGCCAGCCGGGCAGGCCGCCGATGCGGGGGGCGAGCGCGAGCGGCCCGGCGAGGAGGGCCGCCACGTACGGCGGGTCGCCGGCCAGCTCCAGGTCGTCCACCTTGCACACGGGCTCGCCGTCGTCCGCGCCGACCACCTGCCGGTCGAGCAGGTGCAGGTCGGCGTGGAGCTCCCGGGCCCTCATTGGCCCGCCTTCGTGGCGATCAGCAGCGGGATCGCCGCCACCGCGACCACCGACAGCAGGATCATGTACGCGGTGCCGACGGCGTTGGTGAACCGGCTGTTGACCCGGTCGTTCATGTAGTCGGGATCATTGGCGATCATCAGCACCGGCAGGTACGTCAACGGCAGCGCGGCGGCCGAGAACACCAGCGAGTACTCCGTCACCATGACCGGGTCGACGGTCGTCAGGATGAGCGCCGCGGCCAGCACGACCGCGACCAGCACCACGACGTGGAACCTGGCGGCGTCCCTCGGCCGCACCCGCTTGCCCCACCGCCAGCCGAAGTACTGGCTGAGCGTGTACCCCGACGACAGGGCGGTCTCCAGCGTCGCGCCGAACGTGGCCGCGAACACCCCGATGATGGCCATCGCCAGCCCGATCTTGCCCAGCCCGACGCCCACCGGCAGCACCATCTGCGCCAGCGACTCCACCTGGATCTGCGCCGGCAGGAACACCGCGGCGGCGCAGACCATGATGGTCAGCGACAACATGCCGCCGAGCGGGAAGCCGACGAACACGTTGGCGCGGGCGGTCACCAGGTCCTGGCGCGTCCACCGCTCCTCGACGCCGCCGGAGGAGAAGAAGAACACCTCGTACGGGGTCATCGCGCCGCCGAGCAGCGCGACCGCGTAATACCAGTAGGTCGCCGCCCCCTCGGCCTGCGGCGGCGAGGCGAGCTGGCTGCCCAGCTGTCCCCAGTCGGGGCCGAGCTGCCACGCCGCCACCCCGAAGACCACCAGCGCGAGCCCGGCCAGCCCGAACACCCGTTCCATGGTCTCGAACTTGACCCGCCACATCACCAGCCAGGCGACCAGTGCCACCCCCGGCACCCACAGCAGGTAGTTGACGCCGGTGGCCAGCTCCAGGGCGAGCGAGGCGCCGCCGATCTCCGCGGCCAGCGTGAGCAGGTTGATGAAGAACGACGCCCCCAGGTTGAGCAGGCCCGCCCGCGGTCCGAGCCGCTCGCGGACGAGGTCGAAGACCGGCCGGCCGGAGACTGCGGCGATCCTGCCGGACATCTCGGCGAACAGGCAGATGCCCACCACGCCAACCACCACGACCCACGCCAGCGACATCCCGAACCGCGCTCCGACCAGCGAGTTGGCCACGAGGTCGCCGATGTCCACGAAGCCGCCGACGGCGGTGAGGATGCCGAGCGTGACGGCGAAGAGCTTCCTCACCCCAGCGCCTCCAGCTCCCGCACCGCCTGGGCGGGGTCCTTGATCCGGTCCCGGCGTACCTGGATGAGCAGGTCGTCCACCAGCTCCTCGGCCCGCTGGATGCGGTCGAGCAGCCGGTCGCGCACCTGGTCGGACCGCTCGGACGGCGGCTGGACCCCGCCGAACTGGTCGCCGACCGCGTCGAGCTCGCCGGCCGCGTCGGTGAGCACGACCTTGAGGTACGGCCTGGTCAGCCGGTGGGAGTTCTGGACGGCCAGACGGACGATCCGGACGATGGAGGAGACGCTCTCGTCCGACTGCTTGGCCTTGAGCGCGTAGTCGTGGTCGTCCCAGGCGGGGCTCACGCATCCGGCGGCGGCGACGAGCAGCACGAGCAGCGCCGCCACCCGCCTCATGTGCGGCCTCGCAGCAGGAAATAGGCCAGCAGCCCCAGGAGCAGCGCGAACTGCCCCCACGCGGCGAGCAGCACCAGCCCTTCGTCCCTCACGGTTGCTCATTGCCCCCCTGCCCATGATCCATGCGGGACGCCGGGAATCAGACGCGCCGGCCGATGCGTTCACCCCTACAGCGCCGCAGACGCCTTGTCCCGCTCTTGTCACGAGAGGGGATCAACTAGACTTGGTGGGTCGCGACTTCGCGCGGCCGCCCCCACGACACAGAGCGAGAAGTCATCATGCCTTTGAACAGCCGCGACGACCTGCGGAACATCGCGATCATCGCGCACGTCGACCATGGCAAGACCACACTGGTCGACGCCATGCTCTGGCAGTCCGGGGCCTTCCGCGCGAACCAGGACGTCGACGACCGGGTCATGGACTCCAACGACCTGGAGCGCGAGAAGGGCATCACCATTCTCGCCAAGAACACCGCCATCCAGCACGGCGGCATGACCCTGAACATCATCGACACCCCCGGCCACGCCGACTTCGGCGGCGAGGTCGAGCGCGGCCTGTCCATGGTCGACGGTGTGGTGCTGCTGGTCGACGCCTCCGAGGGTCCGCTGCCGCAGACCCGGTTCGTGCTGCGCAAGGCGTTCGCCGCCAAGATGCCGGTCATCCTGTGCATCAACAAGGTCGACCGCCCCGACGCCCGCATCAAGGAGGTCGTCGACGAGGTCTACGAGCTGTTCATGGACCTCGACGCCACCGAGGAGCAGATCGACTTCCCGATCGTCTACGCCTCGGCCAAGGCCGGCCGCGCCTCCATGAACCGTCCCGACGACGGCGGCATGCCCGACTCGGAGGACCTGGAGCCGCTGTTCGACATCATCAAGTCGACGATCCCGGCGCCCACGTACGACCCCAACGCCCCGCTGCAGGCGCACGTCACCAACCTCGACGCCTCCTCCTACCTGGGCCGTATCGCGCTGTGCCGGATCCACCAGGGCGTCATGCGCAAGGGCCAGCAGGTCGCCTGGTGCCGTACCGACGGCACGATCCAGAAGGTGAAGATCACCGAGCTGCTGATGACCGAGGCGCTGGAGCGCAAGCCGGCCGAGGAGGCCGGCCCCGGCGACATCATCGCCATCGCGGGCATCCCCGAGATCATGATCGGCGAGACGCTGGCCGACCCGGAGGACCCGCGCCCGCTGCCGCTGATCACGGTCGACGAGCCGGCGATCTCGATGACCATCGGCACCAACACCTCGCCGCTGGTCGGCAAGGTCAAGGGCTCGAAGGTCACCGCCCGCATGGTCAAGGACCGGCTCGACAAGGAGCTGGTCGGCAACGTGTCGCTGCGCGTGCTGCCCACCGACCGTCCCGACGCCTGGGAGGTGCAGGGCCGCGGTGAGCTGGCGCTGGCCATCCTCGTCGAGCAGATGCGCCGCGAGGGCTACGAGCTGACCGTCGGCAAGCCGCAGGTGGTCACCAAGACCATCGACGGCAAGGTGCACGAGCCGGTCGAGCGCCTGACGGTCGACTGCCCGGAGGAGTACCTCGGCGCGGTCACCCAGCTCCTGGCAGTCCGCAAGGGCCGCATGGAGCACATGACCAACCACGGCACCGGCTGGATCCGCATGGAGTTCGTGGTCCCGGCCCGCGGCCTGATCGGCTTCCGCACCGAGTTCCTGACCGAGACCCGCGGCACCGGCCTGGTCCACCACGTGTTCGACTCCTACGAGCCGTGGTTCGGCGAGCTGCGCACCCGCAACAACGGCTCGCTGGTGGCCGACCGCTCGGGCCCGGTGACCGCGTTCGCCATGCTCAACCTCCAGGAGCGCGGCACGCTGTTCGTCTCGCCGACCACCGAGGTCTACGAGGGCATGATCATCGGTGAGAACTCGCGTTCCGACGACATGGACGTGAACATCACCAAGGAGAAGAAGCTCACGAACATGCGCTCGTCCACGAGCGAGGAGACCGAGAAGGTCATCCCGCCGCGGACGCTCTCGCTGGAGCAGGCGCTGGAGTTCATCCGCGAGGACGAGTGCGTGGAGATCACGCCCGACGCGGTCCGCATCCGCAAGGTCGTGCTCGACGCCTCCGCCCGCGGCCGCGCCGCCGCCCGCGCCAAGCGCGCCTGATTCGTTCTCTCCGCACCACGGCCGCGTGTCACCTTTCCCGGTGGCACGCGGTTTCCGTGTCAGAGGGGCCTGTCAACGGGCGGCCCGAGCACGCGCGATGGAACCCCTCTCCCGGGTCACGGTGTAAAGAAACGTGGTCATGAGACCATCTGTGATAACACCGTGACCCTATGCCATAGAACATTTCGGCATGCCGGAGAATCATCCCAATTGTGGGAAAGCTCCGGATGGCAGTTTCATTCGGGCTGGCTCTGGTGTCGTTCGGGGCGATTGTTTGGTGCACCATCGCAGCCAGACCCGTGACCGGGTCCGACAGGCCCAAGAGCACCGTCGTGACCGACCCGTGGGCGGCCGCCGCCGCCCGCGCCGACCCGGCCGCCGGATGGGCCCGTACCGCGGCCACCGAGGTCTCAGTCGTCCGGGCCCGCGCGGCCGACCTCGAAGCCGTCCCCGAGGGGCGGATCGACCCCCGGCAGCGCCAGGTCAGGATCACCGTCAGGCACCGGCTGGACCTGCGTCCCGACGACCCGCTGGCCGAGGCGCTGCGCCAGGGCGGCGGCTTCCCGGGCACGCTGCCGCAGGTGACCGACTCCGGGTTCGGCGCGCTCAAGGCGGACGGCCAGAGCCTGGCGCCCACCACCCGGCTCGCGCCGCTCATCGTCTCCTCGCCGGGGCACGTCACGGCCGAGTTCACGGTGACGCTGCTGCGCCAGGTCAGGGTCGAGGGGCTGCTCCGGCTCGACTTCGCCTCGCCGACCGCGCTCCCGCTGATCGTCGTGGAGCGCGCGGTCACCGTGCTGCCCGGCGAGTGGACCGTGCTGCGCGTCGAGGGCATCCAGCCGGAACGGCAGGAGCGCGGCCTGCTGCGCTTCTCCGTCGGCGCCTACCCGGTGAGCCTGACGCTGGCCCCCGGCTCCTACGGCTTCCCCGACGTCGCCGAGGAGGACGACTTCTCCTGGGCCACCGCGCTCGGCGTGCTCACGGCGTGCGCGCTGGCGGTGTTCCTGGTGCGCTCGCTCGGCCGGCGGTGGTGGCAGCGGGTGCCCAACAGGGAGCTGGTCATCGGCCTGGCCATCGCCGCGCCGGCCCTGCTGATCCCGCTGGTCGCCGCGGAGTGGTCGCCGGTCGGGTACGTGATCCTGTTCGTCGCCGTGCCGGTGATGGCGCTGCGGCACGCCGGACGGGTGCTGCCCACCAGCGCGCCGTGGACCGGCCGCGACCTGCTCACGGTGACCGGGCTCGGCCTGCTGGTCGGGCTCGGCATGCTGAGCTGGTCCTGGCTGCACGGCCAGCTCCCCGGGCGCGTGCTGCTGACCGGCGGAGCCGTCGCGGCCCTGGCGGCGGCGGGCGCGGCGGTCGGCTTCAGCGTGGACCTCGGGGTCAGGCCGGTGGTGGTCCGCTTGGCCGCGCTGTGGGCCGAGGCCGCGGTCGGGCTGCTGGCACTGGCCCTGTGGCTGCGGGCGCTGCTGGACGGCGTGTACCCGCCCGACAGCGTCCGGCTGCTGCTGGCGCTGAGCTGGGCGATGATCCCCGTGGCGGCGGTGACCGTGGCGACCAGGCGGTGGAGCCGGGGCGCGGTGGTGGGCGCGGTCGTGGTGAGCCTGCTCGTGCAGGGCTGGCCCACGGAATGGCTGGACGCGGGGTCGTGGAGCCTGGCCGTGCCCCGCGCGGCCGTCCCGACGATCGGCAGCCTGCCGCTGGACCCGCTGGTCCGCGGGGTGCTCGGGCTGCTGCTGCTCGGGTTCGTGATGCTGGTGCTGCGCTTGTGGCGGCTGGGCTGCCGGGTGGCCGCCGTGCGCGACCCGGCCGCCGAGTCGACGATGGTCGTGGTGCTGATGGTGCTCTACATCACGCCCGGCGGCAGCACGACGCTGGCCGACATCGACGTGCCGCTGCCACTGCTGGCGATCACCTCACTCGTGGCCTGGCTGACCGCGCGCTGGCTGCTCGCCGGGCCGCCCGCGTCCGTCGTGGAGCCGGACACGCAGGAGGAGCACCGGCAGTTCGTCCGCGCGGCCCTGCACCGGCGCCTGCTGCTGCTCGCCGAGCAGGAGCTGTACCGCGCCGGACGGACCAGGCTGGCCGCGGACATGTCGATGGCCGAGTTCGACCAGCGGCGGCAGGCTCTGGAGTCCGCGCTGCGTGAGCACGGCCGCCATCCCGAGACCGCCTTCGCCACGGCGGCCGGCTGCACGCCCTGGCACAGCGGCGTGTCGGCGTTCACCGTCAGCCTGCTGCTGAGCCTGCCCTTCGCGCTGGTCTACGGCCGCCCGGAGGGCGCGGACCTGACCAGCTTCCTCTTCGACGGCCGCTACCTGCTCACCCTGCCCGCGTTCGGCTTCCTGTTCGGCTACTTCTACCCGTGCGTCCGGGGCACCCAGCCGATGACCAAGGCGCTGCACCTGGCCGTGGCGGCCCTGCTGACCAGCCTGGCCGGCTACCTGTCGACGCTGGTCGAGCCGGACATCGGCGCCCTCGACAAGGCGCAGGTCGTGGCCATCGTGGTGGGGCAGGTGATGATGGTCTGCGTCGGGCTCGGGCTGTTCTGGGAGTGGCGGATCATGCACCTGGCCGGCGAGCCGTGGGCCAGGGTGCGCAACCTGCGCAGCGTGCGCAGCCTGGCCGCGCCGACCCTGGCCCTGGCGCTGGCCGTGGGCACGACGGCGGCCAGCTCGGCGGCCGGGCAGACGGTCGACCGCATCCTGAAGGGCGACCAGGTCACGACGGGCCAGCGGTGACGCTCAGCGGCGCGGCAGCTCGCTGCCCCTGACGTGCGCGCACTGCCAGTCGATCAGCGCGGCGAAGTCGCGCCAGGCCCGCTCGACGCGTCCGCGCACCTCGGCCGTGTGCACCCACGGCTCCGGCTCGTGGCGCACGCCCGCGAACAGGGACCTGTGGCGCAGCAGCTCGATGCGCGGGTGGTCCTCGTCGAAGCCGCGCGGCCTGGTCTTCAGCCGGTCGCCGCCGATCGTGTAGCCGGCGCCGGCGAGCCGGGCGACGATCGACTCCAGCGGCTTGCCGGTGACGTCCTCGTCCACGGCCGCGCGGTAGCGGGCGATCTGGTCGGAGGCCTGGGTGTAGCGGCCGCCGGCGACGTACAGGCCGGCGGCGCTGATCTCGACGTAGTAGCCGATGCCGGGCATCAGGTCGACGAAGGCGCCCTGATGGGTCTTGTACGGCGTCTTGTCCTTGGAGAAGCGCACGTCACGGTAGGGCCGGAAGAGCTGGGCCGGGCCGAACTCGGCGGCCAGCTCGTCGGTGAGCTCCGTCATGGGCGCGCGGACCGCGTCCTCGTAGAGGTGCTTGTGGCGGGTGAAGTAGTGCTTGGAGTTGTCCGCCTCAAGGCCCTCGTAGAAGATGAACGCCTCGTCGGGGAAGCCGGTGAAAGCCATGGCCCAAGGGTGCCATGCCGCTCACCGTGCGGTGTACGTGCGGCCCGGTGTGGGCGGGCGGCCGTACAGTTCCGAGATCGTGACGAACGTGTAGCCCTTCTTGGCGAGGGTGTCGATCACCTTCGGCACGGCCTCGACCGTGGTGGGGTGGATGTCGTGCATGAGCACGATCGACCCGGCCTTGGCGGTGTCGGCCCGCCTGACCACGGCGGCGGGCTCGCGGTGCAGCCAGTCGAGGGTGTCGACGTCCCACAGGATCTGGGCCAGGCCCTCGCGGCGGGTCTCGGCGGCGACGGCCTCGTCGGTGCTGCCGTACGGCGGGCGCATCACCCGCATCTTGACCCCGGTCAGCCGGTGGACGAGCTCGTCGGTGTGCCCCAGCTCGTTGCGCACGCCCTCGCGGGACAGGCCGGTCAGCGACGGATGGGACCAGGAGTGGTTGCCGATCTCGTGGCCCTCGTCCACGATGCGGCGGGTGATCCGGCCGCCGCTGTCGGCGGCCACCATCTCCCCCAGCACGAAGAACGTGGCCCTGACGTGGCGCTGGCGCAACAGGTCGAGCAGCTTGCCGGTGTAGGGCCCTGGACCGTCGTCGAAGGTCAGGGCCACACACTTGATCTTGCCGCAGTCGAACCGGCGGCTGCGCGGCCAGTCGGACTGCTGCGCGATCAGCCGCTTGGCCAGGACCTCAGGACTGACCTGTGGCCGGATCATGGCGGAATGTCGGCGCGGCACCGGCTGGGCGGCGCAGCCCACGAGAACGATCAGGACGAATGGCAAAGCCCAAATGCGCATGTTTTCCCCCGAAACACCGCACGCGGGGGCCTTACGGATAGTCCTGGACCGGTCTCCCCCGTAGTTCCCTGGCCAGGTCGTCCCACCAGAGTGGGATATCCGCGTGCAGCTCCTTGTAGCGGCGCGCCACGCGCATGGCACATCCAACCGGATCCGTACCCAGATGACGACGTTTAACCGGACCTTCCTGCCAACGGTAAAAACCGTCCCTGTAGTGCACGACGAGACCTATCCAGACCGAGATGGTCGCTCCGTCCCCCACCTCGTACGCGCTGGTGACTCCCAGCCCGTGCAGCTCCGCCTGGAGTTTCTCCGTCGCCGCGCGGGCTTCGGTCACACGCCACCCCCTGCCGACGTTTCCGTACACAACAGATGTACCCAGCAACGGGCATCAGCCGTCCAAGACATGGAGTAATCATCAAACTCCGGGGAGTCACGCGCAGGCCGTTCGACGTTATTGGTCGGCTTCCGCCGTTGCGCGGCCGGGCCGCCCTTGTTACGTTTCGGCCGTGCGCCGTGAGCGGGCACAGTCGCTGAAGCACGTCGCGGTACCGTACGACTCCGATCGGGCCTTCCTCGACCTCGTCGTGCCGCGCGTGCGCACCGCGCTGGACGAAGACCGGCGCGTGCTGGTCGTCAACCGCCCCGACCGGCTGGCGCTGCTGGCGGAGGCCCTCGACGGCGACGCGCGGCGCATCGACAGCCGCCCGGCCGGCGCCTGGTACGGCCACCCCCACCGGATGCTGGCCGCCTACCACGAGTACACGCGCGGGCGGCCCACCCTGGTCGTCGGCGAGCCCGTCTGGACCGATCTGAGCGAGCCGCGGATCCAGGACCTCATCCGCTACGACTCGGTCGTCAACGCCGCCCTGGCCGCGGCCCCGTCCGTCATGATGTGCCTGTACGACCTGCGCGACGTCCCCGAGCCCGTCCGCGAGCTCACCCCGGTCGTCCATCCCCTGGTGCTGGGGGCGGGGGGTGAGGCGGCCAGCGGGCGGTTCGTGCAGCCCCACGAGCTGGTGCTCGACGGCGACGACGCGCCGTTCCCGGAGCCGGGCCCGGGGGCCTGCCTGGTGCGGTTCTCGGCCCGCGAGCTCAAGCGCCTGCGCCAGACCGTCGGCGACTACGCCAGGACGGCCGGCATGGACCGCAACCTCATCTCCTCGCTGGTGCTCAGCGTCTCGGAGATCGCCGCGAACTGCGTCGAGCACGGCGCCGGGTTCGGCACGATCACGATGTGGGTGGAGGAACGCGACCTCGTCTGCGAGATCGCCGATCCCGGCGGGGCGCTCGACGACCCCCTGCCGGGCTACATACCGCCGGAGCCCGAGTCCCCGCGGGGGTACGGGCTCTGGATCAGCCGGCAGCTCTGCGACCGGGTGCAGCTGCGCGACGAAGGCGGCCTGTTACGCGTCCGCCTTCGCCTGTCCCTGGACTCTCCCTAGGCGGCGGCGCGGGGGGCGGGAAGGCGCACGGCGCCCTCCTCCCGCGCGTAGTCCTCCAGCATGCCGCGGAGCTGGCGGCGGCCACGGTGCAGACGGGACATCACGGTGCCGATGGGCGTCCCCATGCGCTCGGCGATCTCCTTGTACGCGAACCCCTCGACGTCGGCCAGGTAGACGGCCACGCGGAAGTCCTCGGGCAGGGAGCGCAGGGCGTTCATCACGACGCTGTCGGGCAGCCGGTCGAGCGCCTCGGTCTCGGCCGAGCGCAGGCCCGTCGAGGTGTGGGACTCGGCGGCGTGCAGCTGCCAGTCCTCGATGTCCTCGGCGGCCGACAACTTCGGCGAGCGCTGCTTCTTGCGGTAGTCGTTGATGAAGTTGTTGGTGAGGATGCGGTGCAGCCACGCCTTGAGGTTGGTGCCCTCACGGAACTGGTGATAGGACGTGTACGCCTTGGCGACCGTCTCCTGCACCAGGTCCTCGGCATCGGCGGCGTTACGGGTCAGGCG
This sequence comes from Nonomuraea sp. NPDC049758, assembly GCF_040674635.1. Taxonomy (NCBI): domain Bacteria; kingdom Bacillati; phylum Actinomycetota; class Actinomycetes; order Streptosporangiales; family Streptosporangiaceae; genus Nonomuraea; species Nonomuraea sp. NPDC049758. The sequence goes on from NZ_JBFAMZ010000004.1 coordinate 302,455, forward strand.
CATGGCGGAAGCGAACAGCTGCGACGTCACGGGCACGACATCGCGCTCGAACCAGTCCTGACGCTGCTCATCGGTCATAGTGATCAATTCATTCCCCCTTGCGCTATCCCCCGTTCGGCACAAGCCGCCTGACAGCGTTCCTCATCCTCGCAACTCCCAGGTAAGGGACGCGTTAGGAGAGTCCGCATAGGTCAGAAGGGGTTTGTAGTCCATCTGCTCGCGGCGTGCGTGGTCACGTCCACGGCCGGACAAGTCTCATTATCATAACACTACCCACCCAATTTCGTAGGAATAGTGGTCAGAGTCACAGGGGATAGCGTATGGACATGGAATCTGTGGACCGTCACGACACGGGGACACGTCGGTGGGTGGCGGAGGCCATCCGCAAGGTGGAGGCCGACGCCAACCGAAGTTGTGACACTCACCTGCACGTCTTTCCGCTTCCCTCCGACTGGGGCGTAAACCTCTATCTGAAAGACGAATCGGTGCACCCGACCGGTTCACTCAAGCACCGGCTCGCGCGGTCCCTGTTCCTGTACGGCCTCGCCAACGGCTGGATCGGCCCGGCCACCACGATCGTGGAGGCGTCCAGCGGCTCGACCGCGGTCAGCGAGGCGTATTTCGCCCGGCTGCTCGGCCTGCCGTTCATCGCCGTCATGCCCGCGTCCACGTCGCCCGAGAAGTGCCATCTCATCGAGTTCTACGGCGGGAAATGTCACCTCGTCGCCGACCCCGGGGCGATCTATGACGAATCTCACCGGCTGGCCGCCGAGACCGGGGGCCACTTCATGGACCAGTTCACCTACGCCGAACGCGCGACCGACTGGCGTGGCAACAACAACATCGCCGAGTCGATCTATTCCCAGATGTCCATGGAGCCGCATCCCGAGCCCGCCTGGATCGTCGTGGGCGCCGGCACCGGCGGCACGTCGTCCACGATCGGCCGCTACATCCGCTACCGCCGCCACCCCACCCGCCTGGCCGTGGTCGACCCGGAGGGCTCGGCGTTCTACCCGGGCTGGGTCTCCGGCGACCCCACGGTGACGGCCTCGGGGTCGCGGATCGAGGGCATCGGGCGTCCCCGGGTGGAGCCGTCGTTCCTGCCCAGCGTGATCGACCGCATGATCGCCGTCCCCGACGCCCGCTCGATCGCCGCCATGCACTGGACCCGCGAGGTCACCGGCCTGGACGTCGGCGGCTCCACGGGGACGAACATGGCGGCGTGCGTCGAGCTCGTCAGGGAGATGCGCGAAGCGGGCGTCCAGGGCAGCGTCGTCACCCTGATCTGCGACCGCGGCGACCGCTACAAGGGCACCTACGACAACCCGGAATGGCTGGCCGGCCAGGGGCTCGACCTCGAACCCCACCTGGCCGACCTGCGGACGTTCCTGCCGCGCTGAGCCCTCTAGGCGGCCTTGGCGGGGTCGACCGAGAAGGTCTTGGCCAGGTCGTCCAGGATCGCGTGGGCGCCCTGGATGCCCACGGCGCTCATCCAGGTCAGGTCGCTGACCTCGTGCTTGTCCCCCTTGAGCCGGCCCCACAGCGGGTTGCCGACGAACTTCTCCTTGGGGCCGTCGCTGGCCGGGTCCGGGTAGGTGGCGACGAAGATGTGGTCGGCGTCGAGGTCGGCGATGCGCTCCTGGCTGACGTCCACGGCGATGGCGTCGTCCTTGGTCGGCTGGCCCTCGGGGCGGGGGAAGCCGACGTCCTTCAGCACCACCCCGGAGTACGACTTCTCGACGTAGAGCCGGACGGTGGGCTCACCGGCGAAGCGCACGATCGAGACGGTCGGCAGCTTCCCGCCCGCCTTCTCCTTGATCGCGGCCCCGATCGTGCCCGCGCGCTCCTCGAACGCCTTGATCCGGGAGTCGGCCAGGTCCTCCTTGCCCAGGGCGCGGCCCATGAGCCGCAGGTTCTCCTTCCAGATGGCGCCGGTCGTCTCGCTGAAGACCGTCGGCGCGATCTTCGACAGCTTGTCGTACAGGGCCTCGTGCCGGACCTTGGCCGAGACGATCAGGTCGGGCTTGAGCGCGGCGATCTTCTCCAGGCTGGGCTGCTCCAGGGTGCCGACCGGGGTCGCCTCCTTGCCGTACTGGGCGACGAGCGGGCCGAGGTAGTCGGGCAGCTTGGTGTCGATCGACCGGTAGGTGGTGTAGCCGATCACGGGGGTCTCCAGCGTGAGCACCGCGTCCACGAAGCTCTGGTCGAGCGCGACGACCCGCTTGGGCTGCCCGGAGATCTTGGTCGAGCCCATCGCGTGCTCGATCGTCCTGGCCGCCGGGTCGGCCGACGGCGTGGCCGCCGGCTCCGTCGAGCCGCACGCGGCCACCCCCGCCACCAGCAGCACACCGGCCAGCACCCGCCACGCTCTCATCGGAACCCTTTCTTGAAGTAAGGCGAACCTAAATTAGGTTAGCCCTGCCTAACCTGGCATACTTCACCACGATCGGGCAAACAAGGGGAGGAAACTGGTGACCGCGCTCGCGCCCCGCCTCCACGGCATCCGGCGCCGGCGGCTCGTCCTCCTGCTCCTCCTTCTCGCCGCCGTCGCGGCCGGGGTGGTGCTGAGCATCACGGTCGGCTCGAAGTCCGTACCGCCGGGCGACGCCTGGCAGGCTCTCACCGCGCCCACGGGCAGCGAGAACGACATCATCATCCGCTCGCTGCGCGTGCCGCGTACCGTGCTCGGGGTGCTGGCCGGGATCGCGCTCGGCGTCGCGGGCGCCCTCATGCAGGGCCACACGCGCAACCCGCTGGCCGACCCCGGCCTGCTGGGCGTCACGCAGGGCGCGGCGTTCGCCATGGTGGCCTCGATCATCCTGCTCGGCGCCTCCAGCCTGCTCGCCTACATCTGGTTCGGCCTGGCGGGCGCGCTGGTGGCCAGCGTGGCGGTGTTCGCGCTCGGCATGACGGGCGGCAGGGGCGGCCCCACCCCGGTCACGCTGGCCCTGGCCGGCACCGCGGTCAGCGCCCTGCTGTACGCCATGACCTCGGCCATCGTGCTCCTCGACGAGCAGGCCATGGACGTCTTCCGCTTCTGGCAGTCCGGCTCCATCGCCGCCAGGGGCCCGGACGTGGTCTGGCAGGTGCTCCCGTTCATCCTCGCCGGCCTGCTGCTCGCCCTGGTCAACGCCCCGGGCCTGAACGCCCTGTCACTCGGCGAGGACGTCGCCCGCTCGCTCGGCCAGAACATCGCCCTGACCAGGACGGTCGGCGTCGCCGCCGTCACCCTGCTGTCGGGCGCGGCGGTGGCGGCCTGCGGCTCGCTGGCGTTCGTGGGCCTGATCGTGCCGCATCTGGCCCGGCCGCTGTCGGGCACCGACCACCGGTGGCTGCTGCCGTACTCGGGGCTGGTCGGAGCGGCGTTGCTGCTGGTCGCCGACGTGATCGGCCGCGTGGTCGCCCCTCCGGGCGAGCTGGAGGTCGGCGTGGTCCTCGCGCTGATCGGCGCGCCCTTCTTCGTCGCCCTGGTCCGCCGCAGAAAGCCGGTACGGCTATGACCGCGCTCCCCCTGCGCCTCGGCGCCCTGTCCTGGCGGCTGCGCCCGCGCGCCGTCGCCGTCGGCGTGACCGGCCTGGCGCTCCTGGTCGTGCTCATGGCGCTGAACATGCGCATCGGCGACCTCCCGTTGAGCCTGGCGGAGGTGCTCCAGGGCACCTTCGACGTCAACAGCCCGGCCCACTTCGTCATCATGGAGCTGCGCCTGCCGCGCGCCCTGACCGGCGCCCTGGTCGGCGCCGCGCTCGCGCTGTCCGGCGCGATCATCCAGTCCATCGCCCGCAACCCGCTGGCCAGCCCCGAGATCCTCGGCGTCACGACCGGCGCCTCGGTCACCGTCGTGGCCGGCGTGGTGGCCAGCGGCAGCGTCTACGGCGGCGCCAGCGGCCTGCTGGCCGACCTGGGCATCCCCGCGCTCGCCCTGCTCGGCGGCCTGCTCGGCGCGTCCGTCGTCTACGGTCTGGCCTGGCGGCGCGGCCTGGACGGCTACCGCCTGGTCCTGGTCGGCATCGGCGTGGCCGCCGTGTTCACGAACGTGAAGTTCTGGCTGCTGACCGTCGGCGACGTCAACGACACCGGCCGGGCCATGGTCTGGATCAGCGGCTCGCTCAACGGCCGCGGCTGGGAGCACGTCGTGCCCGTGGCGCTCGCGCTGGCGGTGCTCGTCCCGGCCACCCTGCTCGGCACCCGCCCGCTCGACGCGCTGCGCTTCGGCGACGACGTGGTCACCGCCCTCGGCGTGCGTGTGAACGCGGCCCGCGCCCTGCTGATCCTGGCCGCCGTGCTGCTGGCCGCGGTGGCCACCGCCTCGGCCGGGCCGATCGCCTTCGTGGCCCTGGCCGCGCCGCAGATCGCGCTCCGGCTGGCCCGCTCGGCCCGGCCGCCGCTGCTGTGCTCGGCGGTCACCGGGGCCGTGCTCACCGCGGGCGCCGACCTGATCGCCCGGACCGTCTTCTCCCCGATCGAGCTGCCCGTCGGCATCGTCACGGCCGTGCTGGGCGCACCGTACCTGATCCACCTGATCTGGAGGGCACGCAAATGAGGCTGCAGGCCGCGGGCGTCAAGCTCGGCTACGGCGACCGGACCATCGTGGACGGCCTCGACCTGGGCGTCGAGGCGGGCACGGTGACCACCATCATCGGCCCGAACGGCTGCGGCAAGTCCACCCTGCTGCGCGCGCTCGGCCGCCTGCTCAAGCCCCAGGGCGGCCAGGTGCTGCTGGACGGCAAGCGCATCGACGCCATCCCCACCCGCGAGGTGGCCAAGATCCTCGGCGTGCTGCCGCAGGCGCCGTCCGCCCCCGAAGGGCTCACCGTGGCCGATCTGGTGGCCAGGGGACGGCATCCGCACCAGACGTGGTACCGGCAGTGGTCCTCCGACGACGAGTCGGCCGTCGCCGCGGCGCTGACCATGACCGGCCTGGCCGACCTCGCCGAACGCCCGCTCGACGAGCTGTCGGGCGGCCAGCGGCAGCGGGCGTGGATCTCCATGGCCCTGGCCCAGGGCACCGACCTGCTGCTGCTCGACGAGCCCACCACCTTCCTCGACCTGGCCCACCAGGTGGAGGTGCTGGAGCTCGTCCGGCACCTGCACGAGCAGGCCGGCCGCACGGTCGTCATGGTCCTGCACGACCTCAACCTGGCCGCGCGCTACGCCGACCGGCTGGTGGCCATGCGCGCCGGCAAGGTCGTGGCCGCCGGCGCCCCGCACGAGGTGCTGACCGAGGAGCTGCTGCGCGAGGTGTTCGAGCTGGACGCGAAGGTCATCGAGGATCCGGTCGCGGGGACCCCTCTCGTGGTGCCGATCGGGCCGCTCGCAGCCGCGCGAGGCTGACCCGGCGCATCGGCGACAGCGCCACGCCCGCCGCGATGGCCAGCCAGCTCACCCCGGCGAAGGCCATCAGCGCGTACGCGTTCCGCACCGCCGACTCGAACACGCCCGTGACCAGCGAGGCGATCGGGATGGAGAAGAACGCGATCATCCTGGCCGTGCCGAGCACCCGTCCGAGCAGGTGGTCGGGGACGAGCAGCTGGCGGACGGTCATGCTCGCCACGATCGAGGTCCCGGCGGCCGCGAACTGCCCCATCCAGGCCAGCCCGATCAGCACCGGCCCCCTGGCCGGGATCATGGCCAGCATCGACAGGCCCCCGGCCACGACGGCCCAGCAGATCAGCGGGCCCGGCCGGCACCTGGACACCAGCCTGCCGCCCAACACCGCCCCGAGCACCGCGCCCGCCCCCTGGAAGGCGTAGACGACGCCGATCTCCCCGGGCGTGAACCCGTGGTACGAGCTGAGGTAGTACACCAGCCCCGCCAGCAGCAGCCAGACGCCGAAGTTGCAGGCCGCGGCGGACAGGGCGGTGGTGAGCACCACCCGGTCGCCGCCGGTCAGGAAGCGCAGGCCCTCGCGCATGTCGGCGACCACCGACCACCCCCGCACCGCCGCCGCGGCGGCGGGCGCGGTCCTGATCAGCGAGATCAGCAGCGCCGACAGCAGGAACGTGCCCGCGTCGGCGTAGACGGCCACCTGGTAGCCGAAGTTCACCACCAGCGCGCCGCCGATCACCGGCCCGGCCATGTTGACCGCGTGCTCGCCGATGTGCAGCCGGGCGTTGGCCTGCGGCAGCCGCGCCACCTCCACCAGCGAGGGCACGATCGACCGGAACGCCGGCTGGTAGAGCGGGTCCACACAGGCCAACAGGAACGCCACCACGTAGATCGGCCACAACCGGGACACACCGGCCGTGACCAGGACGGCGAGCACGACGGTGACGGCCCCCGACGCCAGGTCGCCCAGCACCAGCACCCGCCGCCGGTCGAACCGGTCGGCGATCACCCCGCCGAACATCCCCAGCAGCAGGTACGGCAGGTACTCGGTCACGTAGACCAGCCCCGTGCCGAGCGCCGACCCGGTCAGGTCGTAGACGAGCAGCGGCAGGGCCAGCCGGTAGATCCAGGTGCCGAGCGAGGAGGCGAGGAAGGCTCCCAGGAGGAGCCAGTACCGGCCGCCCATCCCCTCACCCCTCGGCCAGCGCCCGCCCGACGTCCGGATCGCCGGGGGCCAGCTCGGCGGCTCTGAGCAGGTCCTGTCTGGCCTCCCTCGCCCGTCCCAGCTCCCGGTGGACCATCGCCCGGTTGAACAGCAGCTCGGCCGTCTCCGTCAGCTTCAGCGCGCGGGTCAGGTCGGACAGCGCGCCGTCGGGGTCGCCGCGTTCGAAGGCGAGCACGGCCCGGCTCCCCCACGCGGCGGCCAGGTCGGGATCGATCTCCAGCGCGGCGTCGAAGGCGGCGTACGCCTCCGGGTGGCGGCCCTGGGCCGTCTCCACCTGGCCGAGCACGCAGAGCAGGTGGGCGTCGCGCGGCCGGAGCGCGAGGCCGCGCTCCACGTCCCGCCTGGCCTGCTCGTACTCGCCGTGCAGGGCGAGCAGGCCGCACCTGTTCACGTACGCGGGGGCGAAGTCGGGGTCGAGCTCCAGCGTGCGGTCGAGGTCGGCGCGGGCGCCGTCCAGGTCGCCGGCCGCGAACCGCAGCTCCGAGCGGTTGTAGTACGCCTCGGGGAAGGGCGGGCTGAGCCGCATGACGGTCTCGTAGTCGGCCAGGGCCTCGTCCGGTCTGCCGAGCTTGTTCAGCAGGTTGCCCCGGTCGAGGTAGTAGTCCGAATAGCCGGGATCGGCGTCGATCGCCGCCGTGTAGTCGGCCAGCGCCTCCTCGTACCGGCCGGCCGCGGCCAGCAGCTGGGCCCTGTTGGCGCGCAGCACGAGCCGGTGGACCGGGTGCTCGTCCGCCAGGTGCTCGTCGGCCAGGGCGATGGCCTGCTCGACCAGCCGCAGCGCGGCGTCCGGACGGCCGGCGCGCAGCTCCACCAGGGCCTTGCCGTTGAGGTCGAAGCCGAGGTGGAAGGCGCGTTCGCGGGGGTCGGGCAGCAACGACGTGATCGTGACGGCCTCGTTGATCCACGCCATCGCCTCGCCGGGGTCGCGGCGGGCGGGGTCGTGGTGGCGTACCAGGATCATCGCGGTGGCGTAGGCGATGGTGGCCCGGTGCTTGGGGTCGGTGCTGAGGCGCCTGGCCCGGTCGTAGAGCTCGCGGGCCTCCTCCTCGCGCTCCACCGCCTCCAGGGCCGTGGCGACGCGCTGCACGAGGGTCCGCCACCCGTCGGGGTCGTCCTCGTACGCCATGCCGCGCAGCGCCTCCGTGCCCGACTCCACCATCGCGTGATGGAAGCCCTCGTCGCGGTAGCGGTCGAAGTCGGCGCACAGCGGGCCCTCACCGGGCGACGACGGACCTTCCGCGACGCGCAGCAGCCCCGGGTCGAGCCGGCGGCGCAGCACCTCGACCAGTTCGCGGTCGGTGTGGTCGGCCTCGCCCAGGTTCGACACGACGAGCGTGAGCGGCCCGGTGACGGCCAGCAGCTCGCGGACGAACTCGGCCAGCCCGTTGGCGATCCTGAGGCTGCGCCGCGCCCCCGGGATGAGGATGCGCTGCCCCCTCGGCAGGTCGTCGGCCAGCGAGCGCCTGCGCACCGGCACGAGCGGCCGCAGGCGGGGCGCCGCGACCCGGAGCTCCACGTCGTATGCGGCGACCAGGTCGGGCCGCCGGTCGAGCGCCTCGGGGACCAGAAGGTCGAGCAGCGCGGCGGCCAGCGTGTACGGCCCGGCTGCCCGGCGGTCGGCGTCCAGGGCGATCGTCCTCACGACCGCCCCTTTCCCAGCGGTCGGCGTTCCCGCGTGGAAACGCCGACCCAGAGACAGGTCAAATGCCGTGTCGCGGCGAGGCGAGCGTGGAGGGCCTGACAGTCCCGGGACGATGGACGACGATCTTCTTCATGGGCATCCCTTACGTGATCGCGGATAACCCGAACATGTCAGCACAAAGCTAACTAGCGACTCAAGACTTTTCTGGTAAGGGCCATTTCGGCATGAATTAGGACATGGCCGATAAACGGGGTTAGTCGCCCAGGATCGCGTCCACGAAGACATCCGGGTCGAAAGGCGCCAGATCGTCGGGCCCCTCGCCGAGCCCCACGAGCTTGACCGGCACGCCCAGCTCGCGCTGCACGGAGATCACGATGCCGCCCTTGGCGGTGCCGTCGAGCTTGGTGAGCGCGATGCCGGTGATGTTGACCACCTCGGCGAACACCTGGGCCTGGCGCATGCCGTTCTGGCCGGTGGTGGCGTCGAGGACGAGCAGCACCTCGTCGACCGTGGCCTTCTTCTCGATGACCCGCTTGACCTTGCCCAGCTCGTCCATCAGGCCGGTCTTGGTGTGCAGGCGGCCCGCGGTGTCGACGATGACGACGTCGACCTTGTCCTCGATGCCCTTGGCCGTGGCGTCGAAGGCCACCGAGGCCGGGTCGCCGCCCTCCGGCCCGCGCACGGTCTCGGCGCCGACCCGCTCGCCCCACGTCTGGAGCTGGTCGGCCGCCGCCGCGCGGAAGGTGTCGGCCGCGCCGAGCACGACCGTCTTGCCGTCGCCGATGAGCGAGCGGGCGAGCTTGCCGGTGGTGGTGGTCTTGCCCGTGCCGTTGACGCCCACGACCAGCACCACGGCGGGCCGCTCGCCGTGCTTCTGCACGTGCAGGCTGCGGTCGAGGTCGGGGTTGACCTGGGCGAGAAGCTGCTCGCGCAGCAGGCCCCTGACCTCGGCGGGCGTGCGGCTGCCCAGCACCTTGACCTTGGTGCGCAGCTCCTCGACCATCGCGCGGGTCGGGGCGACGCCCACGTCGGCGGTGATCAGGCTCTCCTCGATCTCGTCCCAGACGTCGTCGTCGAGCCGGTCGCGGGACAGCAACTCCAGCAGGCCGCGGCCGAGCGCGCTCTGCGAACGCGCCAGACGCGAGCGCAGCCGCACCATCCGCCCAGCGGACGGCGGCGGCACCTCGACCTCGGGGGCGATGACCATCGGCTCGGCCGGCTGGACCGGCGGCGGCACCGTGGTGACCGCGCCGTCGGCCTCCTCGACCGGGCCGGCGGGCCGCTTCTCCTCCTCGGGAAGCGGCGGCGCCTCCGGCGGCGGCACGGGCGGCGCCGCCTTGCCACCCGGCCTGAACAGCAGGAAGAGGCCGCCGGCCGCCAGCAGGGCGACGACGGCCACGATCACTATGACGCCGAGGTAACCATCCACAAGATGTCAGTTTTCCAGATCGACCGGCATGGTCATGCCCAAGGCACACGGATGATGACAGGCCGGATCAGGCGGATTCGCGCTCCCGCAGGCGCTGGCTGACCACCTGCGTCACGCCGTCGCCGCGCATCGACACGCCGTAGAGGGCGTCGGCGATCTCCATCGTGCGCTTGTTGTGGGTGATGACGATGAGCTGGGAACTTTGCCGCAACTCCTCGAACAGGGTCAGCAGCCGCTGGGTGTTGGTGTCGTCGAGGGCGGCCTCGACCTCGTCCATCACGTAGAAGGGCGAGGGCCGCGCCTTGAAGATGGAGATCAGGAACGCCACCGCGGTCAGCGAGCGCTCGCCGCCCGACAGCAGGGACAGCCGCTTGACCTTCTTGCCCGGCGGCCTGGCCTCGACCTCGATGCCCGTGGTGAGCATGTCGGTGGGGTCGGTGAGCACGAGCCGCCCGTCGCCGCCGGGGAAGACCCGGGTGAAGATCTGCTCGAACTCGCGGGCGACGTCCTCGTAGGCCGAGGCGAACATCTGCTCGACGCGGTCGTCGACCTCCTTGACCACGGTCAGCAGGTCGCGCCGGGTCTTCTTGAGGTCTTCCAGCTGCGAGGTCAGGAAGGCGTGGCGCTCCTCCAGCGCGGCGAACTCCTCCAGCGCCAGCGGGTTGACCTTGCCGAGCTGGGTCATCTGCCGCTCGGCGGCCCTGGCCCGCTTCTCCTGCTCCTCCCGGACGTACGGGACCGACGGGTCGCCCGGGACGGGCGCGTCGGGGCCGTACTCGGAGACCAGCGCCTCGACCTCGACGCCGAACTCCTCCATCGCCCGCTCCTGGAGCTGCTCCAGCCGCAGGCGCTGCTCGGTGCGGGCCACCTCGCTCCCGTGGACCCGGTTGACCAGCTTGTCGAGCTCCTGGCCCAGCTCGCGCACGCGCACGCGGACCTGCTTCAGCTCGGCGTCGACGGCGACGCGGGCGAGGTCGGCGTCGTCGCGCTCGCGGGAGGCCAGCTGGATCGACGAGGCGAGCGCCCCGAGCACCTGCCTGGCGCCCTTGCTGACCGCCTCGGCCAGCACGGCCTGCCGCCTGCGCCTGGCCCGCTGAGCGGCGGCCTGGGCGCGTTCCTGGCGCTCGCGCTGGGCGGCCCGCAGCAGGCCGTCGGCGCGGCCCTCGATGCCCTTGACGCGCTCCTCGGCGGTGCGCACCTGCAGCCGGGTGTCCATCTCGCGCTGCCGGGCCGTCTCGCACGTGGCGGCCAGGTCGTCGCGCAGGTCGGTGGTGGGCTCGGTCTCCAGCTCCTGGGCGTATTCGGCCTCGGCCAGCCGGATCTCCAGCTCGGCCAGCTCCTCCAGCCCCTCGGTGCGGGAGTCCTGGGCCGCGGTGACGCTGCGGGCCAGGCGTTCGGCCTCGGCGTGCGCGGCGTGCGCGGCGGCCTCCAGCTGGGCCAGCCGCCTGGCCGCCGCGGCGTTGCGCTGGTCGGCCTCCCGCTGGCGGGCCCTGACCTGGTCGAGGACGCCCTGCGCGGCGCTCACCCCGGCCTGGGCCGCCGTCACCGCGCTCTGGGCCTCGTTGACGTGCGCCTGGGCCGCCTCGACGGCCGTCTGGGCCGCCTGCTCGGCCTCGATCGCCTGGTCGAGCGCCTCGGCCGTCGCCTCCGCCGTGGCCTCGGCCACCCGCAGGTCGTGCACGGCCTCGTCGAGCGCCGCCCGCACCTGCAGGACGGAGGTGCCGCCGGCCGACCCGCCACCGGCCAGATGGGCCCCGAGCACGTCGCCGCCCTCGGTCACCACGCGCAGCTCGGGACGCCGCCCCACCAGCTCGCGGGCCGCTTCGAGGTCGGCGACCACGACGACCTTCGACAGCACGTGGTCGAGCGCCGGCCGCAGCTCGTCGGGCACGGTGACCAGATCGGCGGCCCACCGCCCGCCGTCCGGCGGGGCGGGCCGGGATCGCGCAACCTGGGAGTGGTGCGCGGTGTCCGAAACTCCGGTCTCGGCCACCAGCAGCGTGACCTGCCCCGCGTCGGTGCTGCGCAGCAGGCCGAGCGCTTCGACGGCGGTGTCGAGCGTCTTGACCGCGACGGACTCGGCGACCGGGCCGAGCACGGCGGCGACGGCCAGCTCCGCGCCCGGCGTGACCTGCATCGAGGCGGCCAGCGGGCCCAGCACCCCGGCCAGGTCGGCGTCGAGCAGCGCGGCGCCGCCGTCGCCCTTGGCCAGGCCCAGCTCCAGGGCGTCGCGGCGGGCCCGCAGCGCGGCCACCGAGCGCTGGGCCTCCTGGTCGGCGGCGCGGGCCGTGGTGACCCCCGCCTTGGCGGCCTGGACGGCGGCCCGCGGCGCGCCGAGCCCGGCCTTGGCCTCGTCGGCGGCCACGCGGGCCACGTCGGCGGCGGCCCTGGCCTCCTCGACCACGGCCTGCGCGGTGGCCAGCTCCTCGGCGAGCGCCGGGTCGGCCGCCGGCTCCTCGGCCCGCTCGTTCTCCAGGTCGGCCAGGGCCTGCCGTTCGCGCTCGGCGGCGTCGGCCACGGCCTTCTCCAGCCGCCCGATCTCCTCCTCGGCCGCGCGTGCCCTGCTGCGCACGGAGTCGACCTGGCCGCGCAGCCTGGCCAGGCCCTCGCGGCGGTCGGCGGCGGCACGGGCGGCCATCGCCAGGCGCCGCTCCTCCGCGCCCAGCTCGGCCTCGGCCGCGGCCCGCCGCTCGACGGACTCCGCCAGCAGCTCCTGGGCGTGTTCGAGCTCGGCCCGCAGGATGTGCTCCTGCTCGCGCGCCTCGCCCGCCTCGCGTTCGAGGTCTTCGGGGTCGCGGCCGCGGCGTTCGATGGCGGCGGCGTCGAGGGCGTGACGGTGGCGTTCGGCGGCCAGCTGTTCCAGGCCGGTGATGCGCTCGCGCAGGGAGGAGAGCCTGAAGAAGGTCTCCTGGGCGGCGCTCAGCCGGGGCTGGGTCTCGGCCTCGGCGGCCTCCAGGGCGGCTTCGCGCTGCTGGCCCTCGGCCAGCTCGGCCTCGACCTGGTTGCGCCTGGCGGTGACGGCGGCCTCGTCGGCGGCCTCGCGTTCGAGCGTGGCGCGCAGGATGCACAGGTCGTCGGCGAGCAGCCGCAGCCGGGCGTCGCGCAGGTCGGCCTGGATGACGGCGGCCTTGCGGGCGATCTCCGCCTGGCGGCCGAGCGGCTTGAGCTGGCGGCGCAGCTCGGTGGCGAGGTCCTGCACCCGGGTGAGGTTGGCCTGCATGGAGTCGAGCTTGCGCAGCGCCTTTTCCTTGCGCTTGCGGTGCTTGAGCACGCCCGCGGCCTCTTCGATGAAGGCCCGGCGGTCTTCGGGCCCGGCGTGCAGCACGGCGTCGAGCTGGCCCTGGCCGACGATGACGTGCATCTCGCGGCCGATGCCCGAGTCGGACAGCAGCTCCTGGATGTCGAGCAGGCGGCAGGTGTCGCCGTTGATGGCGTATTCGCTCTGCCCCGACCGGAACATCAGCCGGCTGATCGTGACCTCGGTGTAGTCGATCGGCAGCGCGCCGTCGGAGTTGTCGATGGTCAGCGTCACCTCGGCCCGGCCCAGGGGCGGCCTGGAGGAGGTGCCGGCGAAGATGACGTCCTCCATCTTGCCGCCGCGCAGCGACTTGGCGCTGTGCTCGCCCATGACCCAGGCCAGGGCGTCGACGACGTTGGACTTGCCCGAGCCGTTGGGGCCGACGACGCACGTGATGCCGGGCTCGAGGCGCAGGGCGGTCGCGGAGGCGAAGGACTTGAAGCCGCGCAGGGTGAGGGTCTTCAGGTACAAACGCCGACCCTCCTCCCCGGCCTCGGCTGAACGGGCTTCGGAAAAGCCTACTGGTCCCGGCCGCCACTCGTGGGCATGTCGATGACCAGCGCTTTTTCACCAGGGAAAATAACAAGGGACGCCTCTTCGAGACGTCCCTGGGTCTTGCGCTCCGATCACTCTCAGGTGAGTGCCGGCTCGCGCTCCTGCAAGCGACTGAGCGCTTCGTCGCGGGTTTGCGCCGCAAGAGCGTCATTCGTGGCCTGAAGTCGGATGAGTTCTGCCTCCAGATCCCGGATACGCTGCTGCAAGCGGCGCATCTCCGAGACCATCCGAGGGTCAGGACCGCCGACGTGGCCGAGTAGAGCCTTCGCCATGGTAAAGGGTCCTCCACGCTGAGTGACCAGACTGGTTCGCGCACTTCTATTCCGCGGGAGGGGTGCGCGTGGTACTTAACAAGAGTCGCACCGGCAGTGTGGGCGGTCAAGTCGATCCAACCGCAACGCCCTACTGATAGGCACTCCCGACATACAACTATACCCTATTTGGGCCGTTTAGCAAAAGCGACTACCGCTCTACAAAACCGCCCAAACTACCTCGGGGTTCACTCCATCGTTCCACTACTCCATCGACCCTTCCCGGCGTGTCGCAACCTTTGAGCAGCTCCAACAGCTTGACGCACGCCTCCCGCGGACCCTCGGCGACGACCTCGACCCGGCCGTCGTCGGTGTTCCGCGCCCAGCCGGTCAGGCCGAGCTCCAGCGCCCTCGCGCGCGTCCACCACCGGAAGCCCACCCCCTGGACCCTCCCCCGCACCCAGGCGGTTACTCGGACGTTTTCCAAACCTTTGTCGCCATTACTCTTCGTATCCGTCATGCCGCCACCGTCTCATGCCGCCGTACGACTTCCATGGCCAACTCGTTGAAGGCGAGGATCGAGGCCGTACGTCCGGCGCGCAGCCAGGCCAGGCCCAGGATCGACGGAGGCAGGCCGTCGACCGGCACGAACGCGATGTCAGGACGGCGATGGTGGTCGGCGCTCGGCTTGCAGAAGAGCATGCCGCCGCGGTTCAGCGCGACCTGCGTCAGGCCCTCCTGGGTGGTGGCCACCGAGCCGGCCCGCGCGATCGGCCGCCCGGAAGGAGTGAGGGTGGGGGCGATGTGCTCCTGCCAGCGGCGCGGCGCGGGGTCGTCGAGGCCGAACAGGGCGACCGAGGCCAGCTCCTCGGCGTCGACGCCGGCGCGGCCGGCCAGCGGATGGCGTACCGACAGCCCCAGCTCGACCGGGCAGTGGTTCAGCTCGGCGCCGCCCTCCAGGTCGGGCTCCTCCAGCGGGAGCAGCGTGAACGTCAGATCCACCCGCCCCTCGCGCAGCTTGCTGAACGGGTCGGAGAGCGGCACCTCGACCAGCTCGACCATGCAGCCGGGATACCGCCGCTCGAACGCCGCCACGCTGCCGGTGACGATCTCCGTCGGCGTGGCCAGGAACCCCACCCGCAGCAGGCCCGCCACCTCCCGCGCCGAGGCCGTCGCCCGCGACACGGCCGCCGCCATGCCGTCGTAGGCGGGCCGCAGGTCGGCCAGGAAGCGCCTGCCGAGCGGCGTCAGGCCCACCCGCCTGCTGGTGCGGTCGAACAGGCGGCCGCCGATCCGGGTCTCCAGCGACCCGATGAGCTGGCTCACCCGGCCGGGCGACAGATACAGGCGCTCGGCCGTACGCGCGAAGTGCAGCTCCTCGCTCAGCACGACGAAGCACTCCAGTTCCCTGAACTCCATGCCACTCCCCGGACCCGATCACTTAGCCTGCCTAAAGCAAGGCTTCGAGCTTCGTCATTGTTCCGTCCCCGGCCGATGACGAGGCTGAACGGCATGACGACTCTTGAGACCTCCACTGTCGCGCGGGCCCGCTGGCTCGCCGTCCTCGCGGTCGCGGTGGGCACCTTCACGATCGTGACCAGCGAGATGTTGCCCGTCGGCCTGTTGACCTCGATCGCCTCAAGCTTGGGCGTGTCCGACGGCACCGCCGGGCTGATGGTGTCGCTGCCGGGGCTGGTCGCGGCCGTCTCGGCCCCCGTGCTGGCGCTGGCCACCCGGCGGCTGGACCGGCGCGTCCCCTTGCTCGGCCTGATGGCGTTGCTCGCGGTGGCCAACCTGGCGGCGGCGTTCGCGACGAGCTTCCCCGTCATGCTGGGCGCGCGGGTGCTGACCGGGATCAGCATCGGCGGGTTCTGGGCCTTCGCGGCCGGGCTGGGCCTGCGGCTGGTGCCCGAACGCTCGGTGGGCAGGGCCACGTCGGTGATCCTCGGCGGCGTGTCGGTGGCCTCGGTGCTCGGCGTCCCGGCGGGCACGCTCATCGCCTCGGCGGCGGGGTGGCGCACGTCGTTCGCCGTCATGGGCGGGCTGGCGCTCGTGCTGCTCGGGCTGCTGGCCGCCGTGCTGCCGCCGATG
This sequence comes from Nonomuraea sp. NPDC049758, assembly GCF_040674635.1. Taxonomy (NCBI): domain Bacteria; kingdom Bacillati; phylum Actinomycetota; class Actinomycetes; order Streptosporangiales; family Streptosporangiaceae; genus Nonomuraea; species Nonomuraea sp. NPDC049758. Next base: position 318,271 of record NZ_JBFAMZ010000004.1, read on the forward strand.
CCGGGCGAGGCCGCCTCGGGCGGCTCCCGCGCGCCGCTGCCGGGGGCGCTGCGGGTCGTGCTGGCGGCGACCGTGCTGATCATCACCGGGCACTTCGCGGCCTACACCTACGTCCGGCCGTTCCTTGAGCAGGTCGCGGACGCCGGTCCCGGCCTGGTCAGCGTCGCCCTGCTGGTGTACGGCGCGGCCGGCGTCGTCGGCAACTTCGTCGCGGGCGCCAGGGCGGCCCGTGACCCCAAGCCGGTGCTGATCGTCCTGGCCCTGCTCATCGCCGCCTCCACGGCGGCGCTGGCGCTGGTCGGGCTGCCCCTGGTCATGCTCGTCGTGTGGGGCCTCGGTTACGGCGGCGTCGGCGTGGCGCTGCAGCTGTGGATCATGCGCTCGGGCGGGGGCGAGCTGGGCACCGCGCTGTTCGTGGGGGCGTTCAACGTCTCGATCGCGCTCGGCTCGTTCGTCGGCGGCCGGGTGGTGGACGGCGTGTCGATCTCGTCGGTGATGTGGCTGGGCGCCGCGCTGGCGCTGCTCACCGCGGCTTTCGCTGGCATTTGGGGCAGGAGTACGACGACCGGTTCATGAACGCCTCCCGCCTGATGGGCGTGCCGCAGCGCGAGCACGGCAGGTCGCGGCGGCCGTAGACCTCCAGCGACCGGTCGAAGTAGCCGCTCTCGCCGTTGACGTTGACGTAGAGGCTGTCGAAGGAGGTGCCGCCCTGCTGGAGGGCGGCGCCCATCACCGTGCGCACGGCGGCCAGCAGCTCGGCGATCTTCGGACGGGTGAGCGTCTCGGTGGGACGCGCCCAGTGGAGCCGGGCGATCCACAACGCCTCGTCGGCGTAGATGTTGCCGACGCCGCTGATCAGCGACTGGTCCAGCAGCGCCCGCTTGATCTCGGTGCGCCTGGCTCTGAGCCGGCGGGTGAAGTCCGCCTCGTCGAACGACGCCTCGAACGGGTCGGGCGCGATGTGCGCGATCGGCGCGGGCACGCCGCCGACGAGCGGGGTCAGCATGACGTGGCCGAACGTGCGCTGGTCGACGAAGCGCAGGTCGGGGCCGCCGTCCTCGAAGCGGAGGCGGACGCGCAGATGCTTCTCCGGCGGCGTCTGCGGATCGACGACGAGCAGCTGGCCGCTCATGCCCAGATGGGCCAGCAGGGCCTCCTCGCCGCCCGACAGGGGCAGCCACAGGTATTTGCCGCGACGCTCGGCCGACAACACCGTACGGCCCTTCAGGCGGGCGGTGAACTCGTCGGCCCCGGGGACGTGCCGCCTGATCGCGCGCGGGTGGAGCACCTCCGCGGCGGCGATCTCGCGGCCGACGACCCATTGCGCCAGGCCGCGCCTGACGACCTCGACCTCTGGCAGCTCAGGCACCGTGCACCCACCGTCCTCTCGACTTCCCCGGCCGCCGGGCATGCCGTGGCGGGGACGGATCCGCAGTCACAACGCCGGACGCCGGCCGGGACTTCCCGTGTGCCGGGGTCAGCTCGCGGGCTGGCTCTCGCGCTGCTCGCGGCGGGCCCGGATGCGCGTCCAGGCCGCCTCGGCCGCCTGCTGCTCGGCCTCCTTCTTGCTGCGCCCGTTGCCCGAGCCGTAGGACTCGCCGCCCACGCGCACCATGGCCGTGAACGACTTGGCGTGGTCGGGGCCGCTCTCCTCGACGTGGTACTCGGGCACGCCGAGCGCCTCGGAGGCGGTGAGCTCCTGCAGGGACGTCTTCCAGTCGAGCCCCGCGCCCAGCGACGCCGAGCGCACGATCAGCGGGTCGAACAGCAGGTGGACGACCCGGAACGCCTCGTCGAGGCCCTTGTCCACGTAGATCGCGCCGATCAGCGCCTCAAGCGTGTCGGCCAGGATCGAGGACTTGTCGCGCCCGCCGGTGCCCTCCTCGCCCCTGCCGAGCCGCAGGAACCGGCCGAGGCCCAGGTTGCGGGCGACGTCGGCCAGCGCGCGCATGTTGACCACGGCGGCGCGCAGCTTGGCGAGCTGCCCCTCGGGCAGGTCGGGGTGGTTGCGGTAGAGGGTGTCGGTGACCACGAGACCCAGCACCGAGTCGCCGAGGAACTCCAGGCGCTCGTTGGTGGGCAGGCCGCCGTTCTCGTACGCGTAGGAGCGGTGCGTCAGCGCCCGCTCGAGGATGTCGGGGTCGAGGCCGACGACCAGGACCCGCTGCAGCTCTTCCCTGGCGACCTCCACGGCCACCGGCTTAGGACCTGCGCCCACGTGTTTCCTCCTCGGACATCTTCACAAGGCGGCCGCGGAAGATGCCCGAAAACGTGGTGGGCGTCGGGGTAACGGGTAGCCCCGGCGTCCACCACGGCCGCGGGCGAACCGCCGCCGTACGCATCTACAGACGTTAACGCCGACCGAGGCACAATGGCACCCGGTCGGCATCACGTCAACTGCTGACGGTGGAAACCCGCCCCGAACATGACGGGCGGGCCTGCTGTCAGTGTGATCAGGCGGACGGCTCGATGACCTGACGACGGTTGTAGGTGCCGCAGGTGGGGCACGCGATGTGCGGCTGCTTGGGCGAACGGCACTGCGGGCAGCTCACCAGGGCGACAGCAGTCGTCTTCCACTGGGAGCGACGGGCGCGGGTGTTGCTCCGCGACATCTTTCGCTTCGGGACGGCCACGTCACTTCTCCTGATCGTTATCGTTCTCGGAAACCAGACCTTGCAACGACGCCCAGCGGGCATCGATCTTCTCGTGCCGGTGATCGTCGCCGGCCTCGGCCAGCTTGATCCCGCACTCCGTGCAGAGCCCCTCGCAGTCCTCGCGGCACACGGGGCTCAGCGGCAGTGCGAGCACCACCGCGTCACGGAACGTCGGCTCGAGGTCGAGCAGCTCTCCGTCGAGCAGCGAGTCGTCCTCCGAGGCGTCCTCGTCGGAGTAGAAGAACAGCTCCTGCAGATCGACCTCGATGTCCGAGGTGATCGGGTCAAGGCACCGCGCGCACTCCCCGGCGAGCGGGGCGTGCGCCGTGCCCGAGACGAGCACGCCTTCCATCACTGCTTCGAGCCGGAGGTCCAGCTCGACTTCGGCGTCTTTGGGGACACCGATCATGTCGACGCCGAGGTTAGCCGGTGCCGGAAGGGACAGGGTCATCTGCCGCATCGTGCCCGGTCGCTTCCCCAGATCATGAGTGGAGAGCACCCAAGGGGAGCGGGGGTCGAGGTGCTGAGTCATCCTGCTCTCGCTAGGCATGGCGAAGACGCTCGCCGTCGTACAAGGCCGAAATGAAAGGATACCAGGTCGCGGTCAGCCCCTGAGACGCTCGATGAGCAGCTTGTGCACCAGGTCAGGGACCAGGCCGGACACGTCGCCACCATACCGCGCGATCTCCTTGACCCGGCTGGAGGACAGGAAGGAGTACTCGGGATTGGTGGGCATGAAGAGCGTCTCGACGCCCGAGAGACGGTAGTTGAGCTGGGCCATCTGCAGCTCGTAGTCGAAGTCGCTGACGACCCTGATGCCCTTGACGATGGCGGGGATGTCGTTGTGCTTGCAGAAGTCCACCAGCAGGCCGTGGAACTTCTGCACCTTGACGTTGGGGTACTCCTTCGTCACGGTCTGAAGGATCTCGATCCGTTCGTCGACCGTGAACAGGCTGCTCTTCTCGATGTTGATGAGGACCGCCACGACCACCTCGTCGTACAGGCGGGCCGACCGGCCGATGATGTCGAGGTGGCCATTGGTGATGGGGTCGAACGACCCCGGGCAGACAACGCGGCGCAAGACGCCTCCCAGGTCTACGGGTTCCCGGCGGCGCGACCGTACCAAACGGATGCTTCGCCGTATCTACGGACCCTCTCCTCAACATAACCTTCCGGCCACATCAAGGACTTTCCCCTCGTTTCCCGCTCGAATGCCACCAGCCCCTCGTCCATCAGCCAGCCGTTGTCGCGCAGCAGCTCCAGGACCCGCGTGACCTCGCCGTCACCCAGCGCGTACGGCGGATCGGCGAAGACGATGTCGTACGGCTCCTCCGGCCGTTTGGCCAGGACCCGCTCGACCTTGTCGGCCACCAGCTCGGCGCCTTCCAGGCCGAGAGACTGGATGTTGGCCCTGATCGTCCGAATCGCCTTGGCGTCGGACTCGACGAGCAGCGCGTGGGCCGCGCCCCTGGACAGCGACTCCAGGCCCACGGCGCCCGAACCGGCGTACAGGTCGAGCACGCGGGCCTCGCGCAGGCCGTACAGGGAGTCGAGGGTCAAGAAGATGCCTTCCCTGGCCCTGTCGCTGGTCGGCCTCGTGCCCCGCCCCGGCGGCACGGCCAACCGCCGCCCACCCGCGCTCCCCGCGATGATCCGAGTCATAAGGCCCATTGTTCTGCATGTTCGCCCAGGTCAAGAGTGGACAAGTGTCGGCCTCGACTGCGCAAGGGTGATTCACATCGGCCGGATCGGCCCGCATGATGAGTCTGCGGCCTTCAAGGTGACCCACATGAAGGCCGACCGGCGTGATCGTGAGCCCTTCCGCACGCCGGTTCCCTCGGCACCTGACCCGAGGGTGGGCCCAGCCGGGGACGGCATTCGGGGGGAGGCCGTCCCCGCGGCTGGGCATCTAAGATCTTCATCTTTTACGGCTTCGCGTGGTTTTCCCACTCGCCGTACTTCGGCTGACGGCCCTCCATGTAACGCCCTCTGACCCTTCACCGGCTCGCCGCCGTCACGCGAGCCTTCGTTGACCGGCTCCGTGGTTCTCCGGGCCCCTCACGTCTTCTCCAGGTACTCGGCCTTCTCGTCCTCCAGCAGGCGCGCTATCTCGGCGCGCAGGCCCTCATGGGCCGCGAGGTCCGGGTCGGCCGCCAGCAGGGCCGCCGCCTCGTCCCTCGCCGCGCTGATGACGTCCTCGTCGCGCAGCAGTTGGAGGAGCTTCAGCGAGCTGCGCTTGCCCGACTGGGCCGCCCCCAGGACGTCGCCCTCGCGGCGCTGCTCCAGGTCGACGCGGGACAGCTCGAAGCCGTCGAGCGTGGCGGCCACCGCGTCGAGGCGGGCGCGGGCCGGGGTGCCCTCGGGGAAGTCGGAGACCAGCAGGCACAGGCCGGGCAGGCCGCCCCGGCCCACCCGCCCGCGCAGCTGGTGGAGCTGGGAGACGCCGAAGCGGTCGGCGTCCATGATGATCATCACCGAGGAGTTGGGCACGTCGACGCCCACCTCGATGACGGTGGTGGCGATCAGCACGTCGAGCTCGCCCTTGGTGAAGGAGCGCATGATCGCGTCCTTCTCCTCCGGCGGGAGCTTGCCGTGCAGGGTGCCGACCCGCAGGTCCTGGAACGGGCCCTGGGTGAGCAGCTCGGCGACCTCCAGCACGGCCAGCGGCGGACGCCGGTCGTCGTCGCCCCCCGCCGCCGCCAGGTCGCCCTCGTCGCCCTCCAGGTCGCCGATCCGCGGGCACACGATGTACGCCTGCCTGCCCAGCTCCACCTCCTCGCGCACCCGCTGCCAGGTGCGTTCGAGATAGTGGGGCTTCTCGGCGGCCGGCACGACGTGCGTGGTGATGGGCGCGCGCCCCGACGGGAGCTGCGACAGCGTCGAGACCTCAAGGTCGCCGAAGACCGTCATGGCGACCGTGCGCGGGATCGGGGTCGCGGTCATCACCAGCACGTGCGGACGGCCCCCGCCCGCCTTCTCGCGCAACGCGTCACGCTGCTCCACGCCGAAGCGGTGTTGCTCGTCGACCACCACCAGCCCCAGGTCGGCGAACTGCACGTGCTCCTGGAGCAGGGCGTGCGTGCCGACCACGATGCCCGCCGTGCCCGAGGCCGCGTCGAGCAGCGCCGCACGCCGCGCCGCCGCGCCCATCGAGCCCGTCAGCAGCGTGACCGCCGTGCCGCCGAACATGCCGCCCTGGGCCAGCTCGCCCAGCATGTTCGTGATCGAGCGGTGGTGCTGCTGGGCCAGCACCTCCGTGGGGGCCAGCAGCGCGGCCTGGCCGCCGGCGTCGACCACCTGGAGCATCGCGCGCAGCGCCACGACCGTCTTGCCCGCGCCCACCTCGCCCTGCAGCAGCCGGTGCATCGGGTGCTCCAGCGCCAGGTCGGCCGCGATCTCCTCCCCCACCTGCGCCTGCCCCTCGGTGAGCGAGAACGGCAGCCGCCCGTCGAAGTCGGCCAGCATGCCGTCGGAACGCCTCGGACGCGGCCTGGCCGGCCACGCCGTGGCCGCCTGGCGGCGCTGGAGCAGCACCGCCTGCAGCACGAACGCCTCGTCGAACTTCAGCCTCTTGCGCGCCCGGCCCACCTCGGCGAGGTCTTTCGGCCGGTGGATGGCCACCAGCGCCTCGGCGAGCGGCTGGAGGCCGTGCCTGGCCCGCAGCTCGGCGGGCAGCGGGTCGTCGAGCGGGCCCAGCGTGTCGAGCACCACGCCGACCGCCCGGCGGATCGCCCACGGCGTGACGTCCTTGCCCGCCGGGTAGATCGGCACCGGCGCGGACGCGAACTCCTCGGCGCTCGCCTCGGCCTCCTCCTCGAACAGCTCGAACTCGGGGTGCGAGAGCTGCCAGCGCGGCTTGGAGCGCGCCCCGAACAACCCCACCTTGCCGGCGAACATGCCGCGCCGGCCCGGCTTGAGCCGCGACTCGGCCACGTGCGAGCCCTTGCCGAAGAACGCCAGGTAGATGCGGTTGCCGTTGCCGTCGACGACCTCGGCCTCCAGCCACGTGCCGCCGCGGTTGCGCATGGGCTTGCGCATCAGCCTGGTCACCTCGCCGACCACGGTGACGTGCTCGTCGACCTCCAGCGCGTCGAGCGAGGTCAGCTCGCCGCGCTCGGCGTAGCGGCGCGGGTAGTGGCGCAGCAGGTCGCCGACCGTCTCCAGGCCGAGCACGCTGTGCAGCAGCTTGGCGGTCTTCGGGTCGAGCGCTTTGGTCAGGGGCTCGTCGAAACGGCTCACGGGATCCAGTTCTACCGCCTGCGGCCGACAGGAATCCCGCACCGGGCCCGGGAGTCGCCCGCGGAGGGGGCCGCGCCGGGCCTGGGAGTCGCTCGCGGAGAGAGTCCGCGCCGCTACTCGACGCCGATCAGCAGCGGGTAGCCGCCCTGCTCGCCGTCGTAGACGACCAGGTCGACGTCCGGCCGCGTGCGCCGCAGGTGGTCCTCCAGCCGGACGGCCAGCCGTTCCGGCAGGTCAGAGCCGGTGACCAGGGTCACCAGCTCGCCGCCGCCGGCCACCATCCGGTCGATGATCAGCCTCGCCACGTGCTCCAGGTCGCCGCCGATCACCGCCACGTCCCCGTCGATCAGGCCCAGCACGTCGCCCGGCCGGCACACGCCCGCGCTGGTGAACGCCTCCCTGTCCGCCACCGCCAGATGTCCGTACCTGGTGTGGCCGGCGGCGTCCGTCATGGCCACCACGTCGTCGTCGAACCGGCGCAGCGGGTCGTGCACGGCCAGCGCCGACAACCCCTGCACGGTCGCCCTGGTCGGCAGGACGCTGACGGCCACGCCGTCCTCGCGGGCGATCTCCGCCGCCGCGACGGCGACCGCGAGGACGCCCTCGTCGTTCGGCAGCACGGCCACCTCGGCGCCCGCCTGCCTGATCGCGGCCAGCAGCTCCGGCAGCGCGGGGCGGGTGCCGGGCGCGCGGCGCACCACGACCGCGCCGCTCTCCTCGAACAGCGCCGCGATCCCGTCACCGGCCGCCACCGCCACCACGCCCCTGCCCGCCCTGCCCCGGTGCGTGCGCTCGGCCAGGTACGTGATCCTGACCCGGTGCGGACGCCCCGCCCGCAGCCCCGCCTCCACGGCCGCCCCCGCGTCGGCCACGTGCACGTGCACGTTCCACAGGCCCTCGCCGCCCACCACGACCAGCGACTCGCCCATGGCGTCGAGCTCGTCGCGCAGCGCGGCCACCGCGCGCTCGTCGGCGTCCAGCAGGTACATCACCTCGTAGCCGGCGCCCACCTCGGTCATCGGCGTGACCCGCCCGGTCGGCGCCGGCACGTCGTAGTGGTCGCTGTAGGAGTCGGTGAGCACGGCGGCCAGGGTCTCCAGCACGATCGCCGCCCCCGCGCCGCCCGCGTCCACGACCCCGCTGCGGGCCAGCACGTCGAGCTGCCCCGGCGTGCGGCGCACCGCGGCCCGCGCCTCCCGCGCCGCCTGCCGCGCCACCTCGCCCGCGTCGCCGTCGGCGTCCCGGGCGGCCCGGGCTGCCGACTCCAGCACGGTCAGTACCGTGCCCTCGACCGGCCTGGCCACGGCCTCCCTGGCGAGCGTGGCCGCCCTGAGCAGGCCGGCGCGCAGGTCGCAGCCGTCCTTGAGCACCTCGGCCAGCCCGCGCAGCGCCTGGCTGACGATGACCCCCGAGTTGCCGTGCGCCCCGACCAGCGCACCGTAGGCGAGCGTCTGCCACACCACGGCCGCGTCGACGTCGTCGGGCAGGGACTCGACGGCCTCGGCCGCCGACAGCATGGTCAGATGCAGGTTCGTGCCGGTGTCGCCGTCGGCCACGGGGAACACGTTGAGCGCGTCGATCTCCGGTCTCGCCCGGCCGAGGGCGTCGGCGGCCAGGCGGGCCCAGCGGCGCACCGCGGGCGGGTCGAGGGCCTTCATCTGCGCTCCTTCGACCTCCCCGCATGCGCTACCTTGTTGGAGGAGAATATCCCCGCACCGGCCACCGTCCAGTGCTCTGGTTCGCGTCCAATGGTGTGGATCAGATATTCTCGTCTGGCTGGCCGGTTGTCCCGGCATGCCCTCCGCCCGGAAAGCATCAGCGGACAGGGCTACATCGACTGTTTTAAGGAGCGATACCGTGGCTTCCGTCTGCGATGTCTGCCGCAAGGGGCCGACCTTCGGCAACAACGTGTCCCACTCGCACCGCCGTACCCGTCGTCGTTGGAACCCCAACATCCAGACGGTCCGCGCGGTCGTCGGCGGCACGCCGAAGAAGCTGAACGTGTGCACCTCGTGCATCAAGGCGGGCAAGGTCACCCGCTAGTTCTCGTCTTTCGCGAAGCCCGCCGCTCCTGATCACTGGAGCGGCGGGCTTTCGTCGTGCCCGCCTTCTGGCCCGCCCCCCGCTATGGGACGGGCTCAGGGGTCAGCGCCAGCGCCAGGCGTGGTCCACCGGGCCGATGCCGGAGCCCAGGGGGAAGCCGCGGGCGATCGCGCCCGTCACGTACTCCTTGGCCCTCCCCACCGCCGTCGGGACGTCGTCGCCGAGCGCGAGCCGGGACGCCAGGGCCGAGGCCAGGGTGCATCCCGTGCCGTGGGTGTGCCGGTTGTCGAGGCGTTCGGCGGCGAAGCGGTGCTCGGTCGTGCCGTCGGTCAGGAGGTCGACGGGGGCGCCGGGCAGATGGCCGCCCTTGATGAGGGCCCAGGACGGGCCCAGCGCGAGCACGGCGTCGGCGGCCCGGCGCAGGTCTCCCTCGTCCTCGACCTTGACGGAGGTGAGCTGCTCCACCTCCCACAGGTTCGGCGTCACGACCGTGGCCACGGGCAGCAGGCGCGTCCTGAGCGTGTCGACGGCCTCGGGCGCGAGCAGCGAGTCGCCGTGCTTGGACACCCCGACGGGATCGACCACCACCGGCGCGTCATAGGCCCCCAGCACCTCGGCCACCGTCTCCACCAGCACCGGCGAGGCCAGCATGCCGGTCTTGACGGCCTGCGCCCCGATGTCGCCCAGCACGGAGTCGAGCTGCGCGCGCACGGCCTCGGGCGGCAGCTCCCAGTAGCCCTGGACGCCCAGCGAGTTCTGGGCCGTGACGGCGGCGATCACGCTCATGCCGTGCACGCCCATCGCCATCATGGTCTTCAGGTCGGCCTGGATGCCCGCGCCGCCTCCGGAATCGGAGCCCGCGACGGTCAGCACACGTGGAGGGGTCGTCATGAACCCCATCCAACCACTCGACCGGCACCGAACAGGCACTCAGCCGATCGTGCACTCCCCGCCGACCAGCCCGCACGCGCCCGGCTCCTGCGCCTTCCCCGTCGCCGAGTACGTGACGCTCACCGAGTCCCCGGCGGCCAGCGAGCCCGACAGGTCGATGATCAGCAGGTCGCCGTCCTGGGTCCAGGAACCGCCGTTCACGTCCATCACGCGGCCCTCGACCGGGAGGGAGAAGGTGGCGTTCGCCAGCGGTGCCGGCGACTGGTTGGTGACGCGCAGCGTGGCCGAGTACGACGTGAGCCGCTGCTTGACCGTCTGCCGCACGTTGACCGAGCCGCCGCTGCCTCCGTACCCGGACGTCGAGGTGGTCGCGGGCGCGGGGCTGCTGCCCACCGTGGGGACGACGCCGGTGTCGGAGTTGCCCAGGGACGTGCCGTCGTCGGTCGGGGCCTCGGAGATCGTCTCCTCGGCCGGCGGCTCCGGCTGCCGCGTCGGCTTGGCCGAGGCCTTCGTCCGCGTCCTGGTGGGCGTGGGGGTGGGGGCCGTGCTGCGGCGCGGGACGCGGTTGCCGACCGTGGGGGCGGTGGTCGTCGGGGTGTCGGAGGGGGTGCTCGTCTCCTCGTCCTCCGTCGGCTCCTCGGAGGGCTCTTCCTCCTCCGTGCTGGGGTCGGCGACCACGTCGGTCGAGGGGCTGGTGCTGGTGTGGACGGCGGCGCAGCTCGCGCCCGCGCACTTGCCGGGGTCATCCGAGGAGCTCATGAGCTTCACCCCGGCGACCGTCCCGCCGAGCACGACGGCCACGGCGGCGACCGACAGCAGCGCCATGCGGCCCCTGCCCTTGCCGCTGCCGCCGCCGGCAGGCGGGTTCAGGCCGTCGTCGTCGCCACCGCCGCCGCCCCTGGACGACTTGCGCCGGCCGCCGCGGCGACGGCCACGGGACTCGCCGGACTCGTCCAGGTCGTCGAGGTCCTGGTCGGAGGACCAGCCCGAACGCAGGAAACCGGTCTCGGCCTCCGCCCAGGCGGGAGTGTGCGCGGCGGTCGGCTCCCCGGCCACCTTCACGTCACCGGGCTCCGGCAGCCTGGCGTGGAAGGCGGTGTCGGACCCGCCGGGCACGTCGAACCTGGCGGTGCTTCCGGGCTCAGGCACGTCGAACCTGGCGGTGCCACCGGGTCCAGGCATGTCGAACCTGGCCGTGCCGCCCGGCTCCTGGGCGTCGAACGGGCCGGTGTTCCGCCGGGGGGCGTCGAAGGGGCCCGGGGTGCGGCCGGAGGCGTCGAAGCTCGGCGGCGGCCCGAAGGCGGACGTGGCGTCGGGCTGGGAAGAGGGGCCGACGGCGTCCCAGTCGGCCGGGCGGGCGAACGCGCCCGTCACCTCGAACGGCCCGGCCCCGTTCGGATCGGGGTAGGGCGACCCGGAGAACTGGGGGCCGTTCGGCGGCGGAAAGGGGCCGGAGGGGGCGTCGGGCGGCGGGAACCCTGGGGCGGCGTCGGCGGGCACGGCGAAGGCACCCGTGGTCTCGAACGGCTCGGGCTGCCGGCCGCTGCGCTGCGGCGGGCCGTCCTCGCGGCGCGGCATCCGGGCCCACTGCCCCGTCACCTCGACCTGGTCCGGCAACGCCGGCCAGCCCGGCGCCTCGGCCGGGTCGTCGGGACCCCAGAAAGCGCTGCCGTTCCCCCGTTCATCCCCATCGTCGGATCCACCGGTGCCGTGGCGGCCCATGGCTGCCCTTTCTCGCGGTTACAGTGGCCGCCAATCTTCATAACACCTTTACTACGTCCTTGTCACAACAATCCCGCTAGTCCTACCCTAAATCCGGAAAATTTCACGTAAATCGGGACAAGTCATCACCGAAAGTGATCCCAGCCGCCCTGTCCCACCTGGCGGCCGTGCACCAGGACGCCCTCCCCCTCGACCACCCGGCCCACGACCTGCCACGACGGCGGCAGCCGTACGTCAGGAGGGAAGACCGCGGCGAGCGCGTGATCCTCACCACCCGTGAGCACCCATTCGAGCGGATCCTGCCCCAGTTCCTCGGCCGCCGCCGCCACCGGCTCCCCCACGGCGAACGACCCGGGATCGAGCTCGACCCGTACGCCGCTGGCCGCCGCCACGTGCCCGATGTCCTGCACCAGGCCGTCGCTGACGTCGAGCATGGCGCTCGCGCCCAGCGCGGCCGCCCGCGGCCCCTCCTCGTACGGCGGGCAGGGCCGCCGGTGGGCGGTCACCGCCTCCGCCAGCACGCCGGAACCCGCGGCGACCCCGGCGGCCAGCAGCGCCAGCCCCGCGGCGGCGTACCCCAGCCGCCCGGCCACGGCCACCACGTGCCCCGGCCGCGCCCCGGACCGCGTCACCGGCGCCCGCCCGCGCAGGTCGCCCAGCGCGGTCACCCCGATGACCACCAGGTCGGACCGGGTGATGTCGCCGCCGACCACGCTCGCGCCGACCACCGCGCACTCCTCGCGGAACCCGTCGGTCAGGGCGTCCAGCCAGGCCACCGGCAGCTCGGCGGGGATGCCGAGCCCGACCACGATGGACGTCGGGACGGCCCCCATGGCGGCGATGTCGGCCAGGTTCTGGGCCGCGGCCTTGCGGCCCACGTCGCGCCCGCCGGACCAGTCGAGCCGGAAGTGCCTGCGCTCGACCAGCAGATCGGTCGAGACGACCACCCGCCCGTCGGGCGCGGCGACCATGGCGGCGTCGTCACCCGGGCCGAGCATGACCCCCTCTCCCTGGGGCAGGCGTCCGGCAATACGATTGACGACACCGAACTCGCCGAGATCTCCGACTGTGATGACGCACCTCCTGACGCACACAGGGTACGGTGGCCCTTCGGCGTGATCCAATCGCCCGGGAGGACGTGATGGTGCAGGCCTACATCCTTATTCAGACCGAGGTCGGCAAGGCCGCCGCCGTTGCCGAGGAGATCTCCGGAATTCCGGGGGTCACCCAGGCGGAAGACGTGACGGGGCCTTACGACGTGATCGTCCGCGCTGAGGCGCGCAACGTCGACGAGCTCGGCAAGCTGGTCGTGGCGCAGATTCAGGCGGTGGAAGGGATCACGCGTACTCTTACGTGTCCGATCGTTCATATCTGACACATTCGAGGACTGGGTTCCATGCGCGCCGCCGCCGTTCTGTTCCTTCTTCTGGCACTCGCCGGCTGCGGTGGCGTGGTACAGGTCGATCCGCCCAAGCCTTCGGGGGAGGCGGCGGCGGCCTGTGACAGGCTCGCGTCCCTGCTGCCCAAGACGCTCGACGGCGCCGAGCGCGGCACGTCGGAGCCGGCCTCGCCGTACGTGGCGGTCTGGGGGGAGGCGTCCATCGCGGTGCGCTGCGGTGTGCCGCGGCCTGCCCGGATGGCGCCGACCGACCAGCTCCAGGAGATCGACGGGGTGGGCTGGTTCGCCGATCCGGACAAGCCCACCCTGTTCACCGCGGTGGCCGCGCCCACGTACGTGGAGGTCACGGTCGGCGGCGACCACGCGGCGTCCGACGTGCTGGCCGAGCTGTCGGGGCCGATCGGGCGGGCCGTCTCAACGCAGGCCGGGTGAGCGCGACAGCGCGAGCTGGATCAGCCGGTCGACCAGCTGCGGGTACGACAGCCCCGAGGCCGCCCAGAGCTGCGGCGCGACCGACAACGAGGTGAACCCGGGCATCGTGTTGATCTCGTTGAAGATCAGCCGGCCGTCGGGCGTGTAGAAGAAGTCGACCCTGGACAAACCCTCGCAGTCGAGCGCCTCGAAGGCCCGTACGGCCATCGCGCGCAGCTCCTCCGCGGTCTCGGCCGGGATGTCGGCGGGCACGGTGAGCGACATCTGGTCGGGGTAGTACTTGGCCTCGAAGTCGAAGAACTCCTGGCCGCCCTCGACCCTGACCTCGCCCGGGATCGACGCGGCGGCGGGCTCGTCGCCGAGCGACTCCAGCACCGCGCACTCGATCTCGCGACCCTCGATCGCGGCCTCGATCAGCACCTTGGGGTCGTGCACCCGGGCGGACTCGACGGCCGCCTCCAGCTCGGCGCGGTCCTGGGCCTTGGAGATGCCCTGCGAGGAGCCGGCCCTGGCGGGCTTGACGAACACCGGGAAGCCGAGCTCCTCGGCCTCCTTCAGCACGCACTCGCGGTTGAGCCGCCAGTCGCGGTCGCGGACGACGACGTAACGGCCGATCGGCAGCCCGGCGGCGGCCATCACGGTCTTCATGTGCGCCTTGTCCATGCCGACGGCGCTGGCCAGCACGCCGGAGCCGACGTAGCGGACGCCGGCCATCTCCAGCAGGCCCTGGATGGTGCCGTCCTCGGCGAACGGGCCGTGCATGACGGGGAAGACGACGTCGACCGTGCCGAGCTCGACCGGGATGCTCCCGGGGTCGTAGGCCACCAGCCCGGCGCCGCCGCTGGGCAGCGCGAGCGCGGCTCCGGAGGTGTCGACCGCGGGCAGCTCCCCGGCCTCGATGGCGAACCGCTGGTCGGACGCGGCGAGCACCCACCTGCCGTCCTGGGCGATCCCGACCGGGATCACCTCGTACTTACTCCTGTCGATCACATCCAGCACGCTGCCCGCGCCCATGAGGGACACGGCATGCTCAGAATTGCGACCTCCGAAAACGACGGCGACGCGTGGCTTGCTCATGACGTCCGAATCTACCGGGGTGTCCCCCTGACAGCGAGTCGAGCGCGCGGTGGCGTCCGGATTCACAGGCCGTACCGTTCGGGTTTGGGCGAGCGGGACATGAGCAGCATGCCCGCCTCCGACGGCGACATGCCGTCGTGCACGACCCCGACGACCACCTCGGTGATCGGCATCTCGACGTCGTGCTTCCTGGCCAGCTCAAGGACGGACTCGCAGGACTTCACGCCCTCGGCGGTCTGCTTGGTGGCGGCGACGACCTCGGCGAGGGTCATGCCGCGGCCCAGGTTCTCGCCGAAGGTGCGGTTGCGCGACAGCGGCGAGGTGCAGGTGGCCACCAGGTCGCCCATGCCGGCCAGCCCGGCGAAGGTGTGGGGGTCGGCGCCCAGCGCGGCGCCCAGGCGGGAGATCTCGGCCAGGCCCCTGGTGATGAGCATGGCGCTGACGTTGTCGCCCATGCCCATGCCCGCCGAGACGCCCACGGCCAGCGCGATCACGTTCTTCACCGCGCCGCCCAGCTCGACCCCGACCACGTCGGTGTTGGTGTACGGCCGGAACCACGGCGGCAGGTGGCAGGCGGCCTGGAGGCGTTCGGCGACCGACTCGTCGGTGCAGGCGACGACCGTGGCGGCGGGCTGGCGGTGGGCGATCTCCTTGGCCAGGTTGGGCCCGGACACCACCGCGACCCGCTCCTCGGGCACCTCGGCGACCTCGCGGATCACCTCGCTCATGCGCTTGGTCGTGCCCAGCTCGACGCCCTTCATGAGGCTGACCAGGACCGCGTTCGGCGGGATGTGCTCGCGCCAGGCGGTCAGGTTGGGCCGCAACATCTGCGAGGGCACGGCCAGCACCACGAAGTCGGCGCCGTCGAGCGCGCGCACGGGGTCGGTGGTGGCGCGCAGCGCCTCGGGCAGCGTCACGCCGGGCAGGTAGTCGGGGTTGGCGTGGTCCTTGTCGATCGCCTCGACCAGCTCCGGCCTGCGCCCCCACAGCGTGACCTCGTTGCCCGCCTCGGCGAGGACCATGGCGAACGTGGTGCCCCACGAGCCCGTGCCGAGAACGGCTGCCTTTGTCATGCCATCACCGCCTGGCGGGATCGTAGGGAGTTTCCGGGGCCTTCTCGCCGCGCAGCTCGGTCAGCTGCTCGGTGATGGCCGCCATGATGTCGGCGGTCGCCTCGCGCAGCACACTGGCGCGCAGGGGCTGCCCCTCGTACTTGGACAGGTCGACCGGCGGGCCGACGGTGACGTGGAAGGTCTTGCGCGGGAACAGCCTGGGCCTCTTGGCGCCGTACGGGAGCAGCTCGTGGGCGCCCCAGTGGGCGATGGGGATGACCTGCGCGCCGCTCTCCAGCGCCAGCCGGGCGGCGCCGGTCTTGCCCACCATGGGCCACAGCTCGGGATCGCGGGTGCAGGTGCCCTCGGGGTAGAACAGGATGGCCGCGCCGTCGCGCAGCCGCTGGGCCGACGAGCTGAGCGACCTGGCCGCCTCGCTGCTGCCCCGCTCGACCGGGATGGCCAGCAGGCCGTTGAGCGCCCGGCCCAGGAAGGGCACCTTGAACAGCGCGGCCTTGGCCAGGATGACCGGCCAGCGGCCGTTGTTGAACAGGAAGTGCGACAGCAGGACGGGATCGCTCCAGGACAGGTGGTTGGCCGCGATGATGATGCCGCCGGTGCGCGGGAGTCGCTCGCCGTTGCGCCAGTCCTTCTTGACCAGGAGCCACGACAGCGGCTTGACCACCGCTACGGCGAATGACTCCCAGAAACGCGAAGGTCGCGTGGGGCGGCTCATGGTCTCCTCCAACCCGTACGGTGTGCGCCCCAAGTCTCCCGGTTGGCCGCGTGGGATGTCGAGGCGAGATGCTTAAGCCTATGAGCAACCGCTGGTCTCTGGTCATTCCGGTGAAGACGCTGGTCGCGGCGAAGACGCGGCTGGCGGCCGCGACGGGTCCCCACCGTACGCGGCTGGCCGTGGCCGTGGCCTGCGACACCGTGGCCGCGGCGCTGGCCTGCCCGGCGGTGGCGCGGGTGATCGTGGTGACCGCCGATCCGGCGGCGGCGGGGCCGCTGGGGGCGCTGGGCGCGGAGGTGGTGCACGACCCGGACCGCGGGCTCAACACCGCGTTGCGCACGGGCGCGGCCCATGCCGTACGCGTCGCGCCCGGTGAGGCGGTGGGCGCGCTCCAGGCCGATCTGCCGGCCCTGCGACCGGCCGAGCTGGCGACGGCGCTGGCGGCGGCGGCCGAGTTCGACCAGTCGTTCGTGCCGGACGCCCAGGAGGTCGGCACGACCTTCTACGGCGTGCTGGCCGGGCGGCCGTTCACGCCGCGGTTCGGCGGCGAGTCGCGGGCCAAGCACCTGGCCGGCGGCGCGAAGGAGCTGTGCGTGCCGGGGATCGACTCGCTCCGGCGGGACGTGGACACCCCCGACGACCTGCGCGCGGCCCTCGCCCTGGGCCTGGGCCGGCACACGGCGGCGGTGGTCGCCGACCTGTGGCCGGGGGCGTGACCTTCCGGGCCGCCTCTCGCCCGCCGGACGGCGGTCGGCTTAGGCTGGACGGCGTGCAGGCGACGGTACGCAGCTTCGACGAGGTCACCCGTTCCGGCTCGGTCTTCCTCGACGACGGGACGGTGCTGGAGTTCGGCACGCGCGCCTTCGACGCGGGGCCGCTGCTGCTGCTGCGCACGGGGCAGCGGGTGAACCTGGCGACCGACGGCGGGCGGATCACCTACATCACGCTGTCGACGTTCCCGATTCCCGCGCCCGAATGACGACGCCGTCCCGGAAAACAGCGAACGCCCGGGCGTGGGCCGCCCGGGCGTGATGTCCGCTGAGACTATTTCTTCTTGCCGATCTGCTTGCCGCCCTCGTTCACCAGGTCCTTGAATTCGGAGCCGGGACGGAACTTGGGCGCCCAGCTCTCGGCGACCTTGATCTCGGCGCCGGTCGACGGGTTCCTGGCAGTGCGGGCGGGCTTGTTCACCATCTCGAACGCGCCGAAGCCCGTGATGGAGACCTTGTCCCCGCTCGCCACGGCCTTCTGGATGGCCTCGATGACCGCGTTGACGGCCTCGGTGGCCGTCCTTTTGTCGCCCACCCGATCGGTGATGGCGTCGACGAGCTCTCGCTTGTTCATGAAAGTCCTGCTCCCCCAGTGACGGCTCGGGGTTCCAGCTCTCGAGTTCGACGTAGAAACCCCTTACGCGCTCGAAAGTAGGCGGGATCGCGGGGGAACTCAATCACCCTGCGTGTTTTCCCCCTCGCGTGGCGTGTCGAGAGCGCCCAGAAAGGCGTCGAGCCGGGCGGCCGCTCTTTCCGGATCGCGCTTGGCGAGGTCGCAGATGGACAGGTAACGGCGGGCCGCCCGTTCCCTGTCGGCGGCGGGGAGCATGCGGACGCGGCGGTGCGCCTCGCGCAACCGCCGCGCCAGTTCGTCGTCTTCTAGACGGTCGTCGGCAGCCATGGCTGCCGACCATTCTCGTACGCGGCCACGTCGTCGGCGTGACGCAGGGTCAGGCCGATGTCGTCCAGGCCCTCGGTGAGGCGCCAGCGGGTGTAGTCGTCGATCTCGAACGGCACGACCTCGCCGGCCCAGCGGACCTGGCGTTCCAGCAGGTCGACGGTCACCTGCAGCTTCGGGTCGGCCTCGACGGCGGCCTGCAGGGCCTCGACCTTCTCGGCGGGCAGGACGACCGGCAGCAGCCCCATCTTGGTGGAGTTGTTGCGGAAGATGTCGCCGAACCGGGCGGCGATCACGGCGCGGAAGCCGTACTGCTGCAAGGCCCACACGGCGTGCTCGCGGGAGGAGCCGGTGCCGAAGTCGGGGCCGGAGACCAGGATCGAGCCGCCCTCGTAGGAGGGATCGTTCAGGACGAACGTCGGGTCCTCGCGCCAGGCGGCGAACAGGCCCTTCTCGAAGCCGGTGCGGCTGACCTGCTTGAGCCAGACGGCCGGGATGATCTGGTCGGTGTCGACGTTGCTGCGGCGCAGCGGCACCGCCGTACCGGTGTGGGTGGTGAAGGCGTCCATCGGTCTGGTTCTCCTTACAGGTCGGCGGGGGCGGTCAGGCGGCCGGTGACCGCGGTCGCGGCGGCGACCTGCGGCGACACCAGGTGGGTGCGGCCGCCCTTGCCCTGGCGGCCCTCGAAGTTGCGGTTGGAGGTGGAGGCGCTGCGCTCGCCGGGCTTGAGCGTGTCGGGGTTCATGCCGAGGCACATCGAGCAGCCGGCCTCGCGCCACTCGGCGCCGGCGGCCTTGAACACCTCGTGCAGGCCCTCCTGCTCGGCCTGGAGCTTGACCAGCATCGAGCCGGGCACGATCAGCGTGCGGGTGCGGACCTGGCGGCCGCGCAGGATCTCGGCGGCCGAGCGCAGGTCCTCGATGCGGCCGTTGGTGCACGAGCCGACGAACACGGTGTCGACCTCGATCTCGCGCAGCGGCGTGCCCGCGGTCAGGCCCATGTACTCCAGCGCACGCTCGGCGGCCGAGCGCTCGACCGGGTCGGCGAAGCTGTCGGGGCTCGGCACGGACCCGCCCAGCGGCAGGCCCTGGCCGGGGTTGGTGCCCCACGTGACGTACGGGGTCAGCGTCGTGGCGTCGATCTCCACGACCTTGTCGAACACGGCGTCGTCGTCGGTGCGCAGCGACTTCCAGTACTCGACGGCCTGGTCCCACAGCTCGCCCTCGGGGGCGTGCGGGCGGCCCTTGAGGTAGGCGAACGTGGTCTCGTCCGGGGCGATCACGCCGGCGCGGGCGCCCGCCTCGATGGACATGTTGCAGACGGTCATGCGGCCCTCCATGGAGAGCTTGCGCACGGCCTCGCCGCGGTACTCGACGATGTAGCCCTGGCCGCCGCCGGTGCCGATCTTGGCGATGATCGCCAGGATCAGGTCCTTGGCGGTGACGCCGGCGGGCAGCTCGCCGGAGACCTCGATGGCCATCGTCTTCGGCCGGTAGGCGGGCAGCGTCTGGGTGGCCAGCACGTGCTCGACCTCGGAGGTGCCGATGCCGAACGCGATGCCGCCGAAGGCGCCGTGGGTGGAGGTGTGGGAGTCGCCGCAGACGATCGTCATGCCCGGCTGGGTCAGGCCGAACTGCGGGCCGATGATGTGCACCACGCCCTGGCCGGCGTCGCCCATCGGGTGCAGCCTGATGCCGAACTCGGCGGCGTTCTTGCGCAGCGTCTCGACCTGGGCCTTGGAGACGGGGTCGGAGATCGGGCCGAGCACGGTCGGGACGTTGTGGTCCTCGGTGGCGATGGTGAGATCGGGCCTGCGCACCTTCCGGCCGGCGAGACGGAGTCCGTCGAACGCCTGCGGACTGGTCACCTCGTGAATGAGGTGCAGGTCGATGTAGAGCAGGTCGGGTTCGCCCTCCGCACGGCGGACGACGTGCTGCTCCCAGACCTTCTCGGCCAGTGTGCGGCCCATGATCTCCTCCTTGAGATTTCCTCCGACTTGCCTTCTCATATGTCGAGACGGCAGTATCGGTGTATGGACAACTCTAGCGGAGTCGGAGTACTCGACAAGGCCGTTCTTGTACTCAATGCCCTCGAAGCGGGTCCCGCTTCCCTGGCTCAGCTCGTCCAGGCCACCGGCCTGGCCCGCCCCACGGCCCACCGGCTGGCCGTCGCACTTGAGCACCACCGCATCGTGAGCCGCGACACCCAGGGCAGATTCGTGCTCGGGCCGCGGCTCGCGGAGTTGTCCACGGCGGCCGGCGAGGACCGGCTGCTCGCGGTGGCCTCGCCCGTGCTGATGCAGCTGCGCGACCTGACCGGCGAGAGCGCGCAACTCTACCGGCGCCAGGGTGACGAGCGGGTCTGCGTGGCGGCGGCCGAGCGGGCCAGCGGCCTGCGCGACACCGTCCCGGTGGGCTCGGCGCTGCCGATGACCGCCGGCTCGGCGGCTCAAATCCTGCTGGCCTGGGAGGAGCCCGACCGGCTGCACAGGGGCCTGCGCGGCGCCAAGTTCACCGCCGCCACCCTCGCCTCCGTGCGCCGCCGCGGGTGGGCCCACAGCGTCGGCGAGCGCGAGCAGGGGGTGGCCAGCGTGTCCGCCCCCATAAGGGGCAGCGGAGGCAAGGTGATCGCGTCCGTCTCGGTCTCCGGGCCCATCGAGCGGCTCACCCGCGCGCCCGGCCGGTTGCACGCCGTGCCCGTCATGGCGGCCGCCGAACGCATCACCGAGGCCATGCGCCGCACGTCATGATCGGCGAAAGCTCGTATTTCGGGGGCCGACTGCCTCGCGGGCGCACTAGCCTGAGTGCGTGACAGATCGCATCGAGGTAGCCGCCACTGAGCTGCGACCCCTGCTCGAAGAGTTCATCATGTGGGCGCGTTCCAACGCGCCCGGAAGCGACCCCGAGCTCGTGGGGCCTGCCGCACTCTGGCACCGTCTCGCCTTCTCGCAGGACCTCGGCACGTGGAAGCGTGCCGACCTGCGCAACCTGCTGCTCGACCGCATGCCGAAGGTCGTGGAGGATCCCGACGCCGCCGCCGACGGCATGCTGCCCGCCGTCGACGCGTACCTGACGTTCCTCTCCCAGACCGGCAGGCTCGCCAAGGGCTCCGACTCCCTCGCCGACCTGCAGGCCGAGCTCGACGACGTCGAGGACGAGTTCGTCGAACTCATGGAGGACCTGCTCGACGACGACGGCGCGGGTGACGACGAGGAGGAGGAAACGGGCGACCTGGGCGACTTCGAGGCGTTCGCCGACGAGCTGGCCGAGCTCGACACGATCAGGCTGCGCCCCGACTCCGAGCTGGCCGCGGCCGCCCGCCGGTCCCCGCTGGTCGCCAAGGCCCGCGACCTGGCGCTGTGGGTCGGCTCCGGCCGTCGCGTCGGCGAGGACACCCTGCTCACCGACGCCGAGGTGGAGGAGGCGCTGGCCGCCGTCGGCCTGCCCAGGCCCGAGACCGACGGCCCGGTGGCCGAGGCGGTCCCGCAGCTCTGGAACATCTGGAACCTCGCCGTCGACCTGGAGTTCCTCGAACCGGGCGAGGGCAACACCGTGGCCGTCCAGGACGACACCTCCGAGTGGCCGTTCGACGACGACGAGGACGTCCTCGACGCCTGGATGCTCGGCCTGCACTCGGTCGACTACGGCGACCCCGAGCTCGACGACGACGACCTGACGATGGCGCTGGCCGGCCTGACCCGGGGCCTGCTGGTCAGGCTGCTGCTGGCCGGCGGCTCACGCGAGCGCGACGACCTGGCCCGCGAGCTGGCCGAGGCCGCCGCCGACCTCGACGAGCTGGGCGGCGACGCCTGGGAGGCGGCCGGCGACCCGCTGGCCCCCGCCATCGACTGGCTGACCGGCTACGGCATGGTCGAGGTCGAGGGCACGACCGTGCGCCTCACCCCGCTGGGCACCGAGGGCGTCGTCCACCTGGTGGACGACGCCGACATCGAGGTCGACGCCCGGCCCGCGATCGAGTCGATGAGCGCCCACGAGCTGCTCGCGCTGAGCGCCGAGCTGCCCGAGGACGAGGCCGACGCCGAGTTCGCCGCCTGGATGCAGCTCAGGGAGCCGGCCAAGGCCGCCGAGGAGCTGCTCGACGCGGCGGCCGAGGACGAGAGCGACGCCCTGATCCGGGTGCAGGCGGCCAGCGTGGTGGGCACGCTGGGCGAGGCCGCCGTCCCGGCCTGGCAGGAGGCGCTCAAGCAGCCGTCCCTGCGGCCGTACGCGGCGACGCACCTGAGCCAGCTCGGGGTCGAGGGGGCGCCCGAGCCCACCCAGGACGACACCCACTGGCTGATCCTCGACATGTGGACGATCTCGGCCGGGCTGGGGCGTTCGGAGTTCGTCAGCAGCCTGCGGGACATCGGCCCCGACATGGTCAACGGTCTTCTCGAGGTGATCTGGAAGATCCCGCACGCGCACGTCGAGGAGCTGCTCGACCTGATCTCCCAGGTCCACCCCGACAAGCAGATCGCCAAGGCGGCCCGCCGCGCCCTGTTCAAGGCCCGCTCCTCGGCCTGACCCCACTCCGGCCAGGGCCCCGCGCGATCAGCGCGGGGCCCTGTTCCGTTTTCGAGCGTCCCTTGGAACGCGAAAAACGCCCCGGTGCTTGACGCACCGGAGCGTTTGGGTGAACGTAGTCCCGACCGGATTCGAACCGGCGCTACCGCCTTGAGAGGGCGGCGTCCTGGGCCACTAGACGACGGGACCTTCGCACAGCTTGTGATCGTGGTAGTCCCGACCGGATTCGAACCGGCGCTACCGCCTTGAGAGGGCGGCGTCCTGGGCCACTAGACGACGGGACCTTGTCCACAAGCTGGTGTGCCGGGTCTCCCCGGCGACGCAGGTAACTCTACCGCACCCCGCAGACCACAACCAAACCGCTTATCACCGCATGAGATCGGGCCTGTGGCGGCGGACCCAGTCGCCCATCGGCCCCCGTTCCCACAGCGGGTCGATCTCACCGAGCGGGATCGCGACCTCGGGCCGTCCGGTGACGGGGTCGGCGGGCGCCCGGGCCAGGCGCTCGCGCATCCACCCCGGCGTCCGCGGCGGGAGCGTGCGCTCGCCCCACCCGACCAGCCCCACCGAGCGCAGCGCCGGGACGCGTACGCGGACGCCGCCGGGCCGGCCCAGGGGCCCGGGGCCGGCCGTCCGGGTGTCCACCACGCCGATCGCGGTGATGTCGGGCCAGCGCAGGCGTACCCGGAAGCCGCGGGCGTCGGCCAGCTCCACGCCCTCCGGCGAGAAGCGCACCACCGTGCCCGCGACCAGACGGCGGTGCTTGACGACGAGCACGCCGGTCAGGGCCGCCGTGGCGAGCGCGCCGATCACGACGCCCAGCGCCGAGCTGCCGGTGAAGATGGCCCCGAGCAGCAGGCAGACGGCGAAGAAGAGCGCCAGCGGCGCGGCGAACGGGGCGACGAAACGGGCGAGGCCGCCCTCGCGCATGCGGAATTCGTCCATGAGGCGAGGGACGCTACCCGCCGAGCACCCCACGGCGGAAGGCCACGGCGGCGGCGCGGCCTTCCCCTCGTACATGACCCGCACAGCGCGTACCGGCCGGCGCACGCCTTCCACCCCGAAGCCCTCAACAGCCTCCTGCGGAACGAAGCCACGCCCCTCGTCCCCCGGATGTCCAGCATGACGACTTCGTCCGTGTACGACAGGGTCAGGGCCGTCCTGGCGGCATCGGCACGCTCGGCGACGTCGGCCATCGCCTCCTGGGCGACGCGGAACCGGGTGATCCCGCTCGCGCTGCAGCACCGCGTGATCAGCGAGATTCTGGACGACCTGGTGATCTGACGGGTCGCCGACACGAAAAAACGGATGTCTCTCAGGGAGACATCCGTTTCGGGAACTTGCTGGGGTACCAGGACTCGAACCTAGACTAACTGAACCAGAATCAGTCGTGCTGCCAATTACACCATACCCCACCGCTGCGAACTCCTTCTCGGAGCGCGCTTGGCGACGTCCGAAAGAATAGCCCAGCTCGGGGGGTAAGACCAAAACGATTGCCGAAGCGGTGTCCGGCCGCCTGCGGCACAGGCTCTGACGTGCCAAGCTGAAGAGGACAAAACACCACGTGGAGGAGCCAAAGCGTTGGCCGAGAACCCGTTCTTCGCCCCTAGTAGCCTGCCGTACCAGCTGCCGCCGTTCGCGGACGTCCGCGAGGAGCACTACCTGCCCGCGTTCGAGCGCGGCATGGCCGAGCACCTGGCCGAGGTCGACGCGATCGCGAACAACACCGAGCCGCCCACCTTCGACAACACGATCGCGGCCCTGGAGCGTTCGGGGCGGATCCTCGACCGGACGGCCACGGTCTTCTTCAGCATGGCCGCGTCCAACTCCAGCGACGGGATCATGGAGATCGAGAAGGAGATCTCCCCGAAGCTGACCGCGCACAACGACGCGATCCGCCTCAACCGGGCGCTGTGGGCGCGGATCAAGCAGGTCGGCACGTCCGACGCCGAGGAGGCGTGGCTGCTGGAGAAGTACCGGGAGGACTTCGTCCGGGCCGGGGCCGACCTGTCGGAGCCGGAGCAGGACCGGCTGCGCGAGCTGAACGGCGAGCTGTCGAAGCTGTCGACCGAGTTCGCGCAGACCCTGCTCAAGGCGTCCACCGAGGAGGCCCTGGTCCTCACGGACGCCAAGGAGCTCGACGGCTTCGACGAGGCCAGGATCGAGTCCCTGCGCAAGGACGACGGCACGTACGTCCTGCCGCTGCTGAACTTCACCAACCAGCCCGGCCTGGCCCAGCTCACCGACCGCGACGTGCGCCGCCGCCTGTACGAGCGGAGCGTCGGCCGCGCCCCGGCCAACTTCGAGCGGGCCGCCAGGATGGCCACGCTGCGGGCCGAGCGGGCCGCGCTGCTCGGCTTCCCCGACCACGCCGCCTACTCGGTGGCCGACCAGACGGCCAAGACCGTCGAGGCGGTCGAGGAGATGCTCGGCCAGCTCGTCGGCCCGGCGGTGCGCAACGCCGGCAAGGAGGCCGAGGCGCTGACCGAGCAGGCCGGGTTCGAGATCGAGCCGTGGGACTGGTCGTACTACTCGGAGAAGGTGCGGCTGGCCCGCTACGACTTCGACGCCGACGCCATGCGCCCCTACTTCGAGCTGAACCGGGTCATCAGGGACGGCGTGTTCTTCGCCGCCACCAAGCTCTACGGCATCACCTTCACCGAACGGCCCGACCTGCGCGGCTACCACCCCGACGTGACCGTCTTCGAGGTGTTCAACGAGGACGGCGGCGCGCTCGGCCTGTTCCTGCTCGACCCCTACGCCAGGGCGAACAAGCGCGGCGGGGCGTGGATGAACAACCTGGTCGACCAGTCGCACCTGTTCGGCGAGCTGCCGGTGGTCATGAACAACCTCAACATCACCAAGCCGGCCTCGGGGCCGACGCTGCTGACGTACGACGAGGTGAACACCGCCTTCCACGAGTTCGGCCACGCGCTGCACGGGCTGTTCTCGCAGGTGCGCTTCCCGCGCGTGTCGGGCACCAGCGTGCCGCGCGACTTCGTCGAGTACCCCTCGCAGGTCAACGAGATGTGGGTGACCTGGCCGGAGGTCCTGGCCAACTACGCCAAGCACCACGAGACGGGCGAGCCGATGCCCGCCGAGCTGGTGGACAAGCTCAACGCGGCCGAGAAGTTCAACCAGGGCTTCGCGACGGTGGAGTACCTGGCGGCCACGCTGCTCGACTGGGCCTGGCACCGGCTGGCGCCCGGCGAGCAGGTGGCCGACGCGCAGGCGTTCGAGCAGCGGGCCCTGGAGGCGGCCGGGATCGACGTGCGACTGGTGCGCCCGCGTTACCGGACCAACTACTTCGCCCACATCTTCTCGGGCGGCTACAGCGCCGGCTACTACTCCTACATCTGGAGCGAGGTGCTCGACGCCGAGAGTGTGGAGTGGTTCAAGGAGAACGGCGGCCTGACCAGGGCGAACGGCGACCACTTCCGCCGCGAGCTGCTCTCCAGGGGCGGCAGCCTCGACCCGCTGACCGCCTTCCGCAACTTCCGCGGGCGCGAGGCGGGCATCGGGCCGCTGCTGGCCCGCCGCGGCCTCGACTGACCGCCGCTCCCCCGCCTCCCCCGCCTCCCCCGATGAGGCTTTCCCTACGGCTCCGGCAGCTCCTCGATGCGCTGCCGGAGCCATTCCTTCTCCGCCCGGCTCGACGCGCGGGCGATCTCCAGCATCCCGCGCCGGTACGGGTCGGGCTCGTCCTTGATCCGGACCGGCCGGCCGCCCTCGTAGAAGAAGCTCGCCGGGGCCTCCAGGAAGGCCAGCCGGCGGCGCAGCACCCGTGACCGGTCGGCGGGGTCGGGCAGCGCCGACAGGAACGTCAGCAGGGCGAAGAAGCGCGTCTGGTCGCTGATGTCGAGCTCGCTCGGCTCGCGCAGCCGCCGCAGCAGCTCCTCGCGGCCCTTGCCGGTGAGCGTGAGCACCTGCCTGCGGGCCGCCGCGGCGCCCGCCTCCTCGTGCCGCTCGACCAGGCCCTTGCTCTCCAGTCTCGATATGGCGGGGTAGAGGGCGCCGTCGCTGACCGGGCGGAGGTGGCCGGTGAGCGCGGCCAGGCGGGCCTTGAGCTCGTAGCCGTGCATCGGACGTTCGTTCAGGAAGCCCAGGATGGTGAGGGACAGATCCCCGCCGCTTGCCATGTCGTGCATCGTAACGCTATACCTCGAAACGAGGTACAACGAATCGAGGTACGCATGTTCCGGCTGGCTCTCCCCATCTACGTGGAGCTGCTCACCGCCGTGGTGGCGGTGGGGGTGATCGACCTGCTGTGGGTCTCGGGGCTCGGGGAGGGCGCCATCGCGGCCGTCACCGTGGGCACCACGGCCGAATACCTGGCCTACGGGCTGTTCCTGGCCGTCCCGACGGGGATGACCGTGCTGATCGGGCGGCGTGACGGGCACGCGCCGATCGGGCCCGTGATCAGGACGGGCTGGGTGTTGTGGGCCGCGTTCTCGGTCGCCGTCGCCGTCCCCGGCGTGTTGCTGCGCGAGCCGCTGGCGGCCCTGTTCACCGACGATCCCGGGCTGACGGCCGGCTTCTTCCTGGTCTCGCTGGCGGGGTTGCCGGTGTTCTTCGCCCAGACCGTCGTGGACGGCGTCCTCAAGGGGCTGGGCAACACGAAGACCCCCATGCGGAACGCGCTGATCTGCAACGCCCTGGTGATCGTCCTGGACCCGCTGTTCATCTACGGCCTCGACCTGGGCGTCCAGGGGGCCGCGCTGGCCACCGTGGCGGCGCGGCTGGTCACGCTCGGGGTGGCGGCGACCTCCCTCGTACGGCTCCGCGCCGCTGGCGGCGACGGCCTGCTCGCCGGCGAGGTGCTGCGGACCGGCCTGCCCATGTCGGGCGACTTCCTGGCCCGCTCCCTGGTGGGCATGGCGCTGGTGGAGATCGTCGCCGGGTTCGGCACGGCCGAGGTCGCCGGGTACGGCATCAGCCAGAAGATCATGCTGGCCGGCGTCATGGTCTTCTACGCGCTGCGCCAGGCGGCGATGATCCGCACCGCGCGGTCGGAGCCCGTCGGGTCACCGCTGCGGCTCGGGCTGGTGACGGGGGCGGTGGTCGCGGTGGTGGTCAACCTGGTGGCCGCGCCCGCGGCCGGGCTGTTCACCGACGACCCGGCGGTGGCCGTGGGCTTCCTGCGCTGGATGGCGCTCTACCTGGTGCCGTTCGGCGGGCTGATCGCCGTCGGCGGGGTGCTCCAGGCGAGCGGAAAGGGCAGCCGCCTGCTCGCCGCCACGCTGGCGGGCTTCGCGGTGCAGCTGCCCCTCGCCTATCTGCTGAGCTCGTGGCTCGGCGTCACGGGCGTGTGGCTGTCGATGGCCGTCGGGTCGTCGCTCAGCCTCGCAGGCGCGCTAGCGCCGCTCGGATCCGCTCCATGGACCGCTCGCGCCCGAGCACCTCGATCGACTCGAACAGCGGCAGGCCCACCGTCCGGCCGGTGATCGCCACGCGCACGGGGGCCTGGGTCTTGCCCAGCTTGAGCCCGAGCGGCGCGCCGACCTCCTCCAGGGCCTCCTTGAGCGAGTCAGGGTCCCAGGCGACCGTCTGGAGGCGGTCGAGATAGCCGCCGAGGATCTCCACCGGGGAGTTCTTCATCGCCTTGTCCCAGGACGGCTGGTCGAAGACGGGCTCGTCGAGGAAGAGGAAGTCGACGTTCTGCCGGATCTCCGACAGCACGCCGATGCGGGTCTGGGCCAGCGCCGCGACCTTGCTGAACAGCTCGCGGTCCCAGGCGGGGTCGAGGTAGGGCGAGCAGCGCTCCTCGAAGGTCTCCAGCGGCAGGGCCCTGATGTACTCGCCGTTGAAGGCCCGCAGCTTCTTCTCGTCGAAGAAGGCGCTGGCGGAGTTGACGTCCTCCAGCCTGAACAGCGGGACCATCTCCGCCCACGGCATGATCTCGCGGTCCTCGCCGGGGCCCCAGCCGAGCAGCATGAGGTAGTTGACCATGGCCTCGGCGAGGTAGCCCTCGTCGCGGTAGTCCTCCAGGGCCACCTTGTCGCGGCGCTTGGACAGCTTCTTGCGCTGCTCGTTGACGATCACCGGCAGGTGGGCCCAGACCGGCGGGGTGGAGCCGAGCGCCGGCCACAGCAGCACCTGCTTGGCGGCGTTGCCCAGGTGCTCCTCGCCGCGCACGACGTGCGTGATGCCCTGGGTGATGTCGTCGACGGCGTTGGCCAGCACGTAGAGCGGCGAGCCGTCGGTGCGGGCGATCACGAAGTCTTCCTGCGCCTCGTTGGGGAACTCGACGTTGCCCCTGATCAGGTCTTCGACGAGGGTGATGCCCTCGTCGGGGGTGCGGAAGCGCACCGCGCCCTCGGTCAGGCCGCGCTCGCGGCAGAACCCGTCGTAGCCCTTGTGCTCGGAGCCGGTGCGGGCCACCAGGGTCTCGCGGGTGCAGTCGCAGTGGTACGCCTTGCCGTCGGCCAGCAGCTTGGCCACGGCCTCGCGGTGCTGCGGCTCGTAGGCCGACTGGAAGTAGGGGCCCTCGAACACCGGGTTGGTGCCGTTGATGCCGATCCAGTCGAGCGCCGAGATGATGCCCTCGGTCCACTCCGGACGGTTGCGCGTGGCGTCGGTGTCCTCGACGCGCAGGACGAAGCGGCCGCCGGACTGTTCGGCGAGGGCCCAGTTGAACAGCGCCGTGCGGGCGCCGCCGACGTGGAACATGCCGGTCGGGGACGGGGCGAAACGCACCCGTAGATCAGTCACGGGAGACCACCTTGTTCGTGAGAGTGCCGATGCCTTCGATGCCGACGCTGACCTCGTCGCCGATCTCCAGCGGGCCGATGCCCGCCGGGGTGCCGGTCAGGATGACGTCGCCGGGGATCAGCGTCATGACGGCGCTGACGTAGGCGACCAGCGCGGGGATGTCGTTGATGAGCTGGCTGGTGCGGCCGCTCTGCCGGATCTCGCCGTTGACCGTGGTGGTCAGCGCCAGGTCGCTCGCGTCGAGATCGGTCTGGATCCAGGGCCCGAGCGGGCAGAACGTGTCGAAGCTCTTGGCCCGGGTGAACTGCACGTCCTTCTTCTGCAGGTCGCGGGCGGTGACGTCGTTGGCGCAGGTGTAGCCGAAGATGACGTCCTTGACCCGGTCGACGGGCACGTCGCGGCAGAGCCTGCCGATCACCACGGCCAGCTCGCCCTCGTAGTCGACCCGGTCGGACAGCGAGGTCGGGTAGGCGATGGCCTCGCCGTGGCCGATCACCGACGTGGACGGCTTCATGAAGATGAGCGGCTCGTCGGGCACCTCGTTGCCCATCTCGCGGGCGTGCTCGGCGTAGTTCCTGCCGATGGCGACGACCTTGCTCGGCAGCATCGGGGCCAGCAGCTTCACCTGGGACAGCGGGAAGCGCTCGCCGGTGAACTGCACCTGGCCGAACGGATGGCCGGAGACCGTGGAGACGAACTCCTCTCCAGGGCCGCCTTCGACCACGCCGAACGACACGCCTTCGCCTGTGGAGAACCTCGCTATACGCACCTGACAAGGCTATCGCCGCCGCCGGAGGGGTCCGCCCACCGGCAAAAAAGTCAGGAACTCGCCATAAATGCCCCCAGAGTCCGTTTTGTGGGGCATCGGTGGTGGTTAAGCGGATATCTCTGCTTATCAGAGACTTCTAGGGGGTGACGGAACGTGCCGGACACGATGGTCAACCAGACTTCTGCCGTACCGCGGGCCAGAACGCAGGAGGGCGGGCCGGCGACTTCGCTGGTCACCGACAAGGGCACGACAAGCATCGACGACGTCGTCGTCGCCAAGATCGCCGGACTGGCCGCACGCGAGGTCTCCGGCGTGCACGCCATGGGCGGCGGCGCCGCCAGGGCGCTCGGCAACGTGCGCGGGATGGTCGGCGGGGAGCGCAGCGTCGCCCAGGGCGTCTCGGTCGAGGTCGGCGAGCGCCAGGCGGCCGTGGACATGGACCTGGTCGCCGAGTACGGCACCGCCATCCCCGACCTGGCCGCGGCCGTGCGCAGGAACGTCATCGCGGCGGTCGAGCGCATGTGCGGCCTG
This sequence comes from Nonomuraea sp. NPDC049758, assembly GCF_040674635.1. Lineage (NCBI taxonomy): Bacteria > Bacillati > Actinomycetota > Actinomycetes > Streptosporangiales > Streptosporangiaceae > Nonomuraea > Nonomuraea sp. NPDC049758. The sequence goes on from NZ_JBFAMZ010000004.1 coordinate 348,718, forward strand.
GAGGTGACCGAGGTCAACATCAGGGTGGACGACGTGCACCTGCCCGGCCAGGACCGCGACAGGGACAGGGACAGGGGCGACGGTCGCCGCGAGGTCATCGAGCAGCCGGAGCCCCGGGTCCAATGACCGGGCCCGGCGCCACCGCCTATACGCGGGCCGACGCCGACGCCGACGCCAAGGCGGAGGCCGAGACGCTGGCCGAGCTCGTACGGGCCTGCCCGGGGGTGGCGAGGCTCTCCGGCGGCCCGTTCGGGACGGTGGCGACGTACCTGCCCGGGGCGCGGGTCATGGGCGTCTCGGCCGACGGGGACACGGTGGAGATCGCCATCGTGGCGACCCTGGAACGGCCGCTGCCCGAGACCGCCGAGGACGTCCGCCAGGCGGTGTGGGAGCCGGGCGGCGGGCGTCCCGTCAACGTACGCATCGACGACGTGATCGACGTGGTGGAGGAATCATGAGCAACGTCCCTTGGCTGCCGGTCATCGGCATGGCGGTCGGCATCATCCTCGGACTCGCGGGGGCCTTCGGCGGCCTCGGCGCGTTCCTGCTCGTCCTCGTCCTCGGCGCGGTCGGCTTCCTGGTCGGCAAGGTCGCCGAGACCGGCGAGCTGAACCTGTCCGGCCTGACCGCGAGGCGGCGATGACCACCACTCCCCAGGTCACGGTTCCCCGGCAGCGGCTCGCGCCGTCGGCCGAGCCCGAGCGGCGGGGCCGTACCGAGATCTCCGAGCGGGTGGTCACCAAGATCGCCTGCTGCGCGGCGCGGGAGGTGCCCGAGGTGCTCGACGTGCGGCTGGGCGGGGCGCCGTGGACGCACTCGTCCAGCGCCGAGGTGCGCGGCGAGCGGGCCACCCTGAAGCTGGACGTGACCGTCGCCTACCCGGCCCCGCTGCACGCCGTGGCCGCGCGGCTGCGGGAGCACGTGCGTAACCGGGTGGCCATGCAGACCGGCCTGGACGTCACCCGCCTCGACGTGATCATGACCGATCTGGCGGGAGGCCCGGCATGACCCGCCCGCTCCCGTCCGAGGAGCCCGGGGAGACGCGGGGGGCCGTCCCGGCGGGCGGGGCGGGGGCGCATCGGGGCGAGCCGGAAGCGGCGCCGCCGCGGGACAAGGGCGCCGACCGGGCCGCGGTGCGCGCGTTCCGGCCGCAGCGCCGGGTGCCCGCCATCGTGGTCGCCGTCCTGCTCACGCTGCTGGGGCTGCTGGTCGCCGCCGAGACGGTGTCCGCGCTGGCCGGCAGCCCGTTGCGATGGCTGCCCTACGACCGGATGCTGGCGTGGGCGGCCACGACGCCGTGGTCGGACCCGCTGGTCCTGACCGGGGCCGCGATCGTGGCGCTGGCAGGCCTGGCGCTGCTGGTCACCGCCCTGGTGCCGGGACGGCCGCGGATGGTCCCCGTGCGGACCGGCGACCCCGACCTGATCATCGGCGTGCGTCCCAAGAGCTTCACCAGGGCCCTGGAGCACGCCGCCGAGGAGGTGCCCGGGGTGCGCTCGGCGCACGCCAGCCTGCGCGGCCATACGGTCGCCGTCACGCCCGCCACGTCCGGCTGGGACGACGAGGGCTTCGGCCGGGCCGTGCGCGAAGCCGTCCTCACCAGGCTCGCCGGGCTGGACCCGGTGGAGCCGTACCGGGTGGCGGTCAACGTCAAGGAGCGCCGATGAACAGGAAGACCGGCCGCGGCAACCGGTGGGGGCTGGCCCTGGTCGGGCTGGTGCTGGCCGTGCTCGGCGGACTGGCGCTGGCCCGCGGGCTGCTGGGGCCGTCCACGCCGATCCTGGACGCGGGCGTGCGCGGGTTCTTCACCCGCAACAGCCCGCCCGTGTGGTGGGCCGTGGCCGCCGTGTCGGTCCTGGTCGCGCTGCTGGCCCTGCGCTGGCTGGTCGCGCAGGGCCGCAGGGACGCCCACACCCGGCTGCGCCTGGAGGCCGGACCGGACGGCGTCACCGAGATCGCGGCGGGCGGGATGGCTCACGCGGTCGCCGCCGACGTCGCGGCCAGCCCCGCCGTCCTGAACGCCGACGCCGACCTGGTCGGCCCGCGCGGCCACCCGGAGGTACGGCTGCGCGTGGCCGCCGACGAGGCGGCCCCGATGAGCGAGCTGAGCGAGCACCTGTCCCGGGTCACCCTGCCGAACCTGCGGGACGCGCTGGACAGGGATCACGTACCGGCGGTGGCCCGCGTTAGCCTGGAGCCCTCACCTGCGACGCAGCGGGTCGTGCGCTAAGGCTTCGCCGAGAGGGGTCCTCCGTTGTCCATCGTGAAGATCAACGTCCTGACCGTGCCCGCCGAGATGCGGGAGGAGCTGGAGCGGCGGTTCTCCGGCCGGGCCGGGATGGTGGAGTCGGCCGACGGGTTCGAGTGGTTCGAGCTGCTACGGCCGGTCGAGGGCACCGACCAGTACCTCGTCTACACGCGCTGGCGCAGCGAGGAGGACTTCCGGACCTGGCAGCAGGGCCAGGCCTTCCAGCGCGGCCACGCCCAGGCCGCCGCAGGGCACGGCCAGGGCCAGGGTCACGGTCACGGGCAGGGCCCGGCGGCGACGGACTCCCAGGTGTGGAGCTTCGACGTCGTGCAGAGCGCCGGGCCCAAGGGTTAGGCGTCGAGGGGGTTGGCGGCGATGCGGTCGGCGATCCCGCCGCGCACGAACCGGCCGGCGTAGCTCGACGGCTTGCGCGCGCCCTGGTCGGCGATGCAGGCGGCGAACTCCTTGGCGATCTCCAGCCGCGGGTAGCGCTCCAGCACCTCGCGCCGCACGCCGTCGGGGATGTCCTCGGTGCGCCGGCCGGAGATGTCCATGCCGGTCGAGAGCTCCAGCAGGTGGCCCTCCGGGTCCTCCTCCACCGGCACCTCCTCCCACATGTGCCGGATGATCACCTCGGCGGCGCGCAGCCGGCGCTCGGGCGACCAGCCGGCCCCCGCGCAGAAGGCCCAGGCCACGTGGCCGCCGGCCTCCTCGTACGGCACCGTGTGGCTGTCGAACTCGGCGACCAGGCCGATGTCGTGCAGCATGGACGACACGTAGAGCAGCTCGGCGTCGAAGTCGATCGCCCTGCTCTGGGCGTAGGCGGCGGCCCACAGGTACGCGCGTATGGCGTGGTTGAGCAGCGAGGGTGACTGGTAGCGGGTGGCCACCTCCAGCGCTCCGCGGCAGGCGGGCGTGTCGGGCAGCACGATGTCGTCGAATCTCACCGCCCCAGCATGACATCGGCGCTGCCGGAGGCACCGGCGGGCATCGGGCCGTTAACGATCCGGTACGCGACTTGACCGGTTGATCGTGATTCCGAAAGCATGTCCCGCCCTCACTTTCTTGTCCGGAAGGAACCCTGGCGTGCGCCGGCTCGCGATACCTCTTGCCCTCACGCTCGCGCTCGGCGGGCTGACGAGCCCGGCGCAGGCCGCCGACAAGGTGACCCGTACCGCGCAGTGCCAAGGCGACTGGCTGCCGGGCACCCCGACGGCCGAGGACGTCATGAAGGGCGAGATCTCGCTGGTGGGGCTGCCGGCGTACAAGCTGGGCAAGGACATCGACTGGGGGGCGAGCCCGTACCGGAACCGGTCGTGGGAGTTCGTCTTCCAGTCGTTGCGCTGGATGGGCACGCTGGTCGTGGCCTACGAGAACACCGGCGAGCGGCGTTACCTGGATCGTGCCACCGAGATCACCAAGGACTGGGTGGCGAACAACCGGCGCGGGGCCGCCGCCACCAAGCCGTACGTGTGGAAGGACCACCCGGTCTCGCTGCGCACGCAGCCGTTGTTGTGCCTGAGCATGCACGTCAAGGAGAGCTGGCTGAAGGACAGCCTGGCCGACCACGCCAAGCTGCTGTCGGACGCGCGGCTGTACAAGAAGGGCCACAACCACGGCATCGACCAGGACATCGCCCTCATGGGCATCGGCTGCCGGTACGGCCGCTCCGACTGGTCGAACCTGGCCTCCAGGCGGCTCACCGGCACGGTCAAGCTCGACGTCGACTCCCAGGGCGCGCTCATGGAGCAGGCCCCCCGCTACGCCGTCTACGTGTACGGCCGCCTCCAGGTCGCCATCACCAACATGAAGGCGTGCGACCGCAAGGTGCCGGCCGAGATCAGCCGGCGGGCCGAGGCGCTGAAGGACTTCATCGCCCACTCCACGATGCCCAACGGCTACATGGTCCCGATCGGCGACGGCAGCGCCGAGACCGAGCCGAAGATGGAGACCGGCACCCCGGAGCAGAAGGTCAAGGTCTACAAGGCCGGTTACGTCTACGGCCGGACGGCCTGGGGCAAGCCGGACTCGTCGTACTACTCGATCAGGTTCGGGCCCGGCATGAAGTTCCACGGGCACGAGGACCACCTCGGCGTGACGTACTACGCGCAGGGGCACGACATCCTCATGGACGGCGGCTTCCACTCCTACGAGAAGAGCGCCTACCGCTACTGGACGCTCTCCCCCGAGGCGCACAACGTGCCGACGGTCGAGGGGGCCCGGTTCCGGCCGCGCACCTCGTCCAGGCTGACCAAGACCTCCTACGGCAAGAAGCGGCAGGCCTTCCGCCTCACGGACCGGGCCTACGGCGTGAGCCGGACGCGTTCGGTGCTGGTGAACCACGGCCAGGACCTGATGGCGGTGCTCGACACGGCCTCCGGGGGCAAGAAGGTCAGGAACCTGTGGCGGTTCGCGCCCTCGTACAAGGTCGTCTCGAACAGCGGCGGCAAGGTGGTGCTGGCCGACGGCGCCTTCAAGGTGACGCTGATGCAGTTCTCCTCGTGCGAGCGGGTCGGCGGCCAGAAGGTGGAGCGCGGCGGCAAGCTGGGCTGGGTCTCGCCCACCTACCTGGCCAAGGACGCGACCAACGTGGTGGTGTCGCCGGCGGCGAAGTCGCTGCTGACGGTGATCGTGCCGGGCACCGACTCGCCCAAGGTGTCGTGCTCGGGGGGCAAGCTCAAGGTCGAGGGCGAGACCCTCTCCGCGGGCCTGCTCTAGCCGCTCTAGAAGGCGATCCGGCGGTACCACTCGTTGGCGAGCATCTGGGCGCGGGCCCGCTCCGGCAGCCCGGTCAGCATGGTCATCGACGCGCCGCGCTCCACCTCGGACTCGTGGGCGAGCATGGCCGCCCACTTGCGCTCCGACCAGCGCGAGACGTCGATCGCGGCCGACACCTGGTGGTCGGGGACCCCGGGCAGGGCCTGGCCCGGCTCCGGATCGGCGCCGAAGACCGCCCGCCAGTGAGCCGTCACGACCGAGCGCGGGACGGTCGCCAGGTAGAGCGCGTGCGGCCGCCAGGGGTCGCCCGTGCCGGGGTAGAGCTGGTCGTAGCCGGCCGCCTCGACCGCGGCCAGGGTGACCCGGTGCACGTGCACGTGGTCGGGGTGGCCGTAGCCGCCGAAGCCGTCGAAGGTGAGCACGACGTCGGGCCGGACGGCTCTGATGTGCTCGACCAGCAGGCCCACCGCCTCGTCGAACGGCACGTCGAGGAAGCGCGGACGGCCGGGGGCGGACTCGGGCCTGCCCGCGTCGGCGAGGCCGAGCAGCCGGGGCTTGCCCGCGCCGAGGATGTCGAGGGCCCGTTCCAGCTCCTGCGCCCGCTGGGTGCCCTCGGCCCAGGTGCAGGTGACGACGGCGGTCGTGGCGCCCTCGTCGGCGTATTTGGCGAGGGTGCCGCCGGTCCAGATCGCCTCGTCGTCCGGGTGGGCGTGCACGCCGAGCACACTGAAGCTCATGGGACCCCATCGTATGGAGGCCGGGCACCGGTCAGGACCCGCGTAGGCTTTACGCGTACCCCTCCCCCTCGGAAGAGATGAGCCGATGAGCGAGCCCGTGCCCCCTGACCTGCTGGAGATCGTCGACGCGCTCGTGCCCGGCGCTCCCCTCGGCAGTGCGCGGCTCGCCCCCGGCGGGATGCACGACGTCGTGCTGCTCCCCGGGGTGGCGGCCGTGCGGGTCGGCCGGCGGCCGAGCGTGAGCGCGGCGCTGCCGCGGCGGACCGAGCTGCTGCGCGCGATCGCGGCCGCCGGGCTGCCGTTCGCGGTGCCCGAGCCGCTGACGCCGGTGACGATGTTCGGGGAGCGCGCCGCCGTGGCCGTGTCCTGGCTGGACGGCGCCGGTCTCGGCGCGGGCCAGGGCGACCCGGCTCTGATCGGGGACCTGCTCGGCGCCCTCCGCGAGCTGCCCGTCACCCCGGAGCTGCGGGCCCTGCTGCCCGCCCCGCGCTCGTACGCCGGGCCCGCGAGCTGGAGCACGATCCTGGCCGAAGAGGTCATCCCGCGCTTCCCTGCCAGGTGGCGGGAGGAGGGACGCCGGCGCCTCGACGACGCCCTGGCCCTGGAACAGGTCCCCGACTCGCTGGTCCACGGCGACCTCGTCGGCGACAACGTCCACTGGGACGCGAACGGCAAGCTGGTCGGCGTCCTCGACTGGGACCGGGCCCACCTGTTCGACCCGGCGATCGACGCGGCCTTCATGGGCTGGCACGGCTGGGAGCACCTGCGCGACGCCGTCGACGCCGGCACCTACCGGCGGGCGGTCACGTGGGAGCGCGCGTTCGGCGTCAACCAGCTCGTCGCCCTTCTCGTGCTGGCCGGCGAACCCCTGACCCTCGTGGACAGCTTCACCACCCACGTCGTGGCCTGGCTGGACGAGGACGGCGGCCCCGACCGGCTCTAGGCCGCCCGCTCCCGCCGCGCCGGCAGCCCCGCCCGCGCGTACGCGACCGCGACGAGGACCAGGCCCAGGAAGGATCCGATCATCCCGGGCAGCTGCCAGGCGGCGATGAGGGCGGGCTGCGCCGCGTCCTGCATGAGCTGCTCGGCCTGCGCGGCGGGCAGGGCGTCGAAGAGCACGATGTCGAAGAAGTCCGAGATCATCAGCGACGAGAAGTTGGTCAGTCCGAGCACCGCGAGCGCGCCCGCGACGGTGGCCAGCGCCCTGCCCTTGCCCCGGACGAGCAGGACCAGGCCGATCACCCCCGGCACGAACAGCACCCAGGTGTAGTGCAGGAGCGTCGCGCTGACGCCCACGGCGCCCGGGTTGTGCGCGTAGACCAGCGGGTCCTCGACCCCGGGCTCGGACGGGTCGGTGATCATGCCGAGGATCAGGCAGACCGGGGCCAGGACGAGGCTGCCGCCGGCCAGGAGGCGGCGGATGGAGAGTGCGTCGGTGAACATGCCGGGCACGGTAGGCGTCGCCCGCCGGGTCCGTCGTCAAGGCAGGCTTGGATCCGACGTCCCCCTTTCGGTGGATTCCGCTGCACATTGTGACAATCCGGGCGGGCTACTCTCGCCTCATGCTCCACCGCCGCTCCCCCTCCCCCGTCGACTGGCTCGTGGCGGCGGTCGTGGCCCTGTTCGCGGTCGCGGAGGAGGTCAGCGTGCGCTCGATGGCCTCTCCTCGCTCCTACGTGCTGCTGTGGATCGCCGCCGGGCTGGTCACCGCCGTCGCGGTGCTGTTCCGGACGCGCGCGCCGTTCGCGATCCTGGTCGTCTACTCGGCCACCAACATCGCGACGTTCGCGCTGGCGCCCGGCTCCCCCGCGGCCTGGCAGTTCTACACCCAGCTCGTGCTGCTGTGCACGCTGCTGGCCGAGGTGCGCCCCGACAGCGCGCGGGCCGTGGCCGGGCTGACCGCGACGGGCGTGTTCGTGGCCGCCATGCTGTCCAGGACCTCCCCTCCGTCCGGATGGGGGGACGTCGCCGTGGCGCTGGTGATGTGCGCCATCGCCGCCGGAGCCGGTCTGGCCGTACGCCGCCACCGCGTGCTGGCCGTGCAGGCGGCCGAGCGCGGCGCGCTGCTGGCGCGCGAGTCGGTGCAGGAGGAACGTGCCCGCATCGCCCGCGAGCTGCACGACATCGTCGCGCACAGCGTCAGCGTGATGACCATGCACACCGGGACCGTCCGGCTGCTCCTGCGCGCGGACCAGGAGCCCGAGCGGCAGGCGCTCAGCACGGTGGAGGCAGCCGGCCGGGAGGCCATGGAGGAGCTGCGGCGCATGCTCGGGCTGCTGCGCGGCACGCAGGCCGGCGACCTGCTTCCGCAGGCCGGCCTGGACCGGCTGGAGGATCTGCTGGGGCAGTTCAGGTCGGCCGGGCTCGACGTCACGCTGGCGGTGTCGGGCGAGCGGGCGCCGTTGTCGGCCGGGCTGGATCTGTCGGCGTACCGGATCGTCCAGGAGGCGCTGACCAACACCCTCAAGCACGCCGGGCCGACGCGGGCGGCGGTGAGCGTCTCGTACCTGCCGGCAGAGCTCCGGCTGGAGATCACGGACGAGGGGCCGCGCGGCCCCCGGCCGCCGTCGGCCGGAGGCGGCGGCCACGGGCTGATCGGCATGCGCGAGCGAGCCGCCCTCTTCGAGGGCACGCTGACGGCGTTGCCCCTTCCTGGAGGCGGCTTCACGGTACGTGCGGAGCTCCCCCTGTGACCCCCTCCTCCTCAGGCCCCCCGGACGCCCCCGACGCCTCCACCACCTCCGCCCTCGACGAGTCCGGCGCCTTCGCCGCCCCCGCCTTTGACGAGCCCGGCGGCGGGATCGGCGTGGTGATCGCCGACGACCAGGCGATGATCAGGGCCGGGCTGCGCCTGATGATCGGCACCCAGCCGGACCTGTCCGTGCTGGGCGAGGCGGCCGACGGCGAGCGGGCCGTGGAGCTGGCCCGCGACCTGCGCCCCGACGTCGTGCTGCTCGACATCGCGATGCCCCGCCTGAACGGCCTGGAGGCCGCCCGCCGCATCCTCGCGACCCCGGCGCCCCCACGGGTGATCGTGCTGACCACCTACGACACCGACGAGAACCTCGACCTCGCGCTGCACGCCGGGGTCAGCGGGTTCCTGCTCAAGGTGTCGCCGCCCGAGCACCTGTTCGCCGCCATCCGCAGCGCCGCGCGGGGCGACGTCCTGCTCGACCCGGCGGTCACCGGCCGCGTCGTGGCGGCCTACCGGCGTACGGCCCCCGCCCCGTCACCGGCGGCCACGGGGGTGACCGCCCGGGAGGAGGAGGTGTTGCGGCTGGTCGCGCAGGGTCTGTCCAACACCGAGATCGCCGGCACGCTGTCCATCACGGAGGCGACCGTCAGCACCCACATCAACCGCCTGCTGGCCAAACTCGCCCTCCGCGACCGCGCCCAGATGGTCCGCCACGCCTACGAATCCGGCCTCGTCCGCCCCGGCGACCCCCAGACGACATCCCGTCGATCAGATAATCCGATTCCATGAAAGTGATGACCGCCACCGAAGCGTCCAGAAGCTTCGCCGCCGTCCTGGACGAGGCCGAACACGGAGAGACGATCGTGGTCACCCGCGGCGGGAAGCAGATCGCCGTGATCGGACCGGCCCCCACGGCACCGGGCCGCATGGTCAAGGCGTTCCTGGCGAGAAGCGCGGCCTCCTTGGACGCCGACTTCGAAACGGACGTCGCCGCAGCCCGCGAGGCGCTCGACGACGAGATGAGGGACACGTGGCCCGACGCCTGATCCTGGACACCGGGGTGCTCAGCGCAGCCGAGCGGGGCAGTGCGGCGATCGACGCGGTGATCGGGGACGCCGACGACGTGGCGATCGCGGCGATCACCGTGGCCGAACTGCTCGTGGGCGTCGAACTGGCCGACGACGCCCGTCGCCCGCGCAGGCAGGCATTCGTGGACGAGGCCCTCGCCCTGATTCCGGTCGAGGAGTACACCACGGACGTCGCCAGGGTTCATGGGCGCCTCATGGCTCATGTCCGGCGGGAGGGGAAGAAACGAGGAGCCCACGCCCTGCTCATCGCGGCGACGGCGGCGGCCACCGCGCGCACCGTGGTCACCATGGACGCCTCCGCCGCGTTCGGCGATCTCCCCGGCGTACGGGCCGAGGTCCTTCCACGCTGACACCCAGCAGCGCCCGCGCCGGAGGCGCCAGATCAAAAACGCCTGAGCCCCCAGGCGCGCAACGCCCCGAAGCCGAAGCCCGCTCGGAGCGCGCACCCCAGGAACCGCTCGGGGCGCGCGCGCCGCCCCCGGGGTCAGCTGCAGTCGCGGCCGGCGCGCAGCAGGCCGTACGTGACCGCCTGCTCCAGCGCCTGCCAGGAGGCGTCGATGATGTTCTCGGCCACCCCCACCGTCGCCCACTCGGCGGTGTCGTCGCTGGAGGTGATGAGGACGCGGGTGACGGCGTCCGTGCCGTGGGTGCCTTCGAGGATGCGGACCTTGTAGTCCACCAGCTCCAGCCGGGCCAGCTCGGGGTAGAGCTGCTCTAGCCCCTGCCGTACGGCCTTGTCCAGGGCGTTCACAGGGCCGTTGCCCTCGCCGGTGGCGACGATGCGCTCGCCCTTGGCGTGCAGCTTGACGGTGGCCTCGCTGACCAGCTCGCCGCCCTTCGTCCGCTCGACGATCACCCGCCACGACTCCACCTCGAAGTGCCGCCGGCGCGCCCCCTGGACGGTGTCGCGCAGCAGCAGCTCGAACGACGCGTCCGCGGCCTCGAAGGTGAAGCCCTGTGACTCCAGCTCCTTGACCCGCTCGACGAGCGTCTTGGTGTGCTCGGGGGTCAGCTCGTAGCCCAGCTCGCGGCCCTTGAGCTCGACGGAGGCGCGGCCGGCCATGTCGGAGACGAGCATGCGCATGTCGTTGCCCACGGCGGCCGGGTCGATGTGCTGGTACAGGTTGGGGTCGACCTTGATGGCGCTGGCGTGCAGGCCGGCCTTGTGGGCGAAGGCGGACATGCCGACGTAGGGGGCGTGCGAGTTGGGGGTGACGTTGGTGACCTCGGTGATCGCGTGGGCGATGCGGGTCATGTCCGCCAGCGCCTCCCGCGGCACGAGGTCGAAGCCGCGCTTGAGCTGGAGGTTGGCGACGACGGTGAAGAGGTTGGCGTTGCCCGAGCGCTCGCCGTAGCCGTTGGCGCAGCCCTGGACGTGCGTCGCGCCCGCCTTGACCGCGGCAAGGGTGTTGGCGACGGCGCAGCCGGTGTCGTCGTGGCAGTGGATGCCGACGCGGGCCCCGGTCTGGACGGCCGCGTGCACGGTCTCGGCCAGCTCGTCGGGCAGCATGCCGCCGTTCGTGTCGCACAGGGCGATGACGTCGGCCCCGGCTTCGGCGGCGGTCCGCAGCACTTCCAGCGCGTAGGCTGGGTTGGAGGTGTAGCCGTCGAAGAAGTGCTCGGCGTCGAGGAAGACTCGCTGTCCCTCCGCACGAAGGTGAGAAACCGTGTCGCGGATCATCGCGAGGTTCTCCTGGAGAGTCGTGCGGAGGGCCAGCTCCACGTGCCGGTCGTGGCTCTTGGCGACAAGGGTCACGACCGGCGCGCCGGATTCGCGCAATGCGGCTACCAATGGGTCGTCGGCGGCCTTCACACCGGCCCGGCGGGTCGCGCCGAACGCGGCGAGCTGCGCGTGCTTCAGGTCGAGCTCTGTTCGAGCGCGCCTGAAGAACTCTGTGTCCTTGGGGTTGGCGCCCGGCCAGCCCCCCTCGATGAAACCGACGCCCAGGCTGTCCAGCTGCCGTGCGATGGCGAGCTTGTCGACGACGGTGAGGTTGAGTCCTTCCTGCTGCGCGCCGTCGCGCAGGGTCGTGTCGTAGACGTGGAAGCGGTCGTCGGCCATGAAGTCTCTTCTTTCGGATCCGTGTCCTGGAAAACAAAAAGACCCCTCACGGACGTGAGAGGTCTGCGCGCTGGCGGTGTCCCTGTGTCAGCCAGCGCGCCTGCCGATAATGAGCAGACCGTAGAACATGGTGCCTGCCAGTCTGCCACAGGGATTCACCATCTGGCACATCGGTCTCAGCTTGTGGACACGACCTTTACACTTGCACGCCGCCGCCCCCGGTGACGGCGCGCTCGAGCGCCGCCGGGTCGAACACCTCGTTGCCGAGCTGCTGCCCGTCGAGCAGGACGGTCGGCGTGCCCTGGATGTGGATCTTCGAGGTCTCCGCCAGGTGGGTCTTGGCGTACGACTGCGAGGTCACGCACTCGTCCACCGAGGCGCCGGCCTTCCTGGCGGCGGCCACCAGCTCCTGCACGGTGAAGCCCGAGGCCGAGCCGTGCGGGGCGGGCTGCATGGCGTAGAGCTCGTCCCTGAAGGCCAGCCAGTTCTCCTCCGGCACGCATCGGGCTGCGGCTGCGGCCCTGATGGAGTTGGAGCGCATGGGCTCGTCCTGGAAGATCGTCACGGGGTGGAAGACGACCTTGAGCCTGCCCTCCCTGGCCAGCTTCTGGATCGTGCCGTCGACCTTGGAGTGCATCTCCTTGCAGATCGGGCAGTCGAAGTCTTCGTACACGTCGAGCACGGGGGCGTCGCCGGACCTGTCGGCCAGCACCATCGAACCGTCGAGCTGCCTGGTCAGGCGTACCGACCCGGCCGTCTCACCCGGCTCCGAGAAGGCCAGCACACCGAGCATCACCAGCGCCGCACACGCGACCGCGACCGCAACCAACCGCTTCATCATCCGCCCACTTCCAGCTCACCGATCGCGCAGACCCTACCAACGACACAACCCCGCTCCGGACAGCCGCCCAGGGCGGGTCCCTCATTGGTACCTGATGACGATGAGAGAACGCTGTGAGGGGGAGAATGACCTTCATGAAGGCGAACCTCCTCGACCCCGCGGTGGGCCGGTACATCCTCGACCACTCCACCCCGCCCGACCCCCTGCTCGACGAGCTGGCGCGGGAGACCGCCGAGGCGACGGGCGACGCCGCCAGGATGCAGATCTCCGCCGACCAGGGCCGGTTCCTGACCATGCTGACCCAGCTCGCGGCTCCGGCCGTGGCGGTCGAGGTGGGCACGTTCACCGGCTACTCGTCGGTGTGCATCGCGCGGGGGTTGTCCGGCGGGCGGCTGCACTGCTTCGACGTGAGCGAGGAGTGGACGTCGATCGCCCGGCGCTACTGGGAGCGGGCGGGTGTGGCGGACCGTGTCTCACTGACGCTCGGGCCCGCCCTGGAGACGCTGGCCGCCTTCGACGAGCCGATCGACCTGGCCTTCCTCGACGCCGACAAGGGCAACTACCCCGGTTACTACGAGTTGCTGGTCGAGCGGCTGCGGCCGGGCGGCCTGCTGCTGGCCGACAACACGCTGCGCAGCGGCCACGTGGCCGACCCGGCGCGCTCGGAGACGACGACGGTGCAGATCCGCGAGTTCAACGACCTGGTGATCGAGGACCCGCGGGTGAGCGTGGTCATGCTGCCGGTCGCCGACGGGATCACGATGATCAGGAAGAACCACTAGATCACGGGACGCCGCCGCCGTTACTCTGAGTGATCCTTTGGAAACCCCCGGGAAAGCATGAGGACGGCGGCATGGTCAGGCCCCTGGAAGAGCGCTACCGCACCGTGCGCGAACTGTTCCCCGAGTTCCGCATCGAGACGGTCCAGGGCCGGATCGTGGTGAACGAGCCGGGCACCTGGCAGCACAACACGATCCTGTCCCGGACGTTGTTCCAGCTCGCCGCCGCGGCGGCGGTCCGGGGCTGGGAGATCTGGCCGAACATCACCGTCTACCTGGGCCCCGGCCACGATCTCTACGTGCCCGACCTGGCGGTGGTCCCGCGCCGGCCGCGTCTGCACGAGGAGCACGCCGTCCACGGCGCCTCGACGATCCTGCTCGTGGACGTCGTCTCGGTGGCCACGACCTACGACGTGCACTTCGTCAAGACGGGCGGATACGCGCGCGGCGGGGTGCCGCTCTACCTGGTCATCGACCCGTTCCAGCGGCTGGTGACGCTGTTCGGCGGGCCGGGCGGGCGGCGCTACCGCAGCGAGAACGTCGTCTCCCTGGGCGAGCCGGTGTTCCTGCCCGATCCGTGGAACCTCCACGTCGACACCGCGGCCCTGACGGAGGCCGGCGCCTGAACGCCGGCCGTCCGCGCGGCTCTAGCCGATCTTGTGGATCCAGTTGCGGGTGTCGGGACGGGCGCCGTACTGGATGCCGACGAGCTCCTCGCGCACCCGCATCGTCACCGGGCCGGGGGTGCCGTCGGCGATGGTCCAGGAGCGGTCGTCGCCCCTGACCGAGCCCACCGGCGTGACCACGGCGGCGGTGCCGCACGCGAACACCTCGGTCAGCTCGCCGGAGGCGCAGGCGGACTCCCACTCGTCCACCGAGATCAGCCGCTCCTCGGTCTCCAGGCCGAGGTCGCCGGCCATCTCCAGGATCGACTCCCGGGTGATGCCGGGCAGCAGGGTGCCGGTGAGCGCCGGGGTGACGAGCTTGTTGCCGAAGACGAAGAACAGGTTCATCCCGCCCATCTCCTCGACGTACTCGTGCTTGTGGGCGTCGAGCCAGACGACCTGGTCGCAGCCGTTGTCGACGGCCTGGCGCTGGGCGACGAAGGCGGCGGCGTAGTTGCCACCGCACTTGGCGAAGCCGGTGCCGCCGGGCGCGGCGCGCGTGTACTCGGTGGACAGCCAGACCGAGACGGGCTTGATGCCGCCGCTGAAGTACGAGGCCGCCGGCGAGGCGATCACCATGTACTTGTAGGTCTTCGACGGGTAGTTGACGCCGAGCCCGGCCTGCGTGGCGAACATGAACGGGCGCAGGTAGAGGCTGTGGCCCTCGGTGGTCGGCACCCACTCCTTGTCGGCCGAGACCAGCAGCTCCAGCGACTCCACGAACGCGTCCTCCGGCAGTTCGGGCATGGCCATGCGCTCGGCCGAGCGGTTGAAGCGGGCGGCGTTCGCGTACGGCCGGAAGGTCGCGATCGAGCCGGAGATCTGCCGGTAGGCCTTCAGGCCCTCGAACAGCTCCTGCGCATAGTGGAAGACCGAGGTCGCGGGGTCGAGCGAGAGCGGCCCGTACGGCATGAGCCGGGCGTCGTGCCAGCCCTCGCCGTCGGTGTAGTCGATCGAGATCATGTGGTCGGTGAAGACCTGCCCGAACCCGGGGTTCGCCAGTACCTGCTCCCGCTCGGCCGCGGTGCGAGCGTGGTCGGAATGCTGCACGTCGAAGCTGAGCTTCTGAGCGATGGTCATGACGAAGGTCCTTCTCTCTACGAATCTGCGACTTCGAAAGCTGATTCTGTTAGCTACTGCCCGCGAGCAGTATTCGTACTTCCTAGTGTCTCGCGATTTGGGATGGCAAGAGGCAGTTGGGGTGGTTAGATCCGGCGAACGCGAAAAAGCGCCTGGCAGTCCGCGTTCGGACCGCCAGGCGCGTGCGGGGCTAGGCGGTCCTAGCCGGCTACTCGCGCGGCGATGTCGTCGCCGATCTCGCTGGTCGAGCGGCCGGCGCGGCCGGTCACCCGCTCGGCGATGTCGGCGGCCACGGCCTGCTCGACCTTGGCGGCCTCGGCGTGCAGGCCGAGGTGGTCGAGGAGCATGCCCACGGACAGGATGGTGGCGGTCGGGTCGGCCTTGCCCTGACCGGCGATGTCGGGGGCGCTGCCGTGCACCGGCTCGAACATGCTCGGCGAGGTGCGCTCGGGGTTGATGTTGCCGCTGGCCGCCAGGCCGATGCCGCCGGCGATCGCGGCGCCGAGGTCGGTGATGATGTCGCCGAACAGGTTGTCGGTGACGATCACGTCGAAGCGCTCGGGCTGGGTGACGAAGAACATCGAGGCCGCGTCGATGTGGCTGTAGTCGGTGGTGACGTCGGGGAACTCCGCGGCCACGCGGTTGACCGTGCGCTGCCAGAGGTCGCCGGCGAAGGTGAGCACGTTCGTCTTGTGGACGAGCGTGAGCTTCTTGCGGGGCCGCGACTGAGCCTTCTGGAAGGCGTACCGCACGACGCGCTCGACGCCGTGGGCGGTGTTCAGCGACTCCTGGGTGGCGATCTCGTGCGGCGTGCCGCGGCGCATGACGCCGCCGGTGCCCGCGTAGAGGCCCTCGGTGCCCTCGCGGACGACGACCATGTCGATGTGCTCGGCGGTGGCGCCGGCCAGCGCGGTCTCGACGCCGGGGAACAGCTTGACCGGCCGCAGGTTGACGTAGTGGTCGAACTCGAACCGGAGCTTGAGCAGCAGGTCGCGCTCCAGGATGCCGGGCGGCACGCTGGGGTCGCCCACGGCGCCGAGCAGGATCGCGTCGTAGCCGCGCAGCTCTTCGAGCACCGCGTCGGGCAGGGTCTCGCCCGTGCGGTGGTAGCGGGCTGCGCCCAGGTCGTAGTGGGTGGGCTCGATCTTCGTGCCCACGGCCTCCAGGACCTTGAGCCCTTCGGCTACGACCTCGGCGCCGATGCCATCCCCGGGGATGACGGCCAGGCGGATGTTACGCGACTCCATGGGCGGTACCTTACCGGCTCGTCTCGGCTGACGAACACATCATCTCAACAACCGGACAATCCGTTTTGGGGGGATTGCGACCTTTTGACCGTTTCGTTAGAGTCCGTCGAGCCTAATCCACGCAGCCGCTGCGTGGAGCCGGGGACCCACCTTTCCCCCCGGGGCGAATCGGCTGCGCCTCCCCCCGAGGAGCCGCCGTAGGGCTACTTCCAGGCCCGAGCCCGTCAGCTAACCCGGTCGGCCACGTGGAAGGACAGTCCCCTGTCTAGCATCGCCATCCTTGTGGCGGTGGCAGCGGGCGCCGCAGGTCTCGTGCCTGCCGCTCCCGCGGCTCCCGCCGCTCCGGCCGCCCCCACCCCCTCCATCACCCTCACCGGCCCCCAGGTGAAACAGGTCCAGGAACGGCACGTGCCGAAACCGGCCTGGAAGGTCGCCCTCGAATACGCCATGGACAAGCGCGGCACCCCGTACGTGTGGGGCGGCGCCAGCGAACGGGGCTACGACTGCTCGGGCCTCATGCTCCGGGCCTACGAGGACGCCGGCATCGAGCTCCCCAGAACCGCCGCGGAGCAGTACGGCGCCTTCTCCAGGAAGATCGCCTGGAAGGACCTCAAGCCAGGCGACCTGGTGTTCTTCAGCGGCCTCGGCCACGTCGGAATGATCTCCAAGCCCGGCTACATGGTCCACTCCCCCCACACCGGCGACGTGGTGAAGGAGGAACGCCTGTCGCAGTGGCGCAGGCAGGCCTTCGTCGGCGCGGTACGCCCCGACCCCAAGGGCGTCAAGCGCTGGGCCGACTACAAGCAGCTCCAGAAGGCCCCCGCCCCCGCCATGCTCACCGCGACCCTGTGACGACGACCTTCCCCGGGGCGTGCCCCTCCTCCTGGTAGCGGACGGCCGCCGGGAGCTCGCCGAAGGGGAAGGTCCTGTCGATGACCGGGGTGACCGCGCCCCGCTCGATCAGCCCGGTCAGCATCAGCAGGTTCGCCCTGTTGCTCCCGCAGCGGACGACGTCCGCCCTGACGATCCGCTGCGGGACGAAGGGCCCCGACGCGAGCGCGGCGAACATGTGGCCGGCCGGCTGCACCCAGCGGCCGGCCGGCCCGCCGACCAGCACGTACGTGCCCTGCCTGGTCAGCACGCGGCGGCAGTCCGCTACCCGGCGGCCGCCCGCCACGTCGAGCAGCAGGTCGAAGCGCCGGCCCGAGGCCGCGAAGTCCTCCTTGGTGTGGTCGATGACGTCGTCCGCGCCGAGCGAGCGGACCAGGTCCGCGTTCCGCCCGCTGCACACGCCCGTGACGTGCGCCCCCAGCGCCTTGGCGAGCTGCACGGCGAACGTGCCCACGCCGCCGGACGCGCCGTTGACCAGCACCTTCTGGCCCGGCTGGAGGCGTCCCTCGTCACGCAGCGCGATCAGCGCGGTGTTGGCCGCCATCGGCACCGCCGCCGCCTGCTCGAACGACAGGCCCGCCGGTTTGGGCGCCACCTCGCCCTGCCGCAGGCAGACGTACTCGCCGAAGCCGCCCCCCAGCGACATCGCGTACACCTCGTCGCCGGGACGGAACAGCGTGACGTCCTTGCCGGCCGCCTCGACCTCCCCCGCCACGTCGGCCCCGAGGACGGCGATGCGCGGCCGTCGCAGCCCGACCCCGCCGCCCATGACCCGGGCCAGGTACGGCTCCCCCCGCATGAAGTGCCAGTCGTAGGGCTGCACGGACGTGGCCCGCACCCGGACCAGCACCTCGTCGTCGCGCGGCACGGGCCGCTCCACGTCGGTCAGGACGAGTTGGTCGGGCGAGCCGAACGAGCGCAGGACGTACGCCTTCATCGTTTTCTCCCTCGTGCCGCTGATGTGCCGCCAGTGTGGGCGTGACCTGCGCGGACGCTCAACGGTCGAAAGGCGACGGCTCGATGGCCGAAAGTACGACCGCCCGCCCGCCGATGGTGCGAATCAGGACCGGCCGTCCGCGCGATGACCGGGCACGGGCGCGGACGGCACGCTCTCGGGCATGAGATGGATCGCACCCGCCGGGCTGCTCGCGCTCAGCGTCGTCCCGCTGGTCGCCGGCGCACTCCGGCTGACCGAACTGGCCGCCGGCGCCCCCGTCACGGCGGACAACGCGCGCTTCTTCGCCATGCCCGTGCCGGTGTTGCTGCACATCCCGGCTTCCCTGGTGTTCTGCGTCCTCGGCACGTTCCAGTTCCAGGCCCGGTTCCGGGCCGGGCGGCCGGGGTGGCACCGCGCGGCGGGGCGGGTGCTGGTGGCGTGCGGGCTGGTCGCGGCGTTGTCGGGGGTGTGGCTGACGCTCTTCTCCGACCTTCCCGCCGGCGACGGGACGCTGCTGGCCGCCTTCCGGCTGCTGTTCGGGACGGCCATGGCCGCCTGCCTCCTGCTCGGCCTGGCCGCGATCCGGCGGCGCGACGTGGCCCGGCATCGCGCCTGGATGACCCGCGGGTACGCGATCGGGCTCGGCGCGGGCACGCAGGCGTTCACCCTGGCGTTCGGGCTGGCCGCCTTCGGGCCGCCCGGCGAGCTCGGCCGGGCGCTGCTCGTCGGCGCGGGCTGGGTGATCAACCTGGCGGTGGCCGAGTGGGTCGTCCGCAGAACCCTTGGAGGTCAGGTGCGTACGCGGTCGGTCTCGTAGGCCCACATGGCGATCTCGACGCGGTTGCGCACGCCGAGCTTGGTCATCAGGCTCGCGACGTGGCTCTTGACCGTGCTGAGCGAGATGTGCAGCTCGCGGGCGATCTCGCTGTTGGTCCGGCCGCGGGCCACGGCGCGCAGGATCTCCTCCTCGCGGCCGGTGAGCGCCTCGACCGGCTGCGCGGGCGCCTCCGTACGCCCGGCCCCGGCGAACGCGGCCAGCAGGCGCGCGGTCACGCTCGGAGCGATGAGCGCCTCGCCGCCGGCCGCCGCGGTCACCGCCTGGGCGAGCAGCGCCGGGCCGGCGTCCTTGAGCAGGAAACCCCTGGCTCCGGCGCGCAGGGCGGCGTAGACGTACTCGTCGAGGTCGAACGTGGTGATCACGACGACCGCCATGGGGTCGGCGACGTCGGGGCCGGCCAGCTCGCGGGTGGCCGCGATGCCGTCGAGGCCGGGCATGCGGATGTCGAACAGGCACACGTCGGGGCGCAGGCGGCGGGCCAGCTCGACGGCCCGCCTGCCGTCGCCGGCCTCGCCGACGACCTCGATGCCGGGCTGGGCGTCGAGGATCATCCTGAGCCCGGTACGGGCGATCTCCTGGTCGTCGGCCACCAGCACCCGGATGGCCTCCGTGCCCTCCGGGTCGCTTCCCGCAGCCTCCCGCCGGGCGTTCATGCGGTCTCCTTCGGCAGGACGGCGGTGACCGTCCAGCCCCGGTTGGGGTTGGGGCCGGCCTCGCAGGTGCCGCCGAGGAGGGCGGCGCGTTCGATCATGCCGATCAGGCCGTAGCCGGGGGCGGCGACCCCGCCGGCGCGGTCGCCGTCGTCGCTCACGGTCAGGCGTACGGCGGCGTCGTCGGCGGTGACCCGGACGGTGATGTGGGTGGCGTGACGGGCGTGCCGCCGGGCGTTGGTGATCGACTCCTGGGCGATGCGGTAGAGCGCCGCGCCGGCCGAGGGCGGCAGGTCGCCGAGCCCGTCCGCGATCTCCACCTCGACGGCCGGGCCGACGCGCGGGCGTCCGGCGAGCCGCCGCAGGTCGTCGAGGTGGCGGCCCGGGGTCAGCTCCGCCGGCTCGTTCCTGCGCAGCACCCGGACCATGGCCCGCATCTCGGCGAGCGTGCGCGACGCCTCGGCCTCGATCACCCGTAACGCGTCGGTGGCCGCGCCCGGCTCGGAGGCGGCGGTGGCCAGGCCCGCCTGGGCGCGGATGGCCATGGCCGAGACGTGGTGGGCGACGGTGTCGTGCAGGTCGCGGGCGAGCTGTTCACGTTCGAGCAGTTTGACCTGGTCGAGCTCGCGCAGCCGCGCGCCGGCCCGGTAGCGGAAGGCGCTGCCCAGCCCGACGGTCGCGACCAGCACGCCGAGCGCCGGGACGACGTCGCCGGGCGCCATGCGTCCGGACACCAGCGACAGGCCGACCGCGACCAGCCCGGCCGCCATCCCGATCACGGCCTCGCGCCCGGAGCCCCACCGGAACAGCGCGTAGAGCACGATCGTGACGAACGCCAGCGTGTACGTCTCCACCGGCTCGCCGCCGGTCAGCAGCGGGGCCAGGGTGGTGGCGCCGAACACGAGCGCGACCATGAGCAGCGGCCTGGTCCTGCGCCACAGCAGCGTGGGGATCAGCGCGACGGTGACGGCCGTCGAGACCACCGGCCAGCGGAGGTCGGGCCGCAGCACGCCCTCGATCACCGCGGCCGGCACGAGCACCGCGACGAGCGCCCAGTCACGCCACACCCGCAGGGGCGGGCCGGGAGGACGAGGCTCGCGCCACACAGAACGAAGGAGGCCGGCCACCCCCATATCGTAAGCGCGCCCCCATTCCCCCGCATCGCCCCAAACCCCCCTCCCACAGGCGGGGGCTGGGAGTCGGCACCTCGGGGCGCGGAGCTACCGGCCTACAGGGAAGAGGGGCTGGCTGTTGGTACCCCAGGGCGCGGAGCTACCGGCCTACAGGGGAGGCGGGGCTGAAGGTCAGTGTTTGCGGGCGTCGAAGATGAGGTCCCAGGCGCGGGACTTGGCGTGGGCGACCGCGCCCAGCAGCACGCCGCTGTCGCCCAGCGCGCTGGCCACCACCCGCGGGCGCAGCGGCCCGAGCTCGGCGATGCGGCGCTCCACGGACGCGCCCAGCAGGTCGAGGTTGCGCCCCACTCCCCCGCTCAGCACGATCACCTCCGGATCGAGCACGGCGGCCACGGCCACCAGCAACCCGCCGATGCGCCGGCCCTCGGCCTCCACCACCGACCTGGCCGCCGCGTTCCCCTCGGCGGCGGCGGCGAAGACCTCCCTCGCCGTCTCCAGCTCCAGCCCCGCCGCCCGGGCGGCGCGCACCACACCGGGCGCGGAGGTGGCCGCCTCGGTGGCCCCGTGCGTGAAGGGGTCGCCGTCGTGCGCGAAGGAGTCGGCGTCCTCGGCGAAGGAGTCGGCGTCCTGGGCGAAGGGGTCGGCGGCGTGCGTGAAAGGGCCGGTCGGTGGGGCGGGGGCGGGGGGTTCCTCGGCGGCCGGGATGTAGGACACCTCGCCCGCCGCCCCCCGCGCCCCGACGTACAGCTCGCCGTTGATCACGATGCCCATGCCGACGCCGGTGCCGATGGACACCAGGGCGAAGTTGGCCTTGCCCCGCCCGGCCCCGTGAACGTGCTCGCCGACGGCGGCCAGGTTGATGTCGTTCTCGATGACGAGGTCGACGCCCAGGGCGGCGTGCAACCGGTCGGCCAGGTCAGGCGGGCCGGGCAGGTTGGGGGCGAAGTCGAGGCCGCCGCGCACGGGGTCGTACACACCGGGCGAGCCCACCACCGCGCAGGTGATCGAGCGCCACTCGACCTCGGCCTCGCGGGCCGCCGCCGCGGCCAGCTCGCCGACCAGCGCGGCCAGCTCGGCCGACGTGCGGGCCGTGTTGCGGCCGTCGGTACGCCCCGCGAACGCGCCGCGCAGATCGGCCACGGCCACCCTGATCCAGTCGCGGCCGATGTCGATCCCGGCGACGTGCGTCGAGGCGGCGTTCACGTCGTAGAGCGAGGAGACCGGGCCGGGCCGTCCGGACACCTCGCCCACCAGGTGGACCAGGCCGTCCTCGGCCAGCCCCGCCAGGGCGGCCGAGACCGTGGGCTTGGACAGGCCGGTGCTCTTGGCCAGGTCGGCGCGCGAGGCGGGGCCGTGCTCGTGCAGCTGGTCGAGCAGACGGCGTTCGTTGAGCACCCGCAGCAGCCGTGGATTCGCCAGGTCGCGTCGCATGTCCGGCCTCCCTCCGAGGTGCACTCTAGCCAACACGCCTGATAGTAAACTACCTTTCTTACCAAGCGGGGGCGGGCATCTTCTGAGAGGACGAAGTGCGATGCACCGAGCTTGGCGACTCATCCCCGCGGCGGCGGTCCTGCTGGCCGCCGCCTGCGGGAACAGCACCACCACCGGCACGACGGCCACTCAGGCCGACGGGCCGCGGCAGGGCGGGACGATCGCCCTGTTCCTCCCCGAATCCAAGACCACCCGGTACGAAGCCTTCGACCGCCCGCTGTTCGAGGCCAAGGTCAAGGCGTTGTGCCCGGCCTGCAAGGTGATCTACGGCAACGCCGAGCAGGACGCGGCCAAACAACAACAACAGGTCGAGGCCGCGCTCACCCAGGACGCCGACGTGCTCGTCCTGGACGCCGTGGACGCCAACGCAGTGGCGCCCCTGGTCAACCAGGCCAGGCAGAAGAAGGTCCCGGTGGTCGCCTACGACCGGCTGATCTCGGGGATCGACTACGCCTACTACGTCTCGTTCAACAACGTACGGGTGGGCGAGATGCAGGGTCAGGCGCTGCTCGACGCCATGAACGCCAAGGGCACCACGGCCAAGGGCCAGATCGTGATGATCCACGGCTCGCCCACCGACCCCAGCTCGGCCGACTACAAGAAGGGCGCCAAGAGCGTCCTGGACGGCAGGGTCAAGGTCGGCAGGGAGTTCGACACCCCCGACTGGAGCCCCGACAAGGCGCAGCAGCAGATGGAGCAGGCGATCACCGCCATCGGCCGGGACCAGATCGTCGGCGTGCTGTCGGCCAACGACGGCATGGCGGGCGGCGCCATCGCGGCCATGAAGCGCGCGGGCTACAAGGAGCTGCCGCCCATCACCGGCCAGGACGCCGAGCTGGCCGCCGTGCAGCGCATCCTCACCGGCGAGCAGTACATGACCATCTACCTGGACATCAGGAGAGAGGCGGAGAAGGCCGCCGAGCTGGCCGTCGCCCTGACCAAGGGCGAGCAGCCCGCCGCCACCTCCAAGGTGAACAACGGCACGGCCGACATCCCGGCCTTCCTCCTCGACCCCATCGCGGTCACCGCCGACAAGATCAAGGACACCATCGTGAAGGACGGGTTCTACAAGGCCGACCAGATCTGCACGGCCGAGGTCAAGGCCGCCTGCGCGAAGGCGGGCATCGAGTAGATGATCGCGGCGACCGGGATCTCCAAACGGTACGGAGCGGTGCGGGCGCTCGACGGGGCAGGGCTGGAGCTGCGTCCCGGCGAGGTCGTGGCGCTCATGGGCGACAACGGCGCGGGCAAGTCGACGCTGGTCAAGACCATCTCCGGCGCGGTCGTGCCGGACGAGGGCCAGATCACGGTGGACGGCGCGCCGGTGCGCGTCGCCACCCCGCACGACGCGCAGGCGCTCGGCATCTCGACCGTCTACCAGGACCTCGCGCTCTGCGAGAACCTCGACGTCGTGGCCAATCTGTTCCTCGGCGCCGAACGCCGCCGCTGGTCGGTGCTGCGCCACCTGAGCATGGAACGCGCGACCCGCGACCTGCTCGCCCAGCTCGACGTGCGCATCGGCGACATCAGGGTGCCGGTGTCGACGTTGTCGGGCGGCCAGCGGCAGTCGGTGGCCATCGCCAGGGCGCTGCTCGGCGAACCCCGGCTGGTCATCCTGGACGAGCCGACCGCCGCGCTCGGCGTCGAGCAGACGGCCCAGGTGCTGGCGCTGATCAGGCGGTTGCGCGAGCGCGGGCTCGCGGTGCTGGTCATCTCGCACAACCTCGCCGACGTGCGCGAGGTGAGCGACCGGGTGGTGGTGCTGCGTCTCGGACGCAACGCCGGTGAGTTCCGTACGGCCGAGGCCTCCCGCGAGGAGATCGTGGCCGCGATCACAGGAGCGGGCGAATGACGGCGATGCCGATCACGGTGACCGGACGGCTGCGCCAGGGAGAGGCCGGCGCCTGGCCGGTGGTCGGCGGCCTGGTGGCGATCACGATCGTGTTCAGCACGCTCAACGAACGTTTCCTGTCGCCCGAGAACCTCACCAACCTGGCACTCCAGATGGCCGCCACGGGCACGATCGCGCTCGGCGTCATGATGGTGCTGCTGCTCGGCGAGATCGACCTGTCGGCCGGCTCGGTCAGCGGCCTGTGCGCCACGATCATGACGATCGCGCACGTCAAGCAGGACTGGAACGCCCTGCTCGCCATCCTGCTCGCGCTGGCGGCCGGCGCGGCGATCGGGCTGCTGCACGGGCTCATGCTGACCAAGCTGCGGATGCCGTCGTTCGTGGTCACGCTGGCCGGGCTGATGGGCTGGCTCGGGCTGCTGCTCTACCTGCTGCGCCAGGGCGGGACGATCAACCTGCCGTTCAACGGGTTCATCTCGGGGCTGAGCGACACCTGGCTGCCGGGATGGCTGTCCTGGGCGCTGGTGATCGGGCTGGCCGGCGGTCACGCCGGGATCGCCACGCTGGCCAGGCGGGCGCGGCTGGCCGCCGGGCTGCCCGTGGCGCCGGCCTGGCAGGTCCCCGTGACGGCGGGCGGGCTGGCGGTCGTGCTCGGCGCGGCGGTGGCGGTCATGTCGGCCGACCGCGGCGTGCCACTGCTGCTGGTGCTCTTCGGCGCGCTGGTGGTCCTGCTCGACCTGGTGCTGCGGCACACCGCGTTCGGCCGCCACCTGTACGCCGTCGGCGGCAACGCCGAGGCCGCCAGGCGCGCGGGCATCAACGTGACCAGGATCAGGATCCTGGCGTTCGTGCTGGCCTCGACGCTGGCGGCGGCGGGCGGCGTGCTGGCCGCCAGCCGGCTGTCGGCGGTCAACCAGGGGTCGGGCGGCAGCGACATCCTGCTCATGGCCATCGCCACGGCGGTCATCGGCGGCACGTCCCTGTTCGGCGGACGGGGGCGGGCCTACGCCGCGCTGCTCGGGGTGCTGGTCATCCAGTCGATCACCAACGGCATGTACCTGCTGAGCGTGGACTCCTCCGTCCGGTTCATGGTGACGGCCGGCGTGCTGGCCCTGGCGGTGGCGATCGACTCGCTGGCCCGCAGGGGCGCCGCGCGGTGAGCCGGGTCCTGGGCATCGACGTCGGCGGGACCAAGGTCGCGATCGGGGTCTCAGGCTCCGACGGGCCCGTGGTCGCCGGGCGCACCCGGCTGGAGACCGGCCCGGACACGCTCGTCCGGGCCCTCGCCGCGGCCCGCGCCCTGGACGGGTGGCCGGCCGCGGTCGGCTTCTCCACCTGCGGGGTGATCAGGGACGGCGTGGTGCGCCTGGCGCCGAACGTCCCCGGTTGGGAAGGGCTGGAGCTGCCCAGGCTGCTGCGCGAGGAGTTCGGCGCGACGCCGGTGGCCATCGACAACGACGTGAACGCGGCGGCGGCGGCCGAGCTGCGGTGGGGCGCGCTGCGCGGCGTCTCCACGGGCGTCTATCTCAACCTCGGCACCGGCCTGGCGGCGGCCCTGGTGGTCGGCGGCCGGGTGACGCCCGGCGCGCACGGCGCGGCGGGCGAGATCGGCTACCTCCAGGTCACGCCGGGGCAGGCGGCCTTCGCCGACGGGCGGGCGCCGCTGGAGGAACTGGTCTCCGGCGCGGGGCTGGCGGCCAGGGGCGGCGCGCTGCTCGGCCGCGCGACCACGGCGGAGGAGGTGCTCGCCGCGCGTTCCGGGCCGCTGGCGGAGCTGGTGGCGCAGGCGCTGTCGGTGCTGACCATGACCGTGGCGAACCTGTGCGTCACCCTCGACCCCGAGGTGCTGGTCTTGGGCGGCGGCATGATGGGCGCGGCCGGGCTGATCGTGCCCAGGCTGGCCGGGGAGGTGCGGCGCGCCGTGCCGTTCCCGCCGGAGATCCGGCCCGGCCGGTTCACGGACGACGCGCCGCTGCTCGGCGCGCTCGCCCTGGCCCACGCCGCGGCGCGGGTCTGAGGGCGGCGCTACCGGGCGGAGTTCTGGGGGGCGCCGCCGTTGTCCCTGCGGTCGAGGGCGGTCTGCAGGGCCTCGGCGGCCTCGTTCTCGTTCTCTTCGGTACGGTTCCAGGCGTACATCTCGTACATGTCGCTCATCTCGTTTCGCTGGCGCGTTCCAGAAAAGGGGGCGTCGGACCCCGGTCGCGAATCCGACCGGGCCTGCTCTCGCGGGTCCGGGTCACGGACCGGGCGAAGGGGAAGGGACTGACCGGCCGACGGCATCACCACTCACCGCGGCGGGTCGTCGGCCTGCCCTAACAGGCCCCGCCGCGGCAGGTAATGAGTACGAGAACCTGGCGCATTTCCATACACGGTACCCGGCGGCTGTTTCGCTGTCTCGTTGGATGTCCTACTATCTCGCATTCTGAGACAAGAAAAGGCCGCCACCCGGAACGGTCCAGGTGACGGCCTTCCCCCCGATCGGGGGCTCAGTCCTCAGGTCGCGAGGTCAGTCCTCCAGGTCGACCGAACGGCCGCTCTCGGCGCCGATCTCGGCCGCGATCTGGTCGATCACGACGGCCGGGATGGCCGAGTCGACGGTCAGCGCGATGAGCGCCTTGCCGCCCTTGACGTCGCGGGCCACCTGCATCGAGGCGATGTTCACGCCGGCCTCGCCGAGCAGCCGGCCGACCACGCCGACGACCCCGGGACGGTCGGTGTAGGCGAAGAACGACAGGTGGGCCGTCGGCTCGATCTCCATCTCGTAGCCGTTGACCTCGACGATCTTCGTGATCTGCCGGGGGCCGGACAGCGTGCCGGAGACCGAGATCTGGCGGCCGTCGGCGAGCACGCCGCGCACGGTCACCACGTTGCGCCAGTCGGGGCTCTCGGAGCTGGTCACCAGCTCCACGCTGATGCCCCGCTCCTTGGCCAGCAGCGGCGCGTTGACGTACGTGACCTGCTCCTCGATCACGTCGGCGAACACGCCCTTGAGCGCGGCCAGCTCGATGACCCGCACGTCCTGGGAGGCGATCTCGCCGCGGACCTCGACGTCGAGCTTGGTGGCGACCTCGCCGGCCAGGGCGGTGAACACCCGGCCCAGCTTCTCGGCCAGCGGCAGGCCCGGCTTGACGTCCTCGGCCACCGCGCCGCCCTGGACGTTGACCGCGTCGGGCACGAACTCGCCCGCCAGCGCCAGCTTCACGCTCCGCGCGACCTGCGTGCCGGCCTTCTCCTGGGCCTCGTGCGTGGAGGCGCCGAGGTGCGGCGTGGCGACGACCTGGTCCAGCTCGAACAGGGGGCTGTCGGTGCACGGCTCCTTGGCGAACACGTCAAGGCCGGCGCCCGCGACGCGGCCCTCCTTGATCGCCGAGTAGAGCGCGGCCTCGTCCACGATGCCGCCGCGGGCCACGTTGATGATCCGCACGGACGGCTTGACCTCGTGCAGCTCCTTGTCGCCGATGAGCCCGAGGGTCTCCTTCGACTTCGGCAGGTGCACGGTGATGAAGTCGGCCTGCTTGAGCACCTCTTCGAGGCTGAGCAGCTTGACGCCCATCTGCGCGGCGCGGGCCGGCGGCAGGTAGGGGTCGTAGGCGATCAGCTCGACGCCGAACGGCTGGAGCCGCTGGGCCACGAGCTGGCCGATCTTGCCGAGACCGAGGATGCCGACGACCTTCTCGTCCAGCTCGACGCCGGTGTACTTCGAGCGCTTCCACTCGCCGTTCTTCAGCGCGGCGTGGGCCTGGGCGGTGTTGCGGGCGCTGGCCAGGATGAGCGCGATGGTCTGCTCGGCGGCGCTGGTGATGTTGGAGGTCGGCGCGTTGACGACCATGACACCGGCCTTGGTGGCGGCCTCGACGTCGACGTTGTCGAGGCCGACGCCGGCGCGGGCGACCACGCGCAGCTTCGGCGCGGCGGCGATGGCCTCGGCGTCGACCTGCGTGGCGGAGCGCACGATCAGGGCGTCCACGTCGGCGAGGGCGGGCAGAAGCTGGGAACGGTCCGCTCCGTCGGTGTGGCGGACCTCGAAATCGGCGCCGAGCACGGCGAGGCCGGCCTCGGACAGCTCCTCTGCGACCAGAACGACGGGCTTGTTCACAGGCGTGGATCCTTAGGGGCATGCGGCGGGCTGGAGGGACACGTCGCTGGGCCCCTCGGATCCCTCAGAGTCTATCCGCGCTTGTGAACGCGTTCACGAGGGACCCACGATTTGAGACGGCCCGCTCGGCGTCGCGACCCCCCGGGACGGGGCTCCGGTACCCAGGCGGCAACAAAGTCATCCACTCTGCACACATCTTTGTCTTGATCGGGGGATTTATTGGCCATTAGCCTGATAAGCCGTGGCCGACTACCTATGGTTCGTCATATGAGCATCGGGAATCCTGCGCTTGCCGACGTGCTCGCACAGCATGGCATGCCTCATCGCCTGCTGGCGGCCCTCGCCGACGGTGGAGTCCTGGTGGCAGTGCGACCAGATCGATCGGTCGTCCTTGGGACGACCCAGGCGGGTGACCGGGTTCTGCTCGGGTACACCAGCCCTGCTACCTACGCCAGGCACCGCGGCAGCCATTCCCTGTCGGTGTGCGACGCCGACACCATCCTGGACATCCAGCGCGTCACCGGCGTGCCGGAGATCGTGATCGACGCCGCGGGCCCCGCAGCCGCGGCCGTGCCCATCGACGATCTCCAGCGCTTCCTCACCGGCACGCGCTCGGGGCCCACACCCGTCCTGTCGGGGGCGGCGCCCGCCGCCTACGCGACCGGCGCCATGGCCACCG
Organism: Nonomuraea sp. NPDC049758; assembly: GCF_040674635.1. Classification (NCBI taxonomy): domain Bacteria; kingdom Bacillati; phylum Actinomycetota; class Actinomycetes; order Streptosporangiales; family Streptosporangiaceae; genus Nonomuraea; species Nonomuraea sp. NPDC049758. The sequence continues at coordinate 377,445 of NZ_JBFAMZ010000004.1, forward strand.
TCTCGCGCGTGCCCTCGCTGGCGCAGGTGGCCCCGCCCACCCCGCAGGCGCCCGCTCTGCCGTGGGTCCCCGCGCCCCGGCCCCACCTGTCGGGGCCGATGCAGCAGGTGGACCCCGGCTACCGCCGGTGCACGCACCCGATCCTGCCGGCGCTGCGGCAGGCCATCGCGCAGCTGCTGGGCGACTTCCCGCTCGTGCACCACGTGTGGATCTCCGAGGCGGGCACCGCGTCCGGGGCGACCGGGATCATGCTGCACGTCAAGGTGCACATGTCGGCCGCCGAGGACGTCGTCCGCGACCTGCACCGCCTGGTACGCGCCCGCCTGCCGCAGTTCGCGGCCAGCGGCGCGCCGATCCTCATGGCCAGGGTCGCCGACGCGCGCAGCGAGCGCCGGATGATCGAGATCGGCGCGCACGTGGTCTGCGCCAACGTGCGCGAGTAGCCGACACGGGCGAGTAGCCGGTGGGCCCGGGAAACTGGGCCCTACCGAACAAGCCCTCGCTCGGCTTGAATGGGCCTCATGATCACATCGCCGGTGAGCGCGCCCACGGTCTCCAGGGGCGTGCGCCTCGGCTACGGCGTGGGCTCCTTCTGCACGGCCACGGTCAGCGCCGTGCCCGGCCTGCTCCTGCTGTACTACATGACCAACTTCCTGGCCGTGCCCGCTTGGCTGGCCGGCGTGGTGGTCACCGCGCCCAAGGTCTGGGACCTGATCATCAACCCGCTGGTCGGCCGCTGGTCGGACCGGACCGTCTCGCGGATGGGGCCGCGCCGCCCCTGGCTGCTGGCCGGGTCGCTGACGCTGCCCGTCGCGTTCTTCCTCGTCTTCGCCGGGCCGCCGCTGACCGGGGTCCCGGCCGCCCTGTACGTCGGGCTCTGTTTCATGGCGACGGCGACCGCGTACGCGCTGTACGAGGTGCCGTACAAGGCCATGCCCGGCGAGATGACCGACGACTACCACGAGCGCACCTCGCTGCTGCAGTGGCGGATGGTCTTCATCGGCGCGGCCACCGCGATCAGCGGCGTGCTGGCCCCGATGATCGCCACCGGTCAGGGCGAGAAGGGCACGCTCGGCAGCTACCGGCTGATGGGCCTGACGATCGCCCTCATCCTGCTGGCCTCGATGCTCGGCTCGTTCTTCGGCACCGCCCGCGCCCCCATGACCGGCGCGCCGGAGGCCGACCACGGCGGGTGGCGCGAGCAGCTCGCGGCGATCAGGGGCAACCGGGCGTTCCTGTGGCTGACCGTCATGGCCTGCCTGCAGATGCTCGCCGTCAGCATGATGCTGGCCGCGGCGCCGTACTTCGCGTCGTACACGCTGGGGTCGCCGAAGAGCACGCAGACGCTCTTCGCGGCGCTGGTCGGGCCGATGCTGCTGACCATGCCGCTGTGGGTGTGGCTGGCCCGGCGCTTCGACAAGCGCGGCGCGATGATCCTGGCCGCGCTGCTGTTCGGCGGCGGCACGGCGGCGGCCATGGCGACCCCGCTGTTCGGCCCCCTGTACGCCCATCTGACCATCCTGCTCGTCGGCATCGGCATCGCCGGGGTCGAGCTCATGCTGTTCTCGATGCTGGCCGACGTGGTCGCCGCCGACGCCGCCGAGTCGGGCAAGCGGCGGGCCGGCGTGCTGACCGGGCTGTGGACGGCCATCGAGAGCGGCGTCAGCTCGTTCGGGGCGCTGATCTTCGGGGTCATCCTGTCGATCGGCGGGTTCGTCGAGTCCGACGCGAGCACGCCCGTCCAGCAGCCGGACAGCGCCGTGACCGCGGTCCTCGTCGGGCAGACCGCGGTCCCGGCGCTGATCATCTTCCTGTCCGTGCTGGTGACGCTGCGGTACCGGCTCAGGCCACCCGACGGGCCAGCACCAGGCGTGTCCGGGTGAACAGCCCGGCCACCAGGGCCGCCACCAGCGGCAGGCCCAGCACGACCACGGCCAGGAACGACCAGGGGACGTCGATCGCGCCCGGCCCCTCCAGCAGCCCGTGCATGCCGCCTGAGCCCATCCTGGTCATCGGCCAGGTCAGCGCGACACCGGCCACCGCGCCGGCGACGAGGCCAACCGCCGCGCCCAGGCCCGCGATGTAGGCGGCCTGGGCGGCCACCACCAGCCTGCGCACCCGGGGCGCCGCGCCGACCGCCGACAGGTTGTTCAGGTCAGGACGCATGTCCGCCGCCGCCAGCCCGGTGGCCGCGAACGTGCCCCCGAGCACCAGGACCAGCGCCGCGCCGAGCAGCACCAGCAGGGCGAAGGCGCGGTCCTCCGCCTTCCCCCGCTCGACGTTCAGGTACAGGTTGCCGTTCACCTCACCCCGCAGGTCGGCCTCCATGCGCCGTTCGTCCTGCGGCGGGGACGCGGTGTAGAGCAGCCGCTCGACCGTGCCGAGGCCGGCCTTGGCCAGCGCCTGCGGCGGGATCATGGCGCCCGCCTGCCGGGGGTCGGCGCCGCTCGACACCACGGCCGGGATCCGGATCCGCCTCCGCTCCTTGATGGTGTCGGAGTCCCTGTCGCTCATGGTCAGCTCGATCGTGCCGTCGCGCACCACGTCCGGGCTGAACGCCACGGCCTTGCCCGCCGCCAGCGCGGCGGCCGCCTGCGGGTCCCGGCGCTTCTGGAGGAAGGCGAGCAGGTCCGCCCCGCCGATCGGCGGCTGGTCGTAGAACCGCTGCGCGCATGCCGGCTCGCACGTCCGCGGCACGGTCAACCAGAGGTCCCGGCCCTTGGCGTCCGTCGCCTCGTGCCCGGTGACGATGTCGGTGCCGGGGAAGCGGGCGCGGACGGCGTCCTTCAGCCGGGCCCACGTCTGGCCGTCCATCTCCGTGGCGCCGCCGATCACCGTGGTGCCCAGCGGGAACACCGTGACGTTCTGCTCCTCCTGCTGGGCGTACGCGCTGCTGCTGCCGATGCCGATCGCGACCGCCCCCATGGTCGCCGCCATGACCGCGGCGGTGGCCGAGGCCGTACGGACACGGTGGCGCGCGGCGTCGCGCACGGACAGGCGCAGCGGGAGCGGCAGCCGGGCGGCGATCCGCGAGGTGGCCTGGACCAGCCACGGCATCAACGCCACCATGCCGAACACGAACGGCACGAAGGCCGCGATCATCGTCACCTGACCCCTGGTCATGGCGTATCCGATCGCGCCCAGCCCGGCCGCCACCAGCACGATCCCGAGCAGGGGGCGCCGGGCGCGCCCGCGGACCTCGGCGGCCCGGCCAGACAGCACCTGCGCGGTGTTCTGCCGGCTCGCCTGCACCGCGGGCACGATCGCCGCGATCAGCCCGCTGACCAGGCCGAGCGCCGCCACGCCGAGCACCGGCAGCCACGGCACGTCGGCCGGCCCGTGCGACCAGTCCAGTTCCCTGGCCGCGACCGACTCGACGAGCAGGCCGGGGCCGATGCCCAGGACGACCCCGAGCACGGCCGCCGCGCCGCCGAGCACCAGGCCGTCGGCCAGCACGATCATGCGCAGATGCCGGGGCGACCCGCCCTGTGCGGAGATCACCGCCAGCTCCCTGCGCCGCCGCCGCAGCCCCACGGCGAACGCCGGCCCTGCCAGCAGCACTGTCTCCATCACGACGAACACGATCACCACGCCGAGCTGGACAAGGTCGCGGGTGTCATTCGGGTTCCCGCGGGAGTCGTCGTCCTTGTGGGCGTCGAGCACCGCGCGGGAGGTGACGCCGAGGCCCGCGTCATTGAGCTGCGACACCTTCGACCGCAGGACCGGACCGGCGGTGTCGACCAGCCAGCCGCTGCTGTTGCCGTCGTTCTGGTGGACGAGCACCCCTTCGGGCAGGGCCAACAGTTCCAGGATGCCGGGCCGGTTGGGATTCTCGGCGACGCCGACCACCTTCACGGTGCGGTCCGGCCGCCGCAAGGTGAGCGTGTCGCCCACCCGGACGCCCAGGTCGGCCATCTTCGGCGAGATCGTCACCTCGCCGGGCGCGGCGGCGTAGCGGCCCTGCTCCAGGATGCGCATCCCGGCCGTCATGGGGTCGCGCAGATCGACCTCCACGACGTCCGCCTGGTTGAAGCCGTCGGGCAGCCGGACGTTGGCCAGGCTCGTCTGGTAGCGCAGCAGGCGGCCCGGGAGCAGCGTGTTGATCTCCGCGGGCGTCCACGGCCGCTGTGAGGTGCCGCTCTTCGGCTGGTACGCGGAGTCGCCGCTGTAGTCCTGCCGGACCGGGGCGCGGTACGGGAAGGTGATCAGGCGGGCGTCGGCCGCCCCTAAGCGCGTGACCGCCCGCTCCTTCGGGGTGACGCTGGTCGTGGCGGCGCCGGTGAGCACCGCCGTGATCACCAGGACGGGCAGGCCGATCATCACCATGATCAGGGCGCTGCGGCCCTTGAAGCGTGACGCGTCCCTGCGGGAGATGCGCAGGGCGGCGAGGAAGGCGCTCATCGCGAGCTCTCCATCCGCACCGCCGACGCCTCGGCGATCAGGCCGTCCCGCAGGTAGACCACCCGGTCCGCCCAGGCCGCGTAGCGCGGCTCGTGGGTGACCAGCAGCACCGCCGCGCCCTCGTCGCAGCGGTTGCGCAGCAGGTGCAGGATCTCGTCGCCGGTGGCCGTGTCGAGCGCGCCGGTCGGCTCGTCGGCCAGCAGCAGCCGCCGTTCGCCGACCAGCGCCCTGGCGATGGCCACGCGCTGACGCTGGCCGCCGGACAGCTCCTCGGGAAACCGGTCGGCGATCTGGTCGACGCCCACGTCGGCCAGGACGGCCAGCGCCTCCCGGCGGGCCTGGCCGGCGCGGACGCCGTCCAGTTCCCTGGGCAGCATCACGTTCTCGGCGGCCGTCAGGGACGGGATCAGGTTGAGGTCCTGAAAGACGTACCCGACGCTGCCGCGTCGCAGTGCGGCCAGGTCGCGGACCCCGGCCAGGTCGCGGCCCTCGATCCGGACCGTGCCCGACGTGGGCCGGTCGAGGCCGCCGGCCACGTTGAGCAGCGTCGACTTCCCCGAGCCCGACGGGCCCATGACCGCGACGAGCTCCCCTTGTGCCACCTCCAGGCTCACGCCGCGCAGGGCGTGCACCTGGCCGTGCTCGCGGGTCACGTCCCGCAGCTCCACCACAGTCATTGGTTCTTCTCCTTGACAACGGCCTCGCAGTGGTCGAGCCAGCGCTGCTCGGCCTCGGCCTTGAAGATCATCGATTCCAGGACGAGCCGCTGGGCGAGGCCGTCACCGGCGGCCCTCTTGGCCCTGGTCAGGTCCTGGAGCGTGCGCATGGTCGCCATTCGCTGGGCCAGGATGACCGCGCCCACGTCCACGTCGGTGGCGGCGACGGCCATCGCGATCTTGATGGCGAGTTCGTCCCGAGGCCGGTCGGAGTGGTCGACGGGGGTGCTGAACCATCGCTCCAGTTCCTCCCGACCGGCCTCGGTGATCGTGTAGACGGCCCTGCCCTGCTCGTCGGCTCCACCCGGCGCCACCAGGCCGTCACGTTCCAGGCGGGCGAGCGTCGTGTAGACCTGGCCGATGTTGAGCGGCCAGGTCGCCCCCGTCGACGCCTCGAATTCCACCCGGAGCTGATAGCCGTAACGCGGTGCGCTGCTCAGCAGGGCGAGCAGTCCGTGTCTGATCGACATGGATACTGAGTATGCATACTGAGTATGGCCATCGCAACTGATTCGCGTATTCTGGACACGGAACGCCGTTCAGGCCGATACTCGGGACATGAGCTCCACCCAACCGCCGTTCCGCGCCTCCGACGGGGAACGCGACCGCGCGATCGACGAGCTCAAGCACCGGGCCGTGGAGGGCCGGATCTCCCACGACACCTTCGTCGGCCGGGTCGACCAGGCATTGCGGGCACGCAACCAGCACGAGCTCGACGAGCTGGTCGCCGACCTGCCGCGCCGGCCCACGATCAGGCAGCGGCTGACGGACGCGGTCTCGTCGGTGTCGGAACTCACCACCCGGCTGCAGGCGGCCTGGCGGCGGCCGCGGCTGCCCCGGCTGGCGCTGCCGGACGACGACCGGCTGCGTTACGTCGTGGGCCGGGGGTCGGCCTGCGACCTCGTCCTGTCGGACCTGACGGTGTCGCGCGTGCACGCCGAGCTGCGGCGGGAGGGCGACGGCGGCTGGCTGCTGGTCGATCTCGGCTCGCTCAACGGCACCCGGCTCAACGGGTGGCGGCTGGTGGGGCCCGTCCGGGTCAAGTCGGGCGACGAGATCGCCTTCGGCGACTGCGGCTTCCTCCTCGCCTCCGGCCACCCTTCCGCCTGACCCCCGACCCCGCATCCCGGCCACGTCACGCGCCCTCCCTGCCTCCGCCCAGGACGCGCCCTCGCGCCGGGCCGCTGGGGTTATGCGCCGATAGGCGCTGGGGCGCCGAGCCGGCTTCAGAAATACGGATATTTGCGGATTACACGGCGACTGCGCTGATTCATGCTCACATGCGATCCCCCAGTCCCTTGGAGACCACATGCGGCGCACCTCAGCCTCCCTCCTCGCGGGCACGCTCGTCGCGGCACTCGCGTGGGCGTCCGGCCCCTCCACACCGGCGGTCGCCCTCGACCCCTCGCCCGGCGTGGCCGACCTGACCCAGGACATCAACCAGATCCTCGGCGACTCCCGGCTCACGATCGCCAGGGCGGGCGTCGTCGTGAAGAGCGCCGCGAACGGCGAGCAGCTCTACGCCACCGACGCCGGCAAGCTCATGACCCCGGCGTCCAACACCAAGCTGTTCACCTCGGCGGCGGCCGTGGAGACGCTCGGCCTGGACTACCGCTTCCCGACCACCGTGCTGAACGCCGGCCGCAAGGTCGGCTCGGTGCTCACCGGCGACCTCGTGCTGCGCGGCACCGGCGACCCGACCATGCTCGCCGAGGACTACGACGCGCTGGCGGCCAAGGTCGCGGCGGCCGGCGTCAAGGTCGTCACGGGCAAGCTGATCGCCGACGACACCTGGTTCGACGGCCAGCGGCTCGGCACCGACTGGGCCTGGGACGACGAGACCGCCTACTACGCGGCGCCGATCTCCGCGCTGACCGCCTCCCCCGACCGCGACTACGACGCCGGCTCGGTGATCGTCTCGGTCGAGGCCGACGGCGGCCAGGTCAAGGTCTCGACGACCCCGGCGACCGACTACCTGAAGATCGTCAACAAGGCCACCGTGGGCGCCGAGACCGACGTCCTCATCGAGCGGCAGCACGGCACCCGGACGGTCGTGATCACCGGCACGGTCGCCGACCCGTACCAGGAGTGGGTGGCGGTGGACGACCCCACGGCCTACGTGTCCTCGCTGTTCCGCAAGGCGCTGGCCGCGCACGGCGTACGGGTGCTCGGCCCGACGGCGACGGGCACGGCTCCCGCCGGGGCGGCCGAGCTGGCCAGGCACGACTCGATGCCCCTGAGCGAGCTGCTGGTGCCGTTCCTGAAGCTGAGCAACAACATGCACGCCGAGATCCTCACCAAGGCCATGGGCCGCAAGGCCGCGAACCAGGGCACCTGGTCGGCCGGGCTGAAGGTCGCCACGGACTTCGCGAAGGCCAACGGCGCCCAGGTGATCAACATGCGGGACGGCTCCGGCCTGTCGCGCCGCGACGGCTTCTCGCCGGACTCGATCGTCCAGCTCCTGACCGCCGTACGGACCAAGCCGTGGTTCAGCACCTGGTACGAGGCCCTGCCCATCGCCGGCAACGCCGACCGTTTCACCGGCGGCACGCTGCGCAGCCGGATGCGGAACACCCCCGCGGCGAACAACGTGCACGCCAAGACGGGCTCGCTGACCGGCGTGACCTCGCTGTCCGGCTACGTGACCAGCGCCGAGGGCGAGCCGCTGATCTTCTCGATCATGCTGAACCAGTACCTGTCCGGTTCGCCGAAGGACATCGAGGACAAGATCGCCGTACGGCTCGCGCAGTTCTCGCGGGCGACGGCGACCGACGTCACCGCCCAGCTCAAGGCCGCAGACCAGGGCACGGCAGGCGACCTGGAGTGCTCGTGGCTGAAGCCGGCCCAGTGCTGACGAACCGGTGAACGCCCCCCGGCGGCCTCCGCATGCCCGGTGGGCCGCCGCAGTTCACCCGGCTCGACAGGATGGTCATCACGATCCGATCACCTGGAGCTCCAGATATAGTCCGCATTTTCACTACATAGCCGACATGGGCGCGCCAGAATTCGGATTCAACGCCGTGGCGAACCCCTGACCCCGGGAGCGCCGGGCCGTCACCGGCCCCCACCCCCAAGCCGGTCGTCCCACCGCATGCCCGGCACGCTCCCCTCCCGGCGGGCCCGCGCCGCACGTCCCCCCGCACACCGGACCGCGGCCGGGCCCGCCCCCTCCGGCAGCACGGCCCGAACCTTCTGCTTCCGCATCGGGACCCCGAAAAGGGCACGACAAAGGGGCCTGCCCCGGCGGGCAGGCCCCTTAGTCGCGCAGTTCAGCCGCTGAGGAATTACTTCAGCTGACGGCGCACTTCGTGTCTTTGCTCTTGATGCCGAGGATCTGGCTCAGGATGTCGCCGGTCTCGAGGACGAGCACGCCGCTGGTGCTGTTGTCGACCTCGCCACGGGCGAAGATGTTCTCGTCACCGCAGACGAAGAGAACCCGGCCCGGGTCCTCGTCGGAGTGAGGGACGAAGGCCATGTGAGGGGTCGCCGCTAGAGCGGAGCCGCCGACCATGACCATCCCGCCGACGAGCCCGGCCAGGATGAGCCCTTGTCTGAACATATCGATTCTCCTTGATACCTATCGACTACTCTCCGTAGCTATCGGGAGGAGATTTGCCCTAGGCCCTCTTTCAACAAACGCCGCTATTTCTGTCTTTACCAGCGCAAATACGCGGCTTGGGGGAAGGGGTGACACAGCTCGCCCTTCTTGACCGATCGGTGTACGCGGCAGAGGAATATCCGGCCCCGCCGTGACCGGGCGCTGACGGGAGGCGTCAGGGGAGGGTGAGAACCACCGGGCCGTCAGCGGTGATGGCCACCGTGTGCTCGACGTGGGCGCTCCTGCTGCCGTCGCCGGAGCACACCGACCACCCGTCCTCGGCCATGACGTACTCGTCGTCGCCGCCCGCCATCAGGCTCGGCTCGATGGCGATCACCAGTCCGGGGCGCAGCCGCAGGCCGCGTCCGGGGCGGGCCTCGTTGGGCACGAACGGCGACTCGTGCATGGCCCGGCCGATGCCGTGGCCGCCGAAGTCGTTCTGCATGCCGTAGCCGGCGCCGCGGCCGACCAGCGACATCGCGTGCCCGATGTCACCCATCCGGCCGCCCGGCACGGCGGCCGCGATGCCCGCCGCCAGCGTCTCCTCGGCCACCCGGATGAGCTTGAGGTCCTCGGCGCGGCCGGGCCCGACGGTGAAGGTGACCGCGCCGTCGGCGTGCCAGCCGTCGATGTGCGCGCCGAAGTCCACGCTCAGCACGTCGCCCTCGCGCAGCCGGTACGGCGTGGGCAACCCGTGCAGCATGACCCCGTTCACGGACGTGCACACCACCCCCGGGTACGGCATGGCCCCGAACGACGGGTGGTAGCCGAGGAACGACGACCGCGCCCCGGCCTCGTGCATGACCTCGCGGGCCACCTCGTCGAGCTGCAGCAGCGACACCCCGGCGGCGGCCCGCTCCTTGACGGCGGCGTGCACGTTGGCCACGACACGGCCCGCCTCCCGCATGGCGTCGATCTCCCCGGCGGTCTTGAGCGTGATCACAGCGGCCTCCCAGCCCTCGGCGCGATAACTATACCGGTATTATTATCACGCTTCCCGAGAGCTCGCAGCTGTCCCGCCACCCCGTTGACTAATCACCCAGAGTAATCGTTATAGTGCTCAGGGTATGCGTTTCGGACGGTTCTCCATGCTCGCTCTGGCGCTCGCGGCAGGGGCCGTCGACGCGCTGAGCTTTCTCGCGCTCGGACAGGTGTTCACCGCGAACATGACCGGCAACGTCGTCCTGCTCGGCCTGGCGCTCGGCACCGGCGACACCTCGCACGTCATCCGCTCGGGAATCGCCCTGACCACGTTCTGCCTGGGTCTGGCGATCGGCTTCACCCTGCTGGGCGGCACCACCCCCGCAGGACGCGCTCCCCCGCCCCCGCGGCCCACCACCCCACCCGCCCGCACCCCGACGGAGGCACAGCCCCAGGAGCCCGCGACGGCGCCGGGCAGGGAACGGGCGGAGGGGCTGGACCGGGAACGCGTGGAGGTGCAGGCCAGGGAGCCTGCGGAGGGGCCGGTCGGAGTGCCGATCGGGGTGCCCGTGCGGCCGCTGGTGGTGCTGCTCGCGGAGCTGGCGCTGCTGCTGGTTGTGGCGGCCGGATGGGCCGCGCGCGTGCTGCCACATCCGGCGCTGATCGCCGCCTCGGGGACGGCGATGGGCCTGCAGAGCGCGGTCACGCGCTGGGCGGGCGGCCCCGGGCTGTCCACGACCTACGTCACGGGCACGCTGACCAGCCTGGCGGGCCGGGCGGTCGGCCCGCGCTCGGGGGTGCTGCGCCCGCTGGGTGTGGTGCTCTGCGTGGTCTCGGGCGCCGTCGTCGCGGCCTCGGCGCTGCGCCTGCACGCCGCCGTCACCCCGTTCATCGCCCCGGCCACGGTCGCGGCGGCCATCGCCGCCTGGGCCCTCACCGCGACCCACCGCGCGGGCCCGCACCCACGCGGCCGGTCAGCCGTGTAAGCGGGAAGCCGGGCGCCTTGCGGCAGGTCAGCGCCGCAAGCCCGAGGGGCCGCGCCTCGCGACAGGTCACCCCGGCAGCCCCGAGGTGGCGGGTTTGCGGTAGGTCCGAACGGATGACCCTACGTGGCGGGTTTGTGGTAGGTCAGGAGGTAGCGCCAGAAGAGCAGCCGGCGCAGGGAGAAGCCGGGCAGCAGGGACGCCGCTTCCCGCCGTACCTCCGCGAAGGACATGTCCGGCGGCCGCACCGGCGCGGGCACGGACCCGGCACGCGCCCCGCCCACGCGCTCCCCCGCCGCCACCACCACCCGGGCCGCCGCGTTCACCGGTATGGCGGCCAGGCTCCACGCGAAGTCGGCGGCCGTCCGCTCCGCGTAGCACCCGAGGACGGCCAGCACCCCGCCGGGCGCCAGCGCGTCCCGGAAGGCGGCCACGGTCGCGAACGGCATGTGGTGCAGGCTGGCCAGGCAGGAGATGTAGTCGTAGCGCCCCGCGGGCAGCTCCATGCGCGTGACGTCGGCGCACAGGAACCGCACCCCGCTCACCGGCGCCGACGAGGCGGCCTCGATCACCTCGGACGCCGGGTCGACCGCGTCGACCTCGATCCCGAGGCCCGCCAGCCGCCGCGCGAACCGCCCGGTGCCACAGCCGACGTCGAGCGCCGTCCTGGCCCCCTCGGGCACGAGCCGCGCCATCGCCGGGTGGTAGTGATCGTTGTGATCGAAAGGCATCCCGGCATCATGCCATCGCCTCGCCAGAGAACCCCCGAAAACGGGCGAAAAGCATCGCCCGCCCGCTGACCGTGCAGCAGGCGGGCGACGTACGGCGAAAGGTCAGCCCTTCAGCCAGCTCATCATCGGACGCAGCTTCGCGCCCGTCTTCTCGATCGGGTTCTCGGCCAGCTCCTCGCGGTGACGCGTGAACTCCTTCTGGCCGCCGTCGAACTCCTCGACGAGCTGCCGGGCGAAGGTGCCGTCCTGGATCTCGCCGAGGATGCGGCGCATCTCCTGACGGGTCTCGTCGGTGATGACGCGCGGGCCGCGGGTGTAGCCGCCGTACTCGGCGGTGTCGGAGACCGACCAGTACATCTTGGAGATGCCGCCCTCGTACATGAGGTCGACGATGAGCTTCATCTCGTGGAGGCACTCGAAGTAGGCGACCTCGGGCTGGTAGCCGGCCTCGATGAGGGTCTCGAAGCCCGCCTTGATCAGCTCGGAGACGCCGCCGCACAGCACGGCCTGCTCGCCGAACAGGTCGGTCTCGGTCTCCTCGGTGAAGGTGGTGCGCAGCGCGCCGGCGCGGGTGCCGCCGATGCCCTTGGCGTACGACAGCGCCAGGTCGAGGGCCTTGCCGGAGGCGTCCTTCTCGACCGCGACCAGACACGGGACGCCGCGGCCGGCCTCGAACTGGCGGCGGACCAAGTGGCCCGGGCCCTTCGGGGCGACCATGCAGACGTCGACGCCCTCGGGCGCCTCGATGAGGCCGTAGCGGATGTTGAGGCCGTGGCCGAAGAAGAGCGCGTCGCCCTCGACGAGGTTGGGGGCGACGTGCTCGGCGTACAGGTGGCGCTGGATGTGGTCCGGCGCGAGGATCATGGTGAGGTTGGCCTCCTCCACCGCCTCGGCCGGGGTGACGACCCGCAGCCCGTCGTTCTCCGCCTTCTCGCGGCTCTTGGAGCCCTCGGGAAGGCCGACGCGCACGTCGACGCCGGAGTCACGCAGGGAGAGCGCGTGGGCGTGGCCCTGGCTGCCGTACCCCAGCACGGCCACGTGACGCCCCTGGATGATCGACAGGTCGGCCTGGTCGTCGTAGTAGATCTCGGTCACTTGAATAAAACCTTTCAGGCGGTACGGTCCAGTGCCCTGAGGGACCGGTCTGTGATGGAACGGGCGCCGCGGCCGATGGCCACCATGCCCGACTGAACGAGCTCTTTGATCCCGAACGGCTCAAGGACCTTGACGAAGGCCTCAAGCTTGTCGGGAGTGCCGGTGACCTCTATGGTCACCGCGTCGGCCGCGACGTCCACGCAGCGGGCACGGAAGAGGTTGACGAGTTCGAGGACGTGCGACCGGTTCTCGGCGTCCGCCTTGACCTTGATCAGCATGAGTTCGCGCTGGACCGACTGTGACGGGTCCAGTTCGACGATCTTCAGGACGTTGACCAGCTTGTTGAGCTGCTTGGTGACCTGTTCAAGGGGCAGCTCCTCCACGCTCACCACGATCGTGATGCGCGAGATGTCGTCGTGCTCGGTGGGCCCGACGGCGAGCGAGTCGATGTTGAACCCCCGCCTGCTGAACAGCGCGGAGACCCGAGCGAGAACACCCGGCTTGTTCTCGACAAGCACGGACAGCGTGTGTCTACTCATCCTCGTTCTCCCACTTCGGCGCCATGTCACGGGCGATCTTGATGTCGTCGTTGCTGGTGCCGGCCGCGACCATGGGCCAGACCATGGCGTCCTGGTGGACGACGAAGTCGATCACGACCGGCACGTCGTTGATCTCCATGGCCTTCCTGATGGTCGCGTCGACGTCCTCGGCGCGCTCGCACCTGAGGCCCACACAACCATAGGCCTCCGCCAGCTTGACGAAGTCGGGGATGCGACGCGCGGTCTGCAGGTTGGTGTTGGAGTACCGCTCCTCGTAGAAGAGCGTCTGCCACTGGCGGACCATGCCGAGGTTGCCGTTGTTGATGACGGCGATCTTGACCGGCACGCCCTCCAGGGCGCAGGTGGCCAGCTCCTGGTTGGTCATCTGGAAGCAGCCGTCGCCGTCGATGGCCCACACGGTGGCCTCCGGCCGGCCCATCTTCGCGCCCATGGCGGCCGGGACGGCGAAGCCCATCGTGCCGAGGCCGCCGGAGTTGATGAACGTCCCGGGGTTCTCGTAGTCGATGAACTGCGCGGCCCACATCTGGTGCTGGCCGACCCCGGACACGTAGTAGGCGTCGGGCCCGGCGATGGCGCTCAGCCGCTCCATCACGTACTGGGGGGCCAGCGTGCCGTCCTCGAAGGTCTCGTAGCCCAGCGGGTAGGTCTCCTTGTAGCCGTTCAGGACGGTCCACCAGTCGGTGTAGTCGCCCTTCTGGCCGGAGGCCTGGATCGCGCCGACGAGGTCGCTGATGACCTCCTTGCAGTCGCCCACGATGGGAACGTCGGCGTGCCGGTTCTTGGAGATCTCGGCGGGGTCGATGTCGGCGTGCACGATCTTGGCCTGCGGCGCGAACGAGGCCAGGTTGCCGGTCACGCGGTCGTCGAAGCGCACGCCCAGCCCGATGATCAGATCGGATCTCTGCAGCGCGCCCACGGCCGAGACGCTACCGTGCATGCCCGGCATGCCCATGTGCTGGGGGTGGCTGTCCGGGAACGTGCCACGGGCCATCAGGGTGGTGACGACCGGGATGCCGGTCAGCTCGGCGAGCTGCAGCAGCTCGGCCGACGCGCCGGCCTTGTGCACGCCGCCGCCGACGTACAGAACCGGCCGCTGGGACTCGGCGATCAGCTTGGCGGCCTCGCGGATCTGCTTGGAGTGCGGCCTGGTGACCGGGCGGTAGCCCGGCAGCTGCATGACAGGCGGCCAGCTGAAGGTGGTCTGGGCCTGCAACGCGTCCTTGGAGATGTCCACCAGCACCGGCCCCGGACGGCCGGTCGAGGCGATGTGGAAGGCCTCCATGATCGTGCGCGGGATGTCCGCGGGATCGGTGATCAGGAAGTTGTGCTTCGTGATCGGCATGGTGATGCCGGAGATGTCGGCTTCCTGGAACGCGTCCGTGCCGATCATCGGCGCGGCGACCTGGCCGGTGATCGCCACGATCGGCACCGAGTCCATGAAGGCGTCGGCGATCGGCGTCACCAGGTTGGTGGCCCCGGGGCCGCTGGTCGCCATGCAGACCCCGACCTTGCCGGTGGCCTGCGCGTAACCCTCGGCCGCGTGGCCGGCGCCCTGCTCGTGCCGTACAAGCACGTGCCGGACCTTGGTCGAGTCGTAAAGGGGATCGTAGGCGGGCAGAATCGCGCCGCCCGGGATCCCGAACACGGTGTCGACTCCCACGTGCTCCAGCGCCCTCACCAGGGCCTGTGCACCTGTCATCCGTTCGGTCATCGGCTCGTTCCTTGCGTGGCTACTCACTTAAGGACATAAAAAATGCCCCTTCCCACCGGCGGGGGTGGGACTGGGGCGGCGCGCAGGTCGGAGTGCTTCGCTATCGGCCTGCGCGCCGGCGAAGTACTACGAGAATCTCACTGCGAAGCATGCCTTACACCATAGCCGCTCAGAACGCCCCGATGTCAACTTGGCGGGACGCGAGTCTCACACGGTGAGACTCGTCCGCATGAGACTGTCCACGCCGCGGGCCGCCATGGGACGCGCCACCAGGAATCCCTGCCCTCTGGTGCAGCCCATCTCGCGCAGCAGCTCCAGCTGCTCGGGCCGTTCGATGCCCTCGGCCACCACGGTGAGCCCGAGGTCGTGGCCGAGCCGCACGATCGTGCGGGTGAGCAGGGTCAGCGTGTCGTCCCTGCCGAGCCCGGACACGAACGACGGGTCGATCTTGATCATGTCGACCGGCAGCTGCCGGAGGAAGGCCAGCGAGGCGTAACCGGTGCCGAAGTCGTCGATCGCCAGCCGCACGCCCAGCGCGCGCAGCTCCGACAGCCGCCTGATGGTCTCCTCGGCGTCCTCGACGAGCATCTCCTCGATCACCTCAAGGGTGAGCGCGGAGGCGGGCAGGCCGCTCTCGGCCAGCGCCTGCTCGACGGTCTCGACGAAGCGGGGCGCGGTGATCTGCCGGGCCGACAGGTTGAGCGACAGCCCGATGTCCCAGGAGGAGGCCCGCCAGGACGCCACCTCGCGGCACGCCTCGCGCAGGATCCACTCGCTCAGCGGCACGATGAGCCCGGTGTCCTCGGCCGGCCCGAGGAACTGCTCCGGCGGCACGAACACCGAGCCGCGCCACCACCGCACCAGCGCCTCGACCGCGGTCACCCGGGACGTGGCCAGGTCGACCACGGGCTGGTACTCGATGGCGAACTGCTGCTCGATGAGCGCCCGCTGCAGGTCGGCGGCCAGCTCCAGGCGGCGCACCACGTCGGCGTGCATCTGCGCGGCGAACACCTCGACCCGCCGCCCGCCCAGCTCCTTGGAACGCGCCATCGCCACATCGGCGTTGCGCATGAGGTCGCCGGCGGGCAGGCCGTCCTCGGTGAAGGCCACGCCCACGCTCGCGGTCAGCGCCACGTCGCGGTCGGCGACCCGGAACGGCTCCTGGGAGACCGCGCGTACCAGGCGCTCGGCCATGTCCACGGCCATCTGGGCGTCGCCGCCGGTCTCCACGAGCACGGCGAACTCGTCGCCGCCCCACCGGGCCAGCGTGTCGTCGGCGCGTACGGCCCCGCGCAGCCGGCGGGCGGCCTGGCCGAGCAGGTAGTCGCCGCTGGCGTGCCCCACCGAGTCGTTGACCGAGGTGAACCCGTCGAGGTCGAGGAAGATCACCGCGACGTTGCCGGACGTGCGGCCGGCCAGCACCTCGCGGGTGCGCTCCTCGAAGTAGGCGCGGTTGGGCAGCCCGGTGACGCCGTCGTGGAAGGTCAGGTGGGCGACCTGGTTGCGCAGGGCCTCCTCGTCGCTGACGTCGCGGGTGGTGACGAGCATGAGGTCGTCGCCGCCGATGTGGCGGGTGGCGACCGACTCGGTGGGCCGCCAGGTGCCGTCGGCGGCGCGCACCCGGCAGGCGATCATGCAGGCGCCCGGCGCGGCGCCCTCCTCGTCGGTGGTCATGGCGCGCATCGCGGCCTGGATGCCCGGGACGTCCTCGGGGTGGATGTAGTCGAAGATCGAGCCGCCGACCAGTTCCTCGGGCGGGTAGCCGTACGTGACCTCGACGCCGGCGCCGATCTCGTGGACGACGCCCTCGTAGTCGCACAGCAGCACCACGTCGCCGGTGCTCTCGGCCAGCTCCCTGAGCTGCCGCTCGCCCAGCGAGACCAGGCCGCGCAGCCGGATGGACGCCGCCGAGAGCACGAACAGGCGTACCAGCAGGAGCAGCACCACGGAGACCGCGACCACCACGACGCCGGTCACCGGCTGCGCGGCCCGGGCTCCGGCCAGGTGGGCGAGCAGCGTGCAGGCGGCCACGGCGACGAGCGCGAGCGGCATCATCGCGACCACGTTGCGCACGACGGGACCGCCGACCGGCCGCGCCCGCGGCCCCCAGGGCACGGCGGCCAGCAGCAGCAGCGCGACGGGCACGAGCATGACGGTCCACATGGGCGGCGGGTCGCCGGCCAGGCGGGCCATGGCGGCCGACAGGCCGCCGACGGTCATGGTGGCCAGCACGCCCACCCCGGCCAGGCCGAGCAGCCAGGAGCCGGCCCGGCTGGTGAGCACCGAGGGGATCACCCCGCAGGTGACGAGCAACGCGATCATCGGCGGCACCATGGCGAACGTGAACGTGGGCGCGTCGCCCGCGTCCTCGTAGTAGTGGCGCAGCGCCACCACCCAGCCGATGAGGAAGAGCGAGGCCGCGCACAGGTACGCGTCCGTGAGATGCCGTAACACGACCTTGGCCGGGAACCTGCGGTCGGCGGCGATCAGCGCGCCGCCCGCGATGATCACGGTGCCGAGCAGGACGAACAGGTCGGCGAAGCTGACGACGAAGCTGGTGGCGACCGCGCGGAGCGCCACGCCGGCGAGCCACACGACGGCGCCGCCGCCCATCCAGCGCGCGGCCATCGCCATCGAGCGATGTTCGGCCGACCGGACCGAGGCCACCAGCAGCGAGGCGGCGGCGACCAGGGCCGCCACGCCTCCCGCCACGGCACCGGTCAGCACGGCCGGCCCGCCCGCGAGGAGCGCGGCGGCGAACGCCACCACTCCGGCCGCCCCTGCGGCGGCCAGCGGCGCCCGTGGATCACGCCAGCGGATCACAGTCGTTGCCCATCCTGTCTTGAACCCTGCACCAGTGACCGCCGAAGCCCGGCGCTCACATCGCCAGTGTGTGCGGTCGCGGATGCGCGGGTGGTGACAACGCCGATGTCGTCACCGATCTGATAACCACACAGACCAATTTCCGCCAAGAGTTCCTTGACAGCGAGTCAGGAACTCCCTGCAGACGCCACCGTACGCACGAAAGGTCACGGACCAGCCACGTTCCGGGATCCTCTCAATACGAGTCGGTAATGACGTTGATCAACTCTTCACCTGCGAGGTAGCGCCCGAGCTGCTCGCGGATCAGCCGGAGCGTGCGCCGCACGGAGGCGGGGGTGCTGCCCGCGATGTGCGGCGTGATCAGCACGCCCGGAGCGCTCCAAAGGGGGTGGCCCTCCGGCAGCGGCTCGGGCGCGGTGACGTCGAGCGCGGCGCGTAGCCTACCGGTTTTGAGCTCGGCGATCAGGGCTTCGGTGTCGACGACGCCGCCCCTGGCCGCGTTGACCAGGACGGCGCCGTCCTTCATGCGGGCCAGGAAGGCGGCGTCGGCCATGCCGGCGGTGTCGGGCGTGGCGGGCACCAGCAGGACCACGACGTCGGCCGACGGCAGCAGCGCGGGCAGCTCCTCCATCGCGTGCACGCCCTCGCGCGCGCTCCTGGCCACCCGGACGACCTCGACCTCGAAGCCGCTCAGCCGCCGCTCGACCGCCGCGCCGATGGACCCGTGGCCGACGATGAGCACGGTGGAGTCGGCCAGCACGCCGGTGTGGTGGTAGGTCCACTCGCCGCGGCGCTGGGCGTCGGTGAATCCGGGGAACTCCCTGAGCACCGCGATCATCGCGCCGACCGCCCACTCGGCGGTGCCGGCGTCGTGCACGCCTCGGGCGTTGCACAGCACCACCCCTTCGGGCAGGTGCGGCCGGTACGGCTCCACCCCGGCGGTGACGGTCTGCACCAGCCGCAGCGAGCGCATCCGCGCCAGCGTCCCCGGCACGTCGGGCACCACGACCAGCGGCGGGATCCAGACCTCGACGTCCTCGATGCCATCCGGCATGGCCGAACCATCGTAGACAGTGCATTCGACGCCTGAAATGTCAGACAGGACATCCGCCGCCGCTTCGGACGGAACCCAGATCTTCATGCCGCGAACCTTACGACCCGCGGGGAAGTATGGAACACATGAGGAAGCTCTGGACGATCGTGCTCCTGGCCGCGCTCCCCGCCTGCTCGGCCGGCGGCGAGGCGCCGACGGCCGCGGACCCGGCGACCTCGGTCCCGGCGGCCTCCACTCTCACGGCCAAGGCCCCGACGGTGAAGGCGCCCCGCGCCCCCAAGGACGTGGCGACCGGTCTGGCCGTGCCGTGGGCGATCGCGTTCCTGCCCGGCGGGGACGCCCTGGTCACCGAGCGGGACACGGCCAGGCTGCTGCGCGTCACCCCCGCGGGCAAGGTCACCGAGGTCGCCAGGATCGGCGACGCGCGGCCCGGCGGCGAGGGCGGCCTGCTGGGCGTGGCGGTCAAGGACCGGCAGGTCTTCCTCTACTACACCGCCGAGCAGGACAACCGGATCGTCCGCTACCGGCTCGGCGACGCCGGCCTCGGCGACGAGCGGCTCCTCGTGCGAGGCATCCCCAAGGGCGGCATCCACGACGGCGGCCGGCTCGCCTTCGGCCCCGACGGCTACCTGTACGCCACCACCGGCGAGACCGGCGACCGCGGCCTGGCCCAGCGGCGCGACTCGCTCGGCGGCAAGATCCTGCGCATGACCGTGGACGGCGCCCCCGCCCCCGGCAACCCGTTCGGCACGCTCGTCTACAGCTACGGCCACCGCAACGTCCAGGGCCTGGCCTGGGACACCGCGGGCCGCCTGTACGCCTCCGAGTTCGGCGCCAACACCTACGACGAGATCAACCTGGTCCGGCCGGGCGCCAACTACGGCTGGCCGGTGGTCGAGGGCAAGGGGAAGGACGCCCGGTTCGTCAACCCCATCGTCACCTGGTCCACCGGCGAGGCGTCGCCGTCCGGCATGGCGTACGCGGACGGCGCGCTGTGGGTGGGCACGCTGCGCGGCCAGCGGCTGTGGCAGGTGCCGCTGGCCCGGGACGGCTCCCCGGGCGTGCCCGTGGCCCACTACACCGGCCGCTACGGCAGGCTGCGCGCGGTCACCGCGGCGCCCGGCGGCGGCCTGTGGGTGAGCACCAGCAACAAGGACGGCCGAGGCTCACCGCGTCCGGGTGACGACCGCATCCTGGCGGTCGCCACGTCCTAGCCGGCCGTGCCGCAGGTGAGCGCGGTCTGTGGCCGGTACTTGGTGACCAGCTTCTTGTCCTTCTTCACGATCTCGCCGTCCTTGTGGAACACGCGGGTGACGTCGATCGTGAAGCCCTGCTGGCCGGTGGCGGGCACGCAGCCCGGCTCGCCGCTGGTCGCCCGGCCGAACGGCTTGAAGTCGCGCCGCTCGGACTCGACCGCCTCGACCTTGTCGTACCGCTTGGTGCTCCACAGGGTGACGCTGACCGTCGTGGCGGTGGTGGCGGTCTTGATCAGCACGCCGTACTCGGAGTCGTTGCGCCACTTGAGGTCGCGGTCGGGGTAGAGCAGCGCCACGTCGCGCCCGGCCGGGTAGGAGGGCGCGTAGTAGTCCATGGGCTCGTGCTCGACCAGGTCGAAGCCGCCGAGGAAGGCCGCGTTGTACATGGTGGTGGCGAACTGGGAGACGCCGCCGCCGACGATGTCGACCATCCGGCCGCCGACGATCTGGCCGGCCCGGACGTAGCCGTCCTCGACCGTGCGCTCGCCGGTCGCCTCGTTGAGCGAGAGCGTCTCGCCCGGCTTGACCAGCCTGCCGTCCAGCTCCTGGGCCATGCGGCGGATGTTGGTGACGCGCGGCGGGCAGCAGTCGAAGGTCGTGCTGAACGTGCCGACGTTCTCCTTGATGCCGAGGCCGCGGATCTGGCTCGTGGTGACCTCCGGGGTGACCACGCCCAGCTTGACCTCCACGGTCCGCGGGCCCGCGGAGGCGAGCAGCTTCTCGACGTCGCGGGCCAGCAGCTTGGCGTTCACGCCCCGGCCCTTGCGGGCGGGCACCAGCACCGGCTTGTCGCCGACGATCTGGTACGTCGCGTCGCGCGGCTGCTGGGTGGCGTCCACGAGGCTGTTCTCCACCGGCGCGAGCGCGGCCTCCGCGTCGAACTCGGGGACGAGCGCGCCGTCGCCGTCCGGCACGTAGGTCAGGTGGGCGGCGATCACGGCCGGGGTGAGCTGGGCCTGCTTGCCGGCGAGGGTCAGCGTGACGGGCGCGGAGACGGCCTTCCTTGCCGCGGCCAGGGCCGACTCGACGCTCTCGGCCGAGGTGGCGGACTTGGCCGGGCGCATGGAGAGCACCACCGCGCCGCCGCCGCGCAGGAACGCCTCGCCGATCCGGCGCACGGCGTCGTCGCGGTCGAGGAGCACGCCGTCCTCGGGCATGCGGGCCTTGGGCTCCAGCCCCGAGAAGGTCACCCTGCCCTCGCGGGCCTGCTTGTCCACGCCTTCGGCCAGGCCTTCGACGGTCCTGGCGAGCTGGGAGGAGTCGATGGTGATCTTCGGCGGGACGTCGGTCGTGCCGGTCAGGCCGCGCCAGACCTCCACCGGGCCGGGGAAGCCGCTGGGGGCCTGCCCGATGGTGCCGACCACGTCGAGTTCGAGACCGGCCTCGTCGGGCTGGACGGTGTCCTTCTTGCCGTTGATGTTCACCGTGACCGGCCGGCTGAGCCTGGGACCCAGCTCGGTGCGCAGCTTGTCGGCCGCCTGGGTGACGGTCAGGCCGCCGATCTCCACGCCGCCCACCCGGGTGCCGCGCAGCACGGCCCCCGACATCATCACGGCCGGCACCACGTACGCCAGCGTGGCCAGGACGAGCACCAGCACCAGCACCCCGGGCAGCAGGCGGCGCCGGCGGACGGGCTCCGGCTCGAAGGCGGGCGGCCGGTCGCCGCTCCCCCCGAACACGGGGGCGGGCCCGGCGGGGTCCTTGTCCTTCATCGGCCACGGCTGCGCGGGCGGCGCCTTCGGTGGCAGCGCGCCGCCGGTCTGACCGCCGGGCGCGCTCGGTCCTGGGGCCGGCCGGGGCTCCTGCTGGTCCTGCGGGCCGAAGATGTCACGGGACACGCCCGGAGGTAATCCTTCGATCCGCGGCTTCTTGGAGACACCCGACGTGGGCATCGGCACCGAGGCGAACGGGTCCGTCGGTGATTCGATCGGTCCGGCGTTTCGCACGCCTCAATCTCCTCCCGGTCCGCAGCCAAGTCTCAGGCAACAGTAAGGCACGAGTATCCGACTATGTCACCAGAAACGAATACGGAAGTGTGTCAACCTAGCCACCGGTAGCGATGTTCCGGCCGCCCGGCGGTGCCGTACCTGGGGTGGAGCTCGGCCCGGCCCGACGCGCACAGGTGCTCCAGGTACCGCCGCGCGCTCACCCTCGACAGGCCCGTGAGCTCGGCCGTCTCGGCCGCCGACAGGTCGCGCCCGGCCTCGCGCAGCGCCTGCGCCACCAGCGCGCAGGTGGCCGCCGACAGGCCCTTGGGCACCGGGACGGGCTGCTTGGGCGCGCCGAACAGCCGGTCCACGTCGTCCTGGCGGGCCTGGGGGCCGATGGCGGTGAGCCGCCTGCGGGTGTCGGCGTACTGGCGCAGGCGTTCGGTGAGCGCGGCGGCGGTGAACGGCTTGATCAGGTAGTTGACCGCGCCGCCGCGCATGGCCTCCCTGACCGTGGCGACGTCGCGGGCCGCGCTGATCATCAGGACGTCCACGTCGTCGATGGCCTTGAGCACCTCCAGGCCGGACATGTCGGGCAGGTAGATGTCGAGCAGGACCAGGTCGGGCCGGAGCTCGGCCACGGCGGCGAGCGCGTCGGCCCCCGTGTGCGCCACGGCGACGACCTCGAAGCCGGGCACGCGCGAGACGTAGCCGCCATGGATCCGGGCGACCATGAAGTCGTCGTCCACCACCAGGACCCGGACGTCGTTCACGCGCGGGCCTCGGCGGGCAGCAGGGCGGTGAAGACGGCGCCGCCGGCGTTGCGCACCCGGACCCAGCCGCCGCGGCGCAGGCACGCCTGCCGGGTCAGCGCCAGGCCCAGGCCGCGCGGCCCCGACAGGGCTGCCTTCGTCGTGAACCCCTCCCTGAAGACCTCCTCCACCAGCTCGGGGGTGATGCCGGGCCCTGAGTCGCCGACGCGGACGTGCAGCCCCTCGGCGTCGGCCACGACCGAGACCTCGATCGTGCCGCCCGCGCCGTCGAGCGCGTCGATCGCGTTGGCGACCAGGTTCCCGACCACCAGGACGGCGTCCTGCGGGTCGCCGAGCGCGCCCGCCGGCACGGCGGAGTCCTCGGCCAGCACCAGCCGCGCCCCGCGCTCGGCCGCCTCCGCCGACTTGGCCAGCAGCAGCGCGGCCAGCGTGGGGTCCTGGACGCGTTCGCGCAGGCCGGTGGCGTACGCGCCGGCCGTGGTGCGGGTGATGAAGCCGATCGCGGCCTCGTGCTCACCGAGTTCCAGCAGGCCGACGACGGTGTGCATGCGGTTGGCGAACTCGTGGGCCTGGGCGCGCAGGGCCTCGGTCGCGCTGCTGGTGTCGTCCAGCTCGCGGGCCAGGCGGACCAGCTCGGTGCGGTCGCGCAGGGTGACGACCCAGCCGCGGTGCCGGCCGCGTACCGCGACCGGGGTCCTGTTGAGCACCAGCACCCGCTCGCCGTGCAGCACCACGCGGTCCTCGCCGGGGTCGGCGCCGGTCAGCACGTCGCGCATGCGCTCGGAGACCGGCATGCGGGTCACGTCGGTCCCGAGGTCGCCGAGCAGGTCGCGGGCGGCGTCGTTGACCAGCGTGACCCGCCCGGCCAGGTCGAGGGCCAGCACGCCCTCCTTCACACCGTGCAGCACGCCCTCGCGCTGCTCCAGCAGCGCGGCGATCTCGCGCGGCTCCAGCCCGAACGTCTGCCTGCGCACCCGGGCGGTGATCAGCGCGGCCAGCGCCAGGCCGGCCAGCAGCACGGCCAGCGCGGTCCAGATCAGCGGCGGCAGCGCGCCGCCGAGCTGGCCGGTGACCGTGGTCTGGAGCACGCCGACCGACACCAGGCCGATGACGTTGCCGTATTCGTCGCGGATGGGGGTCTTGCCCCTGACCGTGGTGCCGATCGTGCCCGTCTCGGTGCCGACCCAGCTGCGGCCCGTACGCAGGACCGCCGTGCCGTCGGTGGACAGCCGCTTGCCGATCAGGGCGGCGTTGGGATGGGCGTAGCGCTTCTGCTCGGCGTTGGCGATGGCCACGTAGTCGGCTCCGGTCTCGTGCTGGACGCTGAGCGCCAGCGGTTGCAGCACCGACTCCGGGTTCTCCAGCCTGAAGGCGTCGCGCACCTGCGGAAGGGCGGCCACCGACTGGGCGATGGCCAGGGCGCGCTGCTGGTGCAGCGCGTCGAGCTGCTCCCTCGTGTGCCCCGCCCACACGCCTGCCGTGCCGCCGACGGCGAGCAGCACGATCACCATCTGGAGCACGAACAACTGGGTGCCGAGGGGGGCGTCGGTAACCCTGCGCACGCCCACATGGAAACAAAGCCAGGTCACGGCCAGGTCGCGACCAATACGACCACTATGACGGCAACCGCCCAAAGCCTCGACCGGGCAGGGAACGGGCATCACCATCGCAGGCCAACGACTGTGCGAATCCCCCCTTGGAGTGATCATGCGCTTGCGCGTATTCGCCGCCGCCCTGGCGGCACTCTCCGTCGCCGCCCTGTCCGGCTGCGGCGAGACCGGCGCCTCCGGCGGCGACGGCTCTCTGCGGATCATGGCCCCCGCGGCGGCCGGCGGCGGCTGGGACCAGACCGCCCGCACGGCCGAGCAGGCGCTCAAGACGGCCGACCCCAAGCGCAAGGTCGAGGTCTACAACGTGCCGGGCGCGGGCGGCACGATCGGCCTGGCCCAGCTCGCCGGCGAGAAGGGCAACGGCAACCTGCTGATGACCATGGGCCTGGTCATGGTGGGCGCGATCGAGCAGAACAAGTCGAAGGTCACCCTGGCCGAGACCACCCCCATCGCCAAGCTGACCGAGGAGTACGAGATCGTCGTGGTCCCGGCCGACTCCCCGTTCAAGACGCTGGCCGACATGGTCGCCGCGTGGAAGGCCGACCCGGCGAAGATCTCCGTCGCGGGCGGCTCGGCGGGCGGCACCGACCACATCGTGGCCGGGCTGATGGCCAAGGCGGCGGGCGTGGACCCCAAGCAGGTCAACTACATCGCCCACTCCGGCGGCGGCGAGGCGCTCAACGCGCTGCTGGGCAGCAAGGTCAGCGCGGGCATCTCGGGCGTCGGCGAGTTCGCCGAGCACGTGAAGTCCGGCAAGCTGCGGGCGCTGGCCGTCAGCAGCGGCTCGCGCGTCGCCGGCCTCGACGCGCCGACGCTGAAGGAGGGCGGCCTGGACGTCGAGCTGGCCAACTGGCGCGGTTTCGTCGCCCCCGGCGGCCTGGACGACGCCGCCAAGAAGTCCCTCACCGACCTGGTCACCAAGATGCACGACTCCCAGCCCTGGAAGGACGCCGTCGCCAAGAACGGCTGGATCGACTCCTTCCAGACCGGGCAGCAGTTCGCCGACTACCTGAAGTCCGAGGAGACCAAGGTCAAGGGCATCATCGCCGAAATGGGGCTCGTGTCCTGATGGCTCGCCGGTGGCGGCCCGAACTCGGGCTGGCGGTCGTGGTGCTCGGGCTGGGCGTGTTCGTGATGGTCGGCACGCTCGACGTCTCGGCCGCGGCCTCCCAGCTCGGCCTCGGGCCGCGCTTCTTCCCCATGCTGGTCGGCGCGGCCATGGTGCTGATCGGCCTGTTCTACGTGATCGACGTGCTGCGCGGCGGCGCCGGCGACCCCGAGGAGAGCGAGGACGTGGACGCGGACGCACCCACCGACTGGCGCAGCGTCGGCCTGGTCAGCGGCGTCTTCCTGGCCTTCGCCGCGCTCCTCGACGTGCTCGGCTGGGTCATCGGCGCGAGCCTGCTGTTCTTCGGCCTGTCCGTCGTGCTCGGGGCCGAGCACAAGGTGCGGGCCGCCGTGGTGGCCGTGGTGCTCGGCGTGACGACGTACCTGCTGTTCGTCAAGGGCCTCGGCGTCTCGCTGCCGGCCGGCCCGCTCGGCGGGGTGATCTGAGATGGGCTCGCTCCAGCTCCTCATGGACGGCTTCGCCGCCGCCCTCACCCCCGTCAACCTCCTGTACGCCCTGATCGGCGTCACCCTCGGCACCCTGGTCGGCGTGCTGCCCGGCATCGGGCCCGCGATGACCGTGGCGCTGCTGCTGCCGATCACCTTCACCGTGCCGCCGGCCAGCGCGTTCATCATGTTCGCCGGCATCTACTACGGCGGCATGTACGGCGGCTCGACCACCTCCATCCTGCTCAACACGCCCGGCGAGTCGTCCTCCATGATCACCGCCCTGGAGGGCAACAAGATGGCCAGGCGCGGGCGGGCGGCGCAGGCCCTGGCCACGGCGGCCGTCGGGTCGTTCGTGGCGGGCACGATCGCCACCGCGCTGCTGGTGGTGGCCGCGCCCGCCGTGGTGAGCTTCGCGATCTCGTTCGGCCCCGAGGACTACTTCGCGCTGGCGATCCTGGCCTTCACCGCCGTGTCGTCGGTGTTGTCGCGCTCGGTCGTGCGCGGGCTGGCCTCCCTGGGGCTGGGGCTGGTGATCGGCCTGATCGGCATCGACCAGCAGACCGGTCAGGCGCGGCTCACACTGGGCGTCCCGCAGCTGCTCGACGGCATCGACGTGGTGATCGTCGCGGTCGGCCTGTTCGCGGTCGGCGAGGCCCTCTACGTGGCCTCCCGGCTGCGGCACGCCGCGCCCGAGGTGGTGCCCGTGGGCCGGGCGTGGATGGGCCGCGCCGACTGGCGGCGCTCGTGGCTGCCGTGGCTGCGCGGGACCGCGCTCGGGTTCCCGTTCGGCGCGCTGCCCGGCGGCGGCGCGGAGATCCCCACGTTCCTGTCGTACGCGGCCGAGAAGCGCCTGGCCAAGGGCGTGGCCAAGGAGGAGTACGGCAAGGGCGCCATCGAGGGCGTCGCGGGCCCGGAGGCGGCCAACAACGCCTCGGCCGCCGGGACCCTGGTCCCGCTGCTCACGCTGGGCCTGCCCACGTCGGCCACGGCCGCCATCCTGCTGGCCGCCTTCCAGCAGTACGGCCTGCAGCCCGGCCCGCAGCTCTTCGACCACAACCCGGCCCTGGTGTGGGCGATGATCGCCTCGCTGTTCGTCGGCAACACGATGCTGCTGGTGCTGAACCTGCCGCTGGCTCCCCTGTGGGCCCGCGTCCTGCGCATCCCCCGGCCGTACCTGTACGCCGGGATCGTGCTGTTCGCCGCGCTCGGCGTCTACGCCCTGAACGGCACCGTCGTGGACCTGTTCGTCCTGTATGTCCTCGGCCTGCTCGGGTTCTCCATGCGCCGCTTCGGCCTGCCCGTCGCGCCCGCGGTGATCGGCATGATCCTCGGGCCGATGGCCGAGATCCAGCTCCGCCGCGCGCTCGCCATCGGCGCGGGCGACGTCAGCGTGCTGGTACGCAGCCCGATCGCCGCCGTGCTCCTCGTCCTGGCCCTGCTCGCGCTGCTCACGCCGGTGTTGCGGCGGCTGATGGCACGCCGGGGCGTCGATGCGGTCACACCCGTGTCACGCGAGGACTGACCGGCCCGCCCACCGGGAACGTCGTCCGGTGGTTCTTGGGACCCGCCTTCCGTCGGCACGACACGCGGAAGGCACGGCGCCCCCTCGGTGGCTCCGCCGATATGTCCGGATCGGCGGGACCACCAGGGCCCCGCCGCACGTGCGCGGATCCGCGGGACCACCAGGGGCCCCGCGGATGAACCGCGCCTACTCCGAGACGCCCAGCTTCTCCAGGATGAGCTGCCGGGCGCGGGCCGCGTCGGCCTTGCCGCGGCTGGCCTTCATCACGCCGCCCACCAGCGCACCGGCGGCGGCGACCTTCCCGGACCGCACCTTCTCGGCCGCGTCCGCGTTGTCGGCCAGCACCTGGTCGATGATCGCCGACAGCTCGCCCTCGTCGTTGACGATCTGCAGGCCGCGCGCCTCGACCACCTCGTCGGGCGTGCCCTCACCGGCCAGCACGCCTTCGAGCACCTCCCGGGCGAGCTTGTCGTTGAGCGCGCCCGAGGCCACCAGCTCGGTGACCCTGGCGATCTGGGCCGGCGTGATGGGCAGCTCGGCCAGC
The DNA here is from genome assembly GCF_040674635.1 of Nonomuraea sp. NPDC049758. NCBI lineage: Bacteria > Bacillati > Actinomycetota > Actinomycetes > Streptosporangiales > Streptosporangiaceae > Nonomuraea > Nonomuraea sp. NPDC049758. The sequence continues at coordinate 405,228 of NZ_JBFAMZ010000004.1, forward strand.
GCGACGCCGCTCTCGTTGGCGCGCCGCGCCAGCTCGCCCATCCACCACTTGCGCGCGTCGGCCGCCGGGGCGCCGGCCGCGACCGTGGCCTCGACCAGGTCGATCGCGTCGGCGTTGTGCATGGCCTGCATGTCGAGGTCGGACAGACCCCACTCGGCCTGCAGCCGCTTGCGCTTGACCGACGGCAGCTCGGGCAGCGCAGCCTTCAGCTCGGCGACCCACGCCGGGTCGGGCTCGATCGGCACCAGGTCGGGCTCCGGGAAGTACCGGTAGTCCTGGGCCTCCTCCTTGGACCGGCCGGACGTGGTGGTGCCGGTGTCCTCGTGGAAGTGCCGCGTCTCCTGGATGATCTTGCCACCCTCGGCGAGGACCCCCGCCTGGCGCTCGATCTCGCTGCGCACCGCCCGCTCGACGCTGCGCAGCGAGTTGACGTTCTTGGTCTCGGTGCGGGTGCCCCACTCCGACGACCCGCGCGGCATGAGCGAGACGTTGACGTCGCAGCGCAGCGAGCCCTCCTCCATGCGCACGTCGGACACGCCGAGCGAGCGCATGATCTCGCGCAGCTCGGTGACGTACGCCTTGGCCACCTCCGGCGCGAGCCGGTCGGTGCCCGGGATGGGCTTGGTGACGATCTCCACCAGCGGGATGCCCGCGCGGTTGTAGTCGACGATCGAGTAGTCGGCCCCGTGGATGCGGCCGGTCGCGCCGCCCACGTGGGTGGACTTGCCGGTGTCCTCCTCCAGGTGCACGCGCTCGATCTCGATGCGCACGGTCTCGCCGTTGACCTCGACGTCGACGTAGCCGTCGAAGCAGAGCGGCTCGTCGTACTGGGAGATCTGGTAGTTCTTCGGCATGTCCGGATAGAAGTAGTTCTTCCGGGCGAAGCGGCACCATTCGGCGATCGAGCAGTTCAGCGCCAGGCCGATGCGGATCGTCGACTCGATCGCCATGGCGTTGGCCACGGGCAGCGAGCCGGGCAGCGCCAGGCAGGTCGGGCAGACCTGGGTGTTGGCCGGGGCGCCGAAGGCGGTCTTGCAGCCGCAGAACATCTTCGACTTGGTGCCGAGCTCGACGTGCGTCTCCAGCCCGAGCACCGGCTCGAACCTGTCGAGCGCTTCGTCATAGACCATGGTCATAGCGACGGGGCCTCCTTCAGCAGCGGGCCGCCCCAGCGGCTCTCCAGGGCCTTCTCGACGGCGGCGCCGACGCGGTAACAACGGTCGTCGGCCAGAACCGGGGCCATGATCTGCAGGCCGACCGGCAGGTTGTCCTCGTCGGCCAGGCCGCACGGCACCGAGATGGCCGCGTTGCCCGCGAGGTTGGACGGGATGGTGCACAGGTCGGCGAGGTACATCGCCATCGGGTCGTCGGTGCGCTCGCCCAGCCGGAACGCCGTGGTCGGCGTGGTCGGCGAGACCAGCACGTCGACCTGCTCGTAGGCCGCCTCGAACTCGCGCGAGATGACCGTGCGCACCTTCTGCGCCTGGCCGTAGTAGGCGTCGTAGTAGCCGCTGGACAGCGCGTACGTGCCCAGCATGATGCGCCGCTTGACCTCGGGGCCGAACCCGGCCGCCCTGGTCAGCGCCATGACCTCCTCGGCGCTGCGGGTGCCGTCGTCGCCGACGCGCAGGCCGTAACGCATGGCGTCGAAGCGGGCCAGGTTGGACGAGCACTCCGACGGCGCGATCAGGTAGTACGCCGGCAGCGCGGTCGTGAACGACGGGCAGGACACCTCGACGACCGTGGCGCCCAGCGACTCCAGCAGCTTGACGACCTCGTGGTAGCGGGCCAGCACGCCCGGCTGGTAGCCCTCGCCGGCGAACTCCTTGACCACGCCGATGCGCATGCCGGACACGTCAGGGTTCCTGGCCGCCTCGACGACGCTCGGGACCGGCGCGTCGACCGACGTGGAGTCCATCGGGTCGTGCCCGGAGAACGCCTCCTGCAGCAGCGCCGCGTCGAGCACGTTCCGCGCGAACGGCCCCGGCGTGTCGAGCGAGCTCGCGAACGCGATCAGCCCGTACCGGGACGAACCGCCGTAAGTGGGCTTCATGCCCACGATGCCGGTGACGGCGGCGGGCTGCCGGATCGAGCCGCCGGTGTCGGTGCCCGTGGACAGCGGCGCCTCGTACGCGGCAACGGCCGCGCTGGACCCGCCGGACGAGCCGCCCGGGATCCTGTCCAGGTCCCACGGGTTGCGGGTGGGGTGGTAGGCGGAGTTCTCCGTGGAGGAGCCCATGGCGAACTCGTCGAGGTTCGTCTTGCCGAGGATGACCAGCCCGGCCGCGCGCAGGCGCGCGGTCACGGTCGCGTCGTACGGCGGCCGCCACCCTTCGAGGATCTTGGACCCGGCCGTGGTCGGCATGTCGCGGGTGGCGAAGATGTCCTTGTGCGCGACCGGCACCCCGGCCAGCGGCCCGAGCTTCTCGCCCGCACGCAGCCGGGCGTCGACCGCCCGCGCCTGCTCAAGGGTGGTCTCCCGGTCGACGTGCAGGAACGCCTGGACCTTGGGCTCCACCTCGGCCATGCGGTCGAGGTGCGCCTCGGCCACCTCGGCGGCCGACACCTCGCCCGCGGCGATCATCGCGCCCAGCTCGGCGGCGGTCTTGCGGATCAGACTCATGCCTCCTCCCCGAGGATGCGCGGCACACGGAAGCGGTCGTCCTCGACGGCCGGAGCGCCGGAAAGGGCCTGCTCGGGCGTCAGGGACTGTCGCACCTCGTCGGCACGGAAGACATTGGTCAGCGGAAGCGCGTGCGACGAAGGCGGCACGTCCTCGGCGGCGACCTCGGCCACCTTCGCGACCGACTCGATGATGGCATCGAGCTGGGTGGCGTAGTGGTCGAGCTCGTCGTCGGTGAGCGCCAGCCTGGACAACCGGGCCAGGTGCGCGACCTCGTCGCGGGTTATGGCGGACATGAGTCGTTGAACCCGTTTCGTGGATGGAGTTTGGGACACTGCCATCCTAGGGGGCTTGACGCCGCAGGCCCGAACCCTTAACCCGGTGGAAACACACTCATCCGTAGAGCTGGTCCAGGCCGATGGCCAGCACGTCGCTCTCCTGGGCCAGCCCGGCCTCGAATCCCGCCCCGCCGTAGCAGACCAGTTTGGCGTCCCGCACGTCGAATCCCTTGGCGTCGAGCAGGTCGCGTGCCCTCCTGAGCCGGGCGACGTGCCGGTGCCCCATGACCTTGCCCCATTTCACCTCGCCCAGCGACAACACCCGCTTGCGCTCGCCGCGCATCGCGGGCGCGAAGACCGCGACGTCGATCTGGATCTGCTCGTGCCGTACGGGATCGACGACGGTACCCGCGCCGATCTCGCCCGGCAGCTCTCCCAAGACTTCGAATTCAAGCAGGTGGAACTGGCGGCACATCTCCTCGAAGTGCGGGCCGAGCACCTGGTCGCTGAAACTGGCCTGGCCGTCCTGCCACACGAACTCGGCCCGGCCGCTCTCCAGCGGCCCCCACTGGGGTCGCATCACGACCTCGTAGAAGTGGATGAGCGGCTCACACACGCGGTAGACCGATCGCGAGGAGCGGAAGACGTCCACCTCCCTGCGGAGCAGGTCGCTGTCCTCCAGCACGTTGAGATGATGGCCGATGTCGGACGCCTTGCGCCCCACATAGCTCGCGATGCCGCCCCGGGTGCCGTTTCCGGTGGCCACGGCAGCCAGCACGGACTTGTACATGGCGGAGTCCCGCACCTCCGCCTCCTCCTCGAGAAGGTAGCGGGCCTCCTTGAAGAGCGGGGTCAAGGGCGAGAGCACCGTGCGCCGCACCCAGTCGTCGAAGTCCTCCAGGCCGTCCGGCCTGTCGTCGTTGGCCAGAGGCAGGTACGCGGGGGTCCCGCCGGTGACCGCGTGTACCTTCACGGCCAACTGCGGATCAGTGATTCCCCAGTACTGCGCGGCGAGGCGGTAGTCGAACGGCCGGATCGCGAGTTCCATGGAAGCCCGCCCCCTCAACGGCGCGTTGCCCGCCAGGAGCCGGCCCATCACGGACATCGCCGAGCCGCACAACAGCAGGGACGCCGGCACTTCGTCGAAGACCGCCCGGTCGACGGCCTGCTGGATGATCGAGGGCAGGGCCGGCGACGCCTTGCTGAGGTAGGGGAACTCGTCGATCACCATGAGAGCGCGGCGCTCGGCGCTGACGGCGAAGAGCTGGCCGATCGCCTCGTCCCAGGTCGCGAAGCGGAACGGCGCCGAAGCCCCCATGTACCGGGCCAGAGCGGCGGCGAAGAGGTTCAGTGACTCGGTCGGGGTGCCCTCCGTCGCGCCGAAATAGAAGCCGCCCGTCTTACGTGCGAGCGACTCCACCAGGAACGTCTTGCCCTGGCGGCGCCTGCCGCTGACGACGCCGAGCCGAGGCCGGGGCCGAGGCCCGACACGCTCGACGAAGGCGGACAGGGCCTCCCATTCGGAGTCGCGCGCGAAGATCCGTTCAGGCTTCGGTATCAAGGCGCCTCCAGACATCGAACTGTACTTCGACGAAGGGTACTTCGACGAAGTGTACTTCGACGAAGTACAGTTCTGTAACGACTCAGGCCGTCTGAGTGACCTCGCTCTGGTAGCCGACCTCGATCGCCGGCGCCACCTCGCAGCGGCCCCGGAGCCAGGCGGTGGCTTCGGCGGCCGGCATGGGCTGGCAGAACAGCCAGCCCTGGCCCAGGTCGCAGCCCATCTCGGCCAGCCGCAGCGCGACGTCGTCGGACTCCACGCCCTCGGCGACCGAGCGCAGGCCGAGTGAGCGCACCAGGTCGACGATCGAGCGGACGATGCGGTCGTCGTCCTCGGACTCGGCGATGCGGCGGACGAACGAGGCGTCGATCTTGACCTCGGAGACCGCCAGGCGCTGGAGCCTGATCAGCGAGGAGTAGCCGGTGCCGAAGTCGTCAAGGGACAGCGGGACGCCGAGCGTGGCCAGCGCCTTGATGGTCTCCTGGGTGTAGGCCTGGTCGCCGGTCAGGATGCGCTCGGTGACCTCCAGCTGGATGGCGGCGGGCGGCAGGCCGTACCGGGTCAGGCCGACCTCCAGCTGCTCGGGCAGCGCCGCGTCGAGCAGGTCGCGGGCGGAGATGTTGACCGAGATCTGCACCTGCAGGCCGGTGTGCCACCAGCGGGCGGCCTGCTCAAGAGCGGCCTCGATGACGTATTCGGTGAGCAGGCGCATCAGGTACGTCTGCTCGGCCAGCGGGACGAAGTCGGACGGCGGGATCGGCCCGTGCACCGGATGGCACCAGCGCAGCAGGGCCTCCACCCCGGTCACCGCGCCACCGGCCAGGCTGACCTTGGGCTGGTAGTGCAGTTGCAGCTCGCGGTTGTCGATGGCGCGGCGCAGATCGCCCAGCAGGTTGAGCCGTTCGGGCGAGTTGCGGTCTTTGTCGGGCTGGTAGAGCTCTACCCCGGTACGCCCTTCCTTGGCCAGGTACATGGCCACGTCGGCGCGTTGCAGCAGCAGCTCGAAGTCGGGGGCGTGGTCGGGGAAGAGCGCGATGCCTACCGAGCCGTCGAGGTCGAAGCTCATGCCCTCCAGGCGTACCGGCTCGGTCAGGGCGGCCCGCAGCCTGGCGGCCACCTCCCTGGCGGCGTTGGCGTCCCGGATCGAGGGCAGCAGCACGGCGAACTCGTCGCCGCCGAGCCTGGCCACCACGTCGCCCGGACGCACGGAGTGGGTCAGCCGGTGGGCCACCATCTGCAGCAGGCGGTCGCCCACCGGATGGCCCATCGTGTCGTTGACCTCCTTGAACCGGTCGAGGTCGAGGAGGAACAGCCCGACCCGCTCGTCCTGGCGGGACTCGGCCAGCGCCTCCTCCGTGCTGACGATGAGCATCTTGCGGTTGGGCAGGCCGGTCAGCTCGTCGTGCAGGGCCTGGTGGTCGCGGCGCATGGACAGCGTGGCGGTGAAGTAGACGGCGGCGAGGGGGGCGACGAAGAGCGGCACGAGGCCGGGCGAATGGTCCATCACCACGACGACCAGCGGCGCGAGGCCCAGCAGGGCGGTGTAGACGAGCCCCTGCGGCCCGGCGGTGACCCGCAGCACGCGGACGATCGAACGCCGCTCGTGCAGGGCGACCGCCCCGGACACGAGCGCGGCCCTGGTGGCGAAGTAGGCCACCCCGGCCAGCGCGATCGCCGGCAGGTCGGCCCCGCTGGGCGTCCACGGCACGGCCGGGCCCGGCACGACGCCGAACAGCCCGAGCACCACGGCCGCGGCGGTGAGCGCGAGGGTGGACTGGGCGACGTTGAACATGACCCGGTGCCACGCCTTGCGCGTCACGACGCCGTTCATGGCGATCGCGACGGCCTGCATGAGCACGGCGGTGGACAGCCCGAAGTGCAGCAGCACCGCGAAGGTGAACATGGTCGACGGGTACGTGCCGCCGACCGCGGTCGCCGAGGACACCATCACGGGCCGCAGCTCGCCCAGCATCACCAGCACCGCCAGCACCCAGAACAACGGGGTGCGGGCGAGCTCCGCCAGCGCGACCGGATCCAGCCTGAGCATGGCCACGACCAGCGCGGTGAAGCCGATCACGGTGATGCCCGCGAGGAACGCCCAGAGCGGCGTGCCGACGCGTGGACCGGTGTCACGGGTGTCGGTTGGGTCAGTCATCGGTAACAGAACCCCCATTAGGTCACTATGGGAGGGTACGACCTTCACCCCACTTCGCGAAACCAAGCGCGTACGTTCCGTCACTTCTCCTTTCCGACATATACCCAAAAACCACTATGGGTAGCGCGGTCATCGACAGTCCGTACACGACACTGATCCCCAGCCCGCCGGGTGCGCATCCGCGGGGCCACCGAATACCAGCCCCGCCGCAAGGGCGAGCCGGGCTTCGCTACGTCTCCTCGACGACCGCCACGCGCGCCGCGGCCTCCGGGCCCTCCTTCAGCAGCAGCTCGAACCCCTGCTCGTCGAGGATCGGCACCTTCAGGCTGACCGCCTTGTCATACTTCGACCCGGCGTTCTCGCCCGCCACCAGGAACGACGTCTTCTTCGACACCGATCCGGCCACCTTCCCGCCCCGGCTGGTCAGCGCCTCGGACGCGGTGTCGCGGGTGTACGCCTCCAGCGTCCCGGTGACCACGAACGTCAGCCCCTCCAGGATCTGGGGCTCCGTCTTCTCCGGAGCGGGGCCGTCGTCCATCCGCACCCCGGCCCGCCGCCACCGCTCGACGATCTCCCGGTGCCAGTCGACCTCGAACCACTCCCGGATCGTCGCCGCCACCCGCGGCCCGATGCCCTTGACCGAGGCCAGCTCCTCCTCGGAGGCGTTCATGATGGCGTCGATCGATCGCATGGAGTCGGCGAGGTCGCGCGCCGTCGGCGGCCCGACGTGCCGGATCGACAGCGCGACCAGCACCTGCGCGAGCGGCGCCGACCTGGCGCGGGCGAGCTCGTCGACCAGCGTGCGGGCGGCCTGGCTGGGCCCGCCGTCGAGGTTGGAGAACAGGGAGACGACCTTCTGCTCGCCGGTCTCGGGGTCGAGCTTGGGCAGGCCGGTGTCCTGGTCGCGGACGACCGACCGGATGGGCATGAGCTGCTCGATCGTCAGGTCGAACAGATCGGCCTCGGTGCGCAGGACGGGCTCCTGCGGCGGCACCGGCTGGGTGAGCGCGGTCGCCGCCACGTAACCCAGCCCGTCGATGTCGAGCGCGCGCCGGCCGGCCGCGAAGTAGAGGCGCTCGCGGATCTGGGCGGGGCAGCTGCGGGCGTTGGGGCAGCGCAGGTCTGCGTCGCCCTCCTTCTCGTAGGCCAGCTCGGTGCCGCACTCGGGGCAGTGGGTCGGCATGACGAACTCCCGCTCGGAGCCGTCGCGCAACGCCGTGACCGCCCCGACGATCTCGGGGATGACGTCGCCCGCCTTGCGCAGCACCACGGTGTCGCCGACCAGCACGCCCTTCTTGATCACCGTGGCCGCGTTGTGCAGGGTGGCCCGCTCGACGGTCGAGCCCGCGACCACGATGGGCTCCATCACCGCGTACGGCGTGACGCGGCCGGTGCGGCCCACCCCCACCTGGATGTCGAGCAGCTTGGTGTTGACCTCCTCCGGCGGGTATTTGTAGGCGATCGCCCAGCGCGGGGCCCGCGAGGTGGACCCGAGCTCCCGCTGCGTGCGGAAGTCGTCGACCTTGACCACGACCCCGTCGATCTCGTAAGCCGGATCGTGCCGGTGCACCCGGTAGTGCTCGATGAACTCGTCGACCTCGGTGAGGCCGGGCACCACCTTGAACAGGTCGCTGACCGGCAGCCCGAACTCCCGCAGCCGCTCGTAGACCTCCGACTGGGCGCGCGGCACGGCCGAGCCCTCCCAGACGCCGATGCCGTGGACGAGCATGCGCAGCGGCCGCTGGGCGGTGACGCGCGCGTCCTTCTGCCGCAGCGTGCCCGCCGCCGAGTTGCGCGGGTTGGCGAACGGCGGCCTGCCCTGCTCCACGAGCTGCTCGTTGAGCTGCTTGAAGCCCTCGACCGGGATGTAGACCTCGCCGCGCACCTCGACCAGGCTCGGGATTCCCTCGCCCTTGAGCCGGTGGGGCACCCCCTTGATCGTGCGCACGTTGGCCGTGACGTCGTCGCCGACCCGGCCGTCGCCCCGGGTCGCGCCGCGCTCCAGCCTGCCGTCGCGGTAGACCAGCGCGATGGCCAGCCCGTCGATCTTCAGCTCGCACAGGTAGGGCCCCGGGTCGCGCTCGGCCAGCCGCTCTACGCGGGCCATCCAGGCGGCCATGTCGGCCTGGTTGAAGGCGTTGTCGAGGCTCTCCATGCGGTTGAGGTGGCTGACCTTGGCGAAGTCGCCCGAGACCGGCGGGCCCACCTTCTGGGTGGGCGAGTCGGGCGTCTGCAGCTCGGGATGGGCCTGCTCCAGCGTGAGCAGCTCGCGGAACCACTCGTCGAACTGCGCGTCGCTGACCGTGGGCTGGTCGAGCACGTAGTAGCGCCAGCGCGCGTCCTCGACCAGCTCGCTCAGCTCCGCATGCCGCTTGAGCGCGGCCACGGGCACGCCCCCGACCTCGGTGTCACGCTCGCTCACGCTGGGTCTCCTTCCACGTCGGACACGCTGAGGAAACGCTACCGCCGGGCCCCGACAGGAACGACTCCCCCGGTCATCCGCCCTGGGCCCAGACGCCTTCCCAGACCGAGCAGTTACCGGTGATCTTCCTTGCCGTGCCCCGGCAGACCCTGCCCTCGACGGAGAGCATGTAGCCGGTCTTGAGCGAGAACTCCAGCGGCTTGGCGCCCGAGCAGTTGCGGTACGTCTTGCGCCCCTCGCCGCCGCCGTCCTTGACCCAGCGCAGCTGCAGCCACGAGCACCCGGTACGGCCGGGGAAGTCGTACAGCCCGCCGCTGACCACGAACCCCGGCCGGTCGAGCAGGACCTTGCCCTTGGCCTTCCCGGCCCGGTCGGCCGAGTAGATCGGCCCCCAGCTCCAGATCTCCGGGTTGGCCGAGGCCCCGGCGGGGACGGCGATCGAGGCGGACGCGATCAGCATGGCGGCACCGACGGCCAGAGCGCGAGCAATCATGGCAAGGACGCTACTCAGCCGCCTTGCATCCCGCTTGCCGGATCGTCCTTGAGCACCTGGGCGGCCTTCCTGCACGCCGCCAGGGCCGCCCGCGCGTAGCGGGGCGAGGCTCCGGCCAGGCCGCAGGCGGGCGTCAGCGTGACCTTGGCGGCCAGCCCGTCGGGGGCGAACCCGAGCCGCCGCCACAGCTCCACCGCGGGCCTGGCGACCACCCCGGTGTCCGGCAGCGCGACGTCTCTGCCCGGCACGACGCCGAGCAGCAGGCCCGCCCCGGCCTCGAAGAGCTCGCCGAGCTGGTCGTCGTCCCTGCGGCGCAGCAGCGACGCGTCGACCGACACCGCGCGCGCACCGGCCCGCCGCAGCAGCGCGTAGGGCACCCCGGGCGCGCAGCAGTGGACCACGGCATCGGGGAACAGCCGCAGCGACTCCTCCACCCGCCACTCCTCGACCGCCGCCAGCCGCCCGAACCCCGACGCGGTCGGGACCGTGCCCGCCAGCACGCCCGGCAGCCCCGGCTCGTCGAGCTGCAGCACGATCTCGGTGACCCCCGGCAGCCGCCGCCGCACCTCGGCGCAGTGGTCGGCGACCCCCTGGGCCAGCGACGCGACCAGGTCGCGCACGGCGCCCGCGTCGGAGAGCATCTTGTCGCCGTACTTCAGCTCAAGGGACCCGGCCAGCGTCCACGGCCCGCACACCTGCAGCTTGAACGGCCCGGTGTAGTCGTGCGCGACCTCCTCCAGCCCGTCGAGGTCGCGGCGCAGGTGATCGACGGCCCGCTGATGGTCGCGGCCCGGCCGGTCGGCCAGCCGCCACCCGGACGGCTGCACCTCGACCGGCAGGTCGATCAGCAGCCCGGCCGTCCTGCCGATCATGTCGGCGCCGACCCCGCGGGCCGGCAGCTCCGGCAGGTACGGCAGGCCGGGCAACTCGCCGAACACGACACGGATCGCCTCAAGATGATCCTCACCCGGATGTGACCCGACCCCGGTGGCTTCCCACGTAGACATGGGCACAAGCGTAGGCTCTGCCGAATGGAGCTCACCAAACTCACGCACGCCTGCGTACGCCTTGAGAAGAACGGCAAGGTCCTGGTCATCGATCCGGGCACCTTCTCGCAGGAGCCGGTTCTCGACGGCGTCGACGCGGTCCTGATCACCCACCAGCACTTCGACCACTTCGACATCGAGAAGCTGAAGGCCGCTCCCGCCGGGGTCGAGGTCTGGACGTGCGAGGGCGTCGCGGCCCAGCTGACCGACGTGCCGGTCAAGGTCCAGGTGGTCCGGCACGGCGACGCCTTCGACGCGGCGGGTTTCCGGGTGAAGGCGTTCGGCGAGTGGCACAGCAAGAACCACCCCGATGCGCCCGTCGTGCAGAATGTCGGTTTCATGCTCGACGACGAGGTGTTCTATCCCGGCGACGCGCTCACCTTGCCCGGCGTCGAGGTGCCCACCCTCCTCGCGCCGACCAACGCCCCTTGGATGAAGCTCAGCGAGATGGTCGAGTACCTGCGCACGGTGCGCCCGGCCCGCGCGTTCTCCACGCACGACGGCCTGCTCAACGACATCGGTCTGTCGCTGGTGGACACCTACCTGGAGCTGGAGTCGGACAAGCAGGGCGCCGACATGCGCCGGCTCAAGGTCGGTGAGTCGGTGACGCTGCCCTAGGCGGCCGAGACGATGGTGGCCGAGCCGATGACCGTGTCGCCGGAGTAGAGCACGGCCGCCTGGCCCGCCGCGACGCCGGTGGCCGGGCGGTCGAGGTCGATGCGCAGGCCGCCGCCCGCCTCCTCCTCGAAGCGGCAGCCGTAGACCTCGCCGTGGGCCCTGAGCTGTACGGTCAGGTCGTCGAGGCGGGACGGGCCGTTCCAGACAGGGCGGACGCAGGAGATCGAGGTGACCTCCAGCGCCGAGCGCGGGCCGACCGTGACCGTGTTGGAGACCGGCTCGATCGACAACACGTAGCGCGGCCTGCCGTCGGCGGCCGGACGATCGATGCGCAGGCCCTTGCGCTGGCCGACCGTGAAGCCGTGGGCGCCCTGGTGGGTGCCCACCACCGCGCCCTCCTGGTCGACGATCGGGCCCTCCTCGGCGCCGAGCCGGCCGGCCAGGAAGCCGCGGGTGTCGCCGTCGGCGATGAAGCAGATGTCGTGACTGTCGGGCTTGTCGGCGACGGTCAGGCCGCGCCGGGCGGCCTCCTCGCGCACCTCGGCCTTGGTGGAGCCGCCGAGCGGGAAGATCGCGTGGCTGAGCTGCTCACGGGTGAGCACCCCCAGCACGTACGACTGGTCCTTGCCCTGGTCGACGCTCCTGGACAGCACGCCGTCGGACAGCTTGGCGTGGTGGCCGGTGGCGACGGCGTCGAAGCCGAGGGCGAGCGCCCGGTCGAGCACCGCCTCGAACTTGATCTTCTCGTTGCACCGCAGGCACGGGTTGGGGGTGCGGCCCGCGGCGTACTCGGCCACGAAGTCCTCCACCACGTCGCGCTGGAACCTCTCGGCCATGTCCCAGATGTAGAACGGGATGCCGATCACGTCGGCGGCCCGCCGCGCGTCGCGGGAGTCCTCGATCGTGCAGCAACCCCGCGCGCCCGTGCGGTGGGATTGAGGGTTGGCCGACAGGGCCAGATGCACACCAGTGACGTCGTGACCGGCCTCGGCGATCCGGGCGGCGGCCACGGCGGAATCGACGCCGCCCGACATGGCGGCAAGCACACGCAGTCCCATGACCGTTCCAGCGTACTGTCCGGCGGGGAGTGCGCGGCCATCGGCTCCGTCTGGAAGGATTCAGCGCATGCGACTGTTCGGGCGCAAGGACGAAGACGAAGAGGCCGGCCGGCCCGGCGACGGCGTGGCCGCGTTCTGGGCGTGGTGGCAGGAGGCCAGGCCGCGGCTCGACTCGCTGGTGGCGGCGGGCACCGCCGACGGCATCGAGGAGCTGGTCGCCCCCGCCGTGGCCGCGATCGACCCCGGCCTGGTCTGGGAGGTGGCGCCCGGCAGGAACGCCGCGCACGCCCTGGTGGTGACCGCGGCCGGCGACGCCGAGCTGCGCTCGCTCGCCCACCGCTGGGCCAGGGCCGCGCCGCCGGCCGACCTGCTGTGGGAGTTCCATCCGTCGCGGCAGGCCAACCCGCAGGCGCTGGAGCTGACGCTCGACGTGGGCGGGTTCGAGTTCGCGCTCGACAAGCTGGTCTTCGGGCTGCGCGTGCCGCGCAACCAGCCGCGCGTCGACGTGACCGCCCACCACCCGATCTTCGGCGAGCTCGACGAGGAGACCCGCCTGGAGGCGACGCTGCTCGCCCTCGACCGGCTGCTGGGCGAGGACGACGTCGCCAGATGGGTGGGCGAGATCACGCCCGCCACGTTCCAGCCGATCGACGCGGTCGCCGCCGTCCACCTGCCCGCCGTGGTCGCCGACCTGGCCTCGGGCTATGAGGGCGAGGAGTGGCTGCTGCTCGAAGGGCAGACCGGCGAGGGCGCGCCGCTGGTGGCCACCGCGCGCTTCCCGCTGCGGCCCGTCGACCACCCGCTGCTCGACCAGCACATCGAGATCACCCTTCCGTACGCCCACCGCGACGCCGACGGCCTGCCCGCCGGCGATTCGCTGAAGGCGTTGAGCGACTTCGAGGAGCGCCTGGCCGCCCGCCTGCTCGAACTGCGCGACGACGCCCTGCTGGCCGCGCACCTGAGCGCCGCCGGCCATCGGGTCATCCACGTCTACGCCGACCCGGCCTCCGACGCGGCGATCCACGCCAAGGAGCTGATCGTGAGCTGGCAGGAGGGCGAGCCGCGGGTCGACGTGGGCGACGACCCCGCCTGGGCCGCGGTCTCCCCCTTCCTCAGCTGAGCCCGGCCCTGCGGGCCCGCTCGACGGCCGCGGGCAGCACCTCGATCAGGCGGTCGACGTCGGCGGCGGTCGAGGTGTGGCCCAGGGTGAACCTGAGCGAGCCGCGCGCGGCCGCCGCGTCGGCGCCCATCGCGAGCAGCACGTGCGAGGGCTGCGCCACGCCCGCCGAGCAGGCCGAGCCGGTCGAGCACTCCACGCCCTTGGCGTCGAGCAGCATGAGCAGCGCGTCGCCCTCGCAGCCGGGGAAGGAGAAGTGGGCGTTGCCGGGCAGCCGGCCGGTCGGGTCGCCGTTGAGCACGACGTCGGGGACGGCCTGACGGACGCGCTGGATGAGCTCGTCGCGCAGCGCCGTCAGGCGGCGGCCCAGGGCCTCCTGCTCCTTGACGGCGGTCCGCACGGCGGCGGCCAGGCCGGCGATGGCGGGCGCGTCGAGGGTGCCGGAGCGCACGTCGCGCTCCTGACCCCCGCCGTGCTGCACCGACACCGGGGTCAGCCCCCTGGTCAGCAGCAGCGCGCCCACGCCCATCGGGCCGCCGACCTTGTGGCCGGTCAGCGTGAGGGCGTCGGCGCCGGAGTCGGCGAACGACACCGGGAGCTGCCCGATCGCCTGCACCGCGTCGGTGTGGAACGGGACGCCGTGGTCGTGGGCGACGGCCGCCAGCACGTGGACCGGCTGGACCGTGCCCACCTCGTTGTTGGCCCACATGACACTGATCATGGCGACGTCGTCGGGGTCGCGCTCGATGGCGGCGCGCAGCGTGTCGGGATGGACCCGGCCGTGTTCGTCGACGTCGAGCAGCTCGACCTCGGCGCCCTGGCTCTCGGCCAGCCACGCGGCCGGGTCGAGCGCGGCGTGGTGCTCGACGGAGCTGAGCAGGATGCGCCGCCGGGGCCCGCGCGCCCAGTAGAGGCCCTTGATGGCGAGGTTGTCGGCCTCGGTGCCGCCCGAGGTGAACACGACCTCGCTCGGCCGGGCCCCCAGGGCGTCGGCGATGCTCTCGCGGGACTCCTCGACGACCCTGCGCACCTGACGGCCCGCGGCGTGCAGCGACGAGGCGTTGCCGACGCGTTTGAGTTGCTCCGTCATGGCCTCGATCGCTTCGGGCAGCATGGGCGTGGTCGCCGCATGATCAAGATAGGCCGACGGTCGTGTCACCAGATCAGGGTATCTCGTTTGCCACTGTACCGTCCGGACGGTACAGTTGAGGCATGCGTAGGGACGAGCTGTTGGACGCGGCGGAAGACCTCCTGTGCGACCAGGGGTCGGCCGCGCTGACGCTGTCCGCCGTGGCCGACCGGGCCGGGGTGAGCAAGGGCGGCCTTCTTTACCACTTCGGCACCAAAGAGGCCCTGATCAAGGGCATGGTCGAACGGCTGATCGAAGAGTTCGACGACCTGATGGCCGCACAGCCGGACGGCACGTACACCGAGCGGTACCTCGGCGCCACGCTGATCGCCGTGCGCTCGGGGCGGCTGCGACGATGGGCGGTCGTGACGGGCGCGTCGGGGAACCTCTTCCTGCTCGCGCCGCTGCGAGAGGCGATGTCGCGATGGCACCGGGAGGGGCTGGGCGACGAGCCCGACCCGCTGGCCGCGCAGATCGTGCGGCTGGCGTGCGAAGGGTTGTGGGACGTGGCCAGCCATGACCCGCAGCTCAACTCGGAGGCGGACCTGCGTGCCCTCGAAGCCCGGCTGAGAGCGCTGCTCAAACCCGGCTGAACCGTCTGGTCCGCGTGTGTCGTGAGTCACCGTGGTCACGGGAATGTGGCAGGGTCACTCGTGGTTCAGGTGTCGGAGCTTCGATCACGGAGCTTTCCGCGGTTCTCCGCGGTTTCCTGTGATGGACCGGAACGGATGGGAGGGCGGTCTCGCGATGACGATCCCGTGCTCCCACGACCCCTGTCCCGCGGCCTTCGCCCGCTTCCCGTCCAGACCGAGCGCCCCGGCGGCGCCCGCCGTCCCCGTCAGACCGGCCCGTACGGGCTGGGCAGGCCGGACGCGCAGGCCCCCGTCAGGCAGACGGTAGGCCGGAGGGCGCGGGCGGCGGCCGAGCGGCGGTAACCGACCGGCCTGGCCGTCAGCCCGGCAGGGCCGGCCGTCCGGTCATGACGCGGGCCACGATCGAGCGCCCGGGTCGCTCACCAAGCAGGACGAGCTGACCCCGACCGACGCCGACCGGCCACCCGCTCACCGACACCACCCGCTCGACACCCACCCGCGCCCTCAGCCTGCGCCTCAGCCCACCCAAGGGCCCCGAACCGCCTCAACCCACCCAAGGGCCGCGGCCTCGGCCCGCCAACGCCCCCCAGCAGCCCCATCAACAGCTTGAGTCGCCCTGCCCCCGCACAGCCGGGCACACGGGCGGTGGGGGCCGGCCGAACGCCGGGCGAACCGGGGCGGAGGGCCGGGCGCGTGGTGGTTGGTGGTTTTGTCCCTTCGAGTGCTCATCCCCCCGGATTTCCTGGGCGCTCCCCCATGGGAGCGCCTGTTTTGTGGCGAAATAACGAGTTTGTGAGAGGTGTGCCTTATGACCCGCGACCTGAGGACGGCCCGCTACGGGGCGATCCTCACCTTCGTCCTCGGCGGCCTGATGGTGGGCACGATGACCGTGCGCATCCCCGCCCTGACCGACAAACTCGGCCTGTCCGAGTCCACGGTCGGCGCGGTGCTCCTCGCATGGGGCCTCGGGGCCCTCGTGACCATGCAGTCCATGCGACGGATCATGGCCCGCGCGGGCAGCAGGGCGGTTCTGCGGATCGGCGCCCCACTCACCGCGGTCGGCCTGCTGGCCGTCGCCTTCGCCCCGAACCTGCCCCTCCTGATCGTGGCCGCCACGTTCTTCGGCATGGCCTTCGGCACCGTGGACGTCGCCATGAACGCCCAGGGCTCCACCGTCGAGCAGGCGTACGGCCGCCCGCTGATGAACGGCATGCACGCCGGCTGGTGCGTGGGCGCCATCTCGGCGGGCGCGCTGGGCAGCCTGTCGATCGCCGCCGGCCTGTCGTTCACCGCCAACCTGGCGCTGGTCGCCCTGGTCTCGCTGCCGGTCGCGCTGCTGATCGGCCGTACGTACCTGCCGGAGGCCCCGGCGACGGAGGCGGCGCGCACGGCCCGGCACCGCATGCCGGCGATCGTCTACCTGCTCGGCGCGATCATGTTCTTCGCCTTCATGGTCGAGGGCGTGGTCGCCGACTGGAACGGCCTGTACATGCGCAACGAGCTCGGCGCGCCCGAGGCGCTGGCCGCGCTCGGCTACCCGGTGTTCGAGGCCGGCATGCTGCTGGCCAGGCTCACCGGTGACCGGCTGCGCTCCCGGTTCGGGGTGCGCGGCATGCTGGGCGTGTCCGGCGTGGCCACGGCCGGGTTCTTCACGGTCGTGCTGATGGCTCCGGCGGCGCTGGTGGCGGTGCTGGCGATGTTCTTCGTCGGGCTCGGCGTGGCGACGATCGCGCCGCTGACGCTGTCCCTGGCGGGCACCGCGACCGACGCACCCGGACCGGCCATCGCCCAGGCGGGCGCCATGGGCTACGCGGGCCTGCTGCTCGGCCCGGTGGTGATCGGCTTCCTGTCGGACGCCACCTCGCTGCGCGGCGCGCTCGGCATCGCGGTCCTCCTGGGCGTGCTGATCGCCGTGGCGTCGCGGTTCCTGCCCAGGCGGGAGGCGCCGGTGTTCGGAGCCGTTCCCGTGCGGGAGCCGGTGAAGGTCGCCGCGTAGGACATTTGTCACGCCAAGCCTCGTACATCCATCCATGTCCGATTCATGGATGGCGTGCGAGGCTTAGGCGGTTTTCAAGCCATACGTCACCGCCGTCGTCCTCGTCGGCATGGCGGTTCCCAGTTTGCTTCAGTTCGCCGTGCCGGGGCTGGAGACCGGGTGGATGCGCGATCCGGCTGGGGACGGCGCTCGTCGTCCAGGACGGCGGCGTGTTCGGCACCCTGTTCAACGCGGCCTCGCCGTGACCGCCGCCGGCCCCATGGAACGCTCGCTGGGCGCGTTCTACGCGGTCCTGTCGGGCGCCTGGACCCTGTCGGCGTTCGGCACGATCGGCGTCGTGCTCATGATCGTCCTGGCCGGGGCCGGCTTCCAGCTCGTGGCGCACCGCGACCGGGTCCCCGCCCCGCTGTTCCCCGCGGTCGCAGCGGTGGCCGCCGTCGTCCTGTGCGCGCTGCTGGACCTGCACGGCTTCGCCCTGCTGGCGGGCGTCCTGGCCGGATGGGCGCTGAAGGCGGCCGGCGCCCGGGCCGCGCTCGTCGCATCCGCCTGAGACGGCGGAGGCGGGGGGGGCGGGGGGGGGTGGGGGGGGCGCCCCCACGCCCGGCGGGAGGCCGTCGGCGCGCGCTACGAAATGAGAAGAGTATATCTGTATACAAATGGTTA
>NZ_JBFAMZ010000004.1:422989-595213 GCF_040674635.1 Nonomuraea sp. NPDC049758
GGGGGGGGGGTGGCGGGGGGTGTGGCGCCGGTCGGGGGGGCGGCGCGGGGGGCGCGCGCGGGGCACGCGCTTGCGCCGGCCGTGCGGGCCCCCCACTTTCTGGGGCCCCGCCTCCGACCGGCGCTGTGCGCGCCGATGATCCCTGACGCTACTTGCGCTTGCTGATCTCTTCGGTGAGCTGCGGGACGACCTGGTGCAGGTCTCCCACGACCCCGTAGTCGGCGAGCTCGAAGATCGGCGCCTCGGGGTCCTTGTTGATCGCGATGATGGTCTTCGCGGTCTGCATGCCGGCCCGGTGCTGGATGGCGCCGGAGATCCCGGCCGCGATGTAGAGCTGCGGCGAGACCGTCTTGCCCGTCTGGCCCACCTG
Organism: Nonomuraea sp. NPDC049758; assembly: GCF_040674635.1. Classification (NCBI taxonomy): domain Bacteria; kingdom Bacillati; phylum Actinomycetota; class Actinomycetes; order Streptosporangiales; family Streptosporangiaceae; genus Nonomuraea; species Nonomuraea sp. NPDC049758. Next base: position 423,360 of record NZ_JBFAMZ010000004.1, read on the forward strand.
GAACTGGTGGGGGTACCAGCCGGCGTCCGTGGCGGCGCGCGAGGCACCGACGGCCGCGCCCAGCGTGTCGGCCAGGCCCTCGATGACGGAGAAGTTCTCGGCGGAGCCCACGCCCCGGCCGCCGGAGACCACGATCGCGGCCTCGGTCAGCTCGGGCCTGGCGCCCTTCTCCTGCTTGACGCGCTCGACGATGCGGGCGGCCTTGGCCGCCTCGCTCAGCGCGACCGACACCTCCTCGACGGCGCCGGCGCCCGCGGCGGCCTGCGGGGCCGTCGAGTTCGGGCGTACGGCGACGATCGGGGTGCCCCTGCGCACCTTGGAGTGCACGTTGACGCCGCCACCGAAGATCGACTGGTCGGCCACGAAGCCCTCGGACAGGCCCACGGCGTCGGTGATGACGCCGGAGTCGGTCTTGACGGCCAGCCGACCGGCGACCTCCTTGCCCTCGGCCGTGGCGGCCACGAGCACCGCGGCGGGCGACTTCTCGGCGACGAGCTGGGCCAGCAGCTCGGCCTTGGGCGCCACCACGTGGTCGACGATGTCGGCGGAGCCGGCGTTGTAGATCGTCTCGGCGCCGTACTCGGCCAGTTTGGCCTTGGCGGCGTCGCCGAGGCCGGGGCCGGCCCAGACGGCGGCGGGCGTGCCGAGCGAGCGGGCCAGGGTCAGCAGTTCGAGCGTGACCTTCTTGACCTCGCCGTCGACCTGCTCCACGAGAACGAGAATCTCCGACATATCAGTAAAACCCCCGTTCTCAGATGAACTTCTTGGAGGCGAGGAAGTCGGCGGCCTTCGAGCCTCCGTCGCCCTCGTCCTTGACGATCGTGCCGGCGGCGCGCGGCGGCGCGGCGGCGAAGTCGACCACCTCGGACCAGGCCGCGCCCAGGCCCACCTGGGCGGCGTCGATCTCGGCGTCGGCGATGGCCAGCGTCTCGACCGGCTTCTTCTTGGCCGCCATGATGCCCTTGAAGGACGGGTAACGCGGCTCGTTGATCTTCTCGACCACGGACACGACGGCCGGCAGCGAGGCCTGGACCTTGTCGAAGCCGTAGTCGGTGATGCGCTGGACACTGATCGAGGAGCCCTCGATCTCGACCTTGTTGGCCAGGGTGAGCTGGGCCGTGCCCAGGCGCTCGGCCAGCATCGCGGCCAGCACGCCGGTGCGGGCGTCGGTCGACTCCGAGCCCAGGACGACCAGGTCGAACCCGATCTTCTTGAGCACCTGGGCCATCGCGTACGAGGTGGACAGCGCGTCGGAGCCGTGCAGCGCGTCGTCGCTCAGGTGGACCGCCTTGTCGGCGCCCATCGCCAGGGCCTTGCGGATGGTCTCGGTGGCCTTGCCCGGGCCCATGGTGAGCACGGTGACCTCGCCACCATGCGCCTCCTTGAGCTTCAGCGCCTCCTCGACCGCGTACTCGTCAAGCTCGTTGACCACGCCGTCGACGGCGTCACGATCGAGCGTGTTGTCATCGGACCGCAGCTTGCGCTCGGTCGCCGTATCGGGGACCTGCTTCACGCAGACGACGATGTTCATGGCCGGTGGCCGACCTCCCGTGTTCGCGTGCGCCCACCGCGTCGCTGCGATAGGCGCCGAATGCAATGCTGACCAGACTGCCAGGTTCCCGACGGGCTCCTGACACGGGGTGGGTCAGAGTCGTGCCCTGGCTCCCGCGGTCATGTTACCCGTGGGTAGCTTACGCGCAAACCAGCGGTTCCCGCGTCAAGCCCCTACCCTTCCCACCATACCGAACTTTATTCGGTACGTTCCGATCGCCCCCCAGGGGAAATCAGGCGGACAACAGGAACACGATGCCCACCACCAGGGCCGTACCCGCGAACAGGGCCAGGGTGAACGTGCTGAACACCGCGGCGAGCCCGAAGCACAGCCCCACCGCCCCCGCCACGCTCACCAGGTCGGCCACCATCCGGCCGCGCCGGTACGGCCCGCGCGAGAGCAGCGCCACCCCCGCGTCGCTCACCACCGCCAGCACGTAGGCGGCCAGCAGGAACAGCGCCACCTCGGGCAGCGGCTCGCGGGCGGCCGCCGCCAGCAGCGACACGAACAGGCCCGAGCCGATCAGCCACCGCCTGCGCACCTTCTCCCGGTGCCGCGCCCTGGACTCCTCGACCGACCTGCGACGGCCGTCGCCCGGCCGCCACTCTCTCGTGCTCATGTCGTCGGCCGGCCGGGGACGCGCCACCGGGGCCGAGGGACGGGGGCCGGTCTGCCGTACGTGCGGGACGGGGGCGACGCCCAGCCGGGCGCAGATCTGCGCGGCCGTGGGCCGCGCGGCGGGGTCGGTGGACAGGCAGTCGCGTAACAGCGGCGCCAGCCAGTCCGGCACGCCCTCCAGGTCGGGCGGGTGGTGCACGACCCGGTAGGCCACCGCCGAGGCCGGCCCCTGCCCGTACGGCTGCCGCCCGGTCGCGGCGTAGGCGAGCGTCGCGCCGAAGGAGAACACGTCGGCCTCGGCGCCCGCGCTGCCGCCTTCGAGGATCTCCGGGGCCAGGTAGCCGGGCGTGCCGACCACGGCGCCGGACGCGGTGACCGACAACGAGTCGAGCGCGCTGGCGATGCCGAAGTCGATGACGACCGGGCCGTCCTCGCTCATCATCACGTTGGCCGGCTTGAGGTCGCGGTGGACCACCCCGGACTCGTGCATGGCCAGCAGCGCGTCGGCCAGCCCCGAGGCCAGAGAGCCCAGCTCGGCGACGGGCACCGGCACGGCGCTGAGCGGGCGGCCCTGGACGTAGCGGGTCACCAGGTAGGGTCTGGGGCCCTCCAGCGAGGCGTCGAGCACCTCGGCGACGTGCGGCCCGCCGACCCGGCGCATCGTCTCCACCTCGCGGTCGAGCCTGCCCAGCGCGAGGGCGTCGGCCGCGACGTGCGGATGCAGCACCTTGACCGCGACCGTGCGCCCCTGGGCGTCGAGCGCCAGATGGACCTCGCCGAAGCCGCCCGCGCCGAGCCTGGAGAGAAGCTCATAAGGGCCGAGGCGCTCGCTCATACCTCATCTCTCCCCCGCCGGGCCGAGGGGGACACTCACGACCACGGAGTCAGGAAGCCCAACCCCAGCCCGTCGAGCAGACTTTCGATCAGGCCGGTGATCAGCCCGATGGTGCTCTGCCTGGCGTCGCTCGCCAGGTCGTCGATCACGCTCTGCGGGGCCCGCCATGGCGTCCAGACCGGGTCCTGGCCGAGCGCGAACATCGCCGCGAACAGCGCCGCCGTGCCCACCGCGACGACCGCGACCAGCGCGGCGCCGGGGCTGCGCAGCACGCCGGTGAGCGTACGGGTCACGGCCTTGCGCGGCGCGCCGCCGCCCGGCAGCACGAACAGGCCCCCGGCGAACGCGCCGGCCGCGAAGGCGGCGGCCTGGTTGGTGCCCATGCCGCCGGCCCAGTGGAGCGCCCCCCACACGCACGCGCCGAACAGCAGCGCGAGCGGCACGTGCACCAGCGTCACCAGCGCGGCCTTGACCAGCGCCCACGGCGTGCCGACCAGCGCGAGCAGCGGGTCGGCCGAGCTGCTGCCGCGGATCTGGCGCCGCTTGACCATGTCGCCGAAGAGGTATTCGCCCACGCGCAGCACCACCGCGAGCGCGACGGCCACCGCCCCCATGACGACGGGCATCATGACGGTCAGCGCCACCAGCGTGACCAGCAGCAGCAACCCGGTCACCTGGGCGCCGAACAGGTACCTCTTCCGCTCCGCCGGCGGCACGTGGCCGCGCGGCTGGGGCGGCGGCGTGTAGGGGCGCGGTTGCGGCGGCGGCGCCGGGTAGCCGGCCACCCGCTGGTCGGTGCGCGGCACCGGGCGCGCCGAGGTCGGCGCGGGCACGTAGGGCGGCGGCCGCTCCTCCCGCCGCGCGGGCGGCGGCGGGGGCGGCGGCGGGGGCGGCGGCGCGGCCTTGCGGTACTCGACCGGCGGCAGCAGGTCGGAGAACGTGTCCATGGCGCGCGTGCCGCTGCCGATGCGCTTGGTGCCGGTCGGCCCCTCGATCTCGTTGAACGTCGTCACCGACGGGTCGAGCTCCCTGGCCATCCGCAGCAGCTCCTGCGCGCCCGGCCGGGCGGCGGGATCGACCCGCAGCGCGCGCGACAACCAGCCGCGCAGCCACGCGGGCGCCCGGTCGAGCTGGGCCCGCCCCTCCATGATGTTGAAGCAGACCGCCTCGAACGTCCCGGTGCCGAACGGCGGCGCGCCCGTGGCGGCGAAGAACACCGTCGAGGCCAGCGCGTGCACGTCGGCCGCCTGGGTGATGTCGGAGTCGCGGATGATCTCGGGCGCCAGGTAGCCCGGCGTGCCGACGAACATGCCGGTCTGGGTCAGCCGGGTCGCGTTCACCAGGTGGGCGATGCCGAAGTCGATGACCAGCGGCTCGCCGTCGACCAGCATGACGTTGGACGGCTTGAAGTCGCGGTGGATCACGTCGGCCGCGTGGATGGCGACCAGCGCCTGGCACAGCCCCTGGGCCAGCCTGATGACCTGCCGCGCCTCCAGGGCGCCCTCGGTCAGCACGGTCTCCTCCAGCGTGCGCCCCGGGGCGAAGCGGGTCACGACGTAGGGCTGGCCCCCCACCAGCTCGGCGTCGATGACCTCGGCGACGTACGGGCTGCGCACCCGGCGCATCGTCTCGACCTCGCGCGTGAGCCGGTCGCGGGCCTTGAGGTCGGCGGCCACGTGCGGGTGGAGCACCTTGATGGCGACCTCGCGGCCCTCACCGTCGAGACCCAGGTGGACGACCCCCATGCCGCCCTCGCCGATCTTCCTGACGATGCGGTAGGGGCCGAGGCGTTCCGGCGCTTGGATGCTCATCGCCACCTTCCTCGGCTCAGCCGCCGCCCTTCAGGCTGCTGAGTTGCTCTGTCACGGGTGTGACGTCCAGTGGACTCCATACACTCCCCCTTGGCGTGTCCCCGAACGTGCCGTAGGCGAGGATCAGCGAGAGCGCGGCGCCCGCCGCCAGCACTCCCGCCATCGCCATGGCCGCTGTTCTAGAGGGTACGAGCGATGAGAGCGTTCTGCGCATCTGCCGCCCCGGGCCCTCGACGCCCGGCCCCGCGCAGAGGGTCCAGAGCGCGACCGCGGCCCCCCACGCGAGGGCGTTGGCCGAGTTCATCTTGACCACCACGCTGAGCAGCAGCGTCACCGGCAGGCCGAGGATCAGGGCGTACAGGACGAGCGCGACCGTGATGCCCACGGACTTGGCCAGCGCCTGCGGATGGGCGAAGACCCTGAGCACGTCGAGGGCGGCGGACCCGGCGGGCCTGCGGCCGCTGAGCGCCGGCTGGGCGAGGTCGGCGGCGCGCAGCAGCACGGCGATCGGGATCGCCACCACCGCCACCAGGACGGGAGCCGTCACCGCCGCCACGATCATGAGGATCAGCAGCATGGCGCTCGCCACCCCGTACGCCTTCGAGCGCTGCAGCGGCTGCGCCGGACGCCCGCCCTGGTGGTACGGCTCGCGAGCGGCCTGCGGGTCTTGGGGCGGGTACTGCTGCTGCGCCGGGATGTAGGGCGGCGGCTGCACGGGCACCGGGCCGTAGTTGGCCGCTTCCTGGCCGGAGTTGAACCGGCCGTGGTCCACCGGCTGCGCGCCGGACCCGAGCCGGCCGTGGTCGACCGGCTGGGGGCCGGAGCTGAGCCGGCCGAACTCCGCCGAGTCCGGGCGTACGCGCCGGGTGGGCACGTCGGCCTCGTGCGGGTTGACCTGCGGCAGCGGCTGGGGCTGTGACTGCGGCTGGGGGTGGAGCGGGGGTTGCTGCTGCGGCCAGAGCTGGCTGGGCCCGGCCTCGCGCTGGATCTGGCGCAGTTCCTCCGGCGAGACCCGGCGGGTCGGCCACGGGTCGCCCGCGCCCTGGTCCGCCGGCGCCGCGCCCTGGTCGGGCAGCCCGGCACCGGGCAGCGGAGCCGCCTGGCTGGGCAGCCCGGCCGCCTGGTTGGGCAGCAGCGAGACGAAGTGCGGGTCGGCGGGCGGCGCGACCGGCTGCTCCTGGCCGTCGATCAGCCGGCGCGGCGTCATCGGCGGCGTGGAGACGTCGTAGGACGGCTTCTCCCCCACGAACGGCGGCCGTCTGGTCGGGTAGTCGTCGGGCGCGTCGGGCCGGGGGACGGTGGAGATCTCGTCGGGCACGCCGTGCGGCGGCCTCGGCAACATCCGGGCCGTCTGCTCGGCCAGGTCGGCGGCCTTGGGCCGCTTGGCCGGGTTGCGCTGGAAGCCCGCCTTGAGCAGCGGCTGCAGCTCGGCCGGCACGCCGCTGATGTCGGCCTTGCCGGCGGTGATGTTGTAGAAGATCATCTCCAGCGTGCCCTTGCCGAAGGGCGGCTGGCCGGTGGCGGCGTAGAGCAGCGTGCCCGCCCAGGCGTGGATGTCGACCTCGGGGCCGGCCTCCTGGCCCTCGATGATCTCGGGCGCGAGGTAGCCGGGCGTGCCGATGAACATGCCGGTCTGGGTCAGCCTGGTCGCGTCGACCGCCTGGGCGATGCCGAAGTCGATCAGGACGGGCTCGCCGTCGAGGATCAGCACGTTGCCCGGCTTGAGGTCGCGGTGGATCACGCCGACGGAGTGGACCACGGCCAGCGCGGAGGCCACCCCGTGGGCGAGCCGGACCAGCGCGGGCAGGTCGAGCGGCCCGTCGTCCTTGACGATCTCGTCGAGAGGACGGCCGGGCACGTAACGCGTGACGATGTAGGGACGATGACCGGTTACATCCGCATCGACCACTTCTGCGATGAATTTACTGCGGACCCGGCGCATGGTCTCGACCTCACGCGAAAGCCGTCGCCTGGCGACCTCGTCACCGGCGACCTCTCCGCGCAGGACCTTGACCGCCACCTGTCGCCCCTGGGGGTCGACAGCGAGGTGGACAACGCCCATCCCGCCTTCACCGAGCCGCCTGAGCAGCCGGTAAGGGCCTAGTCGGTCATCGTTCATGGCATGAAGCACCATATCGGCTTAATCCCCGCCCACGAGATGAACCATGAGGCCACATTCCCACTCGTACAACGTCCGATACGGCCTCATCGGTTTCCCATCCAACGGTCTCGAATTGGCTTCAGTTCGACTTCGGGGCCTTCAGGTCGTCAGGGACAGGACCTCGGCGCCCTTCAGCCCGGCCAGCGCGGCGCCCGGCACGGCGAGCTTCGACCTGCGCAGGCCGCTGCCGATCACCACTCTGGGATGTTCGGCGACGTGCACGTCGACCAGGACGGGCCAGTCGCCGGGCAACCCGAGCGGGGTGATGCCGCCGTACTCCATGCCGGTCAGCTCGACCGCGTCGGCCATCGGCGCGAAGCTCGCCTTGCGGGCGTCGAGGTGTCTGCGCACCACGCCGTTGACGTCGACGCGCATCGTCGCGAGCACCATGCAGGCGGCGTACCGCGTCTCGCCGCCGCGCTTGGCGGCCACGACCACGCAGTTGGCCGACTCGTCGAGCCGTACGCCGTAGCGCTCGCAGAACGCGGCCGTGTCGGCCAGGTCGGGGTCGATCTCCGTCACCTCGGCGCCCTCGACGCCCGGCACGGCGAACGCCACCGGATCGGCCAGCAGGTCGGCGCGGCCGGTCGCGGGCACCCAGTGCAACGTCATCCTCGTCTCCTCGATCGCTCTTCCTTGACCGACCCTATGCCGGTCGAGGAAGTGGCGTGCGACGTCACGCGGACTGCAGCACCCGCCGGTGCAGCAGGGTGACGGCGCTGCGGGCCGACTCCATGGCGCCTGCCTGCCAGGCGATCAAGTGGGTGAGCCAGTCACCCGCGAAGTAGACCCTTCCGGCGGGGCGTTGCAGAAGAGTGAAGGACGAATCAAAGGACGGCCAGTACATCCAGCCTCCCTGGATGTGCTCCTGGCGGTGCCAGGCGATCGAGACGCTGGACAGCAGGTTCTGGCGGTACTTGTCGCCGTGGATCTTCCTGCCCTGGGTGAGGGCCTTCCGCCTTCTGTCCTCGGGGGTGAGGGAGCCGTACAGCTCGGCGTTCTGCTCGGTGTTGTAATAGCCGACGATCAGGCCGCGTTCGGAGTGGTAGCCGTGGGAGGGGTACCAGATGTGAGTGATGTCCAGGTCGGTCTCGGTGACGCCGCCGTAGATGCGGTCCTCCAGCTCCCACCAGCGCCTGCCGTACTCCAGGCCGATCTTGCCGGCGGCGACCGGGACGGGGGTGCTCAGGGCGCTGGTGACCTGCGCTCCGAGGTTGTGCGGGATCTTGGCGAGGAGGTGCGGGGGGAGGGTGGCGATGCAGTAGTCGGCCTTGACGCTGCCGCCGTCGTACGTCACCTCGACGCCGTCGTCCAGGGTCGTGATCCTGGTGACCTTGGCGCCGGTCCTGATGCGGTCGGCCCCCACGGCCTCGGTCAGCTTGGTGACGATCGCGTCCATGCCGCCGACCGGCTGGAACATGGGGGTGGCCATGTCGTAGCCGAAGTCGTTGGTGATGGCGCGGCCGGTGGCGGCGGCCAGCACGTCGTGGAGGGTGCCGGGAGGCGGGATGGGGGTGCCGCCGTCGAGCGCCGGGTACTTGGTGAAGCCGCGCCGGGGCGAGCCCTCGTAGTCGAGCTTGGGGCCCAGGTCGCCGAACCGGCGGAGGAACTCCAGCAGGCGCTGCCGGTCGTCGGCGGTGATCGCCTTGTCGAGCGCGCCGATATTTGTGGCCTTGGCCAGCAACTCCGCGATATATCCGTACATGTCGGCGCGCGCCGTGCGGGCCCGCACGGTCTTACCGTTGGTGTGGACGTACGCCGCGGCGTTGTTGTTGACGAACGTCTCGATCGGGACGCCCAGCTCCCTGCAGTAGTCGAGGGTGACCATCCAGGGGGCGATGCGGCCGGGCCCGGCGTTGAAATAGACGCCCTCGCCCAGCTTGACGTCCTGGGCCGGGCCGTTCAGCTCGGTCAGGCGGTCGCCGCCGCGCAGCGTCAGGTTCCGGCCGCCGGCCCTGCCCCTGGCTTCGAGCAGGGTGCAGTCGTAGCCGGCCTTGCCCAGCTCGTACGCGGCGGTCAGCCCCGCCACGCCCGCGCCGAGGATCACCACCTTGGCCGCGCCCTTGCCGCGCAGGGAGAAGTCGCCGGGACGCGGCGCGGCGAACTCCTTGTCCTGCTCCGAGGGGGCGAGCCCGAGCGCGCCCATGGCGGCGTACATGGCGCCCGCGCCACCCACCGCTCCGATCCCGACGAGCAGCCCCCGCCGGGTCAGCGCCGCGCCTTCCACCGTCACCCGCTCCCTGAGTCAGCAGTTACCGACATCTCAGCCGTACGGCCCGCTGCCGCAGGCCACCTGACCGCCGATGGTGGCGAAGATCCCGAGCAGCGCCATGATCTGGCGGAAGTCGTCGGTGGTGAACTCGGTGTGCCGCGAGCCGGCCGTCTTCACGCCGGGCACCAGTGCCACCGCCGCCGCGATGGCGGTCGAGTTCCACTCCACCCCCAGCGTGTACGGCGCCTCCACCCGATAAGGCGTGAAGTCGCTCAACCGGGACAGCGCGCGAGCGGCGGCCTCACGGATCCTCGCCTGGGCGACGCTCGGCGGCAGCAACTCGGCCGAGAACTTGTCGATCCCCTTCTTCACCGCGACCGTCTCGACGTCGCCGAGCAGCTCGCGCGCCTCCTCGCCGACGGCCTCGTCCCCGGTCACCAGCACGACGGGCACGCCGTGGAAGCCCGCGCACGCCGCGACCAGCCGGGTCTCGCCGCACAGCTCGCCGTTGAGGTAGACGTTCTGGATCTCCTTGCCCATCCACGTGTGGTTGAGCACGCCGTGCTGGACGCCGGCCCTGGCGTGGTAGCCCACGAAGCACGCGGCCTGGAACGTGCCGTCGAGCCCCTGGGCCATGCGCTGGGCCTTGCCCGGCCCCCGGATCAGGGTCGCCCGCGGGTCCAGGAGGTCGATCCGCAGGTTCTTGGTGGACCCGTGGGCGTCGTTGACCAGCACCGAGCCGGCCCCCGCGGCGAACGCGCCCTCGACGGCGGCGTTGGCGTCGGCGGTCATCAGCTCGCAGCCGCGGTCGTAGCCGCGTTTGCCGGCGTGCATCTCCTCGGGGTCGGTCAGCCCCGTCACGCCCTCCATGTCCACCGACAGGTAAACCTTCACGCAGTCAACTCCTCGCACTTCGCCGGATCCGTCCCGCGGACGGTCACGCGCCCCACGTCTCCACCCGCCGTACCTCTGCCTCGGTCATGAGGCCGACCTGGGAGGTCAGGAAGGCGGCCGCCTCCGCCCGCCACGGCTCGGGGATCTCCTCGATCGCCGGCGGGTAGCAGTGGTCGAGCCAGCTCGTGGACTCCTCGGTGGCCTCGAAGTGGTCGAGGGCCTTGGCGAACAGGGACCGTTCGACGCCGGGGATCCGGGCGAGGCCGTACTCGATCATCTCCTGGCCCCCGAAGGGGGGCGGCCGCAGCCACTTGCGGGCCACGGGACGGTCGGCGGTGAGGGGCGTGTCCAGGGGACGGCGCTCGACGGCGGCCTGGATGAGCTCCTTGTACAGGCACTTGCCGCAGGTCCGGCAGGGGCCGTCGGTGCCGCGCAGGCACCAGCGCACCTGGTCCTTGAGCTCGGAGTTCAGGGCCAGCCGCATGGTGACGGCCTCGCTCACCCCGCCGACCGGGAGCACGATGTGCACGCCCGCGGCGGCGAACAACCGGCCCCACGCGCCGTGCGGCGCCCACATGGGGTTGTCAGGCGTGAACCGCAACAAGTAACGGTCACCGCCGAGCCAGCGTGAACCGAGTTCATAGCCGAAGCCCAGGCCACCGAGGTTCATCCGGTCGGCCAGCAGCAGCGCCCCCGCCGCGACGGCGTGGTGCTCCGGATAGCCCGGACGTGGCTCGGCGAGGGTGAACTCCAGGTCGGAGGTGACGGTGGTGAGCTCGCGGCCGGTCCGCTCGGCCAGCTTGGCCAGCACGTCGGAGCGGTAGTGCGGCCACCGGTTGGGCACCCGCGGATGCGGCACCCGCCGGAAGTGCACGAACGGCGCCGAGAGATGGATGGCCGCCGCGGCCACGGAGTCCGCGCCGCCGCTGTAGGAGAGGGCGAGCCGGTCCCCGGCCCGGCGCGGCTCGGCCCCGACCGGCCCGGCCTCGATGCCCCACCCGTCGTGCAGGGCCGCGGCCACCTCGGCGGAGACGGCCCGGTCGAACGTGATCCGCCGCCTGGTCCAGGGCGCCACGATCGTCCAGGCGGCCACGGCGAACAGGTCGGGGTGGGCGTCGGCGGGCACGCCGCCGATCGAGCAGGAGTTGGTGGCCAGCTTGACGGGATGGTCGTCGGCCGCCCTGCCGGTGATCTCGTCCTCGGGGTCGAGACGGAAGGTCAGCTCGGTGCCGGACCAGGTCACGCGCACGGCCGGCCCCCCTCGGGGACGCGGGCCCGCAGGTCGTCGATGGCCTGCCAGACGAGCACCTCGTTCTGGAGCACGCCGTCGAGGGCCTGCGCGGTCTCCTGCGCCAGCCGGTACGTGTCGTCGACCCGGGCCTTGTCGATCACCGGCCCGGCCGGCGGGCGGGCGTTCCGCAGCCGCTCGACCTCGCCCTGCAGGGTGGCCATCTCCCTGCGCAGGGTCTGGACCTCCCAGAGCGCGTCCCGGATGTCCTGCCGGTGGTCGGCGACGGAGATGTAACGGGAGTCGAACCACGAACGCACGGCTTTACGCAGCCGGGCGGGGACCGGGACGCGCATCATGAAACGCCACCATACTGGCAAACCCGCTTCCCCTTGGACGGCCTACTCCAAAGGGTCGCATTCGTATGGCGGCCGGGCGGTCACCGTCCGGTGAACTTGGCCTTGGCCTTCTCCGCGAAGGCCCGCATGCCGATCCTGGCGTCGTCGGTGGCGAACAGGCCGGAGAAGTGCAGGCGCTCGATCTCCAGGCCGGAGTCGAGGTCGACCTCGGCGCCCTGGTCGACGGCCTGCTTGGCGGCGCGCAGCGCCACGGCCGGGCCGCCGACGAACGTGGCCGCCCATTCCAGGGCCGCCGTGTAGACCTGCTCGTCCGGCACCACCCGGTCGACCAGCCCGATGGCCAGGGCCTCGGCGGCGGGGACGTGCCGGCCGGTGAAGATCAGATCCTTGGCGCGGGACGGGCCGACGAGCCGGGGCAGGCGCTGCGTGCCGCCCGCGCCCGGGATGAGCCCGAGCAGGATCTCCGGCTGGCCGAGCCGGGCCGACTCGCCCGCCACCCGGAAGTCGGCGCACAGGGCCAGCTCGCAGCCGCCGCCCAGGGCGTAGCCGGTGACGGCGGCGATGACCGGCTTGCCGATGCGGGCCACCGTGGTGAAGCACGCCTGCAGCGTGCGGGAGTGGGTGGACATGTCGGCATAGGACATGTCGGCCATCTCCTTGACGTCCACGCCGGCGGCGAAGACCCGCTCGCCGCCGTAGAGGATCACCGCCTGCACCTGGTCGTCGGCATCGACCTGAAGCGCCGCCTCGACGAGCTCCCGCTGCGTCTGAACGTTGAGCGCGTTCATCTTCGGACGGTCAAGACGGATCGTGGCGATCTGGTCGGCCACCTCGACGCTCACAAACTCACCCATGAGCCGAACCTAACAGAGCGTCCCCCCTCACCCCGCTGCGGCCGTCCTCACCTCGTCGGCGGCCTTCTTGCTGGTCGACACGCGGACCAGCGCCGCCGACAGGCGGGCCAGCTCGTCACCGGAGCCGGCCAGGCGGGCCAGGCCGCGTTCCTGGCGGGGCAGGCCGAGCCGGGCCGCGCCGTCCAGGACCCGGCCGTCCAGGTGCGGCGCGACCTGCGGCCACACGCCCTGGACCTCGCGCAGGAAGATGTCGGCGCCGGTCGGGCCGATGCCGGGGAACTCCCGCAACAGCTCGCCGATGCGCCCGGGGTCGCCCCCGGCCTCGTCTCGCAACCTGCGCAGGTCGCCCTTCCAGCGGTCGAGCAGCAGCTCGGCGCCCCTGCCGAGCATGGTCGAGGTGCGTTCGTCGTAACGCCGGTAGTGGCCGCGGCCGAGCGCGTCCACGCGGTCCTGCCAGCTCGCCCGCGCCATGTCCCGCGGCGTGCGGTACCCGGCGGCGAACAGCTCGCGCGCCGCCGCCACCGCCACCCCGGACGAGATGCGCGCGCTGAGCAGCGTGGCCAGCACGAGGAGCTGGTACAGCGGCCGCGGCCGGTCGGCGAGCCGGATGCCCGCCTCCGCGGCGAACGTCTGGCCGCACTGTTCGAGCAGGGCGTCCAGCACTCCCTTGTCCTTGTCAGCCATGACGCTCCGCTACCCCCATGGCGGGCGCTCATCCCGGCCCGGCGCGTTTGCCGCCCTGGTCGCGGGGGAGGCGGGGGGTCTCCAGCGAGAAGGAGCGCATCGTGCTGACTCTGACTGACAACGCCGTGGTCGCGATCCGTGACCTGATGGTCGGCGAGGACGTGCCCGCGCACGCCGGCCTGCGGATCGCCGCCAAGCCGGACGAGGCGGGCGCCTTGGAGGTGTCGCTGGCGAGCACGCCGTACGCCGGGGACCAGGTCATCGAGCAGGGGGACGTGCGCGTCTTCGTGGCCGAGGACGCCGCGCCCATCCTCGACGACAAGTCGCTGGACGCCCAGCCGGGCACGCCGGGGCATCCGACGTTCCGGCTGGACCGCCGCACCTGACCGGCCCTGCCGGGCCTCCGGCGGCCCGCCCGTCACCTCGGGGCCGCCGGGCGGCCGTCAGCCGGCGGCGCGGCCGGCGCGCACGGCGTCGGCCAGCTCGGCCAGCAGGCGCTCGGTCTCCTCCCAGCCCACGCAGGCGTCGGTGATGCTCTGCCCGTACGTCAGGCCCTCGGCCGGGCCGGGCTCCTGCCGCCCCGGCACCAGGAAGCTCTCCACCATCAGCCCCGCGATGCCCTGCTCGCCCGCCGCCAGGCGTCCGGCCACCTCGCGCACCACGGCCGCCTGCCGCACGTGGTCCTTGCCGCTGTTGCCGTGGCTGGCGTCGATGATCAGCCGCTCCGGCAGCCCGGCCTTGGCCAGCAGCGCCAGCGCGTCGCCGATGGACTGGGGGTCGTAGTTGGGGCCGGTGCGCCCGCCGCGCAGGATGACGTGGCAGTCGGGGTTGCCGGTGGTCGAGACGACCGCGGCCCGGCCCTCGTCGTCGATGCCGAAGAACACCTGCGGGTGCGCGGCGGCGTTCACGCCGTCGATGGCCACCTGCACGTCGCCGTCGGTGGCGTTCTTGAAGCCGACCGGCATGGACAGGCCGGAGGTGAGCTGGCGGTGCACCTGGCTCTCGGGCGTGCGCGCGCCGATCGCGCCCCAGGTGACGGCGTCGGCGATGTACTGCGGGCTGGTGGGCTCAAGGAACTCGCAGCCCACCGGCAGCCCGGTGTCGAGCACGTCGAGCAGCACCGTCCTGGCCAGGCGCAGCCCGCGCTGGACGTCGTGGCCGCCGTCGATGTCCGGGTCGTTGATCAGGCCCTTCCAGCCGATGGTGGTACGCGGCTTCTCGAAGTACACCCGCATGACCACGCACAGGGCGTCGCCGAGGTCGCGGGTGGCGGCGGCCAGGCGGCGGGCGTAGTCGAGCGCGGCCTCCGGGTCGTGCACCGAGCACGGGCCGACGATGAGCAGCAGGCGGTCGTCGTCGCCGGCGAGCACGTCGCGCACGGCGTTCCTGCTCGCCGCCACCAGCGCCTCCCGCTCCGGGCCGAGCGGCTGTTCACCGATGAGCTCGCGGGGCGTGGGCAGGGGTTCGAACGAGGTGATGCGCAGGTCGCTGGTCGTGGTCATGGGCTGGTCCTCCGCTTTCGATGGGAGTTCGAAGGCGGTACGGCCCACATCCGTGGCCCCCGGAGCCGTCCGCCTGAACGACGAAAGGCAGAGACGGGACGTCTCTGCCTTTGGGCTCCGGGTGATCAGTAAGTCAGCGCATGTGACCTTCGGCTCCACCCGGAGCCGGCACATAGCGCCAAAATCGGCTGATCACTGACATGCTGTTGACGCTAGCAGACGCCGGGTGACGGCTCCAAATCCCGTCCGCTATCCGAGATCGGATTCCCAGCCGGGTTCGCGCAGGTCGCCGAGCCCGTAGAGGCCGACCAGGGTGCCGTCGGCGCGGGTGACGACGACGTGGTCGACGTTCGCGCCCTCCATGCGGGTGGCCAGGGCGTCGAGCTGCTCGCTGGGCCGTACGGTGGTGACGCCGGTGTTCATGGCGGCCTCGGCGGTGCCGGTCAGGTCGGCGCCCTTGAGCTCGCGCGACCCGATGACGCCCTGCACCACCTCGTCCCGGTCCACCACGACCGCGAGCCCGGCCGGGTCGGCGACGATGCGCTCGCTGAGCTCCTCCAGCGGGTCCTCCAGGTCGGCCGTGACCGGGTCGCGCCGGGCGCCCGAGCCCACCAGGACGGCCTCCCCCTCGTACGGCAGGTCGGCCGACAACCAGTCCATCTTGCCCAGGCCGTAGTCGTGCACGTCGGCGAAGCCCAGCCGGGCCAGCCGGTGGGCGGCGCGCGGGCTCAGGTCGCAGAGCCAGTCGTGGCAGTAGACGACGACCGGACGTGACCGGTCCAGCAGGTCGTCGGCCAGCCGGTCGAGCGAGCCGAGCGGCAGGTGCACGGCGCCGGGCAGGTGCGCCCAGGCGTACTCGCGCTCGGGCAGCACCTCGGCGAGCTGGGCGTCGCGCGTCGCGAGCAGGTCCTGGACGCCGACGCGGTCGATGATGCCGATCATCAGGGCCTCAGCGCTCCCCCCGGCGGGGCCGTTCGGACTTGGGTCCTTCGGCGCGGTCGCCGCCCACCTTGCGCGGGCTCTTGTCCGGGTCCGACTGGAGTTTCCTGGCCACGCGCTTCTTGAGCTCCTGCTCGCTCATCCCCTGCCGGTCCAGTTGCTTGCGCAGCCGGCGGCGCTCGTTGTCGTAGGAGTGACTTCCGGGTCGAGGCATGACAACTCCCCCTCTCCTCCGAGGCCCGCCTACCCAGCCCGTCACCTGGTAGTCCTCGGGGACGGGCCGCCGGAGCCGGCCCGGCGGCCTGTTAAGGGATGAAAAATATCTTCGCAAAGTTCTCGCCAGAGAAGGAAAATGTTGAGACGCTGAACGCGCACCACGCCCCCCAGTCAAGGAGCGGTTCATGCGCAGAGCGCTGGCGATCGCCGTCGTCGCCTTGTTGCCCTTAACCCAAGTGCCCTCGGCCAACGCCGAAGAGCCCGCCGACCGGCAGCAGGCGTTCGCCGCGGCGGCCGACGAGTTCAAGGTCCCCCAGAGCGTGCTGCTCGGCGTCTCGTACCTGGAGTCGCGCTGGGACGCCCACGCGGGCCAGCCGTCGAGCGACGCCGGGTTCGGCCCGATGCACCTGACCGACGCGGCCGCGTACACCGGCTCGAACCACCACGGAGAGGGCGAGGAGGACGCCCGCGGCGACGAGAGCAGGCCGCTCGCGCCCACGGCGACCCCCGCCCCGGCGGAGATCCCCGCCTCGCTGCGCACGATGGAACGCGCCGCGCAGCTCACCGGCGAGAGCCACGAGCGGCTGCGCACCGACGACGCGGCCAACATCCGCGGCGGCGCGGCGCTGCTGGCCGACTACCAGAAGAGCCTCGGCGCGCCCCTGAGCGCCAACCCCGGCGAATGGTACGGAGCCGTCGCCAAGTACTCCGGCGCCGACGAGGCCGACGCGGCCAAGTTCTTCGCCGACGAGGTCTACGCCACCATCCAGGAGGGCGCCGAGCGCACCACGGACGACGGGCAGAAGATCACCCTGCCCAAGGTCCCGGACCTGGAGAAGATCGAGAAGTGGCTGGAGAAGCTCGGCCTGCGGCCCGCGCGGCGCGACGGCGTCGAGTGCCCGGCCTCGATCTCCTGCGAGTGGATCCCCTCGGCCTACCAGGAGCTCCCGCCGGACGACTACGGCCACTACGACCTGGCGAACCGGCCGGTCAGCCAGAAGGTCGACTACATCATCATCCACGACATGGAGGGCTACTTCCTCCCGTCGATCAAGCTCAACCAGGACCCGAACTACGGCGCGAGCTGGCACTACTCGGTCCGTTCCAGTGACGGGCACATCGCCCAGCACATCAAGACCAAGGACGTCGGCTGGCAGGCCGGCAACTGGTACATCAACGCCAAGTCCATCGGCATCGAGCACGAAGGCTTCCTGGCCGAGGGCAGCACCTGGTACACCGAGGCGATGTACCGCTCGTCGGCCCGGCTCGTCCGCTACCTGGCGCTCAAGCACGGCGTGCCGCTCGACCGCGCCCACATCCTGGGCCACGACAACGTCCCCGGCACGATCCCGAGCACGGTCCGCGGCATGCACGAGGACCCGGGGCCGTTCTGGGACTGGGCGCACTACTTCCAGCTCATGGGCGCGCCGCTGCACCAGTTCGGCGGTCCGCAGGCCGGCTCGGTCATGATCAAGCCGGACTTCGCCACCAACAAGCCCTACTTCTACGGCTGCGACCGCAAGAACCCCGAGGCGGCCTGCCCGCCGCTCAGCGCCGGCACCGTGTGGCTGCGCACCGAACCGCGCGACGACGCCCCGCTGATCAAGGACATCGGCAAGCACCCGACCGGCGGCTCGCTCTACAGCGTGTACGACCACAGCGCCAGGGCCAGCACCGGCCAGCGCTTCGCCGTCGCCGACCGCCAGGGCGACTGGACGGCGATCTGGTACCTCGGCCAGAAGGCGTGGTTCCACAACCCGGCGAGCGCCCCGACCGCGATCCCGTCGATGGGGCTCGTCGTCACGCCGAAGCCGGGCAGGGCGACCGTGCCGGTGTTCGGGCGGGCCTACCCGGAGCAGGAGGCGTACCCGGCCGGCATCCCGTACCAGGCGGTGACGCCGCTGCAGTACACGTTCTCGGCGGGCGAGAAGTACACGCTGGCCGGGCCGGCCGCCACCGAGTACTACCGGGCGGTCACGTTCAACCTGGCGGACCACACGGTGGTCAAGGGCAAGACGAAGTACCTGGAGATCCAGTTCGGGCACCGCGTGATGTACGTCAAGGCTGACGACGTGCAGGTGTCGTTCTCCGGGTGAACTCCTTGACGGCGCGCCTGGTGCTCGCGAGCGCCTCCTGAGAGGAGTCGAACGTGCGCTGGGCGACGCCGACGAACACGCAGTCGACGACGAGGAGCTGGCTGATCCTGCTGGCCAGGGCGCCGGGACGGAACTCCGTCTCGCGCCCGGCCGAGATCAGCACGTGCTCGGCCAGCTCCGCGATCGTCGAGCGCGGGTTGTTGGTGACGGCCACCGTGGTGGCCCCCGCCTCGCCCGCCCGGCGCAGCGGCTCGATCACGTCGGGGGTCTCCCCCGAGGTGCTGATGCCGATCGCCACGTCGCCCGCCTTCAGCAGGACGGCGCTGGTCAGGGCCAGATGGGCGTCCTGGAAGGCGTGGCTGGACAGGCCGATGCGCAGCAGCTTCTGGGCGACGTCCTCGGCGACTAATCCCGAGGCGCCCACGCCGTAGGCGTCGATGCGCCTGGCCCCCACGATCGCGTCGACGACCAGGCCCAGGCGCTCGCTGGTGAGCTGGGCGACGGTGTCGTTGATGGCCTCCGACTCGGCCCTGGCCACCTTCTGGATGACCTCCGACAGCGGGTCGTCGGGCGCCAGGTCGCCGGGCACGAGCCGGTCGGGCTGCGCGGCCGCCGCCGCCAGAGCCAGCCTGAGCTGGGGGTATCCGGCGAAGCCGAGCAGCCGCGCGGTGCGCACGATGGTGGCCTCGCTGGTGCCGGAGGCGGCCGACAGCTCCGTGATGGTGCTGCGCGCGACCGTCGCCGGATCCTCCAGGATGAGCCGGGCGACGGTCTGCGCGGCAGGCGTCAGGGACGGCAGGACACCGCGGACCGTGGCCACCAGATTGTCAGCCCGCAGGCCGTTCCCGCTGTCGTCCACGGTCCTGATTATGCACCGCCCGACCACCGGGCCGACCTCGTCCGGATATATCAGCGCAAGGTGCCGTTCGTCATTCCGACCGGCTCCTCCGGGACGGCGATCAGCCCCAGTTCCGCCGGAGTGGCAGCGAACGGGTGATGCGGGACAACCCGAACGGTGTATCCGAAGGCCCCCGTACGGTCGAGCGGCACCCGGCCCGTGAAGTGGGCGTGGCCGTCGTCCTCCAGCGACTCCAGGGCCAGCCGCGCGTACCGCGGCCGGACCAGCTCGTCGTGCGGCCCGACCTTGCCGTACGCGGCCTCGACCAGCACGTCTCCCGGCTCCAGGTCGCCGAGCGCGATCGTGGCCCGCAGCTCGACCGAGGCGCCCACCTCCGGGGCGTCGCCCACGCCGGACGCCTCGACGTGCTCGACCCGCACGCCCGGCCAGGCCCGCGTGACGCGCACCCGCCAGGCCGCGAACGCCCTGGCCGCGGCGTAGGAGTCGGCCGACAGCGCGCGGGCCGACTTGGCGGCCGGGGTGTAGAGGTCGACGACGTAGTCGCGGAGCATGCGTCCGGCCAGCACCTTGGGCCCGAGCGAGGCCAGGGTGTGCTTGACCATCTCCATCCACCTGCGCGGCAGCTCGTCGAACGGCCGGTCGTAGAAGCGGTCGGACACCTCGTGCTCGATCAGGTCGTACAGGGCGCCGGCCTCCAGCTCGTCGCGCCGGTCGGGGTCGCTGACGCCGTCGGCGGTGGGGATGGCCCAGCCGTTGGTGCCGTCGTACCACTCGTCCCACCAGCCGTCGCGGATCGACAGGTTGAGCCCGCCGTTCAGCGCCGACTTCATGCCCGAGGTGCCGGACGCCTCCAGCGGCCGCAGCGGGTTGTTCAGCCACACGTCGCAGCCCTGGACCATGAGCTGGCCGAGCGTCATGTCGTAGTCGGGCAGGAAGACGATGCGGTGGCGCACGTTGTGCTGGTCGGCGAACTTGACGATCTGCTGGATCAGCTTCTTGCCGCCCTCGTCGGCCGGGTGCGCCTTGCCGGCGATCACGATCTGCACCGGCTTGTCCGGGTCGAGCAGCAGCCGGGCCAGCCGCCTGGGGTCGCGCAGCATGAGCGTGAGCCGCTTGTACGACGGCACCCGCCGAGCGAAGCCGATCGTCAGCACGTCGGGGTCGAGCGCGTCGTCGATCCAGCCCAGCTCGGCGACCGAGGCGCCACGCTCGCGCCACGACCTGCGCAGCCGCTCGCGCGCGCCCTCGACCAGCCGCCTGCGCAGCTTGCCGCGGATCTCCCAGATCTCCCGGTCGGAGATCTTCTGAATGCCTTCCCAGCCGCGGGCGCGCTCGATCAGCGAGGGCAGCTCGCGGCCCGCCAGCTCCATGAACTCGCGCCCGACCCACGTGGGCGCGTGCACGCCGTTGGTGATCGAGCCGATCGGCACCTCGTCGAGGTCGAAGCCGGGCCACAGGTCCTTGAACATCTCCCGGCTGACCGCGCCGTGCAGCTCGGAGACGCCGTTGACGCGCTGGGCCAGGCGCATGCCCATGACGGCCATGTTGAAGCGGCCGGGCTCGGCCTCGGCGCCCAGGGCCAGGATGCGCTCGACGGGCACGGTCGGCCAGGCGGAGTCGCCGCCGAAGTGGCGTTCGATCAGGTCGCAGGGGAAACGGTCGATGCCGGCGGGCACCGGCGTGTGCGTG
Source organism: Nonomuraea sp. NPDC049758 (assembly GCF_040674635.1). Taxonomy (NCBI): domain Bacteria; kingdom Bacillati; phylum Actinomycetota; class Actinomycetes; order Streptosporangiales; family Streptosporangiaceae; genus Nonomuraea; species Nonomuraea sp. NPDC049758. The sequence goes on from NZ_JBFAMZ010000004.1 coordinate 443,869, forward strand.
GTGAACACCGTGCCGGCGCGCACGGCCTCCAGGGCCTCGTCGAACGACATGCGCGACTCGGTCAGCTCGCGGATGCGCTCCAGGCCGAGGAAGCCGGCGTGGCCCTCGTTGGTGTGGAAGACCTCGGGCTCGGCGTGGCCGGTGATGCGGCAGTAGGCCCTGATGGCGCGTACGCCGCCCACCCCCAGCAGCAGCTCCTGCATGAGCCGGTGGTCGGTGCCGCCGCCGTAGAGGCGGTCGGTGACGTCGCGGGCGGCGGTGTCGTTGTCGGCCACGTCGGAGTCGAGCAGCAGCAGCGGCACCCGGCCCACCTGCGCCACCCAGACCTGGGCGTGCAGGACGCGGCCCTCGGGCAGGCCGAGACGGATCTTGACGGGTTCGTCGCCGTCCTTCAGCAGGGTCAGCGGCAGCCCGCCGGCGTCGAGCGCCGGATAGTGCTCAAGCTGCCAGCCCTCGGGCGACAGAGACTGGGTGAAGTAGCCGTGGCGATAGAGCAGGCCGACCGCGAGGATCGGCACGCCCAGGTCGCTGGCCGCCTTGAGGTGGTCGCCGGCGAGGATGCCGAGACCGCCCGAGTACTGGGGCATCGCGGCGGCGATGCCGTACTCGGGGGAGAAGTAGGCGATGGCGCGTGCGACGTCGGGCAGCGTCTGGTACCAGCGCGGCGATGTCATGTATTCGCGCAGGTCGTCAGCTGCGTCGGCCAGGCGGCGGAGGAAACGGCGGTCGGCGGCCAGCTCGTTGAGCCGGGCCGGTGTGACGGCGCCGAGCAGGGCCACGGGATCGTGCCCGACCTGTTCCCACAGGGCCGCGTCGACCTCGGCGAAGAGGTCGAGCGTCTCCGGGTGCCAGGACCAGCGGAGATTGTGCACGAGCTCGCCCAGGGCGACCAGCTCCGTGGGCAGGACGGTGCGGACGGTAAACCGGCGGATAGCTCTCACGTTTCTGCACCCTACGGGCTAGGAGGGACCTCTCAGTCCTTCACCCCCAAGAAGCCCCTTCAAACCCCAGCCCGGAACAAGCATGAAGCCGGACGATTGGGGCAACTTTCCTCTTTGTTGGCTCTCCCGGGAACACACTCGGGAGGTCTATCCGCTGCTGTCCAGTATTTACGTGCAAGGATCGTTACTGCCGGGGTAGGCCGTATCCAGCGGTCCCACGCGGTTGCGGAATCTTGCACATACGGAAAGCCTCCGGCGGCGCCGAGCGCGCCGTCGCAAACCCTGCGAATGCGATGATCGGACGAATTCCCATCACGGACATCTCCCCCGTCGTCGACTGCGGGCAGTGGCCCGCCAAGGCGGTCGCCGGCGAGACCTTCCAGGTCTCGGCGACCGTCTTCCGAGAGGGCCACGACGCCGTGGCCGCGGGCGTGGTGCTCACCTCGCCCGACGGACAGCGTGGCCGCCTGAAACCCATGCGCGAGCTGGCCCCCGGCACCGACCGCTGGGGCGTCGACGTGTGCCTGCCGGCCGAGGGCGACTGGATGTTCCGCGTGGAGGCGTGGAGCGATCCGATCGCGACCTGGCTGCACGACGCCGAGATCAAGATCCCGCGTGGGCTCGACACCGACCTCATGTGCGAGGAGGGGGCCCGGCTGTTCGAGCGGGCCGCCAAGGCCGTCCGCACGGCCGAGTGTCCCGCGCCCGGCGGCCAGGGCGGCCCCGGCAACGGGCACTCCAGGAACGGCATGGGCAACAGCAAGGGCAACGGCAACGGCGACAGCGCGTGCGGTCACCGGGCCGCGCTGCTGTCGGTGGCGGCCACGCTGCGGGACGAGGATCTCGACCCGCGCGCCCGGCTGTCCATCGCCCAGCTCCCCGAGACGGCCGCGCTGCTGGCGGCGCATCCGTTCCGTGAGCTGGTGACCAGGGCCAAGCCGTACAAGGTCAGGGTCGACCGGCGCAGGGCGCTCTACGGCTCCTGGTACGAGTTCTTCCCCAGGTCCGAGGGCGCGGTCGTCACCGAGTCCGGCGTCTCCAGGTCGGGCACCTTCGAGACCGCGGCCAAGCGGCTGCCCGCCGTCGCCAAGATGGGCTTCGACGTCGTCTACCTGCCGCCGATCCATCCCATCGGCCAGACCTTCCGCAAGGGCCGCAACAACACGCTGAGCCCCGAGCCCGACGAGCCCGGCTCGCCGTGGGCCATCGGCTCGGAGGACGGCGGTCACGACGCCGTCCATCCCGACCTGGGCACCCTTGAGGACTTCGACGAGTTCGTCAGCCGCACCCGCGCCCTGGGCATGGAGGTCGCGCTCGACTTCGCCCTGCAGTGCTCCCCCGACCATCCGTGGGTCAAGGAGCACCCGGAGTGGTTCACCATCCGGGCGGACGGCACGATCGCCTACGCCGAGAACCCGCCGAAGAAGTACCAGGACATCTACCCGATCAACTTCGACAGGGACCCCGAGGGCATCTTCGCCGAGGTCCGGCGGGTGCTGCGGCACTGGATGGACCACGGCGTGCGGATCTTCCGGGTGGACAACCCGCACACCAAGCCGGTGGCGTTCTGGGAGCGCCTGCTGGCCGACATCCACGCGACCGACCCGGACGTGGTGTTCCTGGCCGAGGCGTTCACCCGGCCCGCGATGCTCCAGACGCTCGCCAAGACCGGGTTCCACCAGTCGTACACGTATTACACGTGGAAGAACTCCAAGTTCGACGTGGAGACCTACCTCTCCGAGCTCTCACACGAGACGTCCGCGTTCCTGCGGCCGAACCTGTTCGTCAACACCCCGGACATCCTGCACGAGTACCTGCAGCACGGCGGCGTGCCGGCGTTCCGGATCAGGGCCGTGCTGGCGGCTCTCACGTCGCCGACCTGGGGGGTGTATTCCGGGTACGAGCTCGCCGAGAACGTTCCGGTGCGCCCAGGTAGTGAGGAATACCTTGATAGTGAGAAATATCAGTACAAGCCACGCGACTGGGCGGCAGCCGAACGCGAAGGAAGGACCCTCGCCCCGCTCATCACCCATCTGAATTTGTTCCGAAGAGCGCATCCGGCGCTGCAGGAATTGCGTAACCTACGGTTCCACAGGGTCGACCATCCGGACATCGTCTGCTTCTCCAAACGGCTTCCGGGCGCCTATGACACGGCCACACGAAGGCACGGGCTGGGCGACGTCGTTCTGGCGGTTGTCAATCTGGATCCTCACCACACCCACGAGGCGACGGTAGATCTCGACCTGCCCGCCATCGGTCTCGACTGGAACGCCGAGTTCGTCGTGGACGACGAGCTGTCGGGCGAGTCCTACCGCTGGAGGCAGAGCAACTATGTGCGTCTCGACCCTCACATCCAGCCTGCCCACATTCTCACCGTACGAGCCGCGCCACGGTAGAACAGAATTCAGCGGGGAGTCTTCAACGTGTGTGAAAGCGCCCTCCTCATGAGCCCCCTCTGGGGGAGTCCATGAGCTCCACACCCATTCCCAACACCTTCGACGAGGAAAAGCCGCGCGATCCTTACTGGTACAAGCGCGCCGTCTTCTACGAGGTTCTGATCAGGGGATTCGCCGACTCCAACGGCGACGGGACCGGGGACATCAAAGGCCTGATCAGCAAGCTCGACTACCTGCAGTGGCTGGGCGTCGACTGCCTCTGGCTGCTGCCCCTGTACGAGTCGCCGCTGCGTGACGGCGGCTACGACATCGCCGACTTCATGAAGATCCTGCCCGAGTTCGGGGATCTGGGAGACTTCGTGAAGCTGGTGGACGAGGCGCACAAACGCGGCATGCGGGTGATCGCCGACCTCGTCATGAACCACACCAGCGACGCCCACCCCTGGTTCCAGGCCTCCAGGCACGACCCGGAAGGCCCGTTCGGCGACTTCTACGTCTGGTCGGACACCGATGAGAAGTACCAGGACGCCCGGATCATCTTCATCGACACCGAGACGTCCAACTGGACCTACGACCCGGTGCGCGGCCAGTACTACTGGCACCGCTTCTTCCACCACCAGCCCGACCTCAACTACGAGAACCCGGACGTGCAGGAGGCCATGCTGGAGGTGCTGCGGTTCTGGCTGGACCTCGGCATCGACGGCTTCCGCCTGGACGCGGTGCCCTACCTCTTCGAGGAGGAGGGCACCAACTGCGAGAACCTGCCCAGGACGCACGAATACCTCAAGAGCATCAGGCGCGAGGTCGACCGGCTCTTCCCGGACCGGGTGCTGCTCGCCGAGGCGAATCAGTGGCCTTCGGACGTGGTGGAATATTTCGGCGATCCGGTAGGCGGCGGGGACGAATGCCACATGGCCTTCCATTTCCCGCTCATGCCCCGCATTTTCATGGCGGTCCGCCGAGAGTCCCGCTACCCAATTTCCGAAATTTTGGCACAAACGCCGAAAATTCCGGAACACTGCCAGTGGGGGATTTTCCTGCGGAACCATGATGAGCTGACGCTCGAAATGGTGACCGACGAAGAACGCGACTACATGTACACGGAGTACGCCAAAGATCCGCGTATGCGGGCGAATGTCGGCATCCGCCGGCGGCTGGCTCCCCTGCTGGAGAACGACCGCAACCAGATCGAGCTGTTCACCGCGCTGCTCCTGTCGCTGCCGGGCTCTCCCGTGCTCTACTACGGCGACGAGATCGGCATGGGCGACAACATCTGGCTCGGCGACCGCGACGGCGTCCGTACCCCGATGCAGTGGGACCCCGACCGCAACGCCGGGTTCTCCGACTGCGATCCCGGGCGGCTCTACCTGCCCGTGATCATGGACCCGATCTACGGCTACCAGGCGATCAACGTCGAGGCCCACCAGAAGAACGCGGGCTCGCTGCTCCACTGGACCAAGCGGATGATCGAGATCCGCAAACGTCACCCCGTCTTCGGGCTCGGCGAGTTCGCCGAGCTTAACTCCTCCAACCCCAGCGTGCTCGCGTTCGTCCGGGAGCTGGGCGACGACCGGATGTTGTGCGTCAACAACCTGTCGCGCTTCCCGCAACCGGTCGAGCTTGACCTGCGCAGATTCGTCGGCGTCTCCCCCGTGGAAACCATGGGAGGGGTCCCATTCCCGGCAATTGGCGAACTACCGTATCTTTTGACGCTTCCCGGGCATGGGTTCTATTGGTTCACACTCCCACCGGCACACACCCAGGAGGAGTAGGGCGTGATAGAGGAGCTCCTTGCCGCATGGATCGGCCGCCAACGATGGTTCGGCGGCAAGGGGCGCCCGATCGACGATCTGTCGATCGAGTCGGACGTCCTGCTGAGGCCAGGGCTCCGGCACCTGATCGTGGCCGTCTGGCAGGAGGGCGCGCGGGACCGGTACCAGGTCTTCCTGGGCGAGCGGCACGACCTGCCCGACCGGCTCAACCACGCCCTCGTCGGCAGCCTCGGCGACACCTGGTTCTATGACGCCGTCCATGACGCCGACGCCATGAGCTGGCTGCTGGAGGGCATGGCGGGCGACGAGACCCGCAGCGGGCTGCGCATGCGGCACGCGCCCGGCGTCGTCATCGACACCTCCCAGCGCAGCCTGGTGCTGGGGGCCGAGCAGTCGAACACCTCGCTCGTGTACGGCGACTCCTACATCTGCAAGCTGTTCCGCCGGCTCGTCCCGGGCGTCAATCCGGAGCTGGAGATCATCAGCGCCCTGGCCGTCCGGAGCGCACCGAACATCGCCCAGCCGTACGGGTGGATCGAGGCCGACGTGGACGGCACGGACACCACGCTCGCCTTCATGCAGGAGTACCTGTCCAACGCCAACGACGGCTGGGACCTCGCGCTGGCCAGCGTCCGCGACCTGTACGCCTCGCTGCCGGGGGTCACCGCCGCCGAGGCGGGCGGCGACTTCGCGGCCGAGTCCGTACGGCTGGGCGTCGCCACCGCCCGCGTCCACCACGAGCTGGCCGCGGCGTTTCCCACTGACGTGGTCGAGATTCCCGAGGTCAAACGCATGGCCGAGGGGTTCCGGCGGCAGCTCGGGCGGGCCATGGCCGAGGTGCCCGAGCTGCGGCGGCACATGGCGGCTCTGGAGGACGCCTACCACCAGGTGGAACTGCTCACCAGGGAAGTGCCCGTGCAGCGTGTTCACGGGGATTACCACCTGGGCCAGGTGATGCGCACGCCCACCGACTGGGTGGTGCTCGACTTCGAGGGCGAGCCGGGGCAACCGCTGGCCGAGCGCCGGGCCCTGTCGTCGCCGCTGCGGGACGTGGCCGGGATGCTGCGCTCGTTCGACTACGCGGCCAGGCACCTGCTGGCCGACCACCCGCAGGCCGCCGAGCTCCAGCCCCGGGCCGAGGCCTGGGCCGACCGCAACCGCACCGCCTTCCTGGACGGCTACCGCGAGGGCGGCGGCATGATCACGGTCGGGGACGCGGCGCTGCTGCGGGCGTTCGAGCTGTCCAAGGCGGTGTACGAGGTGGTCTACGAGGCCCGTAACCGCCCGTCGTGGGTCTCCATCCCGCTGGCCGCCTTCCACCCCCGCCCCGCCTGACCGGCGGGGCCGGGAACCGGCGGCCCTGAGGGTCAGCGCAGCTCTTCGACCAGGCCGGGCAGGCCCTCGGCGCCGTGGCCGCGGGCGGTGCGCTGGTCGATGATCGCCTTCAGCGGCAGCAGGAGGTCGGGCTTGACCTGCTGCTCCCGGAAGGCGCGCACCAGGTTCTCCAGGCCGGACCTGTTGATCTCCAGGTTCGACACCAGGGTCGTGTAGTCGCGCGACTCGACGGACTTCACCCACTCCGGTTGCAGGGCGGCCATCGCGTTGAGCCACGGGACCAGGAGGGTGCTGGTGAAGTCGGTCAACGGATAGCCGGCCGAGTCGACGAGCGCGGTCGCCTCCAGGAAGCCGGCGATCTGGCCGTACATGCCGGTGAGCATGGCCAGGTCGAGGAGCGGGGCCATCCCGGGGTCGGAGCCGACGAAACGCGGCTCGGCCATCGCGCGGAACGCGTCCTCGAAGCGGTCGAAGGCCGCCTGCGAACCGCTGTAGAGCACGAGCGCGCCGGGCCGGCCGATCATCTGAGGCACGGCCATGATGCCGCCGTCCACGTAGTCGCCGCCGCGTGCGGCCACCCATTCGGCCGCCTGCCGGGCCTCGACGGGCCGGCCGGTGGTCAGGTTCGCCACGACGCGCCCCTCCAGCGGGACGTCGGCCAGCAGCTCGTACACGGCCGGGTAGTCGAGCACGCAGACGATCACCAGCGGGCTCGCCGCGACCGCCTCCGCCACCGTCGCGGCGCGGGTGGCGCCCCTGGCGACCAGGGGCTCGGCCTTGTCCGCCGAACGGTTCCACACGGTGACGCGGTGTCCGGCGTCCAGCAGGCTGCCGGCGAGTGCCGCGCCCATGAGGCCGAGACCGATGATGGAAATTTCTTCTGACATTTCGGGATTCCTTAGGTTCTGACGGATGTCTTCACCCTGCCCGCAGGGGGTTATGGTCTGATTCGGAGTTGCTTATGGGGGGCGGAGTGCGGTTCGGGGTGCTGGGGTCGCTCGCCGTGTGGGGGCCCGGCGGCGAGCCCGTCCAGGTGCTGGAGGTCAAGGTCCGGGCACTGCTGGCCGACCTGCTGATCCACGCCGGGCGGCCGGTCTCCGCCGACCGGCTGATCGAGGACCTGTGGGGCGGCAGGCCGCCGGCGAACGCCCTGGCCGCGCTCCGGGTGAAGGTGTCGCAGCTGCGCCGGGTGCTGGGCGACCGGGAGCTGGTGGCGTACCGGGCGCCGGGATACGTGCTGCGGGTCGAGCCCGAGGACGTGGACGCCGGACGGTTCGCCGCCCTCGTCGGGCAGGCGCAGCGCAGCGCCGACCCGCGGACCCGCGCCGGGCTGCTGCGGCAGGCCCTCGACCTGTGGCGGGGGGCCGCCTTCGCGGAGTTCGCCGACGAGGAGTTCGCCAGGGCGGCCGTGGCCAGGCTCGACGAGCAGCGGCTGGTGGCGCTGGAGGAGCTGGCCGAGGCGCGGCTCGGGCTGGGCGAGCACGGGCTGCTGGCGGCCGAGCTGACCGACCTGGTGGCCGAGCACCCGTTCCGCGAGCGCCTGCGGGCCGCGCACGTACGGGCCCTGTACCGGGCGGGACGGCAGGGCGAGGCGCTGGCCAGCTACGCCGACCTGCGGACGCGGCTGGCCGACGACCTCGGGCTCGACCCCGGTCCCGAGTTGGTCGCGCTGCACCAGGCGATCCTTGAGCAGGACCCGGCGCTCGACGGGCCGGAGCGGCGGCGGACGAACCTGCCGGCGCCGCTCACCGGGCTCGTGGGCCGGGAGGAGGCGGTGGCGGAGGTGCGCGCCCTGCTGCGCGCGAACCGGCTGGTCACGCTGACGGGGCCCGGCGGCGTCGGCAAGACCCGCCTCGCGCTCGCCGCGGCCGACTCCCCCGGCCCGCCCGGCTTCGGCGGCGGCGTGTGGCTCGTGGAGCTGGCGGGGCTGCGCGCCGGAGCCCCGGCGGTCGAGGTGGCCGAGGCGGTCGCGGCGGTGCTCGGCCTGCGCGACGACGTGGGCGGCGCGGCGCAGGACCTGACCGCCCGGCTGGCCGACGTCCTGGAGGGCACCCGGACGCTGCTCGTCCTGGACAACTGCGAACACGTCGTCGAGCAGGTCGCCGCGCTGGCCGGACGGCTGCTGCGGGCCGCGCCCGGGCTGCGCGTCCTGGCCACCAGCCAGGAGTCGCTGCGCGTCGAGGGCGAGGCGCTGTGGAGCGTGCCGCCGCTCGGACCGCAGGCGGCGGCGGCGCTGTTCGCCGCGCGCGCGGGCATCGAGCCGGACGCCGACGTCGCCGAGATCTGCGCCCGCCTGGACGGCATCCCGCTGGCCCTGGAGCTGGCCGCGACCCGGATGCGCACGCTCACCCCGCGCCAGCTCGCCGAACGGCTGGACGACCGGTTCCGGGTGCTCGCCTCCGGCCGCCGCGGCGCGCCCGCCCGGCAGCAGACGTTGCGCGCGGTGATCGACTGGAGCTGGGAGCTGCTGGGCGAGGACGAGCGCGTCGTGCTGCGGCGGCTGGCCGTGCACGCCGACGGGTGCACCCTGGAGGCGGCCGAGGAGGTCTGCGCCGAGCCGGGCGTGGACGTCCTGGACACGGTGGCCAGGCTGGTGGACCGCTCGCTGGTGGTGCGGGCGTGGGGTGACGGGGAGCCGCGGTTCCGGCTGCTGGAGTCGGTGGCGGCGTACTGCGTGGAGCGGCTGGAGGCGGCCGGCGAGCCGGTGGAGGTGCGGCTCCGGCACGTGCGCCACTACACGGGCCTGGCCGAGCGGGCCGAGCCGTACCTGCGGGGGCACGGGCAGCGGCGCGCGCTCGCCCGGCTCGACGCCGAGGGCGGCAACCTGCGCGCGGCACTGGAGACGGCGGTGCGGCTCGGCGCGGCGGCCGAGGCGCTGCGGCTGGTGAACGCCCTGGCCTGGTACTGGGTGCTGCGCGGCCGGCTGGGCGAGGGCAAACGGGCGCTGGAGGCGGCGCTGTCGATCGCGGCGGACGACGATCCGGGCGCCCCGCGGGCCAGGGCGTGGCTGGCGGGTATGCGGCTGCTGGTGGGCCAGCCGCCGGGCCCGGACGTGACGGAACTGTTCACGGCGGTCGAGGACGCCCGGGAGCGGGCCAGGGCGCGATGGTTCGTCGGCTTCGCCCTGTTCGGGTACGACGATCTGTCGATCAGCGCCGGAATGATCGAGACGGCGTTGTCGGAGTTCGCCGAACTGGACGACGAGTGGGGCATGGCCGCCACCCTGACCGTCCGGGCCAGATGGGCGGGGATGCGCGGCGACCTGGCGGGCATGCGGCGCGACGGCGAGCGCGGCCTGGCGCTGTTCCGGCGGACCGGCGACCGCTGGGGCGAGCTGCGGGCGGCGGAGTGCCTGGGCAGCCACGCCGAGATCATCGGCGACTACGACCGCGCCGCGGAGCTGCGTGCGGAGGGCCTGCGCATGGCCGAGGAGCTGGGCCTGTGGAGCTCGGTCTCCGACGCGCTGTCCCGCCTGGGCCGGATCGCCATGCTGCGGGGCGACCACGCGGCGGCCGACGACCACCACGAGCGGGCCAGGCGGCTGGCGGTGTCGCAGTCGAACCGTCCGGCCGAGGAGTTCGCCGAGATCGGGCTGGCGCTCGGCGCGCGCCGCCAGGGACGCCTCGACGAGGCCGAGCGGCTGCTGCTGAGCTGGCTGGACTGGGTGCTGGACGTCTCCGGCGAGCCGGGCGCGGCGCTGATCCTGGCGGAGCTGGGGTTCGTGGCCGAGCTGCGCGGGGACGCGGCGGGCGCGCTGGAGTTCCAGCTTCGCGGGCTGGCCGCCGCCCGCAACGTGGGCGATCCGCGCGCGACCGCACTCGGGCTGGAGGGGCTGGCGGGGGCGCGGGCGCTCGGCGGCCGGCACGCGGAGGCGGCGCGGCTGCTCGGCAAGGCCGCCGCGCTCAGGGCGTCCGTCGGCGCGCCGCTGCCGGCGGGCGAGCGGGGCGACGTGGACCGGATCACGGCGGTCGTGACGGCGGGCCTGGGTGCGGCGGCGCTGGCGGCCGGCCTGGCCGAAGGGGCCGGCATGCCGGTGGACGACCTGCTGCCGGACACATCGGGCGCCTGATCGCCTTGTACAGGGCGGATCCGGCCACGACACGGCCAAGGATCATCCATGACGATCCCGCATACTTCTGCGATCATCCCGGGATTTTGCACATTCGGTGATTGTCGCCGTGAAAGCGGGCAGTGCCTGAGATGGACGGTCATCATAAGGCAGGGTTGGGAGCATGCCCATGAGGACAGAGCTCGACCGCCTCGCTGGCGGGGCGCACCACGATCCGCACTCCGTGCTCGGAGCACACCCGGTCCCGGGCGGCGTGGTGTTCCGCGCGCTGCGCCCGCTGGCCGAGCGGGTGCAGGTGGTGCTCGACGACGGCACGGCCCACGACATGAGACACCAGGCCCACGGCGTGTTCGAGGCCACGGTCGCCGGGCTGGACAAGGTGCCCGACTACATCCTGCGCGTCCGGTACGCCGGTGGGGAGCCGTACGAGGTCAAGGACCCGTACCGGCATTGGCCCACGCTGGGCGAGGTGGACCTGCACCTCATCGGCGAGGGGCGGCACGAGCGGCTGTGGGAGGTCCTGGGCGCCCGCGTGATGGAGCACCAGGACGTGCGGGGCACCGCGTTCGCCGTCTGGGCGCCGAACGCGCGCGGCATCAGGGTCGTCGGCGACTTCAACCACTGGGACGGCACCGCCTACCCGATGCGCTCGCTCGGCCGGTCGGGCGTGTGGGAGCTGTTCGTCCCGGGGCTGGAGGCCGGTGAGCGGTACAAGTTCCAGATCCTCGGCGCCGACGGGCTCTGGCGCGACAAGGCCGATCCCATGGCCCGGCGCACCGAGGTGCCCCCGATGACCGCCTCCGTGATCGACGAGTCCGCCTACGCCTGGGCCGACGACGACTGGATGGCCGCGCGGCGCGACCGGCCGGCGCAGCTCGGGCCGATGAGCGTCTACGAGGTGCACCTGGGCTCGTGGCGGCCGGGGCTGTCCTACCTGGAGCTGGCCGACCAGCTCTCCGAGTACGCGGCCGACATGGGGTTCACGCACGTCGAGCTGTTGCCGGTGGCCGAGCACCCGTTCGGCGGCTCGTGGGGCTACCAGGTGACGTCCTACTACGCGCCGACGGCCCGGTTCGGCACGCCCGACGAGTTCCGGCACTTCGTGGACCGCATGCACCAGCGCGGCATCGGCGTGCTGCTGGACTGGGTGCCGGCGCACTTCCCCATGGACGAGTGGGCCCTGGCCCGCTTCGACGGCACCCCGCTGTACGAGCACGCCGACCCGGCCAGGGGCGAGCACCCCGACTGGGGCACCTACGTCTTCGACTTCGGCCGCAGGGAGGTCAAGAACTTCCTGGTCGCGAACGCGCTCTACTGGCTGAAGGAGTTCCACGTGGACGGCCTGCGCGTGGACGCGGTCGCCTCGATGCTCTACCTCGACTACTCGCGCCGCGAGGGCGAGTGGACCCCCAACGTCTACGGCGGCCGGGAGAACCTCGACGCGGTGGAGTTCCTCAAGGAGATGAACTCCGTCTGCTACCGGGAGGCTCCGGGCATCTCGACCGTCGCCGAGGAGTCGACGGCCTGGCCGGGCGTCTCGCGGCCGGTGCACCTGGGCGGGCTCGGCTTCGGGTTCAAGTGGAACATGGGCTGGATGCACGACACGCTCGAATACCTGCGCCGCGAGCCGATCTTCCGCCAGTACCACCACCATCAGATGACGTTCTCCCTCATCTACGCCTATTCCGAGAACTACGTGCTGCCGCTGTCCCATGACGAGGTGGTGCACGGCAAGGGCTCGCTGCTCGGCAAGATGCCGGGGGACGAATGGCAGCGGTTCGCCCAGCTCAGGGCGTTGCTGGCGTTCATGTGGGCGCATCCGGGCAAGCAGTTGCTGTTCATGGGCGGCGAGTTCGGCCAGGGCTCGGAGTGGTCGGAGGAGCGCGGGCTCGACTGGTGGGTGCTGGAGTTCGACGGGCACAAGGGCGTGCAGCGGCTCGTCCGCGACCTCAACAGGCTCTACAAGGAGACCCCGGCGCTGTGGGAGCAGGACGCCAGACCGGAGGGGTTCCGCTGGATCGACGCCGACGACGCGTCGGGGAACACGTTCTCGTTCGTCCGGTACGCGGCCGACGGGTCGGCGGCGGCCTGCGTGGTCAACTTCAGCGGCGGGGCGCACGAGAGCTACCGGCTCGGCCTGCCCTACGGCGGCCACTGGGCGGAGGTCGTCAACACCGACGCCTACGACTACTGGGGCAGCGGCGTGGGCAACATGGGCGGGGTCGAGGCCGAGGCCGAGCCGTGGCACGGGCTGCCGTTCTCCACGACGTTGCGGGTGCCGCCGCTCGGCGCGGTGTGGCTGACCAAGGAGGCGCCGTCCGACTCGTCGGAGTCCTCGGGGCCGTCGGGGTCGTTGAACGTCTGAGGTGCGTGCGCTGAAAGTTCGGTGAGAAACAGGGCCGGGCTCTGTGCTGGCGGGATAAATCGCCCTAAACTCCGAGATCATCCCCCTCGGAGGACGCGTGCGATTTCGCCCCCTGATCGTGTGCTCGATCGTGCTGGCCCTGTCATCGGCCTCCGTCCCGGCGTTCGCCGACGACCCCGCGGCGACGCCGACGCCGGCGCCCTCCCAGAGCAAGCTGGAGGAGGGCCTCGCGCTCGACGGCGACACCACCCGCGCCATCGTGGAGCTGACCGACGCCGCGCAGCACGAGCCGGTGGCCGGCGTGGCGGCGGCCCAGAGCGTCGACGTGCTGCTGCAGCCGCAGAGCCAGTCGTTCATGGTGGTGGAGGGCACCGCCGAGGAGCTGGCCAAGCTGGCCGAGGACCCGCGCGTCACCTCCATCCACCGCGACCGGACGTACGCGCCGGCCGAGGTGGGGGCCAACATCACCCAGATCGGCGCGGACAAGGCCCACGAGAAGAACCTCACCGGCGCGGGCCAGAACATCGTCGTCCTGGACACCGGGATCGACCGCGACCACCCGTACTTCGGGGGCAGGCTCGTGGGCGAGGCGTGCTTCTCGGCCGTGGAGAGCGGCGTGGAGTCGCTGTGCCCGAACGGGCAGCCCCAGCAGACCGGCGAGGGCGCGGCCGACGCCACCACCGCCAAGTGCCTGTCCGGCGGCGTGAACCTGTGCGAGCACGGCACGCACGTCGCCGGCATCGCGGCGGGCAGCGGCGGCGTGGCCCCGGGCGCCGGGATCATCGCGGTGCAGGTGTTCAGCCGGGTGAACGACGAGGACATCTGCACGGGCGAGTCGTCGTGCCTGCTGGCCTTCGAGTCGTCGCTGCGGCTGGCCATGGACTACGTGGCCACGCTCACCCAGCCCGTCGCGGCGGTGAACCTGAGCCTGGGCGGCGCGCTGTCGGAGACCGACTGCGACGCCACCGAGGAGGGCGCGGTCTTCAAGCCGAAGATCGACGCCCTGCTGGCCAAGGGCATCGCGACCGTGGTCGCCGCCGGGAACGAGTTCTTCGAGGGCGCCTCCTACCCCGCGTGCGTCTCCTCGGCGGTCGCGGTCGGCGCGAACGACGGCGCCGACGCCATCGCCGACTTCTCCAACCGGGGCTCGCTGGTCGACTTCTTCGCCCCCGGCGTGGACATCCAGTCCTCGGTGCCGGACAACCAGATGGCCACGCACAGCGGCACGTCGATGGCGACGCCGCACGTCGCCGGCGCGCTGGCGCTGATGAAGGCCGCCGCGCCGCAGACGCCCGTCGCCGACCTGATCAACACGCTGAAGACCACGGGCCGGCCCTACCAGTACGAGGCCAACGGCGCCCAGGTCACCACCCCCCGCCTGGACGTGGGCGCCGCCCTGGCCGGCACCGGCACCCAGCCGCCGATCACGCAGGCGCCGACGACCGGCCCCACGGACGACCCCGAGCCCGACCCCACGGACGGCAGCGGCCCGACGCCCCAGCCCGACCCCGACGACGGGCGGCCCGCGCCGGCCCCGACGTCCTCGGTCACGCCGGTCCCGCTGCCCACGGTCACGGTGACGGTGACCGTCACGCCGACCCCCGCCCCGTCGGCCGCCGCCGTCTGCACGCGCGGCACGGCCGGCGCCAGGATGACGGCCGGCAAGTGGGCCGTGGAGATCCACCGCAGCAGCGGGACGATCCCCGACAACACGCTGAACTGCTACCTGAAGCTGATCGGCAAAGCCAGCAAGGTGTTCCCCGAGCTGACCAAGGCATCGTCGCTGGGCAAGGCGTACCGGGTGCTGAAGGGCACGAAGACGTCCCGCGACAAGCTGGACAGCGCGCTGCTGACGGCCTGGCTCAACTGGGCACACGGCAGGAACGGCACCACCGTGCTGACCGCCGCCGAGAAGGTGCGGCTGAGCGGCGCGGCGTCGAAGGCGGCGCTGAAGAGGGCGACGAAGACCGTGCTCAAGTCGCTCTGAGGCAGCCTCCTCAACGGAAGGGCCGACCGGCCCTTCCGCTTCTCCCGCCGCATGGCAAAAACCCGCTCAGCTTTCACTGCTTTCACATAGGTCACCGACATCACACTTGTCACACCAGGGGATGGACACCTCACACCGGACGATCTGATCCTCGGAGGACTAAGTGAGGCTACGGTCCCTGCTCGCCTGCGCTGCCGCGCTGGCCACGACATCCGCCGTGCTCTGCGCGGCGCCAGCGCTGAGCGCCGACGCGCACGACACCGGCGACCCGGTCATCAGCCCCGCCCTCGTCGCGGAGGTCCAGGCCAAGAGCAAGGTCCGGTCGATCATCCAGCTCAAGCCGGGGCAGAACGTACAGGCCGTGGCCAAGGATCTCGAACAGGCCTCCGAGGGCAGCCGGGTGCTGGAGGGGGCGCAGTCGTCCCACTTCTTCGTCGCCGAGCTGGACGGCAAGACGCTGGCCCAGCTCAGGAAGGACGACCGCGTCCAGGCCGTCTACAAGGACGAGCTGCGCCCGGCCGTCCTGGACACCAGCACCCGGATCATCGGCGCCGACCGGGCCCACGCGGCCGGCTGGACGGGCAGCGGCTTCACGGTGGCCGTCCTGGACACGGGCATCGACCGCGACCACCCGTTCTTCGCCGGCCGGATCGTGGACGAGGCGTGCTTCTCCTCCTCCGACGCCAGTGACGGCTCGGTCTCGCTCTGCCCGAACAACCAGCCGAGCCAGACCGGCCCGGGGTCCGCGGACGCCGAGACCGCCCAGTGCGTCGTGAACGGCGTCAACGCCTGCTCGCACGGCACGCACGTCGCGGGCATCGCCGCGGGCCGGATGACGACCGGCGCGCCCTCCGACGGCGTCGCGCCCGCCGCCGGCATCCTGCCGATCCAGGTGTTCAGCCGCATCGACAGCGCGATGACGTGCGCGGCCATCGGCACCCAGGCGCCCTGCTTCCTCAGCTACACCTCAGACCAGAAGCTGGCGCTGGAGTACGTCGCGCGGGTGGCCGCGGCCCGGCGCGTCGCCGCGGCGAACCTGAGCCTGGGCGGCGGCGGGCCGTACCGCGAGAACTGCGACGCCGACCCGAGCGCGGCGGGCCTCAAGCCGGACTTCGACACGCTGATCTCCCTCGGGGTCGCGCCCGTGGTGGCGGCCGGCAACAACGGCTTCCCCGACGGCGTCTCGGCGCCCGCCTGCATCTCCTCCGCCGTCGCGGTGGGCGCCACCGACGACCGGGACGCGCTGGCCGACTTCTCCAACCGGGGCCCGCTGCTCGACCTGCTCGCGCCGGGCGTGGGCATCAGGTCCTCGGTGCCGGACGACAGCTACGCCGACAAGAGCGGCACGTCGATGGCCGCGCCGCACGTGGCGGGGGCGTTCGCGCTGATGCGGCAGGCGTACCCGAACTTCACGGTGGCGCAGAGCCTGCAGCGGTTGCAGGCCACGGGCCGCAGCATCGGCTACGCCGCCGGCGGCGCCCAAGTGCGCACGGCCCGCATCGACGTGTTCAGCGCCACGGCCCCGAGCACTCCCAAAGCCTGACACCAGCACCCAGGAGAGGGCCGGATCCGACGATCCGGCCCTTTCGCTTACCAGGACAAGAAGCGATAACAGAACACAAGCGCCTCTCTGACATCTCTTGTCCAATATCTACACTTCTTTACACAAACGCCCCCCGACCCCCCGGAGGATCAGTTGAGACTCATGTCTCTGCTGGCCGGTGCGATCACCCTCGCCGCCACCGCTGCGTCGCTGGTCGCCACCCCCGCCCTGGCCGATCCCGAGTCCAAGATCGACCCGGCCGTCACCTCGACGGGCGAGCACCGCGTCATCGTCCGCGTCCGCCAGCCCGCCCAGGTGCAGTCGGCCCTGGCCGGCGCGGAAGGGGTCAGGCAGGACAGGCGGAACGTCGTGGCCACGCCGCCCGCCGAGCTGGCCGGCAAGCTCGACTTCTTCGTCTACCGCGGCACCCGCGCCGAGCTGGAGAAGGTCGCCGAGCAGGCGGACGTCGTCTCGATCCGCAAGGACCGGCTCAACGAGCCCTCGCTGGCGCAGAGCGTGCCGCTGATCGGCGCCGACCGGGCGCACCGGCAGGGCTTCACCGGCAAGGGCACCGCCGTCGCGATCATCGACTCCGGCATCGACAACGACCACCCGGCCTTCGGCCGCCGCATCGCGGCGCAGGCGTGCTTCTCCGCCACCGACCCGGCCGACGGCTCGACGCCGCTGTGCCCCAACGGCAGCCAGTTCCAGATCGGCGACGGCGCGGCCAGCTCCGAGACCGAGGCGTGCCTGCGCAACGCCCCCCGGCCCGAGTACGGCCTGTGCTACCACGGCACCCACGTCGCCGGCATCACCGCGGGCCAGACCACCAAGGAGTTCCCGAACCCCGGCGTCGCCCCCAAGGCCAAGATCATCGCGATCCAGGTCTTCAGCCGCTTCGACAACTCCCCCTACTGCGGCGCCGCGGCGTCCTGCGTGCTCGCCTACGACTCCTCGGTCCTGACCGGCATGGCGTACGCGAACGTGCTGGCCGACCAGTACGACATCGCCGCGGTCAACCTGAGCCTGGGCGGCGGCAAGTACGACGCCTACTGCGACGAGGGCGACGGCGCCGACTTCAAGGCCGAGGTGGACCAGCTCCAGGCCAAGGGCGTGGCCACCGTCGTGGCCGCGGGCAACAACGGCTTCGACGCCTCCGTCTCCTGGCCCGCCTGCGTCTCCAACGTGGTGACCGTGGGCGCCACCGACAAGCAGGACGCCGTGGCCTCCTTCTCCAACCGGGGCGCCATGCTCGACCTGTTCGCACCCGGCGTCTCGATCACCGCCGCCATCAGCGGCAACGCCTACGCCACGCTGAACGGCACCTCGATGGCCGCCCCGCACGTCGCCGGCTCGTTCGCGCTGCTGCGGCAGAAGCGCGCGCACGCCACCTCCGACCAGCTCCTCGACGCGTTGCGGCGCACCGGCAAGCCGATCACTTACGCCAGCGCGGGAACCCAGCTCACCACCCCCCGCATCAACGTCTACGCCGCCCTGCACCACCACCGCTGACCCGGCATAGGCCCAGGTTCCAGGCGGACGCCCCCACCCGGGCGGCCGCCTGGACCTCTTCCGGGCCCGACACGAAATGTGTCGCTTAGGGTGGCTATATGGACGCAGGCAGGGCGATCTTCGAAACCGTCGACAAGCTTCGCCAGCGGCGCACCGGCCCGCTGGTCCTGGAGCTCGATCTCACCGAGGGCCTCACGGAAGGACCGCCGTCCGACCCGGTCGCCGCGGTGTTGTCCATGCGCAAGACCCGTCTGTCGGACGTGCTGTCCGGCCTCCGGCGGGCCGGCCGGGACTCCAGGGTCAAGGCGCTGGTGGTCAAGCTCGGCGGCAACCCCATGGGCCTGGCCATGGTCCAGGAGCTGCGCGAGGCCGTCACCCGCTTCCGCGCCTCCGGCAAGCTGACCGTGGCCTACGCCGAGACGTTCGGGGAGTTCAGCGGCGGCACGGTGCCCTACTACCTGGCCACCGCGTTCGAGCGGGTCTACCTCCAGCCCAGCGGCGACGTCGGGCTCACGGGGGTGGCGATGGAGCAGCGTTTCCTCAAGGGCACGCTGACCAAGCTGGGCGTGGCGGTCGAGGCCGGGCAGCGGCACGAGTACAAGACCGCGGTCAACACCTTCACCCAGGACCACATGACCGAGCCCCACCGCGAGTCGATGACCCGCATCGTGGAGTCGGTCGCCGAGCAGCTCGTTCAAGGCATCGCCGAGGGCCGCAGGCTCGACCCCGCCAAGGTGCGCGAACTGATCGACCGCGGCCCCTTCACCGCCTCCGAGGCGCAGGCGACCGGCCTGGTGGACGCCCTCGCCTACCGCGACGAGGTGTACGACGAGGTCAGACGGGCCACGGGCGGCGAGGCCCACCTGCTGTTCGTCTCCCGGTACGCCAGGAGCGCGGCGGTGCGGAAGCTGCCGCACCCCATGGCCGACGGCATCGCGCTCGTGCACGGCAGCGGGCAGATCAGGAGCGGCCGCAGCGGACGCAGCCCGCTCGGCGGGGGCGGCGCGATGGGCTCCGACACGATCAGCGCGGCGCTGCGCGCGGCCCGCCGGGACGAGCACGTCAAGGCCGTGGTCTTCCGCGTGGACAGCCCGGGCGGCTCGTACGTGGCCTCCGACACGGTGTGGCGGGAGGTGACGCTGACCCGCCGGGTGAAGCCGGTGATCGTCTCCATGGGCGACCTGGCCGCGTCCGGCGGATACTTCGTGTCCATGGGCGCCGACGTGATCGTGGCCCAGCCCGGCACCCTGACCGGCTCGATCGGCGTTTATGGCGGCAAGCCCGTCATGACTGACTTGCTCCAAAAAATCGGGATAAATACTGAACTGGTCGCCGACGGGGTCAACGCCGGCATGTTCTCCACCGCCCGCGGCTTCTCCCCCGAGCAGTGGGACCGGGTGAACGGGTGGCTCGACCGCATCTACGACGACTTCGTGGGCAAGGTCGCCGAGAGCCGCGGCCTGACCCGCGAGCGCGCCCATGAGCTGGCCAGAGGCCGGGTCTGGACCGGCGCGGACGCCCACGCCAACGGCCTGGTGGACGAGCTGGGCGGCCTTGAGCACGCCCTCGGCCTGGCCCGCGAGCGCGCCGGGCTCGCCGACGACGCCCCCGTGCGCGCCTACCCCAGGATCAACCCGCTGGAGCGGCTGCGGGGCCCGGAGTCCAGCGAGGACAAGTCCGCCGCCCTGGCCAGGATGCGGCTCGACGCCTGGGGGCCGCTGGCCCGCCTGTCGGCCGAGCTGGGCCTGCCCGCCGCCGGTCCGCTCTCTTTGCCCGGTTGGTACGTCATCAGATAATTCGATCTTGCATGCTCCCGTGATCCACGGGGATCGGAGGAGTACGGCCCACCACGCGGGCGGCGCGCCGAAGGTGACCTTCCTGGACCGCCGGTCGGGCAAGGAGAGCGAGGTCGAGCTGCCCGTGCCGGAGGACCCCGAGCAGGCGGGCCAGTACCTGCAGACGCTCTGGCCCACCTGGTCGCCGGACGGCCGCCGCCTGCTGCTCAACGTGTTCGAGCCGGGCGGCGAGCCGCGTTCGGCGGGGATCGTGCTGATCGACGTGCCCTCGCTGGAGGCCCGGTTCGTCCGGATCGAGAAGGCGCTCATCACCGTGGGCGGCTTCCAGTGGACGCACGACGGCAAGGGCGTGGTCGTGCGCTGGGGCAAGAACCACTCCTCCGCGGTCCGCCGCTACGACCTCACCGGCGCCGTCACCCGGATCGAGCTGGCCTTCAGCCCGGTGTGGGGCCCGACGCTCGGCTGGTACGCCGAGCGGCACCTGCTCGCCCCGGTCAAGGGCTGAAGAAGGCCGCGGCCCGCTCCAGGGCGCCGGTGTCGCGCAGGATGTCGCCGGGGCGGTTGGCATAGCCGATGAGCGCGCCGCCCCACGACCCGAAGTACTCCGCCGACAGGCGCAGCGTGCCGATCAGCGGATCAGCCACCGACTCGTCCTCCTCGCTGATCGTGGTGACCGCCCAGACGGTCTTGCCCGCCATGCGGGCCTTGAAGTCGTAGCCGGGGACGCGCATCCAGGCCGACCAGTGGTCGAGGTAGAGCTTGGTGGTGGCCGAGACGCTGTACCAGTAGAGCGGGGAGACGATCACCAGGTCGGTGGCGTCGAGCGTGGCCTCGGCGAGCAGCTTCTCCGCGCCCTCGGGGACGGGGTAGACGCCGTCGCCGCTGTGGCGGATGTCCCGGAAGGGCGGCAGCGGGTGGTCGTCGAGGTGCAGCCAGCGTTGCCCGACGTCCGGCGGCAGCGCGGCGGCGGCATGCCTGGCCAGGGTCTCGGTGTTGCCGTCACGGCGGTTGCCGCCCAGGAGGAAGAGGTAACTGCGCATTCAGCATCCCATCGGCCGGTAGCGGGCGCGCAGCCGTACCAGCGGCTGGAGCCCGGGGGTGACATAGGGGACGGCGAGCACCTGGGCGACGAAGAGCGTGTGGTCGCCGGCCGGGACGACCTGCGTCGTCTCGGCCTCCAGGGCCGCCACACCGCCCTCGACCACCAGCGCCTCGGTCTGCGCCCCCCGGTGGTGGGGGGTGCCCGCCAGCAGGAGGCGGGCGCTGGGACGGCCGGCGGTGGCGAAGCGGCTGGCGATCGCGGCCTGGCCGGAGGACAGCAGCGAGGCCGCCCACCGGTCCTGCCGGAGCAGCACCTCGCAGAGGTAGCCGCGGGAGGCCAGGCTGATCAGCACGAGCGGCGGCTCTGCCGAGACCGACATCAGCGCCGACACGGTCACGCCCAGGTCGTCACGCCCGTCCCGGACGGTGATCACCGCGACGCCCGCGGCCAGTTGCGCCATCGCCTCCGTGAACTCGCTCACAGCGGAGACCTCCGGCCGGAGGCCCCCGCCGCGGGCGTCAGGCGAGGCCGTTGGAGGTCAGCCATTCCTTGGCCACCGTGGCGGGCTCGTCCTTGTTGACGGAGATCTTCTGCATCATGTCGAGCAGGGACTGGGTGCTCAGCTTGGCCGAGATGCCGTTGAGCGTGGTGCGGATCGTGTCGTTCGCGCCGGACTTGAACAGCAGCGGCGTGACGTTCTGGGCGGGGAAGATGTTCTTGGTGTCCTGGAGCGGCACCAGGTTGTTGGCCAGCATCTTGGGGTCCGTGGTGAACACGTTGCCGACCTGGATCGAGCCGTCCTTCAGGGCGTCGGCCGTGGCCGGGCCCTTCGGCTCCCACTGCTTGAACTCCAGCCCGTAGACCTCCTTGAAGCGCGCCTCCCACCGCTTCTTGAACTCGGGCGGGCCGCCGACGACCATGTTCTTGGAGACCTTGGCCAGGTCCTCGATGGTGTTCAGCGACTGCTTGGTCTGGGTGTCCTTGGTGACCGAGAGGCTGTCCTTGTCCTCGGCCGGGGAGGAGTCGAGCACTTCGAGCTCGGCCGGGAGCTTCTCCTTCAGCGCCGCGTTGACCTCGTCGGTCGTCGAGGCGGTGTTCTTCAGGTCGACGAAGGCCAGCAGGTTGCCGTTGTACTCCGGAACGATGGTCAGGCCCCCGTTCTTGACCTGGTCGTAGACGGCCTCGCGGCTGCCGATGCGCGGCTTCTCCTCGACCTGCACACCCTTGGCCTCAAGGGCCTGGGCGTAGATCGACGCGAGCAGCACGCTCTCGTCGAAGTCGAAGGAGCCGATGACGGCCTTGCCCCCGGCCGCCGCGGCCGACCCGCTGGGCGCCGCGCTCGTGGTGTCGAGCGGGTTGCCCCCACCGCCGCTCCCGCCACCGCAGGCGGCCAGCGCCAGCGTCGCCGACACGAGCACCGCCGCGGTGCCGATCATGCGTCTCATCTGTGAATTTCCCTTCTAAAGCGGCAGGTAATACCGGAGACTATCGAACCTTCAGTCTCTGGCTCACCCCCGGCGAAACGGTCACCCTCTGGATGAGGGCGAACACGATCTGCACGACAAGCGCGAACAGCACAATCAGTACTGAACCCCCCACAACGCTCGCATAATCCTTCGTCGCGAAACCGTCGATCACGAACCGGCCGAGCCCGCCGAGCCCCGTGTACGCCGCGACCGTCGTGGTGGAGACCACCTGGATCGCCGACAGCCTGAGCCCGAGCAGGATCAGCGGCAGCGCCACCGGGACCAGCACCCGGCCGAGCACCTGCCCGCCGCGCAGCCCCATCCCGTACGCCGCGTCGCGCAGCTCCGGATCGACGCCCTTGATCCCCTCGTAGGTGTTGACCAGGATCGGCGGCACCGACAGCAGCACCAGCGGGATGATCACCGGCCAGATCGAGGACGTGCCGAGCAGCAGCACGAACAGCACCAGCAGGCCGAGCGTCGGCAGTGCCCTGGCCAGGTTCGCCGAGATGACGACCACGACCTCGCCCCTGCCGGTGTGGCCGATGGCCAGCCCCAGCGGCACCGCGATCAGCATCGCCAGCACCAGCGCCAGGGCCGAGAACTCCAGGTGCTCCAGCAGCCGCGCCGGGATGCCGTCGGGGCCGGCCCAGTTCGCCCCGGTGCCGAAGAAGTCGGCCAGCCAGCCGAAGAACGAGCCCAACCAGCTCACGACGTCCCCTTCCGCGCGCGCACCCAGGGGGTGAGCAGGCGCTGGGCCAGGACCAGCAGGCCGTCGGCGACCAGCGCCAGCGCGACGATCAGCACGATGCCGGTCACCACCGGCGGCATGAACGGGTTCTGGTAGGCCCGGGTGAACAGCCCGCCGAGCCCGCCCTGACCGATCAGCGCACCCACGCTGACCAGGCTGATGCTGGAGACCGCGACCACGCGCAGCCCGGCCAGCACCACCGGCGTGGCGATGGGCAGCTCGACCTGCAGCAGGCGGCGCATGGGCGTGAACCCCATCGCGACGGCCGACTGGCGCACGTGGTCGGGCACCGAGTTCAGCCCGTCGACCACGGCCGGGATGAGCACGGCCATGCCGTAGAAGGTCAGCGGGATGATCACGGTGGTCTGCGACAGCCCGGTCACCGAGATCAGCAGCATGAACACCGGCAGCGACGGCAGCGCGTAGACGACGTTCATCAGGCCCGAGGTGGGCTGGTAGAGCCAGCGCCAGCGCACGCAGGCCAGCCCGAGCGGCAACGCCAGCACCAGCGCGGCCACGATCGGCACCACGGACATGGTCAGGTGGTCGGTCAGCAGGTTCCTGATGCTGTCGGCGCGGCCGGTGTCCCAGTTGCGCGCGATCCACTCCCAGATGCTGGGCGGACCCTCACGCATCGGCGGCCTCCGCCAGCGCCTCGTCCAGGGCCTCCCTGGTGGCCACGCCGACGACCCTGCCGTCCTCGTCCACGGCGACCGAGCAGCCGGAGGGCGACAGCAGCGCCGCGTCCAGGGCCGAGCGCATCGAGTCGCGGCCGAGCACGAACGTCCCGTACGGCTCCAGCTCCCCGGGCCGCGACCCGGCGAACCAGCCCACGGGCCGGTCGTCGTCGGTCACGACCAGCAGCCACGGCTCGTCACTGGCCGCCCGTTCGCGCACGGTCAGGTCGGTACGCAGCCGCAGCCCCTTCGTGGAGATGAACTGCAGCCGCCGGATCCCCCGGTCGTGGCCCAGGAACTCGCGGACGAAGTCGTCGGCCGGCTCCGACAGCAGCGTCTTGGGGTCGGCGAGCTGGGCCAGCCGCCCGCCCACGCGCAGCACGGCCACCCGGTCGCCGAGCTTGATCGCCTCGTCGATGTCGTGGGTGACGAACACGATGGTCTTGTTCAGCTCCGCCTGCAGCCGCAGCAGCTCGTCCTGGAGGCTGGTGCGGACGATCGGGTCGACCGCGCTGAACGGCTCGTCCATGAGCAGCACGGGCGGGTCGGCGGCCAGCGCCCTGGCCACGCCCACGCGCTGCTGCTGCCCGCCGGAGAGCTGGAAGGGATAGCGGCCGGCGAAGACCGGGTCGAGGCCGACGCGTTCGAGCAGCTCCATCGCCCGCGCGCGGGCCTTGTTCTTGTCCCAGCCCAGCAGGTACGGGACCGTCGCGATGTTGTCGACGATCTTCCGGTGCGGGAAGAGGCCGGCCTGCTGGATGACGTACCCGATGCCGCGGCGCAGCGTGGGCGGGTCGATGCCGCTCACGGGCACCCCGTCGAGGAGGATCTGTCCCTCGGAAGCGTCGATCATGCGATTGATCATCCGGAGGGACGTCGTCTTCCCGCAGCCCGAAGGGCCCACCAGCACGGTGATCTCGCCGGTGGGCGCCTCAAGGGAGAGGGCGTCCACGGCGGTGGTGCCGTCTGGATAGCGTTTGGTGACAGCGTCGAATGTGATCACGCGTGACCTCTCGCTCGATGGCAGGGCCGCGGCCCCCCTGCCACGACCGCCGCATGATCTCGGTGGCCCACAAGACTACGGCGACCCTCACCCCTGTGTCCCCACGGGGGACGGCTTAAACGTTTCACTGACCAGGGAGATTTACCGGAATTTCCGATCAAGTGGTGCGCCGGGCCTGGGTGAGTTGGCATGATTACCTCCACAAACTCCAGACGCGTACCCCTCACCTCAGCGTCCGCACATTTAGCAAGAGGATCGGCCCCGTGTCCCAGCCGCTCACCGGTCAGCGCCCCCGCACAGAACTGATCGCAGAGCTCTACGACCGCCATGCCGCCGGGCTGTTCGCGTACTGCGCCGACCAGCTCGGCGATCCGGGCACCGCGTCCGACGTCCTGGCGTCCGTGTTGTCCGGCGTCCCCGACGTCGCCCCGCCCCGTGCCGCCCTGTACGCCTACGCCCGCCGCCAGATCCGCCGGCGGGACGTCGTCTATGCCCCGCCCGTCGTGGACCCGCTCATCGACCCGGCCTCGGCGCTGGTCGAGCGCGTGCTGCGCGAGCTTCGCCCGCAGCAGCGCGAGGTGCTGGTGCTGTGCGCGGTGTGCGGGCTGAGCCGGGCCGAGCTGGCCTGGGTGCTCGACGTCGCCCCCGACACCGCCGACGAGCTCGCCTTCGGGGCGGGCCACCGGTTCCGCGAGGTCCTGGACATGGCCCTGACCGCGCTGGCCGGCGGGCGGGCGCCGACGCCGGTCGCCGACGTGTACGGCGCGCTCGCGGTCGCGCCGCTGCGGGACGTCCTGGGACGTCTGCCCTGGCCGGAGCCGCCCGCGATCCTGCGGGTGCACTTCGCCGGATCGGTGCCGGCCGAGCCGGGGCCGCTGTTCGTCAAGCCGCTCTGGCCCGCGCCGCCGCAGTGGCCGCTGCCGCTCGCCGAGGCCGACCCGGCGACCAGCACCGGGATCTTCCCGGCGGACCTGCTCACGCCGCCGCCCGCCGGACGGCCGTCCGTGCACGAGGCGACGACCGCGCCGATGCCCAAGCTGCGCGACCCGCTCGGGGCGCTGGACTCGATGGGCCCGCTGCGGGACCCGGCCGCGCGGGCGGCGGCCGTACGGCCGTTCCTGCCCAAGCCCCCGCAGCCCGCGCAGGACCCGCAGCCGCTGCCCGAGTCCGTACGGCCGTTCAGCACGGGTGACTTCACCGCGCCGCCCGCCGCTCCGGCCGAGGGCCGGTTGGCGGGGGCAGCCGTTCCCCCGCCCGGGGAGCGGCCCTTCTTCCTGGCCGCGCCCATCCCCGCGGACGTGCTGGACGACGAGCCCATCACCCAGGAGATGCCCGCGATCAGGGACGTCCCGGCGCATCAGGAGCCGGCCCGCGATGCCCGGCGTCCCCTGGCGGCCGAGCAGCCGGTCAAGGAGGCGGCGCCGCTGTTCACCCCCAGGTCCAGGGCCACCGCCGAACCGGTCTACCGCATGCCCGCCCCCGAGCCACCCCACGCCCCGGCCCTGTCCGACCCGGCCCCGGCCGCCTCCGCCCTGTCCGCCTCCGCCCTGTCCGACCCGACTGTGTCCGAGCCGGCCGTGTCCGATGCGGCGCCGTCCGGGCGCAGCCGCGCGGCGGACTTCGCCGTCGAGCTCGCCCGCGAGCTGGAAGCCGACCGTGCGCGCTATCCGGATCCCGCGCGCGACCTCCAGGGCCCGTCCCGCCGCAAGCCCGGCGCCGAACCGGCCCGCTCGCCGGGGAGAGGCGGCGCCAAGCCCGGCGCCCGCAAGCAGCCGGCGGGCAAGAAGAAGGCCGCGGCCAGGAAGAAGGCGCTCAAGCGGCGCCGGGAGCGGCACTACGACTGGGCCTGGGAGTTGATCGGGTTCCTGATCTGCGTGGCCATCGCGATGATCGTGTTCTTCTCCGTGCCGATGTTCATGGGCCCGTGAGCGCCTACATGGTGTTGACGATCAGCCCGATGTGGGTGAAGTAGTTCAGCGCGCCGAACAGCAGGAACGCCGCCCCGGCGATCCCCCAGCACACCCCGGTCACGGTCGTGACCGGGCCGCCCCTGGCCCGCAGCGCGAACGGGAACAGCACCGCGCCCACCCCGACGAGCACGTACAGGCCGGAGATGAAGGTGGCCTCCAGCAGCGGCAGACCGGCGAAGGCCCCCGAGATCGGCTCCTGCGGCGGCGCGGCGAACAGCGTGTACGTCCACCCCGCCGCCGCGATGCCGAAGCAGGCCAGCCCCATGCCGAAGACGAACAGCGAGATCGGCCCGGCCGTGCGCGCCACGAGCTTGCGCCGGTCGGGCGCCACGGTGATCAGGCCCCAGCGTTTCCACAGGTAGAGTGCGGCGGCCAGCAGCAGCACGCCGAACGCCAGCGAGGGCTCCCCGAAGATGATGTTGTCGAACGGGAATCCCTGCCCGGCCAGCGGCCAGGTGAGCGTCATGTGCAGCCCGGTGACCGCCAGAACGGCCCCGACCGCGCCGAACGCCAGCGCCCAGCCGTCCACGTGCTCCAGCGGGTCGCCCCTGAGCAGCCGGCGACCGAAGGAGACCACGAGCAGCAACCCGACGCCGGCGGCGACCGCCATGATCGTGTTGTAGGTGGGCATCCTGGCCCAGTCGATCTTCAACTCCGGCTGTGCCAGGATCCCCCAGAATCCACTCATACAGGGATGATTACCCTGTGTGTCGTTTACTAACTGATCGTCACGACGCCGACAGGATCAGCCCGCTCGTCGGCACGCCGGTCCCCGCCGTGACCAGGACGTTCCGTGCCCCGGCCACCTGGTTGGCGGCCGTCCCCCTGATCTGCCGGACGGCCTCGGCGATGCCGTTCATGCCGTGGATGTACGCCTCGCCCAGCTGGCCGCCGTGCGGGTTGACGGGCAGGCGGCCGTCCAGCTCGATGCCGCCGTCCCGCAGATAGCCGGGGGCCTCGCCGCGTCCGCAGAAGCCCAGCTCCTCAAGCTGGGCCAGGACGAACGGGGTGAAGTGGTCGTACAGGATGGCCGTCTGGATGTCCGCCGGGGACAGCCCGGACATCTTCCACAGTTGCCGGCCGACGACGGACATCTCCGGAAGGCCGCTCATGTCGTCCCGGTAGTAGCTCGTCATCATCATCTGGCCCGCGCCCGCCCCCTGCGCCGCGGCCGTGATCACCGCGGGCGACCTGCGCAGGTCCTGGGCTCGTTCGGCGGACGTCACGACCAGGGCCACCGCGCCGTCGCTCTCCTGGCAGCAGTCGAGCAGGTGCAGCGGCTCCACGATCCACCGGGACGCCTGGTGCTCCGCCAGCGTGATCGGCCGCCCGTGGAACCAGGCGGCCGGGTTGGTGGCGGCGTGCCGGCGCATGGCCACCGCCACCCGCCCGAAGTCCTCCGACGTCGCCCCGAACTCGTGCATGTACCGCCGCGCGAACATGGCGACCCACGCGGCCGGGGTCATCAGCCCGTACGGCACGTGCCAGCTCATCTCCAGGCCCTGGGAGGTGGGCTCCCCGGTCAGCCGGGCGTTCGGCTGGCCGAAGCGGCGGCCCGAGCGCTCGTTGAAGGCCCGGTAGCAGACCACCGTCCTGGCCATGCCGGTGGCCACGGCCATCGCCGCGTGCGCGACCGTGCCGCAGGCCGCGCCGCCGCCGTACTCGACGCGGGAGAAGAAGGTCAGGTCGCCGACGCCGGTCTCCCGGGCGACGGCGATCTCCTGGTTGGCGTCCTGGGTGTAGGTGACCATGCCGTCCACGTCGGACGGCGGCACCCCGGCGTCGTCCAGGGCGGCGAGCACGGCCTCGGCCGCCAGCCGCAGCTCCGACCGGCCGGAGTCCTTGCTGAACTCGGTGGCCCCGATGCCCGCGATCGCGGCCCGCCCGCCCGGCATCACGCGCTCCCGGGCAGGACGAAGGTGACGGTGCCGGTGGCGTGGTCGCCCAGGCTCACCCTGCCGCGCACCTGCGCGGTGTACCGGTCGCCGTCGCGCTCGACGATCACGCCGCTGAAGCTCAGCCGGTCCCCCGCGTACGCCGGGACGCCCAGTTTGACGTTGATGCTGGTGATGACCGCCTCCGGGCCCGTCCAGTCGGTGACGTAACGTTCCACCAGGCCCATGGTGGTGAGGATGTTGAGGAAGATGTCCTTCGAGCCCTGGGCGCGGGCCTTGGCGGTGTCGTGGTGCACGGGGGTGAAGTCCCTGGTGGCCAGGGCGGTGGCGATCACCGTCGTGGGCGTCAGGTCCACCTCCAGCTCGGGCAGGGCCGTTCCGGCGGCGGGGGTCACGGCTCCTCCGGCGTCCACATCGGCAGGACGAGCTCGTCGTCCATCGACCGGTACGTCACCCGCAGGGCCATCCCGACCTCCACCTTCTCGACCGGGCAGTCCACGACGTTGCCCACGATCCGTACTCCTTCCGGCAGTTCCACCACGCCCACCACGAACGGGACCTCGCGCCCCGGCACCGGCGGATGGTGGTGGACGACGTAGCTGTAGAGGGTGCCGCGGCCGCTCACCACGACGTGCGACCGGTTCCCCGAGCGGCAGTTCGGGCACATCGGACCGGGCGGATGGCGCAGCTCCCCGCAGTCCGCGCAGCTCTGGACGCGCAGCTCGCCGTGCCGCGCCCCCTCCCAGAAGAACGCGGTGTCCGCGTTGACCGCCGGCCGCAGCGGGTACGGCTCCCGCGCGCGCGGGGCGGGCGCCTTCGGGCGGAACTTCAGCACCCGGAAGAGCATCTCGGCGACCGGCTGGTCGTCGTCGCCGTACCAGGTGACGTTCCAGGTGGCGAAGTAGCCCTCGCCCAGTGCGGTCCGCTTCGGCCCGGCCAGCGACGTGAAGCGGGTGGCGGGGGTCAGCAGCTCGCCGATCCTGGCGTACCGGTGGTAGGTCTGCTCGCAGTTGGTCGCGACGACCCCGGTGAAGCCCGCGGCGTCGAGCGCGGCCAGCAGGTCGTCCACCGGCGAGCGGTCCTTGGCCTGCGAGCCCGGCCCCTGCATGGTCCAGACCTGGGCCATCGCGGGCGGCGCCACGCCTTCCTCCAGGTAGCGCGGGTTGGCGTCGCCCATGGCCGCCAGCCAGTGGCGGATCATGGGCGCGTTCACCGGGTCGGCGGCCGGGGCGCCGCGCAGCTCCCCCATCGCCATCTGCTTGCCGGCCAGCTCGTGCAGCTCCGCGTCGGTCATCGCGGTGGTCATCGCGTCAGTTGTCGTGCCGGACGTCGCGGCGGTCGTGTCGGTCATCGCGGCGGCCTCGGCAGGTTCAGGCCGAGCATCGCGATCAGCTCGCGCTGCACCTCGTTGACCCCGCCGCCGAACGTCAGCACCACCGCGCCCTTGACGCCGTGGTCCATGCGCTCGGCCAGCTCGGCCGTCTCCGGGTCGGAGGGGTCGCCGTATCGGGACATGACGTCGCAGACCAGCCGGCCGATCTCCTGCATGCGCTCGGACCCGTAGATCTTGGTGGCCGACGCGTCGGGCGCGCCCAGCCAGCCGAGGTCCATGTTCGCCGCCACCTGCCAGTTGAGCAGCTCGTTCGTACGGAAGGCAGCCCACACCCGGGCGAGGGCGCGGCGTACGTCCGGATTGTCGGTCAGCCCGGCGTGCCTGGCCCAGGCGAGGAAGCGGTCGTAGGTCTGGCCGAGGTTGCCGGCCGGGCCGAGGGTGACACGTTCGTGGTTGAGCTGGTTGACGATCAGGTCCCAGCCTCGGTCCACCTCGCCCACCACCATGTCCACCGGGACGCGCACGTCGGAGTAGTAGGTGGAGTTCGTGTGGTGGCGGCCGTCCATGGTGACGATCGGCGTCCAGGAGAAGCCGGGGTCGTCGGTGGCGGCGATCATCATCGTGATGCCCTTGTGCTTCTTGGCCTCGGGGTTCGTCCGGGCGGCCAGCCAGATGTACTGGGCGTAGTGCGCGCCGCTGGTGAAGATCTTCTGGCCGTTGACGACGTAGTGGTCGCCGTCCAGCACCGCCGTGGTGCGCAGGGAGGCCAGGTCGGTGCCGGCCTCGGGCTCGCTGTAGCCGATCGCGAAGTGGCACTCGCCGGCCAGGATGCGCGGCAGGAACCGGTCCTTCTGCTCCTGGGTGCCGTACTGCATCAGCGTCGGGCCCACCGTCTGCACGGTGATGATCGGGTACGGCACCCCGGCGCGGGCGATCTCGTTGGCGAAGATCTGCTGCTCCAGGGGGCCGTAGCCGCCCCCGCCGTACTCCTTGGGCCAGCCCAGCCCGAGCTTGCCGTCGCGGCCGAGCCGGCGGCAGTGCTCCATGTACGCCTCGCCGAACGGGTCGTCGGCGATCTTCGCGCGGTCCTCGGCGGTCAGGCAGCCGCGGAAGTACTCGCGCAGCTCGTCGCGGAGCGCGCGCTGCTCCCGGGTCAGGTCGATCAGCATCAGACGAGGGCTCCGATCAGGTCGAGCTGGGCGTCGGCGCCGCCGAGCAGGTGGGACAGGTGCTTGGCCTGCGCGAAGTGGCGGTGCAGCGGGTAGGTGACGTCGAGCCCTAGGCCGCCGTGCAGGTGCTGGCAGGTGTAGAGCGCCTTGACGGCCTCGCAGACGTGGAACGCGGCCAGCGCCACGTCCTCGTCGGCGGGCAGGCCCTCGGCCAGCCGCCAGGCCGCCGACCACATGGCCACGTCGAGGGCCCGTCCGGCGATGTAGACGTCGGCGATCTGCATGGTCACGGCCTGGAACTCGGCCAGCGCCCGGCCGAACTGCCGTCTCGTCCTGATGTAGGCGGTGGTCAGGTCGAGCGCCCCGGCCAGGACGCCGCTCGCCTGCGCGGCGACGGCCACGGTGAACAGGCGTCCGGCGTCGGCGGCCGCCTCGGGCCCGGCCACCGCCTCGGCGGGCGTGCCGTCCAGCAGGATCGTGGCGGCCGGCTCGCCGGTCGAGGCGAACTCGGGGCTCGCGGGCGGCGACGCCACCAGGAACAGCCCCTCGTCCGCGGTGACCAGGACGTCGTCCGCCGGGTAGGGCACCGCGACCTTGCGCCCGGTCAGCGACCAGCCGTCGCCCTCGCGGCGGGCGGCCGTCGTCGGCGGATCGGCCGGGGCCCGGCCGGGCTCGCGCCGGGCCAGGGTGCCGCGCGTGACGCGCCGTCGCTGGTCGGGGCTGCCGTGCCGGGCCAGGGCCAGCGTGCTCACCAGGACGGGCAACGCCGGTACGGCCACCGCCCGCGCACCCACCTCGCGCAGCACGACGGCCATCTCGACGGGGCCGAGCCCGGCGCCGCCCGCCTCCTCGGACGCGCACACGCCCATGAGCCCGGCCTGCCACAGCCCGTCCTCGGCCGCCGGGCCGCCCTCTCCCTGCTTGGCCGCCGGGCCGCCCTCCCCTTGCTTGGCCAGCACTTCGGCGGTCAGCTTCTTCAGGTCCTGCTGGGTCTCGTCCAGGTTGAAATCCATCAGCTCTCCAAGAGGTGGTGCCTGCCGTGCTCGACGAACTCGTCCTCGATCGCCTTGACGTCCACGCCGGTCAGGGGGCGCAATCCGGACGGGGAGCGCCACCAGACGGGGTCGCCGGTCCGCCACGCCTCCTTGGCCAGGATCCGCTTGATGACCTTGTGGGAGGGGGTCTGCGGAAGTTCCGAACAAATCCGGATATAGCGGGGTAAGGACTTGGGGCCCAGGTCGGTGCGCCCGGCCAGGAACGCCGCGAACGCCTCCGCGTCGAAGGGGACGTCCATGACCAGCGCCGCCATCACCTGGTCGCCGGCCGCCGCGTCCGGCACCGGGTAGACGGCCGCCTCCACCACGCCGCCGAACTCCCGCAGGGCGGCCTCCACGGGGGCGACGGCCAGGTTCTCGCCGTCCACGCGCAGGCGTTCGGTGCCGCGTCCGGCGAAGAAGACGTGGCCGGCGGGGTCGGCGTAGGCCAGGTCGCCGGACCAGAACGCGCCGTTCCTGACGCGTTCGGCGTCCGCGTCCGGGTCGTTGTAGTAGCCCTCGAACAGGCCGGGACCGGCGGTGTTGACCAGCTCGCCGACGGCCTCGTCCGGGTTGAGCAGGCGGCCGCCCTCGATGCGGGCGGGCGGGCACGGGCGTCCGGTGGCGGGGTCGAGGATCTGCACGCCCGCGCCCAGCCGGCCCAGGCTGCCGGGCGGGGCGCCGGGGTCGGGGCTGAAGGAGATGGCCGTCTCGGTGGAGCCGAAGGCGTCGATCACCCGGCAGCCGAACCGCTCGCCGAACCGCCTGGTCGCTACCGCGCTGCCCTCGTTGCCGAAGGCGATCCTGAGGGGGTTGTCGGCGTCGTCCGGGCGTTCGGGGGTGGCCAGGACGTAGGAGAGCGCCTTGCCGACGTAGTGCAGGTAGGTGCAGCCGTGCCGCCGCACGTCCGGCAGCAGGCCGGAGGCCGAGAACCGCCTGCGCACGGCCAGCGCCGCCCCCGAGGCCACGGCCGGGGCGTAGGCGGCCATCAGGGCGCCGGAGTGGAACAGCGGCATCGAGCAGTAGACGACGTCCTCGGGCGTGAGCAGCGCGGCCAGGCTCAGCCCCGGCAGTGCCAGCTTGCGCTGCGTGATCCGGACGGCCCTGGGCCGGCCCGAGGTCCCCGACGTGAAGATCAGCATCACCAGGTCGCCAGGAGCCGCCTCACCGGCCCGCCCGCCGCCCTCCCCCAGGGACGACACCATGGACAGTGGCATGCTCTCCACCCCAAGCGCCTCGGCGACCGACGCGGCGAGGGGCGCGAAGGGGGCGTCCCAGAGCAGGAGGTCCACGTCGGTGGCGCGGGCGTCGCGGACCAGCTCGTCGGCCGGGCGCGTCGGGTTCAGCGCGACCAGCACGTGCCCGTCGAGCGCCGCCCCGCCGAGCACGAGAAGCAGCTCCGGGACGTTCTCCGCCAGCACGCCCACGTGCAGACCGGCGCCGCGCCCGCTCAGCCAGGCCCCCGCCGCCCGGCAGCGGGCGACGTGCTCGCGCCACGACCACACCGCGCCCTCGAACATCAGCCCAGGTCGGTCGTCCTGCGCCCGGTCGAGGAGCAGGGCCGCCAGCGTCTGCGCGATCATCGAGCCTCCAGCAAGCGCTAGGTAAGCCGAATGGCAAACTAGAACAGATTCTAATATCTGTCCAGTACCGGCCCTCCGCACAATGTTTCGACATAGTCCTGTAACGCCGTAGACATGCACCGATACGGCCTGTTTGTGACTCGCGAGTAACAAGCCGCGTTGCCGAGAAATCAGATAACGTGTTCTTATGCGTACCTCGCCCGGGTCATTCTCCGCGCCCCCCAGCGACACCGAGGGGGCCGCCGAGGGCCGCGCGGCGGCGGGCGGTCGCAGCGTCCGCACCCGCAGCCAGCACCAACGCCGCAAGCGCATCGTCCAGGCCGCCGCCGCGCTGGCCTCGCGCGGCGGCGTCGAGGCGATGCAGATGCGCACGGTCGCCGAGCGCGCCGGCGTGGCGCTGGGCACGCTCTACCGCTACTTCCCGTCCAAGATGGACCTGGTCGTGGCGGTCGTGGGCGAGGAGATCGACCTGCTGGAGAGCAGCATCGAGCGCCGGCCGCCCGGGGCGTCCACGCCGGCCAGCCGGGCCGTCGACGTGCTCATGCGGGCCACGCGGGGGCTGATGCGCGAGCCAGAGCTGGCCGACGCGCTGATCCGGTCGTTGATCATGGCCGAGGTCCAGACACCGTTCGGCGACCGCATGACGGGGCTGCTGCTGCGGGTGTCCGCCGACGGGCTGACCATCGACCAGGCCGGCGAGGAGCAGCTCGACCTCGCGGGCTCGCTGGCCAGCGTGTGGGTGCAGGAGCTGCTGGAGATGTTGCGCGGGCGGCGCACGTACGACCAGATCCAGCGGCGCATCGAGACCGCCGCGAACCGCCTCCTGGTCGACATCTAACCCCTTCCGGACATCTCCGTCATGCCCTAATCGGCTTTTTGTCGGTGGCGGAAGCTATACAGGGGGCATGAGCGACAAGCCGACGAGCGAAGACTTCCTCCGGCTGGCCGATCCGATGCGGCGCGAGCTGTTCGCACACTGCTACCGCATGCTGGGGTCGGTGCACGACGCCGAAGATCTCGTGCAGGAGACCTATCTGCGGGCCTGGCGGGGCTACGACGGGTTCGAGGGGCGGTCGTCGCTGCGCACGTGGCTCTACCGCATCGCCACCACCGCCTGCCTGACCGCGCTCGACAGCCGCACCCGGCGCCCCCTGCCGACCGGTCTCGGCGCCCCGAGCACCGAGGCGGCCGCGCCGCTGGTCGAGGACGGCGAGGTGCCCTGGCTGGAGCCGGTGCCCGACACGCTGGCCGGGGTCGAGGCGGCCGGCGACCCCGCCTCGATCGTGACCTCGCGCGAGAGCATCCGGCTCGCGCTCGTCGC
This sequence comes from Nonomuraea sp. NPDC049758, assembly GCF_040674635.1. Lineage (NCBI taxonomy): Bacteria > Bacillati > Actinomycetota > Actinomycetes > Streptosporangiales > Streptosporangiaceae > Nonomuraea > Nonomuraea sp. NPDC049758. The sequence goes on from NZ_JBFAMZ010000004.1 coordinate 478,829, forward strand.
CGCGCTGCAGCACCTGCCGCCCCGGCAGCGCGCCGTGCTGATCCTGCGCGACGTGCTCAGATGGCGGGCGGCCGAGGTCGCCGAGGCGGTCGGCCTGTCCACGGCGGCCGTCAACAGCATCCTGCAGCGGGCCCGCGCGCAGCTCAGCGAGGTCTCGCCGAGCCTCGACGACCAGGTCGAGCCGCTCTCCGCCGAGCAGCGCCACCTGCTCGACCGCTACGTCGCCGCCTTCGAGAACTACGACGTCGACGAGCTGGTCTCGCTGTTCACCAAAGACGCGATCTGGGAGATGCCCCCCTACGTGGGCTGGTACGAAGGCCCCGACGCGATCGGCGAGCTCGTCTCCACGCAGTGCCCCGCCAGCCGGCCGCACGACCTCAGGCTGCTCCCCGTGGCCGCCAACGGCCAGCCCGCGTTCGCCGTCTACTTCCGCGAGCACGACGTCTACCGCCGCTTCGCCATCATGGTGCTGGCGTTGCACGAAGAAGGCGTCAACCACGTCGCCATGTTCTTTGACCTGCGGCTTTTCGACACTTTCGGGCTGCGTGCCGAGTTCCCCGCCGGAAGCGAGGCTTCCACCAGAAAGTAGAACGCGTTACAGTCGCGGCCAGAGCAACGTTCTGGAGGCGACTGTGGGCACACCTGTGATCGTCGAGGCCGTTCGCACGCCCATCGGCAAGCGGGCGGGATGGTTGTCGGAGCTCAAGCCGCAGCAGGTGCTGGCCGCGGCGCTGAACGGCCTGGTCCAGCGCGCCGGCGTCGATCCGGCCACGATCGGCCAGATGTTCGCCGGGTGCGTCACGCAGGCCGGCGAGCAGGGGGGCCACGTCGGCCGCCACTCGTGGCTCTACGCCGGGCTCCCCTACCAGACGGGCGTCACCACGCTCGACGCCCAGTGCGGCTCCTCGCAGCAGGCCGTGCACCTGGCGGCGGCGATGATCAGGGCGGGCGTCATCGAGGCCGGCGTCGGATGCGGGGTCGAGATGATGAGCAGGGCGCCGCTCGGCAGCAACGTGCGCCCCGCGCGGCCGCGTCCCGACGACTGGAGCATCGACCTGCCCGACCAGTTCACCGCGGCCGAACGCATCGCCCGGCGGCGCGGGCTGACCAGGGAGCGGCTCGACTGGTTCGGCGCGCGGTCGCAGCGCCTGGCGGCCAAGGCGTGGGCCGACGGGCGGTTCGAGCGGGAGATCGTGCCCGTCGGATCCGTCCGCAGGGACCAGGGGTTACGCGAGACCACGGTCGAGAGCCTGGCCGGGCTCAAGCCGGTCGCCGAGGGCGCCCTGCACACCGCCGGCACGTCGTCGCAGATCTCCGACGGCGCGGCCGCCGTGCTGGTGATGAGCGAGCAGGAGGCCCGCCGGCAGGGGCTGCGGCCCAGGGCGCGCATCCTTGCGCAGGCGCTCGTCGGCGCCGAGCCCTACTATCATCTCGACGGTCCCGTGGAGGCGACCGCGAAGGTGCTGACGGCGGCCGGGATGACCATGGGCGACATCGACAGGTTCGAGGTGAACGAGGCGTTCGCGTCCGTGGTGCTCTCGTGGGCCGCGGTGCACGAGCCCGACCTCGACCGGGTCAACGTCAACGGCGGGGCCATCGCGCTCGGCCATCCCGTCGGGGCCACCGGCGCCCGGCTCATCACCACCGCCCTGCACGAGCTCGAACGCTCCGACACCACCACCGCGCTGGTCACCATGTGCGCGGGCGGCGCTCTGGCCACGGCGACGATCCTCGAACGCCTGACCTGATCCACCATTCACACGCACGCGCTCGATCGGGGGAACCGGTGGGGAAGACCAGGCGCAGGCCGTACTCGGAACAGCGGCCGCAGGAGCTCGGCGGCGGGGTGTGGAGCGTGCCGGTGCCCATCCCGGGCAACCCGCTCGGCTACACGCTGGTCTACGCCGTCGAGTCGCCGCGCGGGCCGGTGCTGGTGGACGCCGGGTGGAACCATCCCGACGCCTGGCAGGCGCTCAGCGGCGGCCTGGCCGCGCTCGGGCTCGACGTCGCGACCGTGAGCGGCGTGGTCGTCACCCACTTCCATCCCGACCACGCCGGGCTGGCCGGGCAGGTCAAGGAGGCGTCCGGGGCCTGGATCGCCATGCACGAGGAGGACGCCGCGCTGGTCCGGCTCATGCACCGGTTCGCCGCGGAGGAGCACGCGAGCTTCCAGTCCGACATGCTCAGGCGGGCCGGCGCCGACCCCGGCGAGGTGCGCGAGGCGATGGGCGCCCGGCCGACGCCGCCCGCGCTGCCCGACCGCGAGCTGCGCGACGGCGACCTGGTGGAGCTGCCCGGCCGCAAGCTGCGCGCCGTGCACACCCCCGGCCACACGCCGGGCCACATCTGCCTGCACCTGGAGGACGCCGACCGGCTGTTCACCGGCGACCACGTCCTTCCCGACATCACCCCGCACATCGGGATCTATCCCTACGACCGCGACGACATCGATCCGCTGGGCGACTTCCTGGACTCGCTCGACCGGGTCGGCGAGCTGGGCCCCCTGGACGCCCTGCCGGCACACGAGTGGATATTTCCCGATGTTGCCGCGCGCGCCGCCGAGATCCGCCACCATCACGAGGAGAAGCTGATCCGGTTGCGCACCCTCATGGCCGAGCGGTCGCGACCGCTGACCATCTGGGAGGTCGCCTCGATGATGACCTGGAACCGCCCCTGGGACGACCTGGCCCCCGTGCTGCGCAGCATGGCGGCCGGCGAGGCCGCGGCCCATCTGCGCACCCTGGAGACCCGTGGCCTGATCCGCCGCGTCCCGGACGTCGATCCCGTACGCTTCCAGGCTCTAGACTCCTAGACATCCGATGTCTAGGGAGAAGAGTGTGGCGGTCACCGACGCGGCCATCGACAAGATCAAGCAGATGATCCTCTCCGGGGAGCTGACCCCGGGCGACCGTCTGCCGAAGGAGGCCGACCTCGCCGAGCGACTCGGCCTGTCGCGCAACTCGCTGCGCGAGGCCGTGCGCGCGCTCGCCCTGATCAACGTCCTCGACGTGCGCCAGGGCGACGGCACGTACGTCACCAGCCTGGAGCCGCACCTGCTGCTCGACACCATGTCGTTCGTGCTCGACCTGCATCGCGACGACACGGTGATCCAGTTCTTCGAGGTGCGGCGCATCCTCGAACCGGCCGCGACCGCCCTCGCCACCGAGCTCATGCGCGACGAGGACATCGAGGAACTGCGGCGCATCCTCGACTCGCTGCCCGCGCAGCCGACAGTCGAGGAGCTGGTCGCCAACGACCTGGAGTTCCATCAGCGCATCGCGCGCGGGTCGGGCAACAGCGTGCTCTGCTCGTTCATCGAGAGCCTGTCAGGTCCGACCACTCGGGCCCGGGTGTGGCGGGGCCTCACCCAGGAGGGCGCGATGGAGAAGACCCGCGAGCAGCACACCGCGATCTACGAGGCCATCGCCGCCCGCCAGCCGGACGTGGCGCGGTCGTGGGCCACCGTGCACGTGGCGGGCGTGGAGGCGTGGCTGCGCAAGGCCCTCGACTGATCGGCGCCCGTTCCCCGGGTAGTAACCGTGTCGTGGCCGACAAACTGGAGCGATACCGCAGCAAACGCGACCCCAGCCGGACCCCCGAGCCCGTGCCCGCCACCCCTCCCGAGGACGGTGGCGGCGCCGCGTTCGTCATCCAGGAGCACCACGCCCGGTCCCTGCACTGGGACCTGCGGCTGGAACGCGACGGCGTGCTGGCCTCCTGGGCGGTCCCCAAGGGCCTGCCCGCCGACCCCGGCACCAACCACCTGGCGGTGCACACCGAGGACCATCCGATGGAGTACCTCACCTTCCACGGCGAGATCCCCAAGGGCGAGTACGGCGGCGGCACCATGACCGTCTGGGACACCGGCACGTACGAGACCGAGAAGTGGTCCGAGCGCGAGGTCAAGTTCGTCCTGCACGGCCGGCGGGCCTCCGGGCGGTTCGTGCTGTTCCGGACGCGGGGCAAGAACTGGATGATCCACCGCATGGACGCCCCCGTCCGCGACCCGTTCCCCGACGTGGAGCCCATGCTGCCCACCGAGCGCGCCCGGCCGCCCAGGGACGCCGCCGCCTACGCCTTCGAGTTCGCCTGGGGCGGACGCCGGCTCCTGGTCCCCGTCGACGGCGGGCGCACGACGGCCGCCCGCGAGCATCCGTGGCTGCGCCCGCTGGCCGAGTCGTTCGGCAGCCGGACGGCGGTGCTGGACGGCGAGGTGGTCACGCTGGCCGGGACCGAGCTCCTGGTCGTCCAGGACCTGCTGTACGACGAGGGCCGCTCCCTGGTGGACGAGCCGTTCGCCGACCGGCGGGCCGCCCTGGAGTCGCTCGGGCTGGCCGGCCCCCGCTGGCAGACCGCGCCCTCGTGGCCCGGCGAGGCAGGCGCGGTCCGGCAGGCGGCGCGCGAGCAGGGCCTGCCCGGCGTGGTGGCCAAACGCCTGGACTCCCGCTACGAGTCCGGCACGTCCGCGTTCTGGCTGTTCATCCCCTCCTGAGGCCGCAAGCCCGCAAAGCACAGCGCGGAGCGGTACTTGGACGCGGTAGACGTGCCGGATCGCCTGCTGTGATGGCCCCTCATCCAGACATGAGGGGATCCATGCAGAACACCCGGCAGTCCGCCGGCGCCGGAGGCAAGCCGCCGGCCCGGGACTCGACCGGCCCGCGCGGCCAGGTCCCCGGCGGCTTCGCGAGCTGGGACGCGCTCTTCGCCGAGCAGACCCGGCTGAACGCCGTCGCTGACCGCGTCACGGCCCTGGCCGAGACCTCCGACGGGTACGGCGGCGTGGTCGTCGCGCCCGAGAACCACGAGGTCCGCCTGTACTGGAAGGGCCAGGTGCCCGCGCCCGTGCGGGCCGTGGTCGACGAGGGACGGCTGACCGCGCCGATCTCCGTGCTCCCGTCCGCCTTCTCCTACGCCGACCTCCTCGCCGAGGCCGACAAATGGAGCGAGTCCGGACAGGTGACGGGCGCCGCCCCGCAGGCCGACGGGAGCGGCGTGCGGCTCTCGGTCCCGGACGAGGACACCGTCCCCGACCAGCTCCAGCGGCCGAGCGGCGCGACCGCGCCGATCACGCTGGAGCGCGGCGAGCGCTTCGACCCGGCCTACAGCAGGCAGGACGACGTCCCGAGCTACTACGCGGGCGGCCGGACCTGGAACGCCAGGACGGGCTCCGGCTGCACCTCGGGGTTCGCCGTCTACGACAAGAACGGCAATCCCGGCTTCCTGACCGCCGCCCACTGCGGGGAGTTCTGGGACTCCTTCTACGACGGCGGCGGCTCGGGCAGCCCGGCGAACCGCATGGGCGACCTGCAGTGGCGGCTCCCCAAGCGGGACGCCGCGATCGTCCTGGCCGACGCCACGGCCGACGTCTTCGACGGCGGTCCGGCGGCCGCCACCAGCAACCGGGTGGTCGTGTTGTGGAAGGCGTACGTCGGCAACTTCGTGTGCAACTCGGGGGCGTCGCTGGGCGAGTACTGCCTGATCAAGGTGACCGAGACCGGGTGGAGCGGCACGTACACGAACGGGCAGTACGTCAAGCACATGGTCAGGGCCAAGAGCGTCGTCGGCGGCTGCGCCGTGGCCCACGGCGACAGCGGCGGCCCGGTCTACTCCTACACCAACTGGTTCGACGACGTCGCGGCGCAGGGCATCACGTCGGCCGTCAGCAAGCCGGTCGCCTGCGGCGGGCTGGACGGCGGCCGGGTGATCGTCTTCTCCCGGGTGTGGGACGTGGCCCTGGCCTTCGGCGCGTACGTACAGGTGCACCGAACGAGGACGGCGGCCGGGCGGGGGCCCGGCCGCGGTCAGCTCAGCAGGCCCTCGCCGGCCAGTTCCAGCCACAGCTCCTCGGGGACCGGGCGGGACCACAGGGCGGCGTTGGCCAGGACCTCCTCGGGCGCGCGGGCGCCCAGCACGATCGAGGCGACCGCCGGATGGCGCAGCGGGAAGGCCATGGCCGCCTGCGGCAGCGAGACGCCGTGGCGCTCGCAGACGGCGGCGATCCGGGCGGCCCGGTCCAGCAGCGGCGCCGGCGCTGGCGCGTAGTCGAAGGTGCCCGACGGGGCCGGCGTGGCCAGGAGGCCGCTGTTGAAGACCCCGGCGGCCAGCACCCGGACGCCGCGTTCGGCGCATTCGTCCAGCAGCGGCAGCCCCGACTGGTCGAGCAGCGTGTAGCGCCCGGCGAGCATGACGACGTCGACGCCGGTCTCCCGGACGAAGCGCAGCGGCGCCTGCCACTGGTTCATCCCGACGCCGATCGCCTTGACCACGCCCTGCTCCCGCAGCTCGGCCAGCGCCGGGTACGCCTCGGCCAGCGCTTGCTCCAGGTGGTCGTCGGGGTCGTGGATGAGCGCGATGTCGATCTCCGGCAGGCCGAGCCGGGCCAGGGAGTCCTCCAAAGAGTCGCGCACGCCGTCGGCCGAGAAGTCCCATTCGCGGCCCAGCCCGACCGGGACGTCGAACATCTCGTCGTCGTCGCGCACCTGCGAGGGCACCACCAGCCGGCCCACCTTCGTGGACAGGACGTAGCCCGACCGCTCCGCGAGCGCGGCGCCCAGGCGGCGCTCGGACAGCCCCAGCCCGTAGTGGGGCGCGGTGTCGAAGAGCCGCACGCCGCTGTCCCAGGCCGCGTCGACCGTGGCCCGCGCCTGCTCGCCGGAGACCGCCTGGTAGAGGTTGCCGAGCGGGGCGCCGCCGAGGCCGACGCGGGGCAGATCGATCACGTGAGCTCCCAGACCTGGCGCAGGCCGCCCGCCGACTGGTCGAAGTCGCCGTCGAGCAGGCGGTTCATCTGGCGCTGCCAGGCCTGGTCGGCGGGGTCGTCCTTGAGCGCGGCCTGCAGCGCGGCGTAGTCCTCGACCTCCACGAAGTGGAACAGGTCGAGGCCGTCGCGGAAGATGCGCCACGAGATCACGCCGTGGGCGCGCAGCGCGGACTCCAGGGCGGCCGGGATCGTGGCGTGCTCCCGCTCGTAGGTCTCCTCGCACCCGGGCCGGAGCCTGGTGCGCAGGGCGAGGCGTTCCATCAGTCCTGCGCCTTTCCGCCGGCGATCCTGCTGATGATCAGTGCGATGAGAATGATGCCACCGTAGATGACCGGTTGCCAGAAACCGGAGACCCCGATGAGGGTGAGGATGTTCTGGACCAGGCCGATCACCAGCACACCGGTCAGCGCGCCGAGGACGGTGCCCTTGCCGCCGTCCATGCTGACGCCGCCGATGACGGCCGCGGCGAAGACCATGAAGATCCAGCCGTCGCCCATCTCGTTGCCGATCGCGCCCAGACGTCCGGTCTCCAGGATGCCGGCCGTGGCGGCCAGGATCCCGCCGAGGACGAACACGCCGAACAGCACGCGGTCCACCCGGATGCCGGCGGCGCGGGCGGCGTCGGCGTTGCCGCCGATGGCGTACAGGGAGCGGCCGAGCCGGAGATAGGTCAGGCCGAAGATGCCGGCGGCGAACAGCAGCGCGGCGATCCAGATGGCGGCGGGCAGGCCGAGCCAGGTGGCGCTGCCGAGGTAGAGCATCGAGTCGGGGAGCTCGAACAGCGTCTTGCCCTGGGTGAGCCCCTGCTGGAGGCCGTCCACGATGATCAGCATGGCCAGCGTGACGATGAACGCCGACAGCTGGAACCTGATGATCAGGAACCCGTTGAACGCGCCGATGGCCGCGCCCACGAGCAGGGCCAGCGGGATCACCAGCCAGCCGGGCAGCCCGAGGCCGAACCCGCCCGCCGAGGCCGGGACGACCAGCATCACGGCGATGCCGGGCGCGGTGCCGACCGTCGACTCCAGCGACAGGTCGAACTTCCCGGCGATCAGGATCATCGCCTCGGCCAGCACGAGCAGCGAGATCGCCGCCTGCTGCTGCAGGACGTTCGTCAGGTTGCCCGCCGTCAGGAAGGTCGGGTCGAGGAACGCGCCCACGACCAGCAGGAGCAGGATCACCGGCACCAGGGTCAGGTCGCGGAACCTGGCCAGCCTCAGCCGGGGGGCCGGAGCAGTCAAAGTGGTCACTCTTGTATGCCTTCCATCACGGCCACGAGCTCGTGGTCGGTCCAGCCACGCGGCACGTCCTTGACGACCCTGCCGTGGAACATCACCAGCACCCGGTCGCAGATGCGCAGGTCGTCGAGCTCGTCGGAGACCACGACGGCCCCCGCGCCCCGGCCGACCGCGTCCTCGACCGCGCCGAGCAGGGCCTGCTTGGCCTTGACGTCGACGCCCGCGGTCGGGTTGATCACGACCAGCGCCCTCGGGTCGTCCACGAGCGCCCGCGCGAACACGACCTTCTGCGCGTTCCCGCCGGACAGGTCGCCGACGGGCTGGTCGGGCCCCTCGGTCTTGATGTCCAGGCTCTCGATCATCTGGACGGCCCTGGCCCGGCGCCGCGCGGGCGAGACGATGCCGTAGGCGCCCAGCTTGTGGGCGATCGGCAGGGTCGCGTTCTCCCCCACCGACAACATCGGCACGAATCCCTCGTGGTGCCGGTCCTCGGGCACGAACCCGAGCCCGGCGCGCATGGCGGCGGGCACGTCGCCCGGCCTGACCCGGGTGCCGTCGATCGTGACCACGCCCGTGTCCGGCCTGCGCAGCCCGACCAGGGTCTCGGCCAGGCCGACCTTGCCGCTGCTCGCCGAGCCCGCCAGGCCCACGACCTCGCCGGACCTGACCGAGATGTCCACGTCCTGGTAGCGGCCGGTCAGCGACAGGCCCGCGCCCGACAACACGACCGCCTCGCCGGGCACGCGCCGCCGGGACTCGTAGGCGGCCGTGGCCTCGCCGGTCATCGCGTCCACCAGCTCGTCCTGGGGGAACCCGGCGACCGGCCGGGTCACGATGTGCCGGGCGTCGCGGAAGACCGTGACGCTCTGGCAGATCTCGTACACCTCGTCCAGGTGGTGGGAGATGTACATCATCGTGACGCCCTGCTCGCGCAGCGAGCGCATGCGGGTGAACAGCCGCTCGATGGCCGGGCCGTCGAGCCTGGCGGTGGGCTCGTCGAGGATGATGAACCGGGCGCCGAACGACAGCGCCCGCGCGATCTCCACGAGCTGCCGCTGCTCGACGCCCAGCTCGCCGGCCAGCGCCTGCGGGTCGACGTCCACCTCGTAGGTGTCCAGCAGCTCGCGCGCCTTGGCCCGCAGCGCCCGCCAGTTGATCATCCGGCCGCGGCCGGTCTGGCGGTTGACGAACAGGTTCTCCGCGACCGTCAGCGCCGGGATGATCGTGGACTTCTGGTACACGCAGGCGACGCGCTGCCGCCAGGCGTCGCGGTCGGCCAGGGCGGGCGCCGCCTCTCCCGAGAACAGCACCTCGCCCTCGTCCGGCCGCTGGAGCCCGGTGAGGATCGACACGAGGGTGGACTTCCCCGCGCCGTTCCGGCCGACGAGGGCGTGGGTCTGGCCCTCGGCGATGGCGATCTCCGCGCCGTTCAGCGCGGTGGTCGGACCGAAACGCTTGACGACATTTCGGGCTTCAACGTGATATTTCATCACTTGACCTGGTTACCCCAGAGGTTCTGGTCGTCCACGTTGTCCTTCGTCACCAGCGGCGCCGGGAGCTGGTCCTCGAAGCCGTTGGGCAGCTGGATGATGTTGCTGCCGTGGTCGGTCGGGCCCGGCTGGAACGTCTTGCCGTCGACCGCCGCCTTGGCATAGAAGATCGCGTACCGGGCGTAGAGGTCGGCCGGCTGCGACACCGTGGCGTCGATGTTGCCCTTGCGGATCTCCTCGAACTCCTGCGGGATGCCGTCGTTGGAGACCACGAAGACGTGCTTGGGGTCGGTCGGCGGGACCAGCAGGTTCTTCTGCTTGAGCACCTGCAGCGTCGGAGCCAGGTGCACGCCGCCGGCGTGCATGTAGATGCCCTTGATGTCCGGGTTCTGCTCCAGGCGGGTCTGCAGCATGGACGCCGCCTTGCTGCCCTCCCACTCGGTCGGCTCGCTGAACACCGTGATGCCGGGGAACTTGCTCTTCATGCACTCGTTGAACGCCTCGGACCGGTCGCGGCCGTTGATCGAGCTGAGCGCGCCCTCAAGCTGGACGACCTTGCCCTTGCCGCCGAGCTTCTCGCCGAGGAACTCGCACGCCTTGGTGCCGTACGCGCGGTTGTCGGCGCGGACGACCATGTAGACCTTGCCCTTGTCGGGCCGGGTGTCCACGGTGACCACGGGGATCTTCTTGTTCTCCAGCTGCTGCAGCGTGTTGGCGATGGCGCCGGTGTCCTGGGGGGCCATGACGATCGCCTTGGCGCCCTGGCCGACCAGCGCCTGCACGTTGTTGACCAGCTTGGAGACGTCGTTCTGGGAGTTCGTCGCCGGCATCAGGTCGGCCTTGAGCTCGGTCGCCATCTGCGGGACGTACTTCATGTAGGAGTTCCAGAAGTCGGAGTCGGCGCGCGGGTGGTCGATGCCCACCTTGCCGCCACCTCCCCCTTCCGCCGTGGAGCCGCTGGAGCCGTTCGTGCCGCTGGAGCCGCAGGCGGCGACGACCGCCAGCAGGGCCGCGCTCGCGACCACCGGACCGATCTTCATGGGGGGTTACCTTCCTTGGTTGGTTGGCCGGAGCCGTAGCCCCTGCATGCCGCCGTCGACCGCGAGCGCGGTGCCGGTGGTCGCGGCGGACTCGGGACCTGCCAGATAGGCGATCGCGGCGGCGACCTCCTCGGCGCTGACCAGGCGGCCCATGGGCTGCCTGGCGTTCAGCGCCGCTCGTTCGGCCTCGGGATCGTCGGCCGAGTCGAGCAGCCGCCCCACCCACGGGGTGTCGGCGGTGCCCGGGTTGACGCAGTTGACGCGGATGCCCTCGCGGACGTGGTCGGCGGCCATGGCGAGGGTCAGCGACAACACCGCGCCCTTGGTCGCACTGTAGAGCGCCCGGTGCGGCAGCCCCGCGGTGGCCGCGATCGAGCAGGTGTTGACGATGGCCGCATGCTCGGACCTGCGCAGGTACGGCAGCGCCGCCCGGCTCACCCGGACGATGCCGAACACGTTGACCTCGAAGACCTTCCGCCACTCCTCGTCCGGGTTGTCCTCGACCGTGCCCTGGGCGCCGACGCCCGCGTTGTTGATCACGATGTCGATGCCGCCGAGCCGTTCCGCGGCCTCGGCCACCGCCGCGCGCACGGACGCGTCGTCGGCCACGTCCGCCTTGATCCCCACGAAGGGGTCGCCGGGCGGCGCGAGGTCGAGGCAGGCGACGTGCATGCCGCGCGCCGCGAGCAGGGTGGCGGTGGCCAGGCCGATGCCTGAACCGCCGCCGGTCACGATGGCCTTGAGCGTCATGACGTGGCCCTCCATACCTGGCCGTCGGGGAAGCTGTGGGCGGCGATCGACGCCGCGTGCATCTCGGCGCTGAAGCCGGGGGCCATGGGAGCGGTGTAGCGGCCGTGGTCGATGACGACCGGGTGCACGAAGTGCTCGTGCAGGTGGTCGACGTACTCGATCACGCGGCCGTCCATCGTGCCGGTGATCGCCACGTAGTCGAACATCGACAGGTGCTGCACCAGCTCGCACAGCCCGACGCCGCCCGCGTGCGGGCAGACCGGCACGCCGAACTTGGCCGCGAGCAGCAGGATCGCCAGGTTCTCGTTGACCCCGCCGACCCTGGCCGCGTCGATCTGCAGGTAGGAGATCGCGCCGGCCTGGAGGAGCTGCTTGAAGACGATGCGGTTCTGGACGTGCTCGCCGGTGGCGACCGGGACCGGCCTGATGCCCTCGGCGATGGCGGCGTGGCCGAGCACGTCGTCGGGGCTGGTCGGCTCCTCCACCCAGTGCGGCCGGTACGGGCTCAGCGCGCTCACCCACTCGATGGCCGAGGCGACGTCCCAGCGCTGGTTGGCGTCGATCGCGATCGGGTAGTCGGGGCCGCAGACCTCGCGGGCCACGCGGAAGCGGCGCAGGTCGTCGTCGAGGTCGGCGCCGACCTTGAGCTTGATCTGGCCGAAGCCCTGGTCGAGGGCTTCCTTGCAGAGGCGTCGCAGCTTGTCGTCGTCGTAGCCGAGCCAGCCGGGAGAGGTGGTGTAGGCGGGGTAGCCGGTCTCGATGAGCCGCTGGATCCGCTCTTCCTTCCCCTCTTCCGCATTTTTCAGGATCTGGAGGGCTTCGTCCTGGGTGAGCGCGTCGCTCAGGTAGCGGAAGTCGATCAGCCCGACGATCTCCTCGGGCGACATCTCCGACAGCAGCCGCCACACCGGCTTGCCCGCCCGCCTGGCCTTCAGGTCCCACAGGGCGTTGACCACGGCGGAGATCGCCATGTGCATGACGCCCTTCTCCGGGCCCAGCCAGCGCAGCTGCGAGTCGTTGACCAGCTCCTTGTACAGCGCGCCGAGGTCTTCGACGTCCCGGCCGAGCACGTAGGGCTCAAGGGCCCGGATCGCTCCGGTCTGCACGTCGTTGCCGCGTCCGATGGTGAACGCGAACCCGTGCCCCTCGACCCCGTCGTCGGTCTTCAGCACCACGTAGGCGGCGGAGTAGTCGGGGTCGGGGTTCATCGCGTCCGAGCCGTCCAGCTCCCGCGACGTGGGGAAACGCACGTCGTGCGTCTCCAGCGCGACGATTCTGTACGCCATCAGGCCTGCCCCACCGTCTGCCGCTGGCGGCCGAGCCCGTCGATCTCCAGCTCCATCACGTCGCCCGCCCGCAGGTACGGCTGGCCGGGCATGCCCATCGCGACCCCGGCCGGGGTGCCGGTGTTGATCACGTCACCGGGTTCGAGCACCATGAACCGGCTCAGGTACCGCACGATCTCGGCCACGTCGAAGATCATGTCCTTGGTGCCGCCGTCCTGGCGCGGCTCGCCGTTCACCCAGAGGCGCAGCCCCAGGCTCTGCGGGTCGCCGACCTCGTCCGCCGTCACCAGCCAGGGACCCAGCGGGTTGAACGTCTCGCACGACTTACCCTTGTCCCACTGGCCGCCGCGTTCGAGCTGGAACTCCCGCTCGGAGACGTCGTTGGAGATCGCGTACCCGGCGATCACGTCGAGGGCCTCGTCCCGGCTGTCGAGGTAGCGGGCCCGCCGGCCGATCACGACCGCCAGCTCCACCTCCCAGTCGGTCTTCACACTGCCACGCGGCACCAGCACCTCGTCGTACGGGCCGATCACGGTGTTGGCCGCCTTCATGAACACCACGGGCTCGGCGGGCGGCTCCGCGCCGGACTCGGCGGCGTGGTCGCGGTAGTTCAGCCCGATGCAGACCACCTTGCCCGGCCGGGCAATCGGCGCGCCCACCCGCAGCCCGGCGGCGTCGACGACGGGCAGGTCGCCGCGCTCCAGCGCGTCACGCACGCGCGCCACTCCCCCGGAGGCGAGAAAAGCCCCGTCGATCTCGGGCTCCCCGATGTCGCGCAGGGTGCCGGAGGCGTCCATCACCACCGGCCGCTCCTGTCCGACAGGTCCCACTCGCAGCAGCTTCACACCGCACCCTTCGCTTATTCATCGGATGTCTGTGCCTCAGATGCTGCTGCGACATGGCGGCGCGTGTCAAGGGCGTCCAGCGGGATACATCCGATCCGTAACCCAGAACGACACCTCGAACCCCAACCAACCACCTTCCTCAGCCCTGATAGCTCCGAAGATTCCCCTCCCCTGTCGAGCCACAGAATCTCCCAAAACATCGGAGGTACCTCACGCTTCTCCCCCTCCACTCGCCCACTCCTGGCGGCTCCGCGCTCAGCCGCCTGGATCCCGGGCAGCCCCAGCCCCGTGACGCCGACGGGGACGCCCCAACGTCCGACCGGGTGCGGCCAGGAGGCGACACTCGGCGTGCGGTGCATGCGGCCCCCTGGACCGAGGCCAGCTCCAACGCTGTCACGTCGGCGAAGACACCCCGCCAACGTCCGACCAGGCCCGACCAGGAGACGCCGGTCAGCGTGCAGTGCATGTGGAGATGGGGATGGGCGGCCCACCAGGTTCGGACGGCTGGGCCTGATGTGTGTCGTGGTTGTCGCCGCGATGTACGCCCGTAGGTGAGGGCGGCCGTCGGCGACGTGCGCCGGAGAACGTCAGCGGCCCGGCTCGTAAGTGCTGGGCCCCGGGTGGCATGCCTCCTGCTCTCGCGTTCCCTTCCCGTACCGGAGCAGCAACAGCCCGCTGAAGGTGAGCGTGCAGGTCAGGATGACGAGTTGCACGCCGTAGTGGACGGCCTCCGTCGGGAGCAGAAGGTTGCCGGTGTGCAGGCCGAGGTGCACGCCGACTGCCATCCACAACGCTCCCGTACGCGCCCGCGCCGCCGCGCACGCGAAGCCGAGTGCGATGGCCTGCACCACGTACAGCAGCCGTTCGGCCGGTGAGTCGGCCGGGCTGTTGGAGAGGATGTGCAGCGCGCCGAACCCCACCGACACCACGATCAGCACGGCTCTCGGCGACAACCGCGCCGAGAGGGTGTCGAACAGGTGCCCCCGCCACAGTAACTCCTCCGGAAACGCCTGGCTGAGCAGGGCGAACGCGATGCCGTACGGCACCAGGCCCGGATTGGCGAGGATCGTCTCGGTCGGCGCCAAGGACGTCACGCCGAACGCCAGCGACAACAGGATGGCGGCCACCGTCGGGACCGCGCCCGCCACGACCCCCAGCAGCAGCTGCGGCACGGCCCGCCGGGATCGTTCCATGCCGACGCCGGCCCAGGACTGCCTGCCGAGGAAGCGCCGGATCAGATAGACCAGCCCGAGCGCGGCCAGCGTGATGCCGATCATGCCGAGCGGCCGGTAGAGGGGATGGTCGGAGGCCAGGAGGAGGGTCACTGGGGCGGTGCCGACGATGACTTGCGCGAAGGTGGCGGCCACGGTAATCAGCACTGCCCAGACGGGATGTGTGGCTCGGGTCATGGAAGAACACGCTAGGTAACCGGACCTGGTCGGCACATCAGCCCGGAGTCTGAATCCAGCATGACAATCGTCATGGGCCTGAGGGAGGATCACAGCTCCCACGCGCGCGGCTAGAGTCGTCGGGCATGCCGCCCTCTCTGGCCAGGCTGCGTGACCCCGACCGGCCGGCCCTGTTCAGCGTGGTGTTCTGGGTGGTGCTCACGGGCACCGCGATCGCGTACGCCTCCGGCCTGGGAACGCCGGCCCAGATCGTGATGTTCTATGCCGTCCTGGCGCTCGTGGCCGCGCTGTGGCTGCTGCTGCCCTGGCGGCGCGCCACCGGGTGGCGGCGTCCGGTCGCGCTGGTGTTCCTGCTGGCCACCCTCGCGCTGGGACCACTGGGCTCGGACGGGTCGCACATGCTGCTGACGCTCATCGCCATCGCGAACGTCGCGTTCGTGTACGACATGCGCGCCGCGACGATCATCATCGGCTGCCTGACCGCTGTCATGTCCACCTTGGACATCGTGATGTACGACCGGAGTCTGATGGACGCCGCCGGTCAGGCCGTGCCGTTCGTCGTGGCCGCCTCGTTCGTGCTCGGCATGACGTCGGCCGTGCTGGAGGCGCGGCGCCGGCGGGCCGAGGCGCAGCGGCTGCTCGCCCGCGTACGGGAGCTCACGGTCGCGCAGGAGCGGGCGCGGATGGGGGCGGAGATGCACGGCTCTATCGGCCACCACCTGACCGTGATCAAGATCAGCCTGGAGAACGCCGGACGCTTACGTACGCGCCGCCCCGAGGCCGCCTGGGACGAGGTGCGGCTGGCCAAGGAGACCAGTGTGGCGGCCCTGGCCGACGCCCGCCGCTGGGTCAGAGCCCTGCGTCCGCTCGAACTGGAGGGCCAGGTCAGCAGCGCGGCGCTGGAGCGGCTGGCGGCCTCGTTCGACGGCACGGGGCTTGCGGTGTCCTTCGAGGTCGAGGGTGCGGAGGTGCCGCTGGAGCCCGACGTGGAGCTGGTGCTCTACCGCGTGCTGCAGGAGGGCCTGACGAACGCCGTCCGGCACGCGGGAGCCCGCCACGTCCGCGGACGGCTGACCTTCGGCGGCGGACGGGTGGTCCTGGTGGTCGCCGACGACGGCGCGGGCCGGCGCGCGGACGCGCGCGACGGCTTCGGCCTGCGCTCCCTCGCCGAACGCGCCCGCACGGTGGGCGGCACCCTGGTCGCGGGCGACCGCCCGGAAGGCGGTTTCGAGGTACGGGCGGAGCTCCCGGCACGGCTCGGCGAGGTAGCGTCATGACTCGGCGCGAGCACATTCCGGACGGCGAGACGCGGGCGGGGTGACATGACGACGATCAGGGTCCTGCTGGCCGACGACCAGGAGCTGATCCGGCGAGGGCTGCGCAAGATGCTGGAGATCGAGGACGGCATCGAGGTGGCCGGCGAGGCCGCCGACGGCGAGGAGGCGCTGCGCGTGGCCGCGCAGTGCCGGCCGGACGTGGCGCTGGTGGACGCGAGGATGCCCAGGATGGACGGCGTCGAGCTCATCCGCCGGCTGTCGGCCGGGCATCTCGGCGTGGCCGCGATCGTGCTCAGCACCTTCGACGAGGACGACTACATCTTCGGCGCCCTGCGCGGCGGGGCCGTCGGCTACCTGCTCAAGGACTGCACGCCGGAGGAACTGGTCGACGCCATCCGCCGGGCGAGCCGCGGGGAGACGGTGCTCGCCTCGCCCGTCGCCGAACGTCTGGTGGCCGAGTTACGGCGCACCCCCGCTGCGCCCACGGCGCTGCCTCACCAGGAACGTCTGTCTACCAGGGAGTCCGAGATCGCCAAGCTGATCGCCGCGGGGGCCACGAACCGGGAGATCGCGGCACGGCTGCGCATCACCGAGGGCACGGCGAAGAACCACGTCTCAAGCCTGCTGCGCAAGTACGGCATCCCCGACCGCACCCGCCTCGCCCTCCACCTCAAGGACACCGACCACACACCCACAGACATCGGGCCCTGATCGACCACCTCGCCCCCTTCTCCGCTCCCCCATTCCCCGCGCCCCCGGGACCGCCCCCGGGCTTTCGGGCCTTCGGGCCTTCGGCGGGCCTTACGGGCGAGAGCGCCGAGTTCTCGCCTGCACCGCCAACAACAGTCCGCAGGTTCATCAACCCCGGATGCAGCAGCCTGACCTTCCAGGAGAGCGGCGGAGGGCCGTGCGGGCCGGGGGCATGCAGGTGATGGGCCAGACGGTGGCGGTCGTACGCGGGCTGTACGGGTGAGGGCCGCCGTACCGGGACTACAGGGCCATGCGGGTGAGGGGCTGTACGGGTGAGAGGCCGCCGTACGAGTACTACAGGGCTATGCGGGTGAGGGGGCTGTACGGGTGAGAGGCCTTACAAGAGGGTGCACCCCACATGGGTGAAGGGCGGCACGGGGGCCGTATCGGAGGGGGGCAGGTCCATGAGAGGAAGGGGCATATCGGGCGCGGACCCGTACGGCGGCCAGGCCGCCCTACCAGAAGTGCAGGTCCCATGCGGGTGAGGGGTTGGGGGTGGTGAGCGCTGGGGGCGGCACCGCTGTGGTGCTTGGGCTGGAGCGTGGGTGAGGAAGCGCCGGTGGTGAGAGGTTGTCTGCTGTCGGGTTATGGCGGGCGGGGAAGGGGGGTGTCTGCTCTGGGGTTATGGCGGGGGTGTCTCGAGGGTGGTGGGGTGGGCTACTTGACGGCCGTACAGTGGCGTAATAGAACACGTTTCAGTACGAATAAACCAAGCGCTTGATCAAGAGGTGACCGCGCGTGCATATCGACCTCGTCGACAGGGACCGTTACGCGACTTCCGGCCCACCCCACGAACAGCTCGCCTGGCTCCGCGCCAACTCCCCCGTCCACTGGCACGACGGCGAGCCCGGGTTCTGGGCGGTCACCCGCTACGAGGACGTCGTGCACGTGTCCCGCCACTCCGACCTGTTCTCCTCGGCCAAGAAGCTCGCCCTCTTCGACGAGATGCCCGAGGACCAGATCGCCCTCCAGCGGCTGATGATGCTCAACCAGGACCCGCCCGAGCACACCAGGCGGCGATCCCTGGTCAACCGCGGCTTCACCCCCCGGACGATCGGCGCCCTCGAACAGCACATCCGCGACATCTGCGACGACCTGCTCGACAAGTGCTCCGGCGAGGTGGACTTCGTCACCGAGGTCTCCGCCCCCCTCCCCCTGTACGTGATCTGCGAGCTGCTCGGCGCTCCCGCGACCGACCGCGACAAGCTGTTCTCCTGGTCCAACCGAATGATCGGCGCCCAGGACCCCGACTACGCGGCGACCCCCGAGGAGGGCTCCGGCGCCGCCATGGAGGTGTACGCCTACGCCAACGAGCTCGCGGCGCAGCGCAGAGCCGCCCCCAAGGACGACATCATCACCAAGCTCCTCCAGCCCGACGACAAGGGCGAAACCCTCGGCGAGGACGAGTTCGACCTGTTCGTCCTGCTGCTGATCGTCGCGGGCAACGAGACCACCCGCAACGCGGCCTCCGGCGGCATGCTGGCCCTCTTCGAGCACCCCGACCAGTGGGACCGCCTGGTGGCCGACCCCACGCTGGCCAGGACGGCGGCCGACGAGATCGTCCGGTGGGTCTCGCCGGTCAACCTGTTCCGGCGCACGTCGATGGCGGACCAGGTGCTCGGCGGGCAGCCCATCAAGGACGGCGACAAGGTCGTGGTCTTCTACTCCTCCGCCAACCGGGACGCCTCCGTGTTCCCGGATCCGGAGGTCTTCGACATCGGACGCACCCCCAACACGCACATCGGGTTCGGCGGCGGCGGCGCGCACTTCTGCCTCGGCAACCACCTCGCCAAGCTGGAACTGCGTGTCCTGTTCGAGCAGCTGGCCAGGCGTCGGCCACGCATCCGCCAGGCCGGCCCGGCCCGCCGCCTGCGCTCGAACTTCATCAACGGCATCAAGGAGCTCCCGGTCACGATCGCCTGACCTTGCCGAAGCCCTCCGAGCCGCTGGGGACGCCCTCACGAGAACCGCCGGCGCCGGGGATGGCGAGCGGTTCCGCGGCGGGCCGCGCGGATCTGGCGGAGGACGCGGACGGTGCCCTCCGGGCCGGGTTGCCAGCCGCGCTCGATCAACGCGTCGGCGACGTGCCGGAGGAGGCCGGCGATCTGGCCGGGGATGACGTCGCGGCGTACGGCGATCACCCGCCAGCCCAGCCGCCGCAGCTCCTCGCGGCGGGCCGCGTCACGCCGCCGGTCCGCCGGCGAGGTGTGGTGCTCCTGGCCGTCGTACTCGACCCCCACCTGGTACGGCTCCCACCCCAGGTCGAGGTAGGCGTGCCGGCCGCCGTCCAGGGGCACGGCGAGCTGCGTGGCGGGTCTGGGGAGGCCGCCGTCGACGAGGACGACCCGCAGCCAGCTCTCCCTGGGCGAGGCGGCGCCGCCGTCGGCCAGGCTCAGCGTGTCGCGCAGCCGCCAGGAGTTGAGCGGACGACGCCACAGCGCCTCCATGTCGACGCCCCGCCGCGCGAACTGGTCGAGCGCTGCCACCGCCTCGGGACGCGGCAACGACCGGGCGCAGTCGAGGGCCGTGCGCGCCATGGTGGTGAGCCGGACGCCCCCGTGGTCGGTGACGTCGTCGGCGGGCGGTTCGCCCACGTACGTGACGCAGCCGGGGATCGCCAGGTGAGCGGGAGCGATCACCTCCACCGGCCAGTCGGCCTCGGGGACGGAGAGCACGCTCAGGCCCCAGACGTGTGCGGCCGTCTGCCGGCAGACGACGGCCTGCCGGCAGGACCGGGTGATGCGCTCGGCGCGGCCGAGCAACGAGAGTGCGGCGTTCACGGGGTCCAGGCTGACGCCCTCACCCGGGCCCCCGCAGGGCCGAACCGCGTTCTGTGGACAACCGTAGGGCTACTCACTCAGCGGTTCCGCCGCATCGTCGCAGAGGCCGATCGGTCCCGCCGGCACCGGGCGGCCGGCTCGGCGTCGGTCAGCTGTTCGCCCGCTTCGGCGATCACGTTCTCGTCTCCGTCATCAGGCTGCCTTCACGAAGTGGTGGACGGTCACCCATGCTTCGCCGCAGGCCCGGATCGCCTTCCCGGCAGGCCGCCGCCGGTCAGGAGGCCGCCGCGCGCAGCGCGGGCAGGACGTCCTCGGCCAGGCGTTCGGCCTGGGCGCGCGGGCCGGGGCCGAGGGGCGTGAAGTTCATCGACGTGAACCCCAGGCCCACGAACGCCGCCAGACGGTCGGTCACCTCCGCCACCGAGCCGGCGACCACGCCGTCGCCCACGCCGTGGGTCTCGGTGGGGGCGCCGATCCGAAAAGTGACGTTGTAGACGCACTCGACGGCGCGACCGGCCGACAGGATCCGGTCGCGCATGGCCGCCGCCCGCTCCGGCGGCGCGAACCCCAGGGACGGGATCCAGCCGTCCGCCAGCCGGCCGGTGGCGTCGAGGGCGCGCGGCCCGTACGTGCCCAGCCAGATCGGGATGGGGCTGAGGGGCTTGGGCTCGATGGTGGCCCGATCGGTGCGGTAGCGGGAGCCTTCGTAGGTGAAGTCCGACTCGGACCACAGGCCGCGGATGACCTGGACGGCCTCCACCATGCCGTCCACCTTCTCGCGGGGCGTCGGCACCCCGAGCCCGAACGCGCGGAACTCCTCGTCGGAGTAGCCGCCGCCGAGGCCGAGGATCAGCCGGCCGCCGGACAGCCGGTGCAGCGTCTCGGCCATCTTGGCGACCATCGCGGGCGGCCGGTACGGCACTCCCAGCACCCGCGTCGCCACCCTGATCCGCGAGGTGGCGGCGGCCACCCAGGTCAGCATCGTCCACAGCTCGTACGTGGGCTCGACGCCGCAGGGGTGGTCCGACGCCGAGACGAAGTCGAAGCCCAGTTCCTCGGCCGCGCGGGCGTCGCCCACGGGATCGGCCCCCGGCGCCGCCGACGTCGATATGCCCAGTCCGAACACGACCGCCTCCTCCGCTTTGGTTTACATGTAAACCTAGAGCGGAGGTCGGTTACACGTCAACTAAACTTCCGGGTCATGGAGCCCAACTGGCTGGACGACGCCGAGTTCCGGGCCTGGATCGGCTACCGCAGGATGCGCCTGCTGCTGGACGCCCAGGTCAGCCGCGACCTCGCGAGCGACTCGGGGCTGTCGGCCCCCGACTACGACGTCCTGTCGGCGCTGACCTCCACGCCCGGCCACCGGTGGCGGCTCACCGCGCTGGCCGACCGCATGCTCTGGTCGAAGAGCCGCCTCTCCCGGCACATCTCGCGGATGGAGCAGCGAGGGCTGGTCACCCGCGAGGGGTTCGAGGGGGACGCGCGCGGGGCCGTGGTCGTGCTGACCGACGGAGGGTTGCGGGCCATCCAGGAGGCGGCGCCCGCCCATGTGGCGTCGGTGCGCAGGCACTTCATCGACCTGCTCTCGCGGGAG
The DNA here is from genome assembly GCF_040674635.1 of Nonomuraea sp. NPDC049758. NCBI lineage: Bacteria > Bacillati > Actinomycetota > Actinomycetes > Streptosporangiales > Streptosporangiaceae > Nonomuraea > Nonomuraea sp. NPDC049758. Next base: position 500,051 of record NZ_JBFAMZ010000004.1, read on the forward strand.
CAGATCGAGGTGCTGGCCACGATCGCCGAGACCGTCCTCGACCACCTGCCGGACGGCGGCCACGACACACCGCGCCGACCAGGCTGACCCGGTGTGGTCAGGCGACCCACATCGGACGCCAGTCCGGCACCTCGTGGTAACGCCGCAGCTCCGCCACCCCGGACAGCATCCCGCCCCAGGCCGCGTACGGCGGGCGCTCGGCGTCGAAGCCGCTCTGCACGAGCGTCAGCCGCGTCCGGCCGGCGGACCCGGCGAGCTCCCAGGAGCTCACCCCGGCGCCGCCCCAGTCGACGGAGAACCGGCGCTCCGGCTCCAGCTCCAGCACCTTGGCCGGCGACGGGTCGTTCGCGAACCCGCCCATGGCGAACCGGCCGCCGACGTACGGCTCGATCTCGATCGGCATCCCGAACCACTCGCTCACCGTCTCCGAGTCGACCAGCGACTCGAAGACCTGGGCGGGCGTCGCGTCGATGGTGACCTCGGCGCGCAGCTCGCGCGCGGTGAAGTCGGCGCGCGGCGTGAGCGGGCGGCCCTCGACGTGCTCGGCCAGGCTGGCCAGCACCTGGAACCAGTACGTCTGCAGCACGCCCCGGATGCTGGCGCCGGTGACGACGTCCTGGAAGTCGAAGTGCGACTGCGTCACCGAGACGATCGTCGCCGAGTCGCCGTCCTCCTCGACCGCGAGTTCGGCGGTCGTCTCGACGCCGTCCAGCAGCCAGGCGAACCGCACGCCGCGCTCGTCGGCCGACAGGACCCGCTGGTGCGGCGCGTCGCCCTCCGGCGTCGTACGGCCCCAGAACTCGAACCAGTCCGGCAGGTCCACCTCGACGTGCTCGGCCAGCCAGACCCGGGCCGCGGCCGGATCGGTGAGCGCGTGCCACACCTCCTTGACCGGCGCCTGGACGCGGACCTTCGCGATCATCGGCTCACTCATGCTCTTCTCCCTTGGGGTAACAGGCGACGGCGAGCTTGAAGGCGTCCCCCTCAGCGCCGCCGTAACGAGTGAAAAGCTCCTGCAGCATGCCCTGCAGGTCGTTCAGGAACTGCTGGCGGCTCTCCGGACGCACGTGGATCTCTCCGGACAGGCCGATGGACGGCAGCTCGGGCGCGTCCCGGTCGAGCGCAGCGATGTCGGCCTGGACCTCCTCCATGAGGTCGAGCAGGTAGCCCAGGCTCAGCTCGTCGCGCGCCTTGCGCAGCCCGATCCGGCCGACCAGCCGCGGCGACAACCAGTACGACCGGGCGCCGGCCTGGTAGATGCCCTCGTGGACGCCGCGCACCTTGCGCTCGGACACCAGCTCCACGAGACCGGCCTCGACCAGCCGCTTGACGTGGTAGTAGACCCGCTGCGGCGTCTGCCCGAGGCGTTCGGCGACCTCCGAGCACGTACGCGGCTCGGCCAGCTGCCTCAGCACCTCGACCCGTTGCGGCTTGAGCAGCGCCTCGGCCTGCTCGATCTGTTCCAGATACAGGACATCTCTCATCGCAAAAACAATCTTTTACGTAAAAATCCTCTTTGTCAATGAGGCAGACCGAGAGCAGCCGTAAGCAGCAAAAAGGCCCGCACCGGACCGGGCGGGCCAAGGGGTGCGGAACCGGCTCTAGGGCCAGGAGCTGTCCTGGTCGGGGTCGCCGCCGGCGGACAGCAGGCGCAGGTCGCTCTCGACCATCATCGCGACCAGCTCGTCGAACGACACCCGCGGCTCCCACCCCAGCTGCGCCCGCGCCTTCTTCGGGTCGGCGCACAGCAGGTCCACCTCCGCCGGGCGGTGCAGCGCCTGGTCGACCACCACGTGCCGCTCCCAGTCCAGCCCGGCGGCCGTGAAGGCGGCCTCCACCAGCTCCCGCACCGACTTCATCCGCCCGGTGCCGATCACGTAGTCCTCGGGGTTGGCGGCCTGGAGCATCAGGTGCATCGCCTTGACGTAGTCGCCCGCGTAGCCCCAGTCGCGGCGCGCCTCCAGGTTGCCCAGCCGCAGCTCCGTGGCCAGGCCGAGCTTGATCCGGGCCACCCCGAGGGTGACCTTCCTGGTCACGAACTCCGCGCCGCGCCGCGGCGACTCGTGGTTGAACAGGATGCCCGACACCGCGAACATCCCGTACGACTCGCGGTAGTTCTGCGTGAGGAAGTGCCCGTACGCCTTGGCCACCCCGTACGGCGAGCGCGGGTGGAAGGCGGTGCGCTCGTTCTGCGGGGTCTCGGTGACCTGCCCGAACATCTCCGAGGACGAGGCCTGGTAGAAGCGGATCTGCCCCGGGGACGACGATCCCCCGCCCCGCGACACGCCCGAACACACCCGAATGGCCTCAAGCATCCGCAGGACGCCCATACCGGTCACCTCGGCGGTCAGCTCGGCCTGCTCCCACGACATGGGCACGAACGAGATCGCCCCCAGGTTGTACACCTCGTCGGGCTGAACGCGTTCCACCGCGGAGATCAGCGACCCCTGGTCCAGCAGGTCGCCCCGCACCACCTGGACGTCGGCCAGCAGCTTGCGCATGCGCGAGACGCGCGGGTTCGCCTGCCCGCGGGCCAGCCCCCACACCTCGTAACCCTGGTCGAGCAGGTGCTCGGCCAAGTAGGAACCGTCCTGGCCGGTGATGCCGGTGATCAGAGCGCGCCTGGCCAAGGGGTCCTCCAACTATCACGTAGGTACGGTGGCCCGCACCGCGTCCCTTTGGGACGGGAATGTACAGCTAAGCGCCTGGACGCAGCACCAAAGCCCACTAGAACCTGTTCCACCGAACCACGCTCGGTTACCTTAATGTCGCAGTTCGCACGGCCTGTGGAGACTGTTGTGAACAATTCCAGGTGACCTACCGAATGGTAGCCTTCTCGGACTAAGGTCATCTTTCACGGTACACGCCCGCCTCTTGGGGCCTTACCGCAGAAAACATGGGCCTACCGGCGGAGAAAGGGGTGTCCGTGAGCGAGGCGCTGCGGATCGCGCTGCTGTCCTATCGCAGCAAGCCCACCTGCGGCGGGCAGGGCGTCTACCTCCGGCACCTGAGCCGTGAGCTGGTCGCGCTCGGCCACCACGTCGAGGTGTTCTCCGGACCGCCCTACCCCGAGCTGGACGAGGGCGTCGTCCTGCGCGAGGTGCCCAGCCTCGACCTCTACCGGGACGAGGACCCGTTCAGGACCCCGAAGCTGGCCGAGTACCGCGACTGGATCGACCTCCTGGAGGTCGGCACCATGTGGACGGCCGGCTTCCCCGAGCCGCTCACCTTCACCCTGCGCGCCTACCGCGAGCTGAAGAAGCGCGTCGGCGACTTCGACGTCGTCCAGGACAACCAGACCCTCGGCTACGGCCTGCTCGGCATCCAGAAGCTGTTCCCCGTGGTCGGGACGATCCACCACCCGATCAGCGTCGACCGGCGGATCGAGCTGGAGGCCGCCACGGGCTACAAGAAGCTCACCATGCGCCGCTGGTACGGGTTCGTGAAGATGCAGTCGCGCGTCGCCCCCAGGCTCAGCCCGATCCTCACCGTCAGCGAGTCGTCGCTGGCCGACATCCACCGGGACTTCAACGTCCCGCAGGCCAACATGCGGCTGATCCCGCTCGGCGTGGACACCCGCTACTTCCACCCGCGCCCGGACAAGCCCCGCCGCAAGGGCTCGATCGTCGCGGTGGCCAGCGCGGACTCGCCGATGAAGGGCGTGGCCACGCTGCTGCGCGCGGTCGCCAAGCTCGCCACCGAACGCGACGTGAACCTGACCGTGGTCAGCAAGCCGACCCCGGGCGGCCCGACCGAGCGGCTGGTCCAGGAGCTGTCGCTGCAGGACCGGGTGCGCTTCGTGCACGGCATCTCCGACGACGAGCTGGGCGAGCTGATCGCCACCTCGGAGATCTCCGTGGTCCCTTCGCTGTACGAGGGCTTCTCGCTGCCCGCCGTCGAGCACATGGCCTGCGGCACGCCCCTGGTGGCCAGCCGTACGGGCGCGCTGCCCGAGGTCGTGGGCGATGCCGCCGTCCAGGTCCCGCCGGGCGACGCCGAGGAGCTGGCGGCCGTGCTGCGCCGCCTGCACGACTCCCCCGAGGAGCGCGAGCGGGTGGGCAGGGCCGGCTACGACCGGGTCATGGAGCGCTACACCTGGCACGTCGTCGCCAAGCGGACGGTCGAGGCGTACCGCGAGGCGATGGCGGCGCACAAGAGCCGCCGCTGACCCCCCGAACGCAAAGCCCCAAGAGCTGATCAAGGAGAAGCGACAAAGTGCTGACCGTGGACTTCGACCGGCTCCCCGTGGGCCCCGGCGTGCGCGTGCTCGACCTGGGCTGCGGCGGCGGCAGGCACGCCTTCGAGGTGCTGCGCCAGGGCGCCGACGTCGTCGCCTTCGACATGGACCAGGCCGAACTGGACAACGTGGCGGCCATGTTCGTGGCGATGGACAAGGCGGGCGAGGTGCCGCTGGGCGCGACCGGCGAGACCGTCCAGGGCACGGCGCTGGACATGCCGTTCGAGGACGGCGGCTTCGACCGGGTCATCGCGGCCGAGGTGCTGGAGCACATCCCCGACGACATGAGCGCGATGCGGGAGATCTTCCGCGTGCTCAAGCCGGGCGGCACCGCGGCGATCACCGTGCCGAGCTTCCTGCCCGAGCGCATCTGCTGGGCCCTGGACGAGGACTACCACACCGCCCCCGGCGGCCACGTGCGGATCTACACGCTGGCCGAGCTGTCGGCCAAGCTCAAGTCCGTCGGCTTCGAGATCGGCCCGCACCACCACGCCCACGGTCTGCACGCGCCGTACTGGTGGATCAAGTGCGCGGTGGGCGTCAACAACGACGACCACCCGGTCGCCAAGGCGTACCACGAGCTGCTGGTGTGGGACATCATGAAGCGCCCGGCCGCCACCAGGATCGCCGAGGCGCTGCTCAACCCGCTCATCGGCAAGAGCGTGGTCCTCTACGTCAAGAAGCCATGATCTCCCGCGAGGAGGTCGTCCGCACGGCCCTCAGCATCGCGGCCATCCAGCAGGACGACGGCGGCGTGCCCTGGCCCGAGGGGCACGTGGACGCGTGGAACCACGTCGAGTGCCTGATGGGCATGGCCGTGGCCGGGCTGACCGAGCCGGTGCGGCGCGGCTGGGAGTGGCTGGGCCGCCACCAGCGCCCCGACGGTTCCTGGCCGATGAAGCTGCTGGACGGCGTGGCCACCGAGGCGGGCGGCGAGTCCAACCACGCCGCCTACGTCGCCGCCGGCGTCTGGCACCACCTTCTCGTCACCGGCGACCGCGGGCACGCCGAGCGCCACTGGCCCATGGTCAAGGCCGCGCTCGACTACGTGGTGGGCCTGCAGACCGAGCGGGGCGAGATCGTCTGGGAGCGGGACGCCCACGGCCGGGCGGCGGCGTACGCGCTGCTGACCGGGTGCTCCTCGATCCACCAGGGCCTGCGCTGCGGCGTGCTGCTCGCCGACCACCTGGGCGACCCGCAGCCGCACTGGGAGCTGGCCGCCGACCGGCTGGCCCACGTGTTGTCGGCGCACCCGGAGGCGTTCGCCGACAAGAGCCGGTTCTCGATGGACTGGTACTACCCGGTGCTGGGCGGCGCGGTGCGCGGGCGGCAGGCGTTCGAGCTGCTGGAGCGCGAGTGGTCCACGTTCGTGGTGCCGGGGCTCGGCATCCGGTGCGTGTCCGACCAGCCGTGGGTGACCGGGGCCGAGACGTGCGAGCTGGTGCTGGCCCTGGACGCCATGGGCGACCGTACGCGGGCCGCCGCCCTCTTCGCCGACGTCCAGCACCTGCGCCACGAGGACGGCTCGTACTGGACCGGCTGGCAGTTCGTCAACCGCAAGCACTTCCCGCACGAGCGCTCCGGCTACACCGCGGCCGCGGCCATCCTCGCCGCGGACGCGTTGCAGCGCCTGTCCCCCGGTTCCGGGCTGTTCCGCGACATCGCGGGCACGTCGGTGTCGGATCCGGAGGCGTGCGGGTGCGTGGAGCGTCAGTCGTTCAGGTCGGCGCCTCCCGGCTGATCCCGCACGGCGTCGGCGCAAGGGCTTTTGCGGGTTCTTTGCCGGGGACATCCGGTGCGCCGCCGGTGAACGGCGCAATGGGGTTACTAGCTTCGTGTCTGGCCGTAGGAGGCGTCTTCGGGGGAAGCGTGGGCGACACGGGCACAACAGCGTTCTTGGACCAGGTCAGGATCGAGCCGACACTGTCCCCGGCGAGGGGGCTGCGGAGGTTTCTGGCCAAGGATCCTTCGGAGTCCGATCTGGGCCGGCGCAGGTTCCGGCTGCGCCCCGGCGCTCCCCGGACGGTCTTCACGGATTCCGAGCAGTCGTACGTGTTCGGCTTCAACGCGGTCATGTCGCGGGAAGTCGAGAAGATCGAAGACCTCTCACCCGAGCAGCGGCCGTTCGGCCACGAGGGCGCGGCGGCCGCCTGCACCGTGCTCGACCTGCTCACCTTGACCCGGGGCCGGCGCCTTCACGAGCTACTGGCCGGCCCCGCCCAGCATCACCGCCACGCCGCGTACGTCGGCGCCGGACGCGGCTACGCGCTGCTGCGGCTGCGTCCGGTCTGGGGTGCGCGGCGGGCGCACCCGCTGATGCGCTGGCTGGCCGTGGACGGGTTCGGCTTCCAGTGGAGCCTGTCGCGCGCGGACCGCATGGTGGGCCGCAGGAGCATGCCGGACCTGCTCACCCGCGCCCACTGCGCGGTCTTCGACCAGGGCCTCGGCCGGCTGCTGTGGTACCACGACTGCGCCTCGCCGGACGACGTCGGCGCGCGCATCGCGGGCTTCCCGGCGAGCCGGCGGGCCGACCTGTGGAGCGGCGTGGGGTTCGCGGCCACGTACACCGGCGGCGCCGACAGCGACGAGCTGTGGTGGCTGACCGAGCACGCCGGAGCCGACGGCTTCCGCGCCCACCTGGCCCAGGGCTGCGCCTTCGCGGTCACGGCGCGGCTGCGGTCGGGGGCGCTGCCGGACCACGCGAGGCTGGCCGTGCCGATCCTGGCCGACGCCGCCCCCGACGAGGCGGCCGCCTGGACCGACCAGGCGCTGCTGGCCCTCGGCCACGACGCCCACACCCACGAGGACTTCCAGCGCTGGCAGGCCCACACCCGCCGGTCGTGGAACCGCCGCCACCGGCGCTAGACGCCCCGGCCGACGCGTTCGAGCACGCGCAGCGAGCCCTCGGCCGACACCTCGCGGAAGGCACCCGACTCAAGGGCGCGCAGGTAGACCCGGTAGGGGGCCTGCCCGCCGTCGGCCGGGTCGGGATAGATGTCGTGGAAGACCAGCGCGCCGCCCTCCATGACGTGCGGCGCCCAGCCCTCGTAGTCGCGGGTCACCGGCTCCTCGGAGTGGCCGCCGTCGATGAAGAGCAGGCCGAGCGGCGTGTTCCACAACGCGGCCACCCGGTCGGACCGCCCGACGACGGCGATCACCTCCTCCTCCAGCCCGGCGGCGGCGATGGCGGCGCGGAAGAAGGGCAGGGAGTCCATCCGCCCGAAGCGCGGGTCCATCAGGGCCGGGTCGTGGTGGGCCCAGCCGGGCTGGATCTCCTCCGAGCCCCGGTGGTGGTCGACGGTGACGACCACCGAGCCGGTGTGCCGGGCCGCCGCGCCGAGGTAGATCGCCGACTTGCCGCAGTAGGTGCCGATCTCGCAGAGCGGCCCCAGGCCGCCGTACCGGCAGGCCGCCTCGAACAGGGCCAGGCCCTCCTTCGGCGGCATGAATCCCTTGGCGTGCTCCGCTGCCTGCAGCAGCTCCGGCGGCATCGTCATAGGCATGCACCCTAGCCGAACCGAACAACATTCCAGGGACCTCTTGCCGTGCTTCTTTGCAACCTGTTCTACTTGGCACGTGAATCAGCGCGCTCGCATCGCGATGTCCGACGACGAGGTCACGGCGTTCCTGGAGGGTTCGCGCAAGGTCCAGCTCGCGACCATCAATCCCGACGGGACACCGCACCTGGTGACCATGTTCTACGGGCTGGACGAGGGCCGCATCGCCTTCTGGACGTACGGCAAGGCGCAGAAGGCCCGCAACCTGGCCCGCGACCCGCGGGTGAGCTGCCTGGTCGAGGCGGGCGACGACTACGACCAGCTCCGCGGCGTCCTGGTGTACGGCGTGGCCGAGCAGGTGGACGACCGGGACCGGGTGCTCGGCATCGGCATGATGATCGCGCGCAGGATGACGCCGGGCGTGCCGGACGACCTGCTCACCCCCTACGTCGAGCAGACCGGCAGAAAACGCATCGCCTACGTCGTCGAGCGCACCAAAGTGGTCTCATGGGATCACAGGAGGCTCACATGAAGGTCAAGGTCGACGAACTGGTCTGCGAGGCCAACGCCGTGTGCATGGGGCTCGCCCCCGAGGTCTTCGAGGTGGACGACGACGACCAGCTGCACATCCTGCTCCCCGAACCACCCCCCGAGATGCAGGACCGCGTCCGCAGCGCGGTCAGGTCCTGCCCGAAAGCCGCCCTGTCGCTAGAGGACTAGCCGTAGCCGGAGGAGGAACCCCATGCGCGCCGCGATCCTGCACGCCGTAGGCAACGACAAGCTGGACATCCGCGACGACATCACCCTGGCCCCCGTCGGGCCGACCGATGTCCGCGTACGGATCAGAGCCACGGGCGTGTGCCACTCGGACCTGTCGGCCATGTCCGGCGTGCTTCCGCAGCCGGTGCCGCTGATCCCGGGCCACGAGGGCGCGGGCGAGGTGGTCGAGGTGGGCGAGCACGTCACGTCGGTCGCGCCGGGCGACCACGTCGTGATCAGCTGGCGCCCGGCCTGCCAGTCCTGCGACCTGTGCGTGGGCGGGCAGCCGTACATGTGCATGAAGTACGTCATCGAGTCCTTCAGCAAGGGCAACTTCCGCTTCGGCGGCGACAACGCGACGGCGTTCGGCATGGCGGGCTGCGGCACCTGGGCCGAGGAGGTCATCGTGCCCTGGCAGGGCGCGATCAAGATCGATGACGACGTGTCGTGGGAGGCGGCGGCGCTGATCGGCTGCGGCATCACGACCGGCGTGGGCGCCGCGATCAACACCGCCAAGGTGCGTCCCGGCTCCACGGTCGTGGTGATCGGCTGCGGCGGCGTCGGCCTGTCGGTCATCCAGGGCGCCCGCGTCTCCGGCGCCAGGACGATCCTCGCCGTCGACCCGCTGGAGTCCAAGCACGCCCTGGCCAAGAAGGTCGGCGCGACGCACGCGATCACGCCCGAGCAGGTCCCCGAGGCCCTGAACGAGCTGACCGGCGGCAGCGGCTTCGACTACGGCTTCGAGGTCGTCGGCAAGTCGGCGACCATCCAGAGCGCCTGGCAGCTCACCCGGGCGGGCGGCGACGTCATCGTGGTGGGCGCCGGCGCGGTGGACGACATGGTCTCCATCTCCGCCTTCAGCCTGCTGTTCGAGGGCAAGAGACTGCTGTCCAGCCTGTACGGCGAGGCCGACGTGCGGCACGACTTCCCCTACTTCGCCAAGCTCCACAAGGCGGGACAGCTCGACCTGGAATCGCTGATCAGCGCCCGCATCCGGCTCGGCGACCTGAACGACGCCGTCGCGGCCCTGCGCGGCGGCGAGGTGCTCCGCCAGATCGTCATCATGGACTGACCCCGGCCCGGGGCCGGAGAACGGGCTTCCGGCTCCTCGGCCCCGGGCAGGTCAGGCAGCGATCGGCCGAACCGGTCACAACCCATTGCTAAGGAAAGTTTCCTAACGGATACTCCGGGTTGAGTGCCCACCACCCCCCAAGGAGTATCCATGCTTCGTCGCGGCCTCGCCCTGCTCTCCCTCGCCGCCGCCGGCCTGCTCGCTCTCGCCGCGCCCGCCCAGGCGGCCGTCGTGGACGTGACCTTCGGGCCGCTCTCGATCGGCGACTACTGTCACGCCAAGGTCAGCTCGTCCTCGTGGATCGGCTTCTACGAGTCCGGCGGCCTGCGCTGCTACACCGGCGGCCCCGGCCCGATGACGTACGCGGGCTCGGGTGACCCGTACCTGGCCTGCAAGTTCCTCACCACGGACGTGGTGATGTCCGCGCTGCGGGCACCTCCGACGCCCTGGTCTGCCGCGTCGTGCGCTGACCCTCCTCCGGTGCGGCACGGGACCGACCGTCCCGTGCCGCGTCCGGGGTCAGGAGGGCAGGAGCTGGTCGAGAGGGGTGCCGGGGTCGGCGAGCGCGGTCCGGTCCACGGGCTTGCGGGACCGGATGAGTGCCTGGGTGTGGTCGGTGACGTCCCAGATGTTGACGTTCATCGCGGCCAGCACCCTGTCCTGCTCGTCCAGCCAGAAGGCGATGAACTCGCGGGCCTCCAGGTCGCCGCGGACCACGACGTCGGGCGTGCGGCCGGGCGGGACGTGGCCGACGTACTCCATGCCCAGGTCGTACTGGTCGGTAAAGAAATAGGGCAGGTTGTCGTAGTCGCCGGCCCGGCCGAGCATCGCGCGGGCGGCGGTGGCGGGCTGGTTGAGCGCGTTCGCCCAGTGCTCGACCCGGACGTGGTGGCCCAGCAGCGGGTGGTAGGCGTTGGCGACGTCGCCGGCCGCGAAGATGTCGGGGTCGGAGGTGCGCAGGTCGGCCCCCACCTTGACGCCGTCCTCGACGGTCAGCCCGGCGGCCCGCGCGAGGTCGGTGTCCGGTTCGGCGCCGACGCCGGCCACGACGACGTCCGCCTCGACGTGGGCGCCGTCGGCGAGCAGGACCCCGGAGCCGGTGATCTCGGCGGGGCGGGCGTCGAAGAGGAAGTTCACGCCGTGCTCGCGGTGCAGCGCGGTGAACACCTGGGCGACGTGCGGCCCCAGCACGCGCAGCAGCGGCGCGGACGCCGTCTCGATCACGGTGACCTCGGCCCCCGCGGCGCGGGCGGCGGCGGCCACCTCCAGGCCGATCCAGCCGGCCCCGAGGATCGCGACGCGGCCGGCGCCGGCCAGGGTGGCGCGCAGGCGTTCGCTGTCGTCGACGGTACGCAGGTACAGCACGTCGGGCCGGTCGGCCCCGGGGAGGTCCGGGCGGCGCGGACGGGAGCCGGTGGCCAGCAGCAGCCGGTCGTAGCCGAGCTGCTCGCCGTCGCTCAGGGTGACCCGGTGGCCGGCCGGGTCGATGCCGGTGACCTCGACGCCCAGCCGCAGCTCGACATCGTGCTCGTCGTACCAGGAACGGTCGTGGACGAAGATCTTGTCGCGTTCGCCGGCGCCCTGGAGGTAGTCCTTGGACAGCGGCGGCCGCTCGTACGGCAGGTGTGTCTCCCTGCCGACCAGCACGAGCCGGCCGTCGAAGCCCTCGCCGCGCAGGGCCTCTGCGGCCTTGGCGGCGGCGAGGCCGCCGCCGGCGATCACGATGGTCGCGGGTGCAGGCATGGTCGGATCTCCTCTTTCTGTCCTGTTCCTGGGCGAAGGGCGTGGTGATCGCGGCGCACGTCAGCTCCCGCCCACGCCGAGCGCGGTGAGCAGCACCAGGACGACGGTCACGACCGCGAACAGCCCATGACCCGCCACGACCGCGACGGGGAAGTGCCGTTCGGCCGGAACCGGCGAGCCGGCCGCCGCCGGACCGGAGCCGAGCCGGGTGCCGCGATCTCCACGAGCTTCCTTCTTTCCAGGATGAGCCGTTCGTATGTCAGAAGGCGGGTGTCCGAAGGCGGCGCCTCACCGTGGCGGGGTGGTGGTGAACCCCTCGGCCTGGGTGTCCTCGCCGGCGACCCGGACGCCGTAGCGGAAGGCGAGCTTGCCGCCCAGGTAGCCCGGGCGGGCCGTCACCCGCGACGAGGCGGCCCAGAGCGTCGGGATCTCCCGCAAGCTCGCCGCCTTCCACCTGGACAAACTGGTGGACGCCAGGCTGCTCGCCACCCGCTACGAACAGCCGGGCGGGCTGCGCGGTGCCCGGCTCGGCCCCGAGCGCGCGCTGACCTGCGCCCAGCAGGTCCTGGAACGCCACGGTTCCGAGCCCAGCCGCGACACCCCGACCCTGGTCCGGCTGCGCAACTGCCCCTTCCATCCCCTGGCCGCCAAGGCCCCGAGCTGGTCTGCGGCATCAACCACGCGTTCCTGGCCGGGTTCCTCGACGGCCTCGACGCCCCGGCCGTCCAGGCCCCCCTGATCCCGCGGCCGGGCCACTGCTGCGTCGAGCTGGGCGTCCCGCAGGGCCCCGGCGGCGCGGAGGCGGACGCGCCGGCGTGCGCCAAGGACGGGGACGGCCCGCCACCCGCGCCGCCAGGGTCCTGACCGGTTCCGGCAAGGGTTTCCCATGCGCCCGGCCACGGCCCGCCGGGCGCTCTACCGTGGGACCGCCGGAGCGGTGACGTGGCAGGGGAAGGCGTCCGATGATCGCAGCCATCGCCAGGGTCCAGAAACTGTCGGCGGCATTCGCGTACGCCGCCGCGGTGCTCACGCTGACCTGGCTGACCCAGGACGGCAGCCTGGGCGACGGCCTGTACGGCGACCTGGCCATGGCCGTCATGGCCTTCCCGCTCTACCTCGCCGCCGGCCCGCTGAACGGCGCGCTCCGCGCCCACGCGCCGGGGCCCGCCCACGTCTGGGACTTCGTCCTCATGGCGTGGCCGGGGATCGTCCTGGCGATCCTGCTGGCGTCGCTGCGCGGCCGCGCGGCCGGGCGGGCACTCGGGTGGCTCGCGGCGGCGGCCGTCACGCTGGTGGGGGTGGCGACCACCTTCGACGGCTGGGCGCCACGACGGCCCTACGGCTGGCCGTTCCTCGTCTGCGGGCTGATCATGATCGTCGGGCTGATGACCGCGCGCCGGACCGCCCCGGACGTCCGGCACGGGCCGGACGCGCGGTCGCCCGGCCCGTGACCAGCACGCTCTACGTGGTGGAGAAGGCCGCGTCGAAGGCCGTGGCGGGCGGCGTGATGGAGTTCAGCCGCCGGATGTACCCCAGCGCCTCCCGGGCGCCGTCCAGCCGGTCCATCCCCGCGTCCTCCCACTCGATCGAGATCGGCCCGTCGTACCCGATCGAGTTGAGCGCCCGGAAGCAGTCCTCCCAGGGCACGTCACCGCGCCCGGTGGAGACGAAGTCCCATCCCCGCCGCATGTCCGCCCAGGGCAGGTGCGACGACAGCCGCCCCTTGCGCCCGTCGCCGATCCGGACCCGGGTGTCCTTGCAGTCGACGTGGTAGATCCGGTCCTTGAAGTCGAGGATGAACGCCACCGGGTCGAGGTCCTGCCACACCATGTGCGACGGGTCCCAGTTCAGCCCGAACGCCGGACGATGCCCGATCGCCTCCAGCGTCCGCTGCGTCGTGTAGTAGTCGTAGGCGATCTCGCTCGGGTGGATCTCGTGCGCGAAGCGCACCCCTACCTCGTCGAACACGTCGAGGATCGGGTTCCAGCGGTCGGCGAAGTCCTGATAGCCGGCCTCCACCATCGACGCCGGCACCGGCGGGAACATGGCCACGGTGTGCCAGATCGACGACCCGGTGAACCCCACCACCGTGTCCACGCCGAGCGCCGCCGCCGCCCGCGCGGTGTCCTTCATGTCCTCGGCCGCGGCCCGCCGCACCGACTCCGGGTCGCCCGAGCCCCAGATGCGCGCCGGCAGGATCGCCTTGTGCCGCTCGTCGATCGGATGGTCGCAGACGGCCTGGCCGACGAGGTGGTTGGAGATCGTCCACACCTTCAGGCCGTGCTTGTCGAGCTGGGCGCGCTTCTGCTCCACGTACGACGGGTCCGCCACCGCCTGCGCCACGTCGAAGTGGTCGCCCGAGCAGGCGATCTCCAGGCCGTCGTAGCCCCATTCGGCCGCCAGCCTGCACACCTCCTCGAACGGCAGGTCCGCCCACTGCCCGGTGAACAGCGTTACTGGTCTCATCAGTCCTCCACAGGGGTGTACCGGCCGCCGTCGGCCGCGCTCGCCTCCACCGCCGCCAGCACACGCTGCACCCGCAGCCCGTCGGCGAACGACGGCGAAGGGTCGGTGCCGGTCGCGACGGCCTCCAGGAAGTCCTTGATCTCGTGGGTGAAGGTGTGCTCGTAGCCGAGCCCGTGCCCCGGCGGCCACCACGCCCCCACGTAGGGATGGTCGGGCTCGGTCACCAGGATCCGCTCGAACCCGCCCCCGCCCTCGCTGAACCACAGCTCGTTCATGGACTCGAAGTCGAACGCCAGGCTGCCGAGCTGCCCGTTGACCTCGATGCGCATCGCGTTCTTGCGCCCGGTCGCGAACCTGGTGGCCTCGAAGGAGGCCAGCGCGCCGCCCGACATCCGGCCGATGAACAGCGCGGCGTCGTCGACGGTGACCGTCCCCCTCTCCTCCGTACGGGACCCGCCCAGCCCCGCCGACTCCCCCGCCAGCGGACGCTCCTTGACGAACGTCTCCGTCAGCCCCGACACGCCCGCCACGCGCTGGCCGGTGACGAACTCGGCGGCGTCCACGATGTGCGAGCCGATGTCGCCGAGCGCCCCCGCGCCCGCCTTGTCCTTCTGCAACCGCCACACCAGCGGGAACTCCGGGTCCACGATCCAGTCCTGGAGGTACTGGGCGCGTACGTGCCGGATCTCGCCCAGCCTGCCCTCCTCGACGTACCGGCGGGCCAGGGCGACCGCCGGGACCCGCCGGTAGTTGAAGGCCACCATGCTCCTGCCCGGCGCCGCGGCCGCCGCCGCGACCATGGCCTCGGCCTCGGCGACGGTGTTGGCCAGCGGTTTCTCACAGATCACGTGCTTGCCGGCGCGCAACGCGGCGATCGCGATCTCGGCATGCGAGTCGCCCGGCGTGCAGATGTCGACGATCTGCACGTCGTCCCGCCGGACCAGCTCCCGCCAGTCCGTCTCGACGTCGGCCCAGCCGAGCCGGGCCGCCGCGGCGGCGGTCTGCTCCTTCGACCGGCCCGCCAGCACCGCCATGCGCGGCGCGAGCGGCAGGTCGAAGAACGCGCCGACGCTCCGCCAGGCCTGGGAGTGGACGCGGCCCATGAACGCGTAGCCGATCATGCCCACGCCGATGGTGGTCTTGTCTGACATGCAACCCCCGATCAGGATTCGAATCCGAGCGCCAGATACTTGTCGACGTTCTCCTTGGTGATCGTCTCCGACGCGAGGGTGATCGACTGGGGAACCTGATTCTCCACGAGGTCACTCATGCCCTTGCCCTGCGCGATCAACCTGGCGAGCCGGATGGCCGAGGAGGCCATCGTCGGGCTGTAGGTGACGGTGGCCTTGAGCACCGACGTGCCGGCCTGAATCTCCTTCATGGCGTTCAGCGAGCCGGCGCCGCCCACCATGACGAACTCGTCGCGGTTGGCCTCCTTGATGGCGGCCAGCACGCCGACGCCCTGGTCGTCGTCGTGGTTCCACAGGGCGTCGATCTTCTTGTGCGCCTGCAGCAGCGAGGTCGCCACCTGGTTGCCGGTCTCGACGGTGAACTTGGCGTCCTGCTTGGCCGTGACGCTGAACCCGTACGTCTTCAGCGCGTCGGCGAAGCCCTTGCTGCGGTCCTGGGTCAGCGGCAGCGTGGCGATGCCCTGGATCTCGACGATCACCGGGTTCGCGACGCCCTTGTCCTTGAGCTGCTTGCCGATGTAGTGCCCGGCCGCGACGCCCATGCCGTAGTTGTCGCCGCCGATCCACGTCCGGTAGGCCAGCTTGTCGGGGAACACCCGGTCGAGGTTGATGACCGGGATGCCCGCCTGCGTCGCCTGCAGCGCGACCTGGTTCAGCTGCTGGCCGTCGTTCGGCAGGATGACCAGGGCGTTCACCTTGGCCGCGATCAGCGACTCGACGGCGGAGATCTGCTGGTTGATGTCGTTGGTCGGCTCGACGGCCTTGAAGTCGACGTCGCCGTACTGCTTGGCCGCGCTCTCGGCGTTCTTGGCGATGGCCGCGATCCAGCCGTGGTCGGCGGCCGGCGCGGAGAAGCCGATCGTCACCTTCTGGCCGGGTTCGTCGTTGCCGCTCGCGGCGGGGGCGGGCGCGGGCGCCGCCGACGAGGGAGCGGCCGCCGGCTCGTTGCTGGTGCAACCCGCCGCTAACAGCACAGCCCCGCCGACGAGGAATCCCCTGCGCGCGACGTTCTCACTCATGTTGCTCTCGCTTTCAGGTTCCGCCGCTGGAGAAGGACGGCGACGACGATGATCAGGCCCTTGGCGATCAGCTGGTCGCTGGTGTTGAGCCCGTTGAGGATGAACAGGTTCGTGATGAGGGTGAAGATCAGCAGGCCCAGGATCGAGCCGATGATCGTGCCCCGGCCTCCGGTGAGCAGGGTGCCGCCGATGATGACGGCGGCGATGGCGTCGAGCTCGTACAGGTCGCCGTGGGTGGACGAGCCTGTCGTCGTACGGGCCATGATGAGGATCGCGGCGACGCCGCAGCAGAAGCCGGACAGCGCGTACAGGAGCATCGTGTGCCTGCGTACGTCGATGCCGGCCAGCCTGGCCGCCTCGGGGTTGCCCCCGACCGCGTACGTGCGGCGGCCGAACGTGGTGCGGTTCAGGACGATCCACCCCAGCACCACGACCAGGGCGAACACGTAGACCAGCAGCGGGATGCCGAGCAGCCGCGTGGTGGACAGCTGCACGATGCTCTCGACGTGGATGAGCTGCGTCTTCCTGTCGGACATGCGCTGGGCCAGGCCGCGGGCGGCCACCAGCATGGCCAGGGTGGCGATGAACGGGACCATCCGCCCGTAGGCGATCAGCAGCCCGTTGACCAGCCCGGCCCCGGTGCCGACGAGGATCGCGCAGACGGCCATCACCACCGGCCCGTACGACTGGGTGGCCAGCGTGGTCGCCCAGACCGAGGCGAGGGCCATGACGGCGCCGACGGACAGGTCGATGCCGCCGCCGATGATCACGAAGGTGGCCCCGACGGTGATCACGCCGATCGTGGCGGCCAGGGCCAGGATGCTGACCAGGTTGGAGGTGGTGGCGAAGTTGTCGAACCGGGTGACCAGGCCGACGACCACGAGCAGGGCCAGCGCGCCCAGCAGGCCGAGGTGGCGGATCTCGGCGACCCCGTTCAGCAGGGACGGTCTCGGCCGGGCGACCCCGGCGGCGGGTCGTTCGGGCGCCTCTATGGGCTCGCTCATCACGCGGCCCTCCCATCCATGATCATGTCCAGTACGCGGTGCTCGTCCAGGCCGGCCGCCTCGCCCTCGTGGATGACGGCGCCCTCGCGCAGCACGAGCACCCGGTCGGCGAGCCCCAGCACCTCGGGGACCTCGCTGGAGACCAGCAGCACGCCGATGCCCTGGTCGGCCAGGTCGCGGATGACGGCGTACAGCTCGGCGCGGGCGCCGACGTCGACGCCGCGGGTGGGCTCGTCGAGCAGCAGCAGTCTGCGTCCGCCGAGCAGCCAGCGGGCGAGCACGGCCTTCTGCTGGTTGCCGCCCGACAGGGTCCTGATCGGGCGGTCGGGGTCGGGCGGGCGGATGTCGAGGAGCTGGGCCAGGCGGGCGGCCTCGGCCCGCTCGCGGCCGCGGTCGATCCATCCGAACCTGGCGAACTGCGGCAGGGTGCCGAGCGTGATGTTGGCGGTGACGCTCTGGTCGAGCAGCAGGGCCTGGGCCTTGCGTTCCTCGGGGGCCAGGCCCATGCCCTGCCGGACGGCGCCGGTCACGCGGCGGCGGGCCGGGCGGCCGGCGAGCGTGACGCGGCCGGCGGCGGGCCGGGCTCCGTAGACGGCCTCCAGGATCTCGGAGCGTCCGCTGCCGACGAGCCCGGCCAGCCCGACGATCTCCCCGGCGCGCACGGAGAAGGAGACGTCGGCGAAGACGCCGGGCGCGGTCAGGTTCTCCACGCGCAGCACCTCCTCGCCGGGCGGCCGGGTGGGGCGGGGCGGGAAGACGTACTCGACGTTGCGGCCGGTCATGAGGGAGACGATGCGGGCGGTGGGCGTGTCGCGGGCGGGCAGGCCGACGGCGACGGTGCGCCCGTCCTTGAGCACGGTGACGCGGTCGCCGATCTCGCGGATCTCCTCCAGCCGGTGGGAGATGTAGACGACGGCCACGCCCTGGGCGGTGAGCTCGCGGATGATGCGGAACAGGTTGGCGACCTCGTCGTGGGCCAGGGCGGCCGACGGCTCGTCCATGATGATCAGTCGGGCGTCGTGGGAGAGGGCGCGGGCCATCGAGACGACCTGCTTGGCGGCCGGTGAGAGCCGTCCGACCTCGGTGGAGGGGCGGATCTCGCCGTGGCCGAGGCGTTCCAGCACCTCGCGGGCGGCCCGGCGGCCGGCCTGGCGGTTGACGAACCCGAAGCGGGCGTGCTCGTGGCCGAGGAAGATGTTCTCGGCGACGCTGAGGCCGTCGACCAGGTCGAGTTCCTGGTAGATGGTGGCGAAGCCGAGCCGGATGGCGTCGTTGGGGCTGGTGGGCCGGACGGGCGCGTCGTTGAAGACGATCGTGCCCTCGTCGGGCTGGTGGACGCCGGCCAGCACCTTGATCAGGGTGGATTTGCCCGCGCCGTTCTGGCCGAGCAGGCAGTGGACCTCGCCCGCCCGTACGTCGAGGTCGACCCCGTCGAGCGCGCGCACGCCGGGGAACTGCTTGACGATGCCCTTCATGACCAGCATCGGGGGTCCCCTTCAGGCGTTGACGATGCGGTTGATGTTGTCCGGTGACAGATAGTGCTCGATGGCGAGCAGGCCCGCGCCGAGAGCGGCGGCGTTGATCCCGGTGCGGCTCGGGGTGATGGACAGGTGGTGGGTGGCCAGCGGCAGCGACCGGCGGTAGATGGTCTCCCTGACGCCGGCCAGGAGGTGCTCGTGGACGCGGGACAGCGCGCCGCCGATGACGATGACCTCGGGGTTGAAGAAGTTGACCAGGCCGGCCAGCACCTCGCCGATGAGCCGGCCGGCCTCCCTGACCAGCCGCAGCGCCTGGGTGTTGCCCGCCTGGACGAGCGCGACGACGTCGGCGCCGGTCTCGGCGGCCAGCCCGAGCTCGGCGAGCCGGCGGGCGATGGCGGCGCCGCCGGCCACGGCCTCCAGGCAGGCGCTGTTGCCGCAGCGGCAGCCGGCGTCGTCGTGGCCGCTGACGCGGATGTGCCCGATGTCGCCGGCCGAGCCCTGGGCTCCTCTGTGGAGTTTGCCGTCGGCCACGATGCCGCAGCCGATGCCGGTGCCGACCTTGACGAACAGCAGGTGGCTGGTGCCGGCGAAGGCGTTGCGGTGCTCGCCGAGCGCCATGACGTTGACGTCGTTGTCGACCAGCACCTGGATGCCGTCGAAGTATTCGGGGACGGGGTAGTCGTTCCAGCCCGGCATGATCGGCGGGTTGTTGGGGCGGCCGGTGGCGAACTCCACCGGGCCGGGCACGCCGATGCCCATGGCGCGCAGCGCGGCGCGGGGCCGTCCTGCCTCGCCGAGCAGCCGGTCGAGCCGCTGGTCGACGTGGGCGAGCACTTTGTCGGGGCCCTCGCCGATCTCCAGCGGGTCTTCGCACTCGGCCAGCAGGCCGCCGGTCAGGTCCATGAGCGCGACCCGGCAGTGGGTGGCGCCGAGGTCGACGCCGGCGAAGGCGTGCTCCTCGGTGTGCAGGCGGAGCTGACGCGGGGGACGGCCGCCAGTGGACTCGCCGCTCTCGGTCTCCTCGACGAGGCCGCGCTCGATCAGCGCGTCGACCCGCTGGGAGATCGTGGATCTGGCCAGTCCGGTGAGGCGCGCGAGATCGGAACGGGTGGTCGCCGATCCGGCGCTGATGAGCGTCAGGACGTCGGCAGCCGAGCCCGGCTGGGGGGTCATGCGGGAACAATAAGATCACTCATGCGGCAAATCAAGAGTCTGATTCGACCGAACCTCGCGGACTTATGCCGAAGATCGAACAAAGCCTGGCATGAGACGTTCGCCGCAACCCTCCCGAACGCGCGGAAGCCGGCCACCGCCCCGGCGGGCGATGACCGGCTTCCGGCAGGCTCCGGCGCTAGAGCATGGCCTTCATCGAGTCGCCGGCCGTCAGCACGTACGGCTGCTCGGCCATCACCGAGCCCCAGTTGTCGGCGATCGCCTCGGGGGTGAGGTCGTCGGCCTTCCAGCCGGGCCCCTCGGCCACGAACACGCGGGCCACCCGCCCGCCGCCGACGGTGAACACCTCCCCGCTCGACTCGCACGAGTCGTGCACGAGGTAGGCGACCAGCGCGCTCACCCGCTCGGGCGTGAACTTGGCCTCGAACTCGGCCGGCAGCAGCGCCTCGGTCATCCTGGTCCAGGCGATGGGGGCGATGGCGTTGGCCTTGATGCCGTTGCGCGCGCCCTCGATGGCCAGCGTCTTGGTCAGCCCGACCAGGCCCATCTTGGCCGTGGAGTAGTTGGCCTGGCCGAAGTTGCCGAACAGGCCGGCCGGGCTGGAGGTGTTGACGATGCGCCCGTACCCGGCCTCCTTCATCAGCGGGTAGGCGGCCTGGCTGACCAGGTACGACCCGCGCACGTGCACGGCCAGCACGCCGTCGAAGTCCTCGACGGTCATCTTCCCGAACGACTTGTCCCGCAGGATGCCCGCGTTGTTGACGACGATGTCGATCCGGCCGAACGCGTCGACGGCCGTCTGCACGAGCGCCCTGGCGCCCTCGGGGGTGGCGACGTTGTCGGCGTTGGCGACGGCCTGGCCGCCGTTCTTGGTGATGAGCTCGACCACCTCGGCGGCGGGGCCGGTGGAGGCGCCGGTGCCGTCGAGCGCGCCGCCGAGGTCGTTGACCACGACCTTGGCGCCCCGCTCGGCGAGCAGGAGCGCGTGCGCCCTGCCGAGGCCGTGCCCGGCGCCCGTGATGATCGCGACCCTGTCATCGAACCGAAGCATCGAACCTCCAGAGCAAGAGAACAACATTCTGGTAGGAGTACGATAACCGACCGGCTCAGGCGCGTCTCCAGAGCTCGGGCTCGCCCTCCTCCCGGCGTACCCTGCCCCGTCCGGCCAGCCATACCAGGTGGGCCAGCGTCTCGTTGTTGGCCGCCCGGCGCATGAACGGCGGGATCGTCTCCCAGGGGCGCGACCAGCTCAGCCGGGTGGCGACGTCCCAGCAGGTCACGCCGTCGTCCTCGCCGACGACCCGTTCGATCTCGGCCAGCCGCTCGTCGTGGTGCGCCAGCACGTGGTCGACGCGTCCGGCCAGCTCCAGGAACCGGTACTCGTGGCCGGGCAGGACCTCGTCCACCTCCAGCTCGCGCACGGCGGCCAGCGAGCCGAGGTAGTCGGCCAGCGGGTCGGGGCCCGACTGGGGGTGCACGGCCACGATCGGCGTGATCTTCGCCAGCACGTGGTCGCCGGAGAGCAGCAGCCTGCGCTCAGGCGAGACGAAGCACAGGTGGCCGGGCGTGTGGCCAGGGGTCCAGAGGGCCCGCAGGTCCCAGCCGGGCAGGCCGAGGTCCTCGCCGTCCTCGATCAGCCGGTCGGGACGGGCCATCGTGACCATGTGCCTGATCATCATGGAGGCCCCGGCCAGCTCGTCCAGGCTCAGGTCGGGCACGCCGGAGCGCCGGAGCAGGGCCCGCTCCCGCTGGACGAGCGAGTCGATGGCGTCGTCGTCGTACCGCTCGCGCACGAGGTTCGCGTCGGCCGGGTGCAGCCCGATCCAGGCGCCCGACGCCTCGCGGACGCGTCCGGCCAGGCCGTAATGGTCGGGGTGCAGGTGGGTGACCAGGACGGCCCTGACGTCGGCGATCCCGTAGCCGGCCACGGCCAGCCCGGCGGCGAGGGCGTCGTAGGCCTCGTCGGTGTTCCATCCGGCGTCCACGATGGCCACGCCGTCGGGCAGTTCGAGGGCGTAGACCAGCACGTACCGCAGAGGGTTGACCGGGATGGGCACCGGGATCGACCACAGCCCCGGCCGGACCCGCTCGACCTCGGGAACCGCCCCGCTCATCCACGCCTCACGCTGGGCCACGCTGGAAGGAGTCACCACGAACTTAGCCATGGCCCCGAATATAGTTCTGGTCCCGAATCATGTTCTACTAGGGGTCATGAAGCTGAGCCGCGAGATCTCAGACGATGGCCGCTTCGTCCGGCAGCCGAACCGCTTCACCGAACGGCTCGGGCCGCCCGAGCCCGGCCGCTACCGGCTCTACGCCTCCTACGCCTGCCCGTGGGCACAGCGCGTGCTGATCGTCCGCGCCCTGCTCCGCCTGGAGGACCTGCTGGACGTCACGATCGTCGACCCCATCCGCGACGAGAAGGGCTGGCGGATCCCCGACGGCGACCCGCCGTACCTGTCGGAGCTCTACCACGCGACCGAACCGGGCTACACGGGCCGCTACACCGTGCCGTGCATCTGGGACAGCCGGGAAGAACGCCTGGTCACCAACGACTTCCCGCAGATCACCCTCGATCTGGAGACGTCGTGGGGCAGCGCGCCCGACCTGTACCCCGAACGCCTGCGCCCGGACATCGACATCATGAACGACCGCCTCTACCACGGCCTCAACAACGCGGTCTACGAGGCCGGCTTCGCCCGCGGGCAGCAGGCGTACGAGGAGGCGGTCGCCCGCGTGTTCACCACGCTCGACCTGCTGGAGGTGCGCCTGGCCGAGTCGGAGTTCCTCTTCGGCACGCTCACCGACAGCGACGTGCGGCTGTTCACCACGTTGGTCAGGTTCGACACGGTCTACCACGGCCACTTCAAGTGCTCGATCAGGCGGCTGACCGACTATCCGGCGTTGTGGGCGTACACCCGCAGGCTCTACGCGATCCCCGCATTCCGCGACACCACGGACTTCGACCACATCAGACGCCACTACTACATGACCCAGACGAACATCAACCCGAGCAGGATCGTTCCGGTAGGACCGGAACTCGACTGGAGCCTGTGATCCCCGGCCTCGGCATCGCGACGAACAGCAGCGCCGAGGCCAGCACCACCCCCGAGGCCACCCACCAGGCGGCCGACGCGCCCGCCTGCCCGGCCAGGACGCCGAGCGTGGAGTTGGCCAGCACCCCGCCCGCCTGCAACGAGAGCGAGGACGTCGAGGTGACCGTGGTGCGCTCGGCGGCGGAGACCGCGTTGTGCTGCATCTCCAGGCAGAGCAGCCCGGTCACCGACAGCCCGGCGAACATGACCAGGTAAGCCAGCCCGGCCGTCACCAGGCCGGGCACGCCGTCCAGCCCGGCGGTGGCGGCCAGCGAGCCGACCGACAGCGCGCAGAGCACCGCGCCCATGGCCGCGCCGCGGGCCGAGCCGCCCGCCAGGCGCGCCACGCGGGGCGCGATCGCGCTGCCCGTGGCGCTGGCGGCGTATCCCAGGGCCGCCACGACGGCGTAGGCCAGGCTGCCGCGCTCGGACGTGCCGGCCAGCTCGGCCAGACGGCCGGGGGTCAGCAGCTCGATCGTCATCAGCAGCACGCCGGACGCGGCGGCGGCGAGCATCAGGCGGCGCAGCACCGCTCCCCCGGCGGCCAGCCGGATCCCGCCGACCACCGTCGAGGGCACCTCGCGCAGCACGCTCCCCAGCGACCGCCGCGCGTGGGCCGGCTCGGGCAGCGCGAACACCACCACGACCAGCAGGACGACGGCCGCGACGGCCCCCAGCAGCGGCGGCACGGCCAGCGGCGTGATCGTCCCAGGCGGCACCAGCAGCGGCACGGCGCCGCCGACCAGCACCCCGGCGCACATGGCCACCGACTCCAGCGCGCCGCCGCGCGCCAGGCCCGGCTTGAGGTCGGCGTCCTCGCCTTCGAGCTCGTGCAGGGTGTCGACGTACCAGGAGGTGGCCGGGCCGCTGGACAACGCCCTGGCCACGCCCTTGATCACGCAGGTGGCGAGGAACATCCCGAACGTCGTCGAGACGCTCATCAGCGCGAGCGCCGCCGCGGTGAACACCGCCGAGGCGGCCAGCACCATCCGCCGTCCGATGACGTCGGCCAGGCCGCCCGTGGGCAGCTCCAGGCTGACGGTGACGACCGAGAACACGGTCACCGCCAGGCCGATCTGGGTCAGGCTGAGCCCTCTGTCGGTCATCAGCAGCACCATGACGGCGGCCATCAGGCCCAGCGGCAGCCAGGTCAGGAAGCTGACGAGCATGTAGCGCCGTAACGCGGAACGAGCGGTCATCGGTCCTGCTCCTTGTCGCTGGGAAAACCGTCGGTGGGGGAACCGTCGGTGGAGGAACCGCCGCGGGGAGAACCGTCGCGGGGGGAACCGTCGCGGGGGGAACCGTCGCGGGGGAAACCGCCCATCCAGATGTTGACCTGGCGGGCGTCGGGGTCGCCTGAGTAGCGGGCGGCGAGGTCGCGCAGCAGCTCCATGGCCCGGTCGTTGAACTCCCTCAGCCCGGCCGCGGGCAGCTCGACGATGTGGTCGCTCAGCCCGGCCGCGCGGGCCCACTCGGGGGACCAGTCGTGCTCCTCGTGCTCCTGCGCGACCCGGCCGAGGACCTCGACCTGGCGCATCCGCATGATCCGGACCGCCTCGCGGCCCTCCTCGGTGCCGGACAGCTGGCCGCTGTCCCAGGAGGTGTAGCGGTGGCGGGCCCGCCAGCGGCGCTCGCGGCCGTCGCGCCGGTCGGCGTCCTCCTCGATGAATCCGTACTTGAACAGCTCGCGCAGGTGGTAGCTGGTCGAGCCGGAGCTCTCGCCGACCTTGCGGCCCAGCTCGCTGGCGGTGGCCGGGCCGTCGCTGCGCAGCAGCCCGAGCAGCCGCACCCGCAAGGGATGGGCGACCACTTTGAGCACCTGCGGGTCACTGATCCTGTACTGCTCCTCCATGAGCACGACCCTAGACCGCAAAAGCTTTTTTGCAAAGTGATTTTTGCGAATTCCCCGACCTTCTAAACTGGGCGGATGCTCGACGACATCCGCGTGGACGACGCCGTCCTCGCCCTGCGCCCCGACTTCGCCGTGCTGGTGATGCTGGCCCACGGCCTGCGGAACGGCCCCACCGACGACCGCACCCGCGCCTGGCTGGCCGAGGCGTCGGCGTGCGAGGTCCAGGCCGGCAAGATCGACGCCTGGAAGGACGCCTACCGCGCCTTCGGCGCCAAGCCGCAGCGCACCAGGCCCTCGGTCGACGCCCTGACCCGGCGCATGCCGCTGCCGGAGATCAACCGGGTGGTCGACGCGTACAACACGATCAGCGTCAAGCACGCGCTGCCCATCGGCGGCGAGGACCTCGACCGCTACCAGGGCCCGGCCCGGCTGGTGCGAGCGACCGGCGACGAGCAGTCCGAGGAGGCGCTCGGGCAGCCCGAGCCCGGCGAGGTGATCTGGCGCGACGACGCCGGCGTGACCTGCCGCCGGTGGAACTGGCGTCAGGTGGCGCGCACCCGGCTCACCGAGGAGACGACCAACGCGATCTTCCTCCTCGAACGGCTGGAGCCCATGTCGATGGAGGAGCTCCAGCAGGCCGGCAAGGAGCTGGCGGAGCTGCTGGAGGAGCTGTCACCGGGGGTGCGGATCACCAGCAGAATCGTGCCCGGAGGGAAATAAACCTGCCGGCCATACGTTGATACCAAACAGTAACAATGGCGGCTCTCCCTGGATTGACTAGGCGGGCGTGACCTCTTCGGCGTGTCCTGAGAGGATCGTTCGAGGCGGCGCGTGCTCTTCGGCGCGCGCTGCCGGTCCGGGCGAGTAGCCTTGGACAGGTTCTCTAACATCAACGCCGATCTGCGGAAGAGGGCGATTTCCGCCGTGTCGTCTGAGTCGTCGCGGACAAACCCGCTGGCAAGCTTTGGTCAGAACGAGTGGCTTGTCGACGAGCTGTACCAGAAGTACCTTCAAGATCCAGAGTCTGTCGACAAGGCCTGGTGGAACTTCTTCGCTGACTACAACCCTGATTACGGACCGGGCCGGACCCCGGTCAGGGAGGCGGCGAACGGCACTGCGACCGCGCCCGCACCTCCCAAGGCGCCCCCGAAGGCGCCTCCGGCAGCCGAGAAGCCGAAGCAGCCGGCCACCCCGGTGCCCAAGGGCGCCGAGGAGGTGAAGCTGCGCGGCGCCGCCGCACGCACGGCCGCCAACATGGACCTGTCCCTGACGGTCCCCACGGCGACCAGCGTCCGGGCCATCCCGGCCAAGCTGCTCATCGACAACCGCATCGTGATCAACAATCACCTCAAGCGGGGGCGTGGCGGCAAGATCTCCTTCACCCACCTGATCGGCTTCGCGATCGTCAAGGCGCTGAAGGCGATGCCGGAGATGAACTACTCCTACACGGAGGTCGACGGCAAGCCCACGCTGGTCAAGCCCGAGCACGTCGGGTTCGGCCTGGCGATCGACGTCCAGAAGAGCAACGGTGAGCGCCAGCTCCTCGTGCCTTCGATCAAGGGCGCCGAGGAGATGGACTTCCGCCAGTTCTGGGTGGCCTACGAAGAGGTCGTCCGCAAGGCCCGCGCGGGCAAGCTGGGCGTCGACGACTTCTCCGGCACCACGATCTCGCTGACCAACCCCGGCACGATCGGCACCGTCCACTCCGTTCCGCGCCTGATGCCCGGCCAGGGCACGATCATCGGCGTCGGCGCGATGGAATACCCGGCCGAGTACCAGGGTGCCTCGCCGGACACGCTGTCGCGCCTGGCCGTCTCCAAGGTCATGACGCTGACCAGCACCTACGACCACCGGATCATCCAGGGCGCCCAGTCGGGCGACTTCCTGCGCCAGATCCACCGGCTGCTGCTCGGCGAGGACGGCTTCTACGACGAGATCTTCGAGGCGCTGCGCATCCCGTACGAGCCGGTGCGCTGGGTCCAGGACATCTCGGCCTCGCACGACGACGACGTGGCCAAGTCGGCCCGGGTCATCGAGCTGATCCACGCCTACCGCGTGCGCGGCCACCTGATGGCCGAGACCGACCCGCTGGAGTACAAGCAGCGCAAGCACCCCGACCTCGACATCCAGTCCCATGGGCTGACCCTGTGGGACCTCGAGCGCGAGTTCGCCACGGGCGGTTTCGGCGGCCGTCCGCTGATGAAGCTCCGCGAGATCCTGGGCGTGCTGCGCGACTCCTACTGCCGCACGGTCGGCATCGAGTACATGCACATCCAGAACCCCGAGGAGCGGGCCTGGATCCAGGCGCGGGTGGAGAAGCCGCACGCCTCGCCCGAGCGCGACGAGCAGCTCAACATCCTGTCCCGGCTCAACACCGCCGAGGCGTTCGAGACGTTCCTGCAGACGAAGTTCGTCGGCCAGAAGCGCTTCTCGCTGGAGGGCGGCGAGTCCCTGATCCCGCTGCTCGACTCGGTGATCAGCGACGCCGCCGACGAGGGCCTCGACGAGGTCGTCATCGGCATGGCCCACCGCGGCCGGCTCAACGTGCTGGCCAACATCGTGGGCAAGTCCTACGCGCAGATCTTCGGCGAGTTCGAGGGCAACATCGACCCGCGCACCGCCCACGGCTCCGGCGACGTCAAGTACCACCTGGGCGCGAGCGGCGAGTTCACCGCCCCGAGCGGCAAGATGATCACGGCGTCCGTGGTGGCCAACCCCTCCCACCTGGAGGCGGTCGACCCGGTGCTGGAGGGCGTCGTCCGCGCCAAGCAGGACCTCCTGGAGCGCGGCGAGGAGGGCTTCACCGTCCTTCCCGTCCTCGTCCACGGCGACGCGGCCTTCGCCGGCCAGGGCGTGGTGGCCGAGACGCTCAACCTGTCGCAGCTGCGCGGCTACCGCACCGGCGGCACCGTGCACGTGGTGGTCAACAACCAGGTGGGCTTCACCACCTCGCCGGCCTCCTCCCGCTCGTCGGTCTACGCGACCGACGTCGCGCGGATGATCCAGGCGCCGATCTTCCACGTCAACGGCGACGACCCCGAGGCCGTGGTGCGCGTGGGCCAGCTGGCCTACGAATACCGCCAGGCGTTCCGCAAGGACGTCGTCATCGACCTCATCTGCTACCGCCGCCGCGGCCACAACGAGGGCGACAACCCCGCCTTCACCCAGCCGCTGATGTACGACCTGATCGACGCCAAGCGCTCGACCCGCAAGCTCTACACCGAGGCGCTGATCGGCCGGGGCGACATCACGGTCGAGGAGGCCGAGTCGGCGCTGCGCGACTACCAGGCCAAGCTGGAGCAGGCGTTCACCGAGACGCGCGAGGCGGCCAAGAAGCCCAAGGAGGCGGCCGCCATGCGGGTGCCCCCGGCCGAGGTCGTCAAGTGGTCCCACGCCGACACGCCGACGGCGATCAGCGACGAGACGCTCAAGCGCATCGTCGACACCCAGCTCAACCTGCCCGAGGGCTTCACGCCGCACCCGCGCCTGGCGCCGGTGCTGCAGCGCCGCGGCCAGATGGTCGAGACCGACTCGATCGACTGGGCGATGGGCGAGACGCTGGCGTTCGGCTCGCTGCTGATCGACGGCCACCCGGTGCGCCTGGTCGGCCAGGACTCCCGGCGCGGCACGTTCACCCAGCGGCACGCGGTGCTGGTCGACCGGATGACCGGCGCCGACCACACGCCGCTGAAGCAGTTCAACGAGGGCACCACGAAGTTCTACGTCTACGACTCGCTGCTCAGCGAGTTCGCGGCGCTCGGCTTCGAGTACGGCTACAGCGTCGTGCGTCCCGATGCCCTGGTGGCCTGGGAGGCGCAGTTCGGCGACTTCGTCAACGGCGCCCAGACGATCATCGACGAGTTCATCTCGTCCGGTGAGCAGAAGTGGGGCCAGCGCTCCTCCGTCGTGCTGCTGCTGCCGCACGGCTACGAGGGCCAGGGCCCCGACCACTCCTCGGCCAGGATCGAACGGTTCCTGCAGGTCTGCGCGCTCGACAACATGACGGTCGCGCAGCCGTCCACGCCGGCCAACTACTTCCACCTGCTGCGCTGGCAGGTGGAGTCCAACCGGCACAAGCCGATGGTGGTCTTCACGCCCAAGTCGCTGCTGCGGCACAAGGCGGCCACGTCGAAGGCGTCCGACTTCACCACCGGCACCTTCCAGCCGGTCATCGGCGACACCACGGTCGACCCGGCCAAGGTCACCCGGATCGTCCTGGTCTCGGGCAAGCTCTACTACGACCTGGCCGCGCAGCGCGACAAGACGGGCCGCGACGACGTCGCGATCGTCCGTCTTGAGCGGCTCTACCCGTTCCCCACCGAGGAGCTCACCGCCGAGCTGGCCCGCTACGGGCAGCAGGCCGAGCTGGTGTGGGCCCAGGACGAGCCGGTGAACATGGGCCCGTGGCCCTACCTGACGCTGAAGCTGGCCGAAGACCCGCAGACGCTCGGCGGCCGGTCGCTGCGCCGCGTCTCGCGGACCCCGAACAGCTCGCCCGCGACGGGTTCGCACAACTCGCACGACACCGAGCTGGAGGAGATCCTCCACCAGCTCTTCGGCTGAGCAGGCCGCCAGTGAGCCCCCGGCCGTCCGGCCGGGGGCTTCTGCGTTGACCGGCAGGGTGAGGCCCCTGCCTGCACGAAGGAGAGAACCCATGTACTTCACCGATCGAGGGATCGAGGAGCTGGTCGCTCGGCGGGGCGAGGAAGAGGTCAGCGTGCTCTGGCTGGGCGAGCGGCTGCGCGAGTTCGTCGATCTCAATCCCGAGTTCGAGACCCCGATCGAGCGGCTGGCCACCTGGCTGGCCCGCCTCGACGACGAGGACGACGACTGACGGATTCCGCCGCCGAGACGCGATACATCTTGAGTTTTCGAGTAACGCGACATATCGTGTTCTCGTAGGAGACGTACTCGTCAAGGAGGCATACGTTCATGGAGAAGTGGACGCTGGACGCTCCCGAACAGCTCACGTTCGGGCCGGTTGAGTCACTTGACGTGCGGATCGTCGCCGGCAGGCTGGCCGTCCTGGCCAGCGAGGGCCCGCCCACGCTGGAGCTGACGGAGATCGAGTCGGCCGCGCCGCTGCTGGTCAGCTACGACCCGCTGACCAAGGAGCTGGTCGTCACCTACGAGGGCCTGACCCTGGACGGGCTGCTCGGCTGGCTGCGGCGCGACAAGCGCAGGACCAACCTCACGCTCACCGTGCCCAAGGGCTGCCGGGTGAACACGGAGGTGGTCTCGGCGTCCACGGTGCTGGCCGGGTTCGAGCGGTCCACCCGGGTCAAGAGCGTGTCCTCCGAGGTCGTCCTCGACGGCGTGAGCGGCGAGGTGAGCGCCACCACGGTCTCCGGCTCGATCGAGAGCCGGGCCATGGAGGGCGACCTGGCGCTGAAGACCGTCTCGGGCGAGCTGACCCTCGCCGACGGCAGCCCGCGCCGGCTCAAGGCCAGCACGGTGTCCGGCCGCATCACCGCCGACCTGACGCTCCGGCCCACGAGTCATGTGACGCTCAACAGCGTCTCGGGTGCCATCCTGGTGCGGGTGCCGGAGAACGTCGAGTCCGACGTCAGCATGAGGTCCACCTCCGGCAGGCTGAGCTCCACGTTCGACGGACTGTCGGCGAACAACAGCCCCGGCTCCAAGGCGCTGTCCGGACGGCTGGGGGGCGGCATGGCCTCACTGTCGGCGTACACCGTCTCGGGCGAGGTCGCGCTGCTCAAGGGAGAGAAGGAATGAGCCCTGTCTTCGGTCACGGCCGGCTCCGGCTGTACCTGCTCAAGCTGCTGGAGGAGAGCCCGCGGCACGGATACGAGGTCATCCGGCTGCTCCAGGACCGCTTCCTCGGCGTCTACTCCCCCTCGCCCGGCACGATCTACCCGCGGCTGGCCCGCCTGGAGGAGGAGGGCCTGGTCACGCACGAGGTGATCGAGGGCAAGAAGGTGTTCTCCATCACCGACAAGGGCCGCGAGGAGCTCAACGCCCGGCTCGACGAGCTCGACGACCTGGAGCAGGAGATCTCCGCCTCGGTGCGGGACATCGCCCGCGAGGTCAAGGAGGACGTCCGCGACACGGTGAAGTCGCTGCGCGACGAGCTGACCCGGATGGCCAAGGACGTGCGCACCGGCGCCCGCGACGACGCCAAGGCACGCGCCGAGGAGCTCAAACGGCTCAAGGAGCAGCAGAAGCGGCAGTGGATGGCGCACGCCAACCAGTGGCAGGTGGAGAGCGACCGGCTGGCCGGTGAGTGGCGGCGGATCTGGTCGGACATCTGGACCACGCTCGGCGGCGACACCGTGCGCCGGACCGAGCTCGACAGCGAGCTGGGCGAACTGCTGGCCGACTTCGTGGCCCAGGCCCGCACGGAGGCCGCCGACGCCGCCCTGACCACGCAGAAGCTGCACGAGCTGCACACCGTGCTCGACGAGGCGTCCGCCCGCATCCGCGACATCCTCCGCCGCTGAGCCGACGCTGGGCCGTCGCCGAACCGTCGCCGAGCCGTCGTCAGGCCGAGCGCAATGAGCGTTGCGGGCGTCCGTGGCCGCGGGCCGCTCTGCGGGCGTGGTAGGCGACCGGCATGTAGCGCAGGCGCTCGGGCAGGCGCTCGGTCAGCATCGCCACGGCGTGCCCGAGGTGCCGCAGCCGCCGCTCGTCCCGGGCCGTCCAGCGCAGGCCGAGCTTCCTGCGCGCGGCCGGCGGCAGGGTCCCGACGGTGACGAAGTGGTTGAACTCCCCCGACCCCAGCCCCACCGGCGTCCACAGGCGGCGCAGCGGCCTCGGCAGGCCGGGCGGGGCGGGCGTGCCGCGCATGACGGCGAGCACCTCCAGCGCGGTCGGGTGCGGCTCCAGCCGTTCGGCGATCATCGTGTCGAAGTAGCGCCAGAACGCCTCCAGGTCCGCCGGCATCTCCCGCTCCGGCACCTGCAGGATCGCGCCGAGCTGCCTCGACTCGGCGTACATGCGGCGCTGCTGTTCCTCGGTGTACGGGGTGCCGAAGTAGCGGTTGAGCGTGATGAACCGCTCGAACAGCGACAGGTGCACCCAGGCCCACGCCTCGCCGTTCAGGGCGTGGTAGGCGCGGCCGTGCTCGTCCACGCCGCTGATGGAGCGGTGCAGCTCGCGCAGCCGCCGTCCCTCGGCCAGGCCGCCCTCACCGCCGTAGACCCACTTCTGGACGGAGGCGAGCGTGCGGTTGAGCCGCCCCCACGGGTCGTCCTTGTACGTCGAGTGCTCGGCCACGGCCGCGCCGACCGCCGGATGCATGGTCTGGAGGACCAGCGCGCTGCCGGCCACGAGCAGGTTGCGGTATTCGCCCGCGGTGTCCCAATGCATCGAACCCGGGCCGAACGGCTCAACGTTCATGGTGAACGCCCTCCAGGGTGATACGACGTCATTCTTCCTGTATCACCCGGAAGGCGGACAAGTAACCCTTCACTTATTCAGCTGGTAAAGACGATCTTTCCGAAGATCTCGCCTTCGGCCATGGCCGCGAAGCCGTCCCGGGCCTCGGTCATCGGCAGCGTCCGGTCGATCATCGGCCGCACGCCCGTCTGCTCCAGGAACACCGCCAGCCGCTGGAGCTGGTCGCGGGTGCCCATGGTGGTGCCGACCACGGACAGCTGCAGGAAGAAGACGCGGTTGAGGTCGGCGGACGGGACCGCGCCGCTGGTGGCCCCGGAGACCACGATGCGACCGCCCGGCCTGAGCGACTTGAGCGAATGGTCCCAGGTGGCCTGGCCGACCGTCTCCATGACCGCGTCCACCCGCTCGGGCAGCCGCGCGCCCGTCTCGAAGACCTGGTCGGCGCCGAGCTCGCGGGCCCGCTCGCGCTTGTCCTCCGACCGGCTGGTCGCCCAGACCCGGAAGCCGCCCGCGCGGCCGAGCGCGATCAGCGCGGTGGCGACGCCGCCGCCGGCGCCCTGCACCAGCACGGTCGAGCCCGGTTCGAGCCCGGCCTTGTCGAACAGCATGCGGTACGCCGTCAGCCAGGCCGTGGGCAGGCAGGCGGCCTCCGCGAAGCTGAGCGCGGCCGGCTTGGGCACGAGGTTGCGCCGCGGCACGGCCACCCGCTCGGCGAACGTCCCGTCGTGCACCTCCGACAGCAGGGAGCGCCTGGGGTCGAGCGTCTCGTCCGCGCCCGTGCCGATGACGGCGTGCACGATGACGTCGTTGCCGTCCTCGTCCACGCCGGAGGCGTCGCAGCCGAGCACGATCGGCAGCCGGTCCTGCCTGATGCCCACGCCCTTGAGCGTCCACAGGTCGTGGTGGTTGAGGGCGGCGGCGCGTACCGAGACGGTCGTCCAGCCGTCGGGCGCCTTCGGGTCGGGGTGCTCACCGAGCGTCAGCCCGGCGAGCGGATTGTCGGGATCGGTCTGTGTGGCGGTTACGGCGAACATGGCCGCACCCTACTAACCGACCCGCCGCCACCTCCGACACCGCCCCGCCGCTCACCGCCGGACCGTCACCCGGATCCCCGCCAGGGCGCGGCGCCGGAACTCCTCGGAGCCGGTGACGGCGACCTCCACGTCCCCCCGGCACGTCCACTCCCCCGGACGCCCGCGCCCCTCGATCGCCTTCGGCAGCCGGGCCTTCCTGACGCAGTCAGGCGTGGGCGCCAGCACGACCATCTCCCGCACTCCGCCGCCGAACCAGAGCTGCGGCCCGGCCGGCCCCTCCTGAGTGACGGCCCCCGGCGGCGCCAGCCGCACGGATCCCTCGCCGGACAGCACCAGGTAGCCGTCCCTGGTCACCTTGCCGTGCAGATCCCGCGCCAGGGCCGCGCGCTGGTCGAAGGTCAGCCCCTCGCCTCTGTCCTGCATCGCCACCCGCCAGCGTCCGAACGCGAAGAGCAGCACCTGCCCGCTGCCCCCGCCCGGCTGGCGCGGCCACAGGGTGACGCCGGGACCGTAGCTCCTGATCGGCCGGCCGCCGCCGGTCACCTCGGCGACCCCGTTGTACGGCACGCTGAACTGCCGGAACCGCCCGTCGATCCACGCGCCCTGGAACGGCCGCACCCCCAGCTCGTTGAGGTCGAGGTCGGCCGGGTAGCGCACCTCGGCCTTCAGCCCGTCGGGGAAGACGACGTCGATGATCTCGTCGTGGCCCTTGGTCCTGGCCGGGATCCGCAGGGCGTTGGGGCCGTTGTCGATCGTGGTGAGCGAGCGGATGGGCGTGGTGGCGGACGGCGGGGGCGGCTCCTGCCGCGGGTCGCGACTGAGCAGCAGGCTGACGGCCGGGATCACCAGCAGAGCCAGCACCACCGCGAGCCCGATCCACCGGCGGCGGCCGCGCCCCCCTGCCTCGATGACGTCGAACTGGTCGGACACGACGTGCCTCGCCGGGTTAGTGCGGGTTGCGCCC
Organism: Nonomuraea sp. NPDC049758; assembly: GCF_040674635.1. Taxonomy (NCBI): domain Bacteria; kingdom Bacillati; phylum Actinomycetota; class Actinomycetes; order Streptosporangiales; family Streptosporangiaceae; genus Nonomuraea; species Nonomuraea sp. NPDC049758. The sequence continues at coordinate 533,996 of NZ_JBFAMZ010000004.1, forward strand.
TTCACCCCCAGTTCAGTTGAGCGACATCCGCCCGCGCAAGCCCTCGAACCCGGCGAAGTCGCCGTACGAGGTCACAACTTCACAACCTCGGCGGGATCACCAGGTGGCCACGTTGGGCCCGTCGCCCGCGACCAGGCCGACCCGCTGCCCCACGAGCTCCCGGGACATGGCGTCGGCCAGCAGCTCCGGCTCCAGCACGTGCGCGTGCGCCCGCCCGCGGGCCGGCAGGTCGACCACGAGGATGCCCTTGTCCGGCTCGCCGTCCGGGCCGTGCGCGACCGTGTAGCCGGCCACGGTGGCGGGCCCGGCGTACGAGCCCACGACGGGCACCCCGGCCGCCGTGAACACCGGTACGGCGTCCCCGGGCGGCCCGCCGGGCTCGCTGGACCACACCGCGTACGTGTGCTTCGTCAGGTGCATCCCCACGCCGGTCACCAGCCCGTGGCCCGACTGCGTGCGCAGCAGCCCGGCCATCGTGGCCGTCGAGTGCAGCACATAGTCGCTGGCCGGGCCGCCGGCGTACGGCAGGCCGCCGGTGACCGTCAGGCCGCGCCGGTCGTACGGGTCGAGCCCGATCGCGTCGCACGCCTGCCGCAACGCGACGGCGAAGCAGCTGTACAGGTCGAGGGCGTCCATGTCGGCGAGGCCGAGCCCGGCGCGCCGGAAGGCGGCCTCGGCGGCGGCCCCGATCGCCTGCGACGAGCCGAGCGCGGGCCGCGCCGCCACCTCCCAGGTGTCCTCGGCGTACGCCCAGCCGCGCAGGTAGACCCGCCGCTCGTCCGGCACCCCCAGCCGGTCGGCCAGCTCCGCGCAGGCCAGGACGACGGCCGCCGCCTGATCGACCTCCATGACCGCCACGGTGTTCCTGGTGTACGGCCAGCCGACGAACCGGTTGCCCTTCACCAGCTCCTCGGGCGTGCGCACGGCCCGCCGCCACGCGTGCGGGTTGGCCGCGGCCACCTCGGTCATCGGCGCCATCATCCGGCCCCGGTCGAGCATCTCCTCCTCGACCGTCATCCCGGCCGCCGCCCGCCGCGCGGTCTCCATGATCGCGTACGTGTGCACGGGCAGGAACAGGTCGTGCGCCAGCTCGGCGGGGTGCGGGGGCCGTTCCCAGCCGTAGGGCGGCTTGGGATCGGCGGCGTGGCTCCACGGCACGTGCTCGCCCGCCCGCCGGTAGGCCCGCCGGGTGGCCAGCGCCTCGGCCCCGGTGATCAGCGCGCAGTCCAGGTCGCCCGCCGCGATCCGGGCCGCGGCCGCGCCGATGAGGAGCTGCGGAGCCGTGCCGCTGACCTTGGAGTAGGCGGTGTGGCGCGGCGTGGCGCCCAGGCGCTCGGCCAGCCGCCCGGTGGGCGAGTCGTACTGCCAGGAGTCGGTGTGGACGATCTGGATCGAGTCGAGCCGCCCGGCGGGCAGCCGGGCGTCTTCGGCCGCCTCGCGGGCGACCGATTCCCACAGATCGAGCGGTTCCGGGCCGGGCTGTTCGCGCACGGTGCGTTGTGCGACGCCGATGAGACAGGGGGTGCGTGGATCCATACCGACATCTAACCAGAACAACATTCTGTTGATAAGCAGTGGCGTTTGATAATCAGCGTTACCGCTGGTGCTGCAGACTCTTTGCCATGCATCTGACCTGGGCAGATGCCCTTTTTGAATACATGCGATTTCGCTATTTCCATAACGAAACGGGACCGGGGCCGACCTTTTCGCGCCGCTTTCTGGCTGACGGGTTGCGCCATTCATTAGCGTGCTCAACGTTTTCCTGGCCCACCGGGGCGCAGCACCCCGCTCTGGGCCGCCGAGAACCGAGAGGAGTTCCATGTATTCCCGAGCAAGGCGCATCGCGATCCCCCTCGCCGCACTGGTGGCCGCCGCCCTGGCCGCCGGCACGACCACCGGCGCCGCTGCGGAGACGACCTCGGCCCCCGACGTCGTGTCCAGGAACGCGGCGACCCCCGCCGAGCAGGCCGTGCAGTTCTGGACGCCCGACCGCATCAAGCTCGCCACCGACCACGACGGCGCGCTCGACGTGTCGTCCAGGGGCGCCAGGGGCGACACGGGCGGCGACCAGACCCCCGACGGGCCGCCCGGATCGGTCCCGCCGATCGGCGGCGAGAAGGCCAAGGCGGGCAAGAGCAGGCAGGTCAACCTGCCCAACACGGTCGGCCGCGTGTTCTTCACGCTGCCCCGGACCGACCCGCGCAACCCGAAGAACTGGCGGTACTGCTCGGCCAGCTCCGTACAGGGCAAGTACCGCAATCTGGTGGCGACCTCCGCCCACTGTGTCTACGACACCCGGCAGAACACCTTCTACGACAACTGGATCTTCATCCCGTCGTACTGGGACGGCGACAACGTGTGGGAGGGCAAGGCGCCGTACGGCATCTACGCCGCCAAGACGTTCAACGCGCACGACGACTTCGTGGTGAAGGAGGACTACGACTTCGACTACGCGTTCGTCAACGTCTACAACGGCATCAAGGTGAGCTGGGAGAAGACCGGCAACCGGTGGCGCTGGACGGTCAAGAACGCCGGCCGCCTCGGTGACAACGTCGGCGGCCAGGGCTTCACCTGGAACCGCAGCACGAAGCTGAACGTGTTCTCCTTCGGCTACCCGGCCGGCGGGCACCCCGACGGCGACAAGCCGTACACCGGCCGGACCATGAAGTGGTGCTACGGCAGGACGGCTCCGATGCCCGAGGCCAAGAAGTACGACCTGCAGGAGCAGATCGGCTTCAGGTGCTCCTTCACCGCCGGCGCCAGCGGCGGCCCGTTCATCTACGACTACCGGAACTCCACACGCACCGGCTACCTGGTGGGCGTGAACAGCGTCGCGTGGGACACCGACGGCAACGACCGCTACGACCACATCTCGTCGCCGTACTTCAACACCGACACCTACGACGTCTACAAGGCCGCCGCCAACCGCTGGACCGGCGACATGCCGTGATCCGGCCCGGCAGTCGAGGCCCCGGATCCTCCTCGGCGGGATCCGGGGCCTTCCCCCGCCCCCGACGTCCCGGACGTACGCCTCAGGACCGCGTTCAGACGCGGAAGACCGGGCCCGTGGCGACGGCGAGGGCGCAGGCGTTGGGGAAGGTCTGCGAGTAGCGGTAGCGGTCGCCGTCCCAGACGCCCTCCGCCCGTACGTCCACCGGCTCGTAGTCGGCGGTGCAGGAGACCCCCGTACGGCCGGTCAGACGGGCCGGGTTCCCGCCCACCTGTTCGAGAGCGGAACAGGCCGCGACCTGCCCCGGCGCGACCCGGCCGGGGGTGCACTCCAGCACGCCCTGCCGATCTCCGACGCTGATCCGGAAAAGCCTTTGGTCCTTGTGCGACGTCCGGACATCGGGCGGTCCGGTCGTGGCGTTCGCCACTGGAGCGGCGGCGAATGCGGCGCAGGAAAGCGCGATGACGCAGAGAATTCGGTGCATAGGCGCAGCCTCTATCAGCCCTCTGACCTGGGGCAACGACCGACACGCGTGATCAGTTACGCGTATCGGGAGGGATCGGCTGATGGTGTCCTTATCGCACACGGTGCACTCTTGATCAGGTAACGAATCTCTATCCGGGCTGCAATACAGGCAGTTGATCTGGAAAAATCCACCCTTACGACCCTAAGAAAGGCATTTCATGATCTCCCGGGCCAGGCAACTGGCGGCGGCCGCCCTGGGCGGCGCGCTGCTGTTGCTGCCTGCCTTCACGGGGATCGCGAACGCCGCGCCGGCGAGCCGGGTCTTCGGCGTCACGCTGGCCAAGACCGCCGCCGACATGAAGAAGGTCGCCGACTACTGGCGTCCCGACCAGCTCAAGCAGGCCGACAGCTACAGCCCCGCCACGCCGGGCGCGCAGGCCGCCCCGACGTCCTCGGCCGGCGCCGCCTCCGGGCCCGCCTCGCCCGTGACGACGGCGCGGCGGACGTCCGTGACGCAGGGCATCACGCCCGTGCCGCCCAAGCAGGGGGGCGCCGGCAAGACCATGGGCAAGGTCTTCTTCAAGTTCGGCGCCAAGCAGTACTGGTGCTCGGCCAGCGCGGTCGCCGCCCGCAACCGCAGCGTCGTGGCCACGGCCGGCCACTGCGCGTACGACTCCCGCCAGGCCAAGGCCGCCGAGTACTGGATCTTCGTCCCCAACCCCGGTCCCAACGGCGAGACGCCCGACGGGATCTACGTGGGGGCCGCGCTCAGCATGCACGAGGACTGGTCCGGCAAGGGCGACTACGACTTCGACTACGCGTTCGTGACCGTGCACCGCGGGTTCGTCTGGGAGCAGGCCAAGGACGGCACGTACACGATGAAGGACGTCGGCCGGCTCCAGGACAACGTGGGCGGCCAGGGGCTGGAGATCAACAGGAAGCCGGTGGCCGCCACCATGACGGCGTTCGGCTTCCCGGCCGGCGTGCAGCCCGACGGCACCCGTCCGTTCGACGGCAAGACGCTGCGGACGTGCCAGGGCAGCGTCACGTACTGGACCGTGGCTCCCGCGCTCGACCTGCAGAAGGGCGTCCGGCTCCAGCCGTGCGCCTTCAGTCCCGGCGCCAGCGGCGGCCCCTGGCTGGTCGACTACGACGCGGCCCGCGGGCTCGGCAACCTGAACGGCGTCAACAGCCTGACCTGGAACAGGGACGCCAAGGGCGCCTACGACGCGGTGTCGTCGCCGTACTTCGACACGACCACCGCGGAGGTCTACCGACGCGCCGCCGCACTCACCACGCCGGGAAATGTGACGTAAGTCACATGCAACCATGTGATCACGAGACGTGATCAGCCGATCCATTGATCTCGGTACGGTAACGGCGCTGGGTGGGAGCGCTGACTTGATCTACCGAAAATTTCCATTCCCCCTGTCAGCGTTATAGGTTCCGGGTCGTCCGTTTGCTGAATTTCGGGGTGCAAGAGGCGCCTCCTGTCAGCGCAACCTGGAGTTACCTTGAAGCGAATCCTCCTCCCCGTCGGCGGCGCGGTCGTGGCGACCGGCCTTCTGGCCGCCGGGCTCTCCGCCACCGCCCAGGCCGACGGCGGTGTCTCCAACGACCCGATGGCCGGCAGCAACTCCCAGGCCGCCTCGATCGCCTCCTTCTGGATCGCCTCCAACGGCGCCGCCCTCCGCCAGGCCACGCAGTACACCTGGGACTCCAAGGAAGTGCGGAAGGTCGTCTCCAAGGGCGGCTACGACCCCGACGGCCGTCCCGGCATGACCGCGCCCACCGGCGCGCAGAAGGGCGGCGCGTCCCAGAACGTGAACCTGCCCAAGAGCATCGGCAAGGTCTTCTTCGTCGACGGCTCCGGCAAGTTCCGCTGGTGCTCGGCCACCTCCATCCAGTCGGGCAACCGCAACCTGGTCGCGACCGCCGGCCACTGCGTGTATGACACGGACAGCAACAGCGACACGCTGTCCAACTGGGTCTTCGTCCCGGGCTACTACCAGGGCAAGGCCCCCTGGGGCATCTACGTGGGCAAGCAGGCCTTCACCCACTACGACTTCGACAACTACGAGGACTACGACCGCGACTACGCGTTCGTCACCGTCTACAACGGCATCCAGTTCGACGGCGTGAAGCAGGTGGACCGCAAGGACTTCGAGCGCTTCAGCGGCCCGAAGCGCGCCTGGGGCGGCCACTACTACATCCTGCTGTCCAAGGACGCCGGCCGGCTCGGCGACGCCGTGGGCGGCCAGGGCTTCGCCTGGAACCAGCCGACGGGCAAGTTCGTCCGCACCTTCGGCTACCCGGCGGCCCCGCACCCCGACGGCAACAAGCCGTACAGCGGTGTCACGCCGAAGCACTGCTACGGCAAGACGACGGCCAAGACCGTGGGCGCGTCCTGGCTCAAGATCGAGGAGCACGTCGGCCTGAAGTGCGCCGTCACCCCCGGCTACGACGGCGGGCCGTGGCTGCTGAACTACAGCAACGCCAAGCGCCTCGGCTACGTGAACGGTGTCACCAGCACCTTCGCCGACCAGGACGGCAACGACCGCATCGACTACATCACCTCGCCCTACTTCGACGGCGAGACGGCGGCCGTGTACAAGGCGGCCACCAACTTCCCGTCGGGGAAGATCGTGGGGCCTAACGGAGAGCTCTACAAGTAAGCCCTTACCAGGGGAGAGAGGGCCCCGGCGTTGCTCCTTGCCGCCGGGGCCCTCACCTGTCCGCCCCCCGAATTGACTCCCCCAGCAAAGGCGCTCCGCGCCCATAAGGCCCCATCTGGGTTCCAGCCAGAAAGCCGTGCCCGCTGGAAGCCCGCCCGGGCCCCGTCAATCGACTTCCCAGGGAAGGCGCTCCGCGCCCACAAGGGCTCAGCCCCTTCCCGATCAGGCGCCTACCGGCGCACCCCACGCGCCTGCGGCGCCACGGAACTCCCGCCGTCACCGCCCGCCCAACCGCGGACTCCATGCCCCATCCGCGTTCCTGACATCAAGCTGTGCCCACTGGAAGCTCACTGGGCCCCGTCACCCGCAGGGCTTCTTAGGAGCCCATGGCCGACGAACCCCGATCCGGCCGCAACGGTCCTTGTGCTGTCTCTCCAATCCGCGGCGTTTCGGGGCGTGATTCGCCAGCCCTTGTGGCGCAAGATGTCGGTATGACCGAGGATCAGGACGAGCCCGCGACCGCTCCCGCCACGACGGCACCGGAGGTCACGATCACCCTCGACCCCCACGTCAAGGCGTACGTCGACCGAGCGGTCGAGGACGGTGAGTTCGCATCCGTGTCCGCGGCCTTCAACGAGGCGATGCTGGAACGCATGCGCCGCCGCCCCCGCGTCCGCAGCTGGTGACCACCAAAGACAGGACGAGCGGGCCGGACGCACGGCCGGCCCGCTGACTAGCGGAGGGTGACGCGATCGCCCGCCGGCGCCGTCACCGGCGAATGAGCGGCCAGATAGCCCGCCAGCGCCCCCGTGTCATCCGGCCCGCCGGTGTACGTGGTCGTCCCCTCCCAGCGCGGCCAGCCGTCGAAGCCCGCGACGAGACTCCAGGCGCCCGCGACCTTGATCTCCTGGGTGGCGCTCACCGGAAGCCCGTCGAGCGTCATCGACACGACCTTCCCGCCGCCGAGCGTGTAACGCAGCCCGGCGGACGGGGTCAGCACCCAGCCTGCCGGATTGGGCGTGGCCAGCAGAGCCTTGAGCTGCCCGCCGGTCATGGTCTGGACGTCGATGGCCTTCCCCGCGGGATGCACGTTCCACAGGTGCTCGAACCCGATCGGACCGACCGGCAGGTCCGCCTTGACGTCGTACCGATTGACGAGCGCGACCTGCGCGCCGGAGCGCGCCCGCACCGACTCCAGCTGCGCGTCGGCCGCCAGCTCGGCCATCGGGCCACCACTGGCCGTACGGGTGACGGCCTCGGCCGCCTCGCCGAACGTCTCCCCGGACGGCGGGGTGTTGCACTTGAAGTAGTAGAGGACGTTGGACCGCAGTCCGTCGGGCTGGTTGATCTCGATCTGGACCGAGTAGTCACGCGAGTCCGGCGCCGACTCCCACGTGACGGTCTCCAGCAACGCCCTGTGGACGATCAGACGCTTGGCGGGCACGACGAGCGTCTTCCACTCCCCGGCGCCGACGAGGCGGTACTGGATCGTCTGCTCGCCCGGCGGCAGCCCCTGGAAGTACCCGTGGACGTCGAAGCTGACCGGGCACTTCGACGCGGTGGTGCGCTCGAAGGCGATGGTCAGCTCGCCGACGTTCGCGCTGACGTCCGAGGCGGCCTGCGCCCCCGTGGCGAGCACCCCCAGCGAGAGGGCCACGACGGCGACCAGTCCCCCGAGGCGGCGTGCTGCCGAAGTCCATAACCCCACAGACATCTCCGTTCCTGAGATCTCCAGGATCACGCCCCCGGTCAGCCAGCCGAACACAGTTTCACTTATGGAAGGGATGTCAGGATCGGGCGGCGATGATCACCATGAGATTCGAACGTTATATCGACATCCCGTCCCGCCGCCAGCCCTCACGCGGAACCGCGCGACACGAACGTCCCCCGCCCATGGACGACGACCAGCAGGCCGCGCTCCGCCAGATCCTTGACCGCGCGCCGGACCGTCACCCGGGAGACGCCGTACTGGCTCGCCAGCTCCAGCTCGGCGGGCAGCTTGGCGCCGGGCGCCAGCAGGCCGGAGGCGATGTCGGCCTCGACGTCCTCGGCCAGTTGCCGCCACACCAGGTTCGGCCCGACATGGTCGATGCGGTCGCTTTTGTCCACCAAGGCCATAGAAAAACGCTAAGGGACGCAGAACCTACGAGGACAAATGACTACCTCATCCAAGGTATGGAGAGGTCCTATCATGTCTAGTGCTTGTATCTTCCAAGCGATCCCCCCGCGGGCCGCTGACGAGACGAAAGGAAGCACTCATGACAGACCTGTACGGCGGCAACCTCGATGACGTGCCCTTCACCCAGCTGCGCGGCGGCGGCCCACCGGGCGAGCACGTGGAGACCTGCGTCCTGATCGCGCAGATCCCCGGCATCGACGACGCCTACGCACTCCGCGACTCCAAGAACCCCGACGCCGGAACGCTCCGCTTCACCGGCACCGAGCTGCGCGCCGCGGGAATCGCCACCATCTAGCCGAGAACGAGACAGCCGGCCCCTGCCCGAAATCAAGGCCCAAGGACCGAAACGAGCAGGGGCGGCCCCGCCGACCACAGGGGAGCACCATGCACTGGCACGCCTACCTGTGGACCGGCAACGGCGCCGAGCGCGGAAGAGAGGCCGAACGCCGCCCCGGTTCCCCCGACTTCCCCACCTCCAGCTCCAACCGCCCGGCGCCCGGTTCCTCACGATCGGCGTGATCTGCTGCCCGAACCGGCACGTCTCCCATCCATGCCCGATCAACCGCACCCACGGACGAAGGCCCCCTTCAGCCCCATAGCACCCGATGTCTAGCATGAGTCCCATGCTGATCGACGCGGTGACCGAGATCCTTCGCGAGACCGCCGAGATCGCGATCCTCCCCCGGTTCCGCGCCCTGGCCGCCGGTGACGTCTCGGAGAAGACACCGGGCGAAGTGGTCACCGTGGCCGACCGCGAGGCTGAGGAGCTGATCAGCCGCCGCCTCCGCGACCTCCTGGACGCCCCCGTCGTCGGCGAGGAGGCGGCCTCCGCCGCCCCCGCGCTCCTGTCCGCCCTGCACGACGCCCCCACCGCCTGGCTGGTCGACCCCCTGGACGGCACGGCCAACTTCGTCGCGGGCCGCCCCGAGTACGCGGTGATGGCAGCCCTGGTCCGGTCAGGCGAGACGGTCGCGTCCTGGATCGTGCGGCCGGCCGAGGACGACGTCTACGTCGCCGAGCTCGGCTCCGGAGCCTGGCGGAACGGCATCCCCGTCCACCGCGCCGCGCCTCCCGCCGACCCCGCCCGGCTGCGCGGCGCCGTCCTCACCCGCTTCCTGGACGACGACGCCAAGGCCCACGTGGCGGCGGCCGAACCCCGCTTCGCCGCCCTCACCCCGGGGACGAAGTGCGCCGGCGTGGACTATCCCCGCCTCCTGAACGGCGACCAGGACTTCCTGCTGTTCCACCGGACGCTTCCCTGGGACCACGCGCCGGGCGTCCTGCTGCTGACGGAGGCCGGCGGCGCCGCCCGCCACCTCGACGCCACCCCGTACAGCCCGTCCGTCCCCCAACCGGGCCTGCTCAACGCAGCCGACGCAGCCTCCTGGCGAACGGTCCGCACCATCCTTCTCCCCTGACGCTTCAGGGTCGCGGCTGTCGCCGCCCTTCGCTTCGCCATGCCCAAAAACGACAAACACCCCAAACAGCCCCATAGCACGCAGGACGTGTTGGGTCCGAGCCCTCTACGAAATCGGGCAAATTGTCGAAACCTGAGGGCTCCTGAGCCGAACCTGAAGATCACCTGTGAGTGGCGGGCCGATTTAGACGGATGGGACCCCAATCTGGTTCCTGTGATCTGGATCACATTCATCCGATCACACAGCGCAACAACCCGCTAACGGAACTTTCGTCCCGCCCACCGAATCCCCCACAGGGCCAGCGAAAACATCACCTTCCGGTAACGTCACGCCAAAGCCTCTGACAGATAACAGCACGGTAACGGCGAAAGCGCCCCTTACCGATCCCCTCAGAACGGCTTTCACCTGCGGAGATCACTGGCTATGTTCCTTGCTATCCCTTTACTGACGCATGGGACGCATGTTGCGACCCACGACAGACCAAGGAGCAGTTCCCTTGAAGCGCATCCTCATCCCCGCCGGTGGCGCCATCCTGGCTACCGGCCTCCTGGCCGCCGGCCTCGCCGGTACGGCCTCGGCCGACAGCGACATCTCCACCGACGCGATGGCGGCGAGCGCGGCCAACGCGAAGGCGATCGCCAGTTTCTGGGCCGAGAACAACGGTGCCGCCCTCCGGGCCGCCACCGAGTCCAACGTCTGGGACAAGGCGGACGTCGCCAAGCTGCAGAGCAAGGGCGGCTACAGCGCCGACACCAAGCCGGGCACCACTGCCCCGATTGGTGAGGAGAAGAAGACCACCGCCAAGACGCAGAACGTCAACATGCCGAAGACCATCGGCAAGGTGTTCTTCGTCAACGGCAAGGGCGAGAAGAAGTGGTGCTCCGCCACCTCGCTCCAGTCGAAGTACCGCAACCTGGTCGCCACGGCCGGTCACTGCGTCTACGACACCGGCGCCAACGCCGACGTCATGTCCAAGTGGGTCTTCGTCCCCGGTTACTACCAGGGCAAGGCTCCGTGGGGCATCTACGTGGGCAAGCAGGCCTTCACCCACTACGACTTCGACGTGTACGAGGACTACGACCGCGACTACGCGTTCGTGACCGTGTACAACGGCGTCCAGCTCGGCAGCGGCACCGCCAAGCAGGTCTCCAAGGCCGACTTCGACAAGTACCAGGGCGTCAAGGACGCCAAGGACGTCGAGATCAGCCGCGAGGAGTTCCGCAAGGGCAAGCTCGACCCCACCTCCACCGAGGCTTACTGGGTCAAGCGCGGCACGGCGCCCGAGGCGACCGGCCCGGACTTCCCCGGTGCCGAGGTCGGCAAGGTCGAGGTCGGCGAGGCCACCTACAAGGCCGCCCGTGCGGGCAAGGGCAACGGTTTCAAGTTCGGTGAGCCCGTCACCGAGATCGTGACCGACGCTCAGGCTGCCGCCTACGAGGAGAACCAGAAGAAGGACGCGGCGAAGTACCCGGCCAAGGTCGTCAAGGACGCCCGCGGCAACTGGACCATCACGCACTTCTACGTGCAGCAGTGGTACAAGCCCGGCTCGGACACCAAGTACTACAAGACCGTCTTCTTCATCGTCGAGGGCTTCGCCAAGGACGCCGGTCGCCTCGGCGACAACGTCGGCGGCCAGGGCTTCGCCTGGAACCAGCCCACCGGCAAGTACGTCCGCGTGTTCGGCTACCCGGCCGCGCCGCACCCCGACGGCCACAAGAACTACACCGGCATCACGCCGAAGTGGTGCTACGGCAAGACCACCAAGAAGCTGGTCGGTTCGGCCGCCAAGAAGATCGAGGAGCACGTGGCGCTCAAGTGCGCCATGACCGAGGGCGCCGACGGTGGCCCTTGGCTCCTCAACTACAGCAACTCCAAGCGCCTCGGTTACGTGAACGGTGTCACCAGCACCTTCAACGACCAGGACGGCAACAACCGCGTGGACTACATCTCCTCGCCGTACTTCGACGGTGAGACGAACGTCGTCTACAAGGCCGCTGCCAACGTTTGGTCCGGCAAGATCGTCTGATGACGGCTTCCCACGACCGGTCTTGACCGTTCGTATGAACCGTCAGCAACCGAAGGGCTCGGCATCCGCCGGGCCCTTCGGCCTTTCCGGGCCGGAGAGTGAAGGCGTTTGGACGCATGCGACGCCGAAACGGTGCCATCAACCCGATGTGATCTGCATCACACTGCCTGAGCGGACCGGATCAAGGGTGACCACCAGGCCCGCCGAACCGGCTCACACCTTCTTTATGTTGATCAGGGCAAACAGCCTGAAGCCCGACTTCTGCTGACTCCTGCGCAACAGGGACCTAAACATCACAGAACGATAACGTCCGGCTTGTCGCATCTTTTCCTCTCAAAGCGGCTACCGGACTTCAAGATCGACACTGTATGTTCCTGGCTATCCCTTTACTGACGCATGGGACGCAAGAGGCGTTCCACGACAGCGCAAGGAGTTACCTTGAAGCGCATCCTCCTCCCCGCCGGTGGCGCCCTGCTGGCCACCGGTCTGCTGGCTGCCGGCCTCGCCGGTGCCGCCCAGGCCGACCCGGACGTCGACAACGCCGCTCTCGCTGCCAGCGAGCAGAAGGCCGCCGAGATCCTGGACTTCTGGACCAAGTCCGACAACGCTGCCCTGCGGCAGGCCACGGCCTACTACTGGGACAACAAGGACGTCAAGAAGATCGTGCAGAAGGGCGGGTACGTCGCTGACGGCAAGCCCGGCTCCACCCCGCCGATCGGCGCCGAGAAGACCGTCACGGTCAAGTCCCAGAACGTGAACCTGCCGAAGTCCATCGGCAAGGTCTTCTTCGAGGGTCGCGACGGCAAGCTGTACTGGTGCTCCGGCACCTCCATCCAGTCGAACTACCGCAACCTGGTTGCGACGGCTGGTCACTGCGTGTACGACATCGCCGCCAACGACGAGGTCGTCTCCCGCTGGGTGTTCGTCCCGGGTTACTACCAGGGCAAGACCCCGTGGGGCATCTACGTGGGCAAGCAGGCCTTCACGCACTACGACTTCTCGAACTACGAGGACTTCGACCGCGACTACGCCTTCGTCACCGTGTACAACGGTGTCGGCGGCTACCTCAACAAGTCGAAGCAGGTCACCAAGGCCGAGTTCGACGCCTACAAGGGCAACAAGGACGCCAAGGACGTCGAGGTCAGCAAGGAAGAGTTCCGCAAGGGCCGCCTTGACCCGAAGACCGCCGAGTACTACCACCGCGCGCAGGGCTCCAAGTCCGAGGTCGCTGGCCCGGACTTCCCCGGCGCCGAGGTTGCTCAGCTTGAGGTCACCGAGGACGTCTACAAGGCTGCCAAGGTCGGCAAGGGCAACGGTTACAAGTTCGGCGAGCCCGTCGTCGAGAACGTGACCTACACCCAGGCTCTCGCCTACATCAAGAAGCAGGACCCGACGTGGAACGCCGACAAGCCGCTGCCGAAGCCGACGGCTGACGCGCCTGCGACTGTGTGGGTGGACCGCCAGGGCAACGCGACCCTGACGCACTACTACGTGCAGATGTGGTACAAGCCGGGCACCGACACCAAGTACTACAGGACCGACTTCTTCATCTACGTTCACGAGATCAAGGACGTCGGCCGCCTGGGCGACAACGTCGGTGGCCAGGGCTTCGCCTGGAACCAGAAGACCGGCCAGTACGTCCGTACCTTCGGCTACCCCTACGCCAAGCACCCCGACGGCTCGAAGCCCTACTCCGGCGTTACGCCGAAGTGGTGCTACGGCAAGACCGGCGCGAAGGCGACCAAGGTCCCGAGCCTGAAGATCGAAGAGCACATCTCGCTGAAGTGCGCCGTCACCGGCGGCTACAACGGCGCCCCGTGGCTCCTCAAGTACAGCAACGCCAAGCGCATGGGCTACGTCAACGGCGTGACCAGCGTTCTGTACGACACGGACGGCAACGACCGCTGGGACTACATGTCCTCGCCGTACTTCGACGGTGAGACCAACTCGGTCTACGCCGCCGCGGCGAACGTGTGGTCGGGCAGCATCATCCCGAAGGCCGACAGCTGATCTTCGGAATGATCCTGGGCTGAGGGTCCAAACCTCTGCTCTACCTAGCTTTACCCGAAGGGCTCGGCATCTGCCGGGCCCTTCGGCCTTTCCGGCGATAAACCGAGAAGAACCCTTACCAGAGTGACTAAAGGGTCGATAGGGTTTTGACGCCCTTCTTGACAACCCGTGTGGAGCCTCCCTTGAAGCGCCTGCTCATCCCCCTCGCTGCTGCCAGCTTGAGCGCCGCCGCGCTTGCCGTCCCCGCCGACGCCAAACCCGATTGGGTCACCGATGACCTGACCGCCAAACCGTCGGACGCCTACAGCGCCGCGTACTTCTGGCTCGACGCCAACGGCGCCGCGCTGCGCAAGGCGACGCAGTACCAGTGGGACGCCAAAGACGTCACCAAGCTGGTCGCGGCCCGCGGCGAGGAGAACGCCGCGCCCGACGGCAAGCCCGGGCTGACCGCCCCCACCGGCACTCCGAAGCCCAGCGCGAGCAAGAACGTCAACCTGCCCAAGACCATCGGCAAGGTTTTCTTCGTCGACAGCGCCGGCAAGTACCGCTGGTGCTCGGCGACCTCGATCCAGTCGCGGCACAGGAACCTGGTGGCGACCGCCGGCCACTGCGTCTACGAGACCGGCAAGGACGTCTACAGCAAGTGGGTGTTCGTGCCCGGCTACTACCAGGGCAAGTCCCCCTGGGGCGTTTACGTCGGCGCATATGCCTTCACCGCCTACGACCTCGACACCTACGACGACTACGACGGGGACTTCGCCTTCGTCGCCGTCCACAACGGTTTCACCCTGGCGGGCGAGAAGCAGGTGGAGGTCAAGGAGTTCAAGGCGTGGGGCGGCGACAAGTGGATCAAACCCCGCGAGATCGACGCCAAGGAGTTCGAGAAGTGCCTGCTGAACTTGGGCGACTGCTGGTCCGAAGGGGAAGACAAGCCGGCCGACCTCGTCGGGCCTGACTATCCGAACGCCGTGCTCGAGAAGGTCGAGGTCGGTGAGGAGGCGTACAAGGCCGCCAAGGTCGGCAAGGGGAACGGCTTCAAGTTCGGCGAACCGGTCGTCGAGCAGGTCACCAAGACCCAGCAGGACGCCTACAAGGGGCTCGGCAAGAAGGGCACCGACAAGTTCGGCAACTTCACCATCACCCACTACTACACGCAGAAGTGGGTGAAGCCCGGCACGTCGCGGAAGTACTTCATGCCGGAGTACTTCATCGGCATGGCCAAGGACATGGGCCGGCTCGGGGACGTCGTCGGCGGCCAGGGCTTCGCGTGGAACCAGCCGCGCGGCCAGAAGGTCACCGTCTTCGGCTACCCCGCCGCCCCCCACCCCGACGGCGACAAGCCCTACACCGGCGTGACCCCCAAGTGGTGCTCCGGCAAGACGGGCACCAAGACGTACCAGGTCAACACCTTCCGGGTCGAGGAGCACCAGGTGCTCAAGTGCTCCATGACCCCCGGCGCCGACGGCGGCCCCTGGCTCATGAAGTACGACAACGGCAAGCGCACCGGTTACGTCAACGGCGTGACGAGCATGTTCCACGACCAGGACGGCAACGACCGGATCGACTTCATCAGCTCCGCCTACTTCGACGGCGAGGTGGCCGACGTCTACAACAAGGCCAACTACGCCGAGACCAAGAGCATCGTCGGCCCGAACGGCGAACTGCTCAACTAGCGACGCCGAAGCCCCGGGACCGCCGAAGAGGCGCCCCGGGGCTTCGCCCGTCGCCAAGCCGCCGCCAAGCCGTCACACGGACGTGAGCTCGCGCGTGCGTTCCCGCAGCGCCATCACGGCCCGCTCGTTCTTGTAGGGCTCCAGCCGCCGCCGCAGGTCCGCCGCGTACGACCGGGACCGCGCCGACTGCAGCTCCCCCGCCAGCGCCAGCGCGTTGCCCGCCGCCTGGCACGCCTCCTCCAGCTCGCCGCACTCCAGTAGCCCGGCCGCCAGCAGGGACAGGTTGAACATGCGCCCCCGCACGT
The DNA here is from genome assembly GCF_040674635.1 of Nonomuraea sp. NPDC049758. Lineage (NCBI taxonomy): Bacteria > Bacillati > Actinomycetota > Actinomycetes > Streptosporangiales > Streptosporangiaceae > Nonomuraea > Nonomuraea sp. NPDC049758. The sequence continues at coordinate 549,697 of NZ_JBFAMZ010000004.1, forward strand.
ACCGGGTGTCCATGTCGAGGGAGCGCCGCGCCAGCCGCACCGTGCGCTCGCCCTCCCCCAGGTCGCGGAAGCAGTGGGCGAACTTGGCCGACAGGTAGGCCTCGTCGAAGTAGCTGAGCCAGCGCGGCTCCTCGGTGGGCCTGCGGGCGTCGAAGGCCAGCTCGGCCTGGTGCAGGGAGGCCCCGCAGGACCTGGGGTCGCCGAGGCCCGCGTGCGCGTGGGCCTCCAGGACCTGCGCGGAGGACAGCAGGGTCTGGACGCCGGCCCGCCGGGCCGCGAGCTGGGCGGCCCTGGCCAGGTCGAGGGCGTGGGCCGGCTGGCCCATGTAGATGGCCTGGTGGGCCATGCCGGCCAGGATCTCGCCGCCCAGGGTGTGGTCGTCGGCGCCCCTGGCCAGGCGGAGGGCCTGGATGAGGTAGCGCTGGGCCAGGCCGTGCTGCTCCATGTCGTAGGCCATCCAGCCGGCCAGGCGGGTCAGCTCGGCGGCCGCGGCGGCCAGCTGCTTGCCGGTGGACTCCCCGTAGCTGCCGTCCTTGAGCAGCGGGGAGACGGCCGTGTCGAGGTACTTCACGACGGACGAGCGGACCCGGCCGCTGCCGAAGCGGTTGTCGAGCTCGCCGAAGGACCGGGTCACCTCGTGGATCGCGGCGATGTCGGCCCTGCCCACCCGGCGCGCCCCGGTGCCGTTGGGACGCCCTTCGGGAGGCGCCGTCAGCCAGCGTATGGCTCCGACGGATCCTGCTCCGATCGCGAAGGTGGAGTCGATCAGAAACCTCCGTCTCTCCACGTCGGCCCGCCACAACGCCGTCACGGTCGCGACCCCCTCCTGCCACGTGTGGGTGAACTCCTGACCGAGATCGAGGGGCGTGATGTTGGTCGGCATGCCCAGGTCCTCCGAGCTCACCGGGCGGCCGAGCCGCAGCGCGAATATCTCCGTGAGCAGGCACGGGACGGGATCCCGTGGCTTCTGACCCCCGATCCACCGCAGCACAGAGCTGTGGTCGTACTTCAGACCCGGGGTGCCACGCGCGGCTCCCAGGTCGTTGAGGCGCCTGGCCAATCCCTTGTGGGAGAAACCCGCCTCGGCGATGAGCTGCTGGAGCAGTCGGTTAGGCTCGCGTTCCATCGCTCTCCTCGTCACAGGAGTCGGCGCCCACATCCTTACAGAGAGCTATTTTTATAGCACGTTGCGTAAAGGCTTTTCGGCAGTTCCCAAAGGTCACGCGAACTCCATCGCAATCCCTTCGCCAGTCCTGCTCGGGATCAGGATCTGGATCCGGCTCACCTGGACGGGGAACTCACCTACCCATGCCGCGGGCGGGAAACCGCAATGCCTTCTGACCTGGGCGGAAGCGGGAGAACGAGCGAGCGGGGGCCGATCGGCCCCCGCTCGTGACGGTGGATCAGAGGCGCGCGACGCCGTCTGCGCGGGCCTGGGCGGCCACGGCGGCGATCACCGCGGGGGCAACCCGCCGGTCGAACGGGCTCGGGATGACGTACGTGGCCGACAGGTCGTCGCCGACGACGGCGGCCAGCGCCTCGGCGGCGGCCACCTTCATGTTCTCGGTGATCGTCGTGGCCCGCACGTCGAGGGCGCCGCGGAAGACCCCCGGGAAGGCCAGGACGTTGTTGATCTGGTTGGGAAAGTCGGAGCGCCCGGTGGCGACCACCCTGGCGTGCCTGGCGGCCACCTCGGGATGGACCTCCGGGGTCGGGTTGGACAGCGCGAAGACGATGGAGTCGGGCGCCATGGACGCGATGGCCGCCTCGGAGACGGTCGAGCCGGACAGCCCGAGGAAGACGTCGGCGCCGGCCAGGGCCTCCTCGGTGGAGCCGGTGTGGCCGGCCCGGTTGGTCTCGCGGGCCAGGGCCTCCTTGACCGGGTTGAGCCCCTCGCGGCCCTCGTAGATCATGCCCTTGGAGTCGGCGACCGCGATGTCGCCGATGCCGGCGCCCAGCAGGATGCGGGTGACGGCGACGCCGGACGCGCCCGCGCCGGCCACGACGGCGCGCAGGTCGCCGAGCGCGCGGCCGGTCAGGCGGGCGGCGTTGCGCAGGGCGGCCAGGGCGACGATGGCGGTGCCGTGCTGGTCGTCGTGGAAGACCGGGATGTCGAGCAGGTCGCGCAGCCGGTCCTCGACCTCGAAGCAGCGCGGGGCGCTGATGTCCTCCAGGTTGACGCCGCCGAACGACGGCGCGAGGCGCACGACGGTCTCGACCAGCGCGTCGACATCGGTGCAGTCGAGGCAGATCGGGACGGCGTCGACGTTGCCGAACTCCTTGAACAGCAGCGCCTTGCCCTCCATGACCGGCATGGCGGCCGACGGCCCGATGTCGCCCAGGCCGAGCACGGCGGTGCCGTCGGTGACGACGGCGACCACGTTGGAGACCCAGGTGTAGTCGTTGACCAGCGCAGGCGTCTCGGCGATGGCGGTGCAGACCCGTGCGACGCCGGGCGTGTAGGCGAGCGACAGGTCGTCGGCGTCGCGGACGGGAATGGTCGAGCGGACCTCCAGCTTGCCCCCGCGGTGGAGCGCGAAGGCCGGATCGAGGTCGAGCGGTTCGACGGAAGCAGAAGCGGGCGTGGCAGACACAGCGACCCCTGTATTCATCGGAGCGGAAGAGACCTTCGGCGTACGAGCGCGAGTGGGCTGGCTTCGGTAGCTGCCAAGCTCCCCCTCGTCGGTCGTCTCTGAGGGGTTACGGGGGTCACCCGTCTCCCCATAGTGCCACATGGTGAGATGGTCGATGGTGTCGGAGCCGACGCCGTTCCGTTGACGCATTGTTAAACGCGGGATGACGGACCGCAGCTAAACCCCATTTAAACTGCACAAAACGCAAGTTACGTGGCATAACTCTTTCGAGGAGGCCGTACATGGCCCTCAGCCCCAAGGGCCGCCGTGGCTACGCTGTCGGCGCGCTCGCCCTGACCGCCGCTCTCGCCCTCAGCGCCTGTGGCAGCGACGCCGGAGGCTCCTCCGGCAGCACGACCGGCGCGAGCGCCTCCGCGGCCGGCGGCGTGAAGCTCGTCCAGCCCGGCAAGCTCACGGTCTGCACGAACATCCCGTACGAGCCGTTCCAGTTCAAGGACGACAGCGGCAAGATCGTCGGGTTCGACGTGGACATCGTCGACCTCGCCGCGAAGAAGCTCGGCGTGACCCAGAACATCGTGGACATCGACTTCGCGGTGATCAAGAGTGGCGCCGCCATGGCCGCGGGCAAGTGCGACGTGGCCGCCGCCGGCATGACGATCACCGACGAGCGCAAGCAGAACATCGACTTCTCCGAGCCCTACTTCGACGCCACCCAGGCGCTGCTGGCCAAGAAGGGCTCGGGCGCCAAGTCCCTCGAGGACGTCAAGGCCAAGAACCTCAAGCTGGGCGCGCAGGCCAGCACGACCGGCCTCGACTACGTCAAGAAGCAGGGCCTCAACCCCACCGAGTACGCCGACTCGGCCAAGGAGCTGCTGGCCCTGCAGGCCGGGCAGGCCGACGTGATCGTCCAGGACCTCCCCGTGGTGCTGACCTGGCTGAAGAAGCCCGAGATCGCCGAGAAGTTCGAGCTGATCGCCAGCCTGGACACCGGCGAGCAGTACGGCATCGGCCTGAAGAAGGGCGCCGACCCGACCCTGCTCAAGACGATCAACGAAGAGATCACCAAGGCCAAGCAGGACGGCAACTACGAGAAGATCTACGTGAAGTGGTTCGGCAAGAAGCCCGGCGAGCTGGGCTGATCCATGGCCGACCAGCCGAAGACCGCTGAGCCCGGCCGGGCCGGGCTCAGCCCTCGGAAGAAACAGCGGATCACGCGGGCCGTCCAGTACGTCGTGCTGGCCGCCGCGCTCGTCGCTGTCGTCCTGTACGCCGACTGGGCCAGCCTCGCCCAGAACTTCGCCAAGGTCGACGTGGCCAAGCAGGCGCTGCCCGACCTGTTCACGATCGCGCTGCGCAACACGATCATCTACACGGTGGGCGGTTTCGTCTTCGCGTTCGTGTTCGGGCTGCTGCTCGCGCTCATGCGGTTGTCGCAGGTGCGGCCGTACCGGTGGATCGCGACCGTCTACATCGAGATCTTCCGCGGCCTGCCGGCGCTGCTCATCTTCCTGATGATCACCTTCCTGCCGCTCGCGCTGCCCGGGTTCGAGGTGCCGTTCGGCACGTACGGACAGGGCATCCTGGGCCTCGGCCTGGTCGGCGCCGCCTACCAGGCGGAGGTCTTCCGGGCGGGCCTGCAGGCGGTCCCCAAGGGCCAGACGGAGGCCGCCAGGTCGCTCGGCATGTCCGCGACCCGGGCGCAGGTGACGGTGGTCATCCCGCAGGCCGTCCGCATGGTGATCCCGCCGACCACCAACCAGTTCGTGTCCCTGCTCAAGGACTCCTCGCTGGTGCTGTTCCTGGGCGTCTCCGGCGAGTACGTCGAGCTGGCCAAGTTCGGCAACGACCTGGCCTCCCAGTACGCCAACGCCACGCCCATCATGGTCGCCGGCGTGACGTACCTGATCGTCACGATCCCGCTGGGCTACCTCGCGTCCCGGCTTGAGGGGCGTAAGCGGAGGAGCCAATGACGCACGCCATCGAGCTACGAGAGCTGCACAAGTACTTCGGCCGGAACGAAGTGCTCAAGGGCATCGACATGACGGTCGAGCCGGGCCAGGTGGTGTGCGTCATCGGGCCGTCCGGCTCGGGCAAGTCCACGCTGCTGCGCTGCGTGAACCTGCTGGAGGAGCCCACCAAGGGCAAGGTGTTCGTGCAGGGCGTGGAGGTGACCGACCCCGACGTGGACATCGACGCCGTACGACGCCGCATCGGGATGGTCTTCCAGCAGTTCAACCTGTTCCCGCACATGACCGCGCTGCAGAACGTCATGATCGCCCAGCAGCGCGTCCTGAAGCGCGGCAGGCGGGAGGCCGAGGTCGTGGCCCGGGAGAACCTGGAGAAGGTGGGCGTCGGCGCCAAGTGCGACTCCTACCCCACCCAGCTGTCCGGCGGCCAGCAGCAGCGGGTGGCCATCGCCAGGGCGCTGGCGATGAACCCCGACCTGATGCTGTTCGACGAGCCCACCTCGGCGCTCGACCCCGAACTGGTCGGCGACGTGCTCACGGTCATGCGCAAGCTGGCCGAGGAGGGCATGACCATGCTCGTGGTCACCCACGAGATGGGCTTCGCCCGCCAGGTGGCCGACCGGGTGGTCTTCATGGACGGCGGCGTCGTCGTCGAGGACGGCGACCCCGCCCAGGTGATCGGCGACCCGCAGCAGGAGCGCACCCGCGCGTTCCTGCACCGGGTGCTGCACCCGGAGGAGTGAGCCGTCCGGGCCCCCGGAGGTGCCGGGGGCCCGGCGACTCGTGTAATACTCCCGCATGGACCTGACCTCTTACGCAGAGTGGGCGGTCCGGCTGATCAACGATCCCGCCCCTCCCCCGGAGCTGACCGCCCTGCGCGCCGAGCTGGCCGCCGTGTTCGACGTCGCGGGCGACGCGCGCGCCGTGGCCGAGCGTCTCAACGCCCTGCTCGTGCGCTATCCGGTGCACCCGCGGCTGTCGGACCACGACGGCCAGGGCTGGCACCTCCACCTGGCCGAGGACTCCGCCGCCAGCGCGGTGATGGGCCTGGCGGCCGTCGTCGCCGAGGTGGGCGCCGACCGGCTGGGCCGCTGCCACGAGCCGCGCTGCGCCCGCGCCTTCCTCGACACCTCCTCCAACCGCTCCCGCCGCTACTGCTCCCCCCGCTGCGCCACGCGCGCCAACGTGGCGGCCTACCGGCGCCGCAGGAGCGCCCAGGAGGGCTGAGAGGGCCTCTGAGGGGTCACCTGCGGCGCACCAGCGGCCAGTAGCGCAGCACGACGCGCCCGACGATCTCCTCGACCGGCCCGAAGTCCCAGCTGTCGCGGCGCCCGCCGGCGCGCTGGTTGTCGCTCTCCAGCCACCAGCCGCCCTCGCCGTGCCACTGCGCGCGTTTCACGATGAGCTGATCGGGGTCGCCGGGCAGCCGGGCCACGACGAGGTCACCCGGATGGACGGCGGCTCCCCGGCGGACGAGGAGCCAGTCGCCGGGGACCAGCGCCGGACGCATCGAATCGCCCTCGACACGCACTCTCATGGGCAGAGACCCCCTACTCCACAGGCGTTGGGACCCGAGTAAGGTCGGTTGTGGACCAAGCTGATTCAGCATCAAGGAAGGACTTTCTGATGCTCGCACGACTGCTACGACCCAAGCATGTCGCTTCCGCCCACTGCGACCTGCCCTGTGGGGTCTACGACCCCGCCCAGGCCCGGATCGAGGCCGAGTCGGTCAAGGCGATCATGGAGAAGTACGAGGCCAGCGACGACCCGGTCTTCCGCACCCGCGCGCTCATCATCAAGGAGCAGCGGGCCGAGCTGGTCAAGCACCACCTGTGGGTGCTCTGGACCGACTACTTCAAGCCGCCGCACCTGGAGCAGTACCCCCAGCTGCACCAGCTCTTCTGGGAGGCCACCAAGCTGGCGGGCGCCGCGGCCGCCAAGGGCACCGTCGACGGCGGCAAGGCCGACGAGCTCCTGGCCAAGATCGACGAGATCTCCAAGATCTTCTGGGAGACCAAGGCCGCCTAAACGGCATAAAAGGCTCTGTGCGGTCCAGACCGCACAGAGCCTTTTCCGTTGATGGCGAGTCTGAATCCGCCAAGGACCTCCCGGGGGCGGTAAGTTGCAGTTGGCGTCGGAAACGCGAGGAGGAACGTGACCGAGGAAACCGAGACGCGTGCGGAGGGTGTAGCGGGCATCCGCGACGTGGTGAGCATCAGGCTCCCCGCCGCGAGTGCTTACCTGTCGGTGCTGCGCACGGCCACCGCCGGCCTGGCCGCCCGGCTTGACTTCACCCTGGACGAGATCGAAGATCTGCGCATCGCGGTCGACGAGGCGTGCGCCATGTTGCTGAGCGAGGCGGTTCCGGGCACCGACCTGACCGCCGAGTTCGAGCTGACCGGCGACGTGATGAAGGTCAGCGTCGAGGTGGCCACCGTCGGCAGCTCCGCCCCCAAGCGCGACGACTTCGCCTGGATGGTGCTGACCGCCCTGGCCGACGACGTCGACGCCGTGACCGACTCCCCCGACCGCATGGCGATCGTCCTGCGTAAGCGCCGAGGCGCAGCGAGGCCGGCGTGACGGAAAGGACTGGAGCCATGGCCACCAGCGAACACGCCGTGCCCGACAGGGTTCGCGCCCGCTTGCTCTTCGCCGAGCTGGCCGAGCTGGGTCCCGAGGAACCGCGACGCCAGCGCATCAGGGACGAGCTGGTCGAGCTTCACCTTCCGCTGGTCGAATACCTGGCCCGCCGCTTCCGCAACCGCGGCGAGTGGCTCGACGACCTCACCCAGGTCGCCACGATCGGCCTGATCAAGTCGATCGACCGGTTCGATCTCAAGCGCGGGGTGGAGTTCTCCACCTACGCCACGCCCACCATCGTCGGCGAGATCAAGCGGCACTTCCGTGACAAGGGCTGGGCGGTCCGGGTGCCGCGCCGCCTGCAGGAGCTGAAGCTCTCGCTGACCAAGGCGATCAGCGACCTGTCGCAGCGCGAGGGCCGCGCGCCCACGGTCGCCGAGCTGGCCGCCTACCTCAAGATGACCGAGGAGGAGGTGCTGGAGGGCCTGGAGTCGGCCAACGCCTACTCCACGGTGTCCCTCGACGCGCCCGACTCCGGCGACGACGACGCCCCCGCGGTGTCCGACTCGCTGGGCATCGTGGACGAGTCGCTGGAGGGCGTCGAATACCGCGAGTCGCTCAAGCCGCTGCTCGAACGGCTGCCGCCGCGCGAGAAGCGCATCCTGCTGCTGCGGTTCTTCGGGAACATGACGCAGTCGCAGATCGCGACCGAGCTCGGCATCTCGCAGATGCACGTGTCCCGGTTGCTGGCCCGTACCCTCGCCCAGCTGCGCGAGGGGCTGACCGCGGAGGACTAACCGTCCCCGTAGAGCGCATGGGTGGTGGGGGGCGCGAACAGCGCTCCCAGCCCGGTCAGCGCCAGCACGATCAGCGGCACGCCGATCAGCGGCTGACCTGACTGGATGAGCGTGCCCCCGACAGGCAGCAGGAAGATCTGCGTCACCACGCCGGGCGACCTCCCCCACCGCTCCGCCCGCAGCAGGCCGCCCCAGGCGACCCAGAGCAGCCCGGCCCCGATCAGCAGCCCGAAGGCCGACTCCGCGATGGCCGTGGTGAGACTGTCAGGAGTGCTCACCACCGTCTCCACCGCGACGTAGATCCCGAGCCCGAGCGCGATGAGCCCCTCCAGGGCCACGACGACGGCGGCGACGAGCAAACTCCACGGACGCTTCGACACAGCCAAACCCTATCCGCCCCCGGGTCCGGTCCCGCCGGGGATGTTCCCCCACCCCGAGCGGGTCGGCGATCAGCGACTACGCTGGCGATATGCGCGCAATGTTGCTGGTCAATCCCAAGGCCACCACCACCAACGCCCGCACGAGGGACGTTCTGATCCGCGCGCTGGGCGCGGCCGTGGAGCTGTCGGTGGAGGAGACCGGCTACCGGGGGCACGCCGCGACGCTGGCGGCCACGGCCCGCGCCAAGGGCTTCGACGTGGTCGCGGTGCTCGGCGGCGACGGCACGATCAACGAGACCGTCAACGGCCTGCTCAACCCGGTCGACGGCCACGACGTCCCGCCGGCCGACGATCCGAGCTCCGGTCGTCCCGGCCTCATCGTGATCCCCGGCGGCAGCGCGAACGTCTTCGCCCGCTCCCTCGGGCTGCCGAACGACCCGGTCGAGGCCACCGGCGCGGTCCTGGAGGCGCTGAGAGAGGGCCGGCGCCGGACCGTGGGCCTGGGCCACGCGCTCTGGGAGGGAGAGAGCCGGTACTTCACGTTCTGCGCGGGCATGGGCTACGACGCCGAGGTCGTACGGGCCGTGGAGGGCCTGCGCGGCACCGGGAGGAAGGCCACCCCCGCCCGGTATGTGAACACCGCTCTGCGGCACTATCTGGCCACGGACAAACGGCACGCCCCGATGACCCTGACCGGGCCGGGCATCCCGGCGGCCGAGGGCGTGTTCATGGCGATCATCACCAACACCTCGCCGTGGACGTACCTGGGGGCCAAGCCGGTGACGCCGACGCCGTGGGCGAGCTTCGAGACCGGGCTCGACCTGCTCGGGCTGAGGCGGATGGGGCCCGTCCAGATCGCCGGGCTGATCCGGCAGATCCTCACGGAGAGTGACGCCGTCCCGTCCGGCAAACACCTCGTCCAGCTGCACGACGAGGCCGAGTTCACCCTCGCCGCCGACCGTCCCGTGGCCTTCCAGCTGGACGGGGACTACCTGGGCGAACGCGAATCCGTAACGTTCCGGTCTACCCCGAACGCGTTACAAGTTCTGGTCTAGCTGGTTACATTCGGTCATTGTGTGACGCATCCGACATCCATAACCGCCAAAACTTCGCCCCAACCCTCTTGCGTGCACTCTGCGTGGCTGGAAGGCTCAAGACTGACGTCGGAACGTAGGACCTTTAACACCCCCAAGGCCCTCCGGCTGTCAGGCGGACACCCCCGGTCCAACACCTGGATCCGGGTAATTGTTCGCGCGAGTTAGTGAAACTCTTCACAAAGTAGTAGCCGCACGGAGCCGACCAAAGGTTCCATCTACTAAGGAGTGGACGCATGGACTGGCGCCACCGAGCTGCCTGCCGTGACGTGGACCCCGAGCTGTTCTTCCCGATCGGCAACACCGGCCCTGCCCTGATGCAGATCGAAGAGGCCAAGCAGGTCTGCCGGTCCTGCCCGGCCGTCGACGCCTGCCTGAAGTGGGCGCTGGAGTCCGGACAGGACGCCGGCGTCTGGGGCGGCCTGAGCGAGGACGAGCGCCGCGCCCTCAAGCGCCGCACCGCCCGCGCCCGCGCCCGCGCCTCGGCCTGATCTGCCCCACCTGATCCACCTCCGATCGACCCTGCTTTCCCCGCAGGAGCCGCCCAGCTTGGCGTGATCGACGTTTCCGCCAAGACCCCGTCGCGTCGTGCGCGCGGCGGCCAGGCTCGCACGGACCGGGCGCCGCCCTCGACGACGGTAGCCCGGCCCGGCGGATCCTTCAGGCGGACGGCAACGGGATCGACAACCCGACGTGCGTGCCGCCGCCCTCCCGCGGCTCGATCGTCAGCTTGCCCGACAGCTCCCCCTCCACCAGCGTGCGGACGATCTGCAGCCCCAGACTGGTGGACTTGTCGAGGTCGAAGTCCGCGGGAAGGCCGCGCCCGTCGTCCCAGACGGTGACGTTCAGCCGGTCGGGGGCGGGCTCGACCAGCACCTCCATCCGCTTGGGACGCCCGTGCTGCAACGCGTTCTGCAGCAGCTCGGTCAGCGCCATGGCCAGCGGCGTGGCGATGAGCGAGGGCAGCACGCCGAACGCGCCCACCCGGCGCGGCGTGACCGCCGCCTCGGCCGCCGACACCTCGCCCGCCATCGCGATCACCCGGTCGGCGATCTCGTCGAAGTCGACGAACTCCTCCGGCGCGTGCGACAGCGTCTCGTGCACGATGGCGATCGAGCCGACGCGGCGCACGGCCTCCTCCAGCGCCTCACGGCCCTCGGGCACCTGCAGGCGCCGCGCCTGGAGCCGCAGCAGCGCGGCGACCGTCTGGAGGTTGTTCTTCACGCGGTGGTGGATCTCGCGGATCGTGGCGTCCTTGGTCATCAGCTCGCGCTCGCGCCGCCGCAGCTCGGTGACGTCCCTTATGAGGACGAGCGCGCCGATGCGACCGCCGCCGACGATCAGCGGGATGGCTCTGAGCTGCACGATCGTGCCGCCCGACTCCACCTCGGTCTCCTTGGCCGCGCGCCCGCTGGCCACGATCATCAGGTCTTCGTTGATCGGCTCGTCGGAGTAGCACAGCGTCGCCGTCACCCGGCCCAGCTCGGCGCCGACCAGGTCGGCGTGCAGGCCCAGCCGCCGGTAGGCCGACAACGCGTTGGGCGAGGCGTACGTGACGCGCCCGGCCCGGTCGAGCCGCAGCAGGCCGTCGCCGACGCGCGGCGAGCGCACCAGGATCGGCTCCTCCCCCGAGAACGGGAAGCGCCCCTCGGCCACCATCTGCGCCAGGTCGGACGCGCTCTGCAGGTAGGTCAGCTCCAGCCGGGACGGGGTGCGCGCCGAGGACAGGTTCGTGGAGCGCTGGATCACCCCGAGGAAGCGGCCCTCGCCGTTGTCGACCGCCCGGCGCACCGGGATCGTCTCCTCGCGCACCGGGACGCCCGTGGACCAGTCGGGATCGCCCTCGCGGCAGATGCGGCGCTCGTTCCAGGCGGTGTCGATGAGGTGGCGCTCGCCCTTGGCGGCCACGCTGCCGACGATGTCGTCGTGGTAGACGGTGGGGCCGGTGGTGGGGCGCATCTGGGCGATGGCGATCCAGCCGTTCTCACCGAGCAGCGGCGCCCACAGGATGAGGTCGGCGAAGGACAGGTCGGCCAGCAGCTGCCAGTCGGAGACCAGCGAGTGCAGCCAGTCGAGGTCCGCCTCGTCGAGTGCGGTGTGGCGGGCGACGAGGTCGCTGAGAGTCGGCACGAGTGCATCATGCGTGCTTTCGCCGCCAACAGCCAAACCGACCCCCTGATCGAATGCGCAGCTCCTGCCCGGTGAAGACGCCGCACGCGTGCGGCACGGGTGCGTCGCCGTGCACCCGGCGCGACTTTCGGGGAATCTCGTACTGTGAGAACCGTCACACGGCGGGATCGCTCGATCCCCATGACGGCGCTTCACGGGCATTGCCGGAGGTGATCGACACGGGCGGGTGGCTCCTCGACGACGCGGGCCTGACACCGGCCTCGGTTGCGATCGCGCACGCAGCTGTGGATATCCTTCACAATCAGTCTGAGCTGCCCGGATTCGCGCGTACTTGGCGGTGTGCGCGCTCCGTGCGGATATGCCGTCCTCCCAGGTGGTTGACCGCTCGGGCCGATATGAGTTCCGATGATCTCGCGGTGATCAGACACGCCCTCACCGCCGTGCCAGAAGTGAAGGTGAGAGCGTGACCGACGACGGCCCCCGCGTTCCCAAGTACTACGACGTGAAACGCAGTCTTCTGGAGCTCACCAAGAGCCTGCCCGCGGGCACCGCCCTGCCTCCCGAGCGCACGCTGGCCGTGCGGTTCGAGACCTCGCGCACCACCGTCCGCCAGGCGCTGACCGAGCTGGTCGTGGAGGGCAGGCTGCTGCGCATCCAGGGCAAGGGCACGTTCGTGGCCCAGCCGAAGGTGGCGCAGGTGCTCCAGCTCACCTCCTACATCGGCGACCTGCGCACGGCCGGCCTGGAGCCGGACACGAAGATCCTGGAGATCGGCTACATCACCGCGGACGAGGCCCTGGCGCGGCGGCTGGCCATCAACCCCGGCGGCCGGGTGCTGCGCATCCACCGGCTCAGGCTGGCCAACGGCGAGCCGGTCTCGATCGACACCACCCACCTGTCCGCGCGGCGCTTCCCCCGCCTGCGGCGGGAGCTGGAGGTGCACGCCTCCCTGTACGAGACGCTGCACAACGCCTACAACGTACGGCTCACGGACGCCGAGGAGATCATCGAGACCGTGCTCGCCACCCCGTACGACGCCAAGGCCCTGGGCGTGGACGTCGGCCTGCCGATGCTGCTGCTGACCCGGCACGCCTTCGACGCCGACGGCCACCCGGTGGAGTGGGCGCAGTCCCTCTACCGCGGCGACCGGTACAAGTTCGTCACGCGCCTGCGGCGTCCCTGACCGGGATGGCGGGCGGCGGCTTCTAGGCTGGGACGATGAGCGTTCTCGTCGTGTCCGGCACCGACTTCGGCGTGGGCAAGACCGTCGTGACGGCCGCCGTGGCCGCCCTGGCCAGGGAGCGGGGTGCGTCCGTCGCCGTGGTGAAGCCGGCGCAGACCGGCGGCGGGCGCGACCTCGACGAGGTGATCCGGCTCTCCGGGGTGAGCACCACGTTCGAGCTGGCGCGCTTCGGCGAGCCGCTCTCGCCGGCCGCCGCCGCGCGGGTGGCCGGGGTGCCGCCGGTGTCGCTGACCGCCGCCGCCCGGTTCGTCGAGGAGCTGGCCGAGAGCAACCGGCTGGTCGTCGTGGAGGGCACCGGCGGCCTGCTGGTGCGCTTCGACGAGGACGGCGCGACGATCGCCGACCTGGCCCGGCTGGTGGGCGCGCAGGTGCTGGTCGTGGCGGGGGCCGGGATCGGGGCGCTCAACCACACGGCGCTGACCCTGGAGGCGCTGGCGCACCGGGGGCTCGACCCGGCGGGCGTGGTGATCGGGCGCTGGCCGCGGGAGACCGGGATCATCGAGCGGAGCAACGTCGCCGACCTGGAAATGCTGGCCGCGCGGCCGCTGGCGGGAGTGCTGCCCGAAGGGGCCGGGCGACTCGGCCGCGAGGCGTTCGCCCGACTGGCGCGCGAGGGGCTGGGCGCCACGCTGGGCGGTTCCTTCGACCCGTCCGCCTTCAAGCGGCGGGTGGGGGTGCTCTAGCAGGCGGCCTCGGGCAGGCGGCAGACCTTGACGGTCATCCGGCGCGCCTGGTCGATCAGACCCCGGAAGCCCTTGAGCGGCAGGCTCCTGGTGGGCCAGGCCGACTCGCCGGCGATGTAGAGGGCCGCGCCGCGCCTGACCGCGACCGCGTGCTCGCCGCTCTCGAAGAACCGGCCGCCGGCGCGCAGGCCGTCGTCGCCCACGTCCAGGGGCTTGGTGAAGTAGCGGTGGCGGTTGACGCCCTTGCCCACGTCGGCGCAGCGCCGCAGGTCCGCGCGCAGGACGCGCATGGCGGCCTTGGCGTGCCGGACGCTCCGGTAGACGACGAGCTGCTCGTACCTCATCTCGTCCTCGCTGGAGTACAGGACGGCCCGCGCCGCCAGCCGGCCGCCGTCCCGCCGCCGGTGCGACAGGCACGGGTCGAGCTGGAGCGGCAGCGTGGCGGAGTTCTTGACGGTGTAGGTCTCCCACTGCTTGGCGGGCGGGTGCTTCTCCAGGAACAACATGCCGTGCGGTAACCCGCCCAGGACCGTGGACGCGGCCGCCAGCGCGGCGACCCCTGCTGCGAACATCCGAACCTCCCCTTGGTCTGTTGGGGAGTGAGATGTTCGGTGCGCGGCAATTGTTCGAGGGTGGGGTTAGCTCTACCGTCCACCGGCACACCAGGCCCATTTCGTAGGGGTCTGGTGGGTCAATACCTTTGACGCATGAAAGTCCCCCGTCCCTGGTCGGCGCGTGCCTGGCTCGACACGTCCCACGTGATGATCGGGCTGCCGGTCGCCGTGGTGCTCGGCGGGCTCACGCTGCTGCTGGCCGTGGCCCCGCCGGTGCTGCGGCGCGGCGTCCCGGTGTTCACCCGGGTGCAGCGGTCCAGGTTCGCGGCCTTCCTCGACGTCCGCATCCCGCCACCGGTGGCGCCGGCCGGCTGGCGCCGGGCGGCCACCTGGCGGCAGATCGCCTACCACCTGCTGTCGCCCTTCGTGGGCGCGGCGGCGGCCCTCCTCGTCGCGCTGGCGTGGGGCGGGGCCTTGGTGGGGCTGCTGTCGTTCGTGCCGCCGCGGGTGCAGGCGCCGCCGCTGGTGTTCCTTGTCGATCTGCGCGATCCGGTCATCGTGGGGGTCTCCATGGCGACCGGCCTGGCGCTGCTGCTGCTCGCCCCGGTCCTGGCCAGGGGCATGGCGGCGCTCGACCTGTCGGTGGCGCGCACGCTGCTCGGGCCCAGCCGCACCGAGCTGGGGCAGCGCATCGAGACGCTGACCGAGAGCCGGGCCGGCGTGATCGACGCCGCCGACGCCGAGCGCCGCAGGATCGAGCGCGACCTGCACGACGGCGCCCAGCAGCGCCTGGTCTCGCTCGCCATGAACCTCGGCCTGGCCAGGGCCACCCTCACCGACCTGCCCGAGCCCGCCCGTGAGGCGATCGAGCGGGCCCACGAGGAGGCCAAGCAGGCGCTCAAGGAACTGCGCGACTTCGTCCGCGGCCTGCATCCGGCCGTGCTCAACGACCAGGGGCTCGACGCGGCGCTGTCCGGCGTCGCGGCCCGCGCCCCTCTCCCCGTACGCCTGCGCGTCGACATCGACCGGCGCGCCTCCCCGACCATCGAGGCGGTGGCCTTCTTCATCGTGTCCGAAGCACTGACCAACATCGCCAAACACGCCGCCGCGACCAGGGCCGAGGTGACGGTCCGGCGCGAGCGCGACCGCCTGCACGTGCTCGTCCACGACGACGGCTGCGGCGGCGCCCGGCTGGACGGCGGCACCGGCCTGCGCGGCCTGGCCCAGCGCATCGACTCCGTGGACGGGACGCTGCGCCTGTCCAGCCCGTTCGGCGGGCCGACCACGATCGAGGTGGAACTGCCGTGCGAGTAGTGCTGGCCGAGGACTCCGTCCTGCTGCGCGAGGGGCTGATCAGGCTGCTCGACGCGTCCGGCATGCGGGTGGTGGCGGCCGTGGACGAGGCCGAGGGCCTGCTGCGGGCCGTCGAGGAGCACCGGCCGGAGCTGGTGATCACCGACGTCCGGATGCCGCCCACGCACACCGACGAGGGGCTGCGCGCGGCTCTCGTGCTGCGCCGCCAGCATCCCGGCCTGGCCGTGCTGGTGCTGTCCCAGTACGTCGAGGAACGTTACGCCGCCCGCCTGCTGTCCACGGCGGCCGGCGGCGTCGGCTACCTGCTCAAGGACCGGGTGGCCGACGTGGCCGAGTTCATCGACGCCCTGCGCCGGGTCGCCGGCGGCGGCACCGCCCTCGACCCCGAGGTCGTCGCCCAGCTCCTGCTGCGCGGCGACAGCGACCCGCTGGAACGGCTGACGCCCCGCGAGCACGAGGTGCTCAAGCTCATGGCCGAGGGCCGCTCGAACGCCGGCATCGGCCAGGCCCTCGTGCTCAGCGAGGGGGCCGTGGGCAAGCACATCGGCAACATCTTCACCAAGCTCGACCTGTCCCCCGCGGAGGGCGATCATCGCCGGGTCCTCGCCGTCCTGCAGTTCCTCAAGATCAGGAGCATGCCGTGAGGACCATCTGGCTGACGGCGGGAACCGTGGCGACGGTGGCCGCACTGCTGCTGTCCGTCCTGCTGGTCTGGAACGGGTTCGCCCGCGCCACCGCGCCGCAGGAGACGCGGGCCAGGACGGTCCCGTTCGCGCTGGACACGCTGAAGGTCACCACGGGCAGCGGCGAGGTGAACGTCGAGATCGTGCCGGGCCCCGCGGGAGAGCTGACGATCTCCCGGTCCGTGAACTGGACCTCGATCGACCGGCCGGTGATCACCGAGGACTGGAACGGCGACACGCTGCGGCTGGACATCCGGTGCGGAACCGCCCCCCGGCCGGACGGTCCGGTGTGCCGGGCGGACTACACGCTGCTGGTGCCCTTCGAGACCGGGGTCGTAGCCCGGACGACCGTCGGCGACCTCGGGGTCCACAGCGTGGTCGGCGCCGTGCGGCTGACGACCGTGTCGGGGAACGTGCGGGCCGAGGGGGTCACCGGCGAGGTCTGGGCCAGGTCCGGTTCCGGGTCCGTCTTCGGCGACGCGATGCTCGGCGGCCAGGCCGACGTCGAGACCGGCTCGGGCGACGTACGACTCGACTTCGCCAACCCGCCGCTCACGGTCAGGGCCGTCGCGCGGGCCACCGGCGACGTCGACCTGCGGCTGCCGCCGGAGACCTATGACGTGACGACCGAGGGCCGCCGCACCGAGGTGGAGGTCGACGCGGTGAAGGGCGCGCCCCGGAAGATCGAGGCGCGGGCGCCGCTGGGCTCGGTCCGCGTCTGCTGCGGACAGGGCTAGGACGCGGCCGGACGCAACTCTTGAGATCTGTTTACTCTTATCACTGGTTGGTAAGTTCCCGGCATGGAGTCTGCGAAGCACGCCGGTGACGTCGCCGTCGCCGTGTCCAAGGCCTACGGCGTCGAGACCATGTTCACCCTCTCGGGAGGCCACGTCTTCCCGCTGTACGACGGCGCGGTCCACGAGGGCATGCGCATCCTCGACGTGCGCCACGAACAGAGCGCGGTCTTCGCCGCCGAGGCGACGGCCCGGCTGACCAGGAAGCCCGGCCTGGCCGTGCTGACCGCCGGGCCCGGCATCACCAACGGCGTCAGCGGCATCGCGACCGCGCACTTCAACGGCTCGCCGGTGGTCGTCATGGGCGGCCGCGCGCCGCAGTCGCGCTGGGGCAGCGGCGCCCTCCAGGAGATGGACCACCCGCCGCTGCTCGGCCCGATCACCAAGCTGTCGTTCACCGCCTCCGGCGCCGACTCGATCGGCCAGGACGTCGAGTCGGCCTTCCGCACCGCCGTCGCGCCCCAGCGCGGCCCGGTCTTCCTCGACTTCTACATGGACCACCTGTTCGCCCCCTCGCCCGCCCACGAGGTGCACACGCAGTCGCCCTCGCCGCTGGAGCCCGACCCCGCCGACCTGGCCGCCATCGCCCGGCTGCTGTCCGAGGCCGAGCGCCCGGTGCTGGTCTACGGCTCCGACGTGTGGATGGACCGGGCCGAGGAGGCCGCGCGCGACTTCGCCGAGACCTGGCGGCTGCCGGTCATCCCCAACGGCCAGGGCCGCGGCATCCTGCCCGCCGGGCACGAGCTGC
This sequence comes from Nonomuraea sp. NPDC049758, assembly GCF_040674635.1. Taxonomy (NCBI): domain Bacteria; kingdom Bacillati; phylum Actinomycetota; class Actinomycetes; order Streptosporangiales; family Streptosporangiaceae; genus Nonomuraea; species Nonomuraea sp. NPDC049758. The sequence continues at coordinate 567,258 of NZ_JBFAMZ010000004.1, forward strand.
TGGTCACCCGCGCCCGCGGCCTGGCCTTCTCCCAGGCCGACCTGGTCATCGTGATCGGCGCCCCGCTCGACTTCCGGCTCGGCTACGGCTGGTTCGGTGGCAAGGACGGCGCGCCCCTGGCCCGCGTCGTGCACATCGCCGACGCGCCCTCGCAGCTCGCCACCCACATGCAGCCCGCCGCCAAGGCCGCGGGCGACCTGTCGGTGGTGCTGTGGAGCCTCGGCACGGCCTGCGGCGACGCGGGCGTCAAGCCCAGCTCGTACGCCTCCTGGGCCTCCACGCTGGCCGAGGCCGCCGCCGCGGCGATCGAGGACGACGCCGAGCTGCTGGCCGCCGACACCGACCCGATCCACCCCATGCGCATCTACGGCGAGCTGGGCAAGGTCCTGGCCGACGACGCCGTGGTGATCGGCGACGGCGGCGACTTCGTCTCCTACGCCGGCAAGTACGTCGAGCCGAAGCAGCCGGGCAACTGGCTCGACCCCGGCCCGTACGGGTGCCTCGGCACCGGGCTCGGCTACTCCATCGCCGCCCGCCTGGCCCGCCCGTCCTCGCAGGTCGTGCTCCTGCTCGGCGACGGCGCCGCCGGCTTCTCCCTGATGGACGTCGACACCCTCGTCCGCCACCGGCTGCCGGTCGTCATGATCTGCGGCAACAACGGCATGTGGGGCCTGGAGAAGCACCCCATGCAGCTCCTGTACGGCTACGACGTGGCCGCCGACCTCCAGCCGCAGTGCCGCTACGACCAGGTCGTGACCGCGTTGGGCGGCGGCGGCGAGCTGGTCACCAAGCCGTCGGAGATCGGGCCGGCGCTGCGCAGGGCGTTCGACTCCGGCATCCCGTACATGGTGAACATCGCCACCGACCCGCAGATCGCCTACCCCCGCAACACCACCGGGATCTGACCCCCTACGACTTCGGCGTCGCCGTGGGGGACGGCGACGGCGACGGCGTCGTGCAGATGCCGTCGATGACGTAGAGCGTGACCACCTTCGTCTCCGGGACCACCGTGCCACCGGCCGGCACCGTCTTGGTGATCTTGCGGCAGGCGGGGTCGTCGGTCGTGTAGACATTGTTGACGACGCGCACCTGCAGCCCCGCCGCCTCGACCATCTCCTGCCCCTTGAGGAAGGGCAGCCCGGCGACCTTGGGCACCGTGATCTTCTTGACCGTCGGCGTCGGCGTGCTCGACGGCGACTTGGTCGGCTCCTTCGTGGTGGTCGGGGTGGTGGTGGGCGTGGTCGTCGGCTCCTCGGTCTCCGTCGGCTCCTCGCTCGGAGGATGCGTGGGCGGCCTGGTGGTGGGCGTCGTGGGCGGCTTCGTGGAAGGCGTCGGCGAAGGCTTGGGCTTCTTGGGACCGCTCTTCGTCGGGCCGGGGATGTCGTCGCTGTTGCCCCCGTTGGAGGCCGTGACGGTCGGCGTCGGCGCGCCGGGCACCATGCCGGTCAGCGCCACCGCCCCCGCGCCCACGCCGAGCACCACCGCGACCGCGAGGCCGACGACCAGGCCGGTCCTGCGCGGCGCCTTGGCGGCGCGGCGGCCGCCCGGCCGGCGCTCGCCGACGGCGGCGGTGGTCTCCTCCGACGACGCGGGCAGGTGCGCCCCCGTCTGGAACCCGCCGGCTCCGGCCGGCGGCTGTCCTCCCGGGTAGGCGGGCGGCTGGCCCTGCTGGTGGGCGCCCGTCGGCTGGGAGTGACCCGCCTGGTAGGCGCCCGTCGGCTGAGAGTGGCCCGCCTGGTAGGCACCGGTCTGGTACGACTCGGGTGGCGCGGCCATCGTGGCGCCCGTGGCCGGCGGCGCGATCTCGGCCACCGGCGTGATCGCCTGGCCCTGACCGGCCGCGCGGGCCGCCTCGCTCATGGCCTTCGCCGTGGGGAAACGCCGGGCGGGGTCCTTCGACAGCGCCACCTCCACCAGCGTCCGGATCTGCGGCGGGATGTCGGCGGGCAGCGGCGGCGGGGCCTCGCGGATGTGCTTGAGCGCGATCGTGACCGCGCTGTCACCGTCGAACGGCCGCTGTCCCAGCAGGCATTCGTAGGCGACCACGCCGAGCGCGTAGATGTCCACGGCCGGGGTGACGGGCGCGCCCTCGGCCTGCTCGGGCGCGCAGTAGGCGGCGGTGCCGAGCACCATGCCGGCGTCGGTCAGCCGGTTGGCCAGGTCGGAACGGGCGATGCCGAAGTCGGTGAGCACCAGCGTGCCGTCGCGCTGGACGAGCAGGTTGCCCGGTTTCACGTCGCGGTGCACGATTCCCTGGTCGTGCACCGCCTGCAGGGCCGAGGCGGCCTGCGCGATGAGCTCCATGGCCGCCTGCGGCGGGATCCGGCCGAGCCGGGCCAGCAGCCGGTCGAGCGGCTCCCCGTCCACGAACTTCATCACGAGGTAGACGGTGTCGCCGCTCACCCCGTAGTCGTAGACGTCGACCACGCCGGAATGGTTGATCGTGGCCATCGCCCTGGCTTCCCCCTGGAACCTGGCGACGAATCCGCGATCATCCATGCGGCCTGGGAGCAGCACCTTGACGGCGACGGTGCGGGCGAGCACGATGTCCTCGCCTCGCCACACCTCGCCCATGCCGCCGGCGCCGATGCGGGTATCCAGTCGATACCGCCCCGCCAGCGTCGTGCCTTGGGCAACCATGACTCCCCCGCTACCCCCCTACATCGGTAACCTCGCCCACCCCGCGGTTCTCCAACAAAGCGAACTTTTGTCGCGGTGAGGTAACACAGTGGTCACGGAAACTCCGAGAGTGTACCTGTCTCAGGAGCCCCATATGCCACTCATATGCCGCAAGCCGTACAAACCCTATCCTGGAGCCTTATGGGCGGTGTTGTCCGCGTTTCCAGGAGATCAGAACCGCCCTCGGTAGGCTGACCCCCATGACGCTCTCACCTGGCCTCCGCTCGCAACTGCTCACCATGGTCGAGAGATCCGACACAGCCGAGCGAGCCGGCAGCGGCGACGTGCCCGTGCTGGCCACGCCCAGGCTGCTCGCGCTGGCCGAACGGGCCACCGTCGAGGCCGTGCGCCCGCACCTGGCCGAGGGCGAGACGTCCGTCGGCACCCGGGTCGAGCTCGAACACCTGGCCGCCAGCGCCGTCGGCGACCACGTCCAGCTCACCGCCGAGCTCACCGGCGTCGACGGCCGGCGCCTGGTCTTCGCCTTCGAGGCCCGCGACCGGCAGGGCACGCTCGTGGGCCGCGGCACGGTCGAGCGGACGGTCGTCGACCGCGCCAGGTTCCTGGCCCGCCTCAGTCGATGACGGCGATCAGGTCGCCCTCCTGGATCACGTCGCCCTCGGCCACCTTGAGCTGCGACACCACGCCCGCGTCCTCGGCGAGCACGGGGATCTCCATCTTCATCGACTCAAGGATGACCAGCGTGTCCCCCTCGGAGACCGCCTCGCCCTCCCGGACGACCACTTTCCACACGTTCGCCACCATCTCGGCGCGTACCTCGGCCACCGGCGCTCTCCTCTTCCGACGTCACTGACAATGTCGACCGGGTCAGGCCCGCATTCGCCCGACCAGACCCGTGTCGTAGTCTCCCGCGACGAATGCCGGGTTCTCCAGCAGCTCGGCACAGAAGGGCAGATTGCTCCTCGGCCCCTCGACGGTGAACTCCGCGACCGCCTTGCGGCCCAGCTCCAGCGCCTCGGTCCGGTCGGCCCCGACCACGCACAGCTTGGCCATCAGCGGGTCGTAGAACATGGTCACCGTGTCGCCCGCCGCGTAGCCGGAGTCGACGCGGATGCCGGCGCCGGCGGGCTCGTCCCAGGTGGTGATCCGGCCGGGACCGGGCAGGAAACGCTTGGGGTCCTCGGCGTAGACCCGGAACTCGATCGCGTGCCCCTGCGGCGCCACCGTGATCTCCGGGCTCTCCCCGGCGGCCACGCGGAGCTGCAGCTCCACCAGGTCGAGGCCGGTGACCAGTTCCGTGACCGGGTGCTCGACCTGCAGCCTGGTGTTCATCTCCAGGAACACGAAGTCCTGGGCGTCGGCGTCGACCAGGCACTCGACCGTGCCCGCGCCGAGATAGCCGACGGCCTCGCCGGCCCGCACGGCCGCGGCCAGCATGCGTTCGCGCAGCTCGGGGCCGATGCCGGGGGACGGGGACTCCTCGACGACCTTCTGGTGGCGGCGCTGCACCGAGCAGTCGCGCTCGCCCAGGGCCAGCACCCGGCCGTCGGGCAGGCCGAGGATCTGCACCTCGACGTGGCGGGCACGTTCGACGTAGCGCTCCAGCAGGACCGCGGGCCCGGCCAGCGCGTCGCCCGCGCCGCCCGCCGCGGCCGCCGCGGCGAACTGGCCGCCGCCCTGGCCGCCTGCTCGAAGGCCTTGGCCAGCCCGGCGTCGTCACGGGCCACGCTCATGCCGATCCCGCCACCGCCGCCGGCGGTCTTGACCATGACCGGGTAGCCGATCAGCTCGGCCGCGTCGAGCGCCGCGACCAGGTCGGTGACCGGTTCCCTGGTGCCCGCGGCAACGGGCACGCCCGCCTGCTCCATGAGGTTCCTGGCGTTGATCTTGTCGCCCATGCGGTCGATGGACTCCGGCGACGGCCCGATCCACACGAGCCCGGCCTCGATCACCGCCCGCGCGAACGCGGCGTTCTCCGACAGGAAGCCGTAACCGGGATGCACCGCGCCCGCTCCCGTGGCGCGGGCCGCGTCCAGCACCCTGGCCGGGTCGAGATAGCTCTGCGCGGGGTCGGCCGGGCCGATCAGCACCGCCTCGTCGGCCTCGCGCACGAACGGCAGCCCGGCGTCGGCCTCGGAGTGCACGGCGACGGCACGCAGGCCCATGCGCCTGACCGTGCGGATGATCCGCCGGGCGATCTCCCCCCGGTTGGCGATCAGAACGGGTCCGAGCGTCTCAGCAGTCACGCGGTCAACCCTATGACCGGCGTCGGCTCGTCCCTTGTCCCGTGAAGTACCGATCAGCGGAGAATGATCTGTAGGAACCCCACAAAGGCGGGCAATCGGCTACACGCGGCCTCTGCCGACCACCCGGGCCAGGGCATCGAGCGCGGCGGCGTCGTACGCGCTGCCCGCCGTGAGCCCGATGCGCTCCAGCGCCGCTCCCGACCGGTCGCGATCGGTGGACGGCCCCACCAGGTCGTCGTAGGCGTTGGCGACCCTGATGATGCGGCTGGACAGCGGCGGGTCGTCGGCGATCTCGTCGCACTGCCTCCGGACCACCTCGGCCACCCGGTCGAGCACGCCCGTCTGCCTGATCACCTCGGCCCCCAGCTCGGCTATGCGCCGCGCCTGCTCCGGATCGGCCAGCACGGTGGCGCCGCCCGGGATGGGGTCGCGCAGCGAGAGCTGGCCGATGTCGTGCATGAGGGCCGCGTACTCCAGCTCCAGCAGCTCGGGCTCGGCCATGCCCAGCTCCCGGCCGACCGCCACGGCCAGCCGGGACACCCGGCGCGAGTGGCCGGGCTCGACGTAGCCGCCGACCTCGGTGACCCGCGACAGGGCGCGGACGGTCTGCAGGTAGGTGGCGCGGATGCCGGCGTACTTGCGGAAGGCCACCTGCGTGACCAGCAGCGGCGCGGCGAACACCAGCAGCGCCACCAGGTCCATGCTGTGCGTGGCGAGCGCGAGCAGCACGCCGGAGGCGGCCACCGCGGCGCCCAGCGGGAACGCCATGTTGATCTCGTCGCGCACCGCCACCCGGAACGCCGTGCGCAGCCGCTCGGCCCGCAGCAGCGCCGCGATCAGCACGTCGACCAGCAGCGTCACCGTGATCAGCGAGACCATGACCACGAGCGCCGGCCACCAGGTGTGGGCGCCCGGCGGCGGCTTGGTGAGCTGGTAGAGCGGGTCGGCCAGCGGACGGAAGGCGAAGGCCAGCAGCGCGCCGGTGAGCAGGCGGCGGGCCATCGCGTCGAGCCGCGGCGGCCGGCCGACGGCCAGGTGGGGCAGCGCGCCCGCGATCATCCCGGCCGCGATCACGGCCACGACCTGCAGCGCGGAGTGGCGCAACTGGTTCTGGCTGAGGTCGAGCAGCAGGGTGTAGCCGAGCGCCGCGGCGGCGCCGATGGGCGCGACCTCCCGGTTGCCCGGCATGGTCAGCCGGGCCAGCTCGCCGACCGCGATCAACGCGCCGAACCCGATGGCGATCTCGGGACGGTCGAGCCCCACGGCCGCCGTGTGCGCCACGCCCGCGACGGCGACCAGCCCGGCCGCGCAGATCAGCAACAACTGGCCGGAGTCGAGCCGGCGCAGGACGGTGGCCTGTGCCCGGTCGGCGCGCCGGGCGCGCTCTGTGGTGGTCATGGCCCGCTCACGACCTGGATCGGCATCGTCGGGTCGTCGTGGTCCTTGATCGTCGCCTCGGCGGCGTCGGGCGGCGGCGCCTCGACCCGGCGCGGCGGCTGCCAGGGACTGCGTTCCAGCGCCCGGATGAACGCGGCCACCATGACCGGGTCGAAGTGCGTGCCGGAGCACTTGCGCAGCTCCTCCACGGCCACCTCGACCGGGCGCGCCCCCCGGTAGGAACGGTCGGAGGTCATCGAGTCGAACGCGTCGGCCACCGCGATCACCTTGGCGAACTCGGGGATCTCGTCGCCGGCCAGGCCCATCGGGTAGCCGGTGCCGTCGTGGCGCTCGTGGTGGTGCATGATCCCGGCGTAGGCCTCGTCGAGGAAGCCGATGCCGCGGACGATCTCCAGCCCGCGCATCGGATGGAGCTGGATCGCGGCGAGCTCCCCCTCGGTGAGCGGGCCGTCCTTCTGCAGCACCTTCGTGGGCACGCCCAGCTTGCCGACGTCGTGCAGCATGCCGGCGTAGCGGATGGCGCGCAGGCGTTCGAGCCGCATGCCGATCTCCTCGGCGATCATGCTGGAGGCGAGCGAGACGCGCGTGCAGTGGCCCCGGGTGTAGTAGTCCTTGGTCTCGACGGCCTGGCACAGCGCGGCGATGGTGGCGTCGTACGAGCGCTGCTGGGCGTGGTACTGGCCGAACGCCCACCGGGCCACGAACAACGGCATCAGCACCAGCACCGCCGAGATCGACTGCACGGTCGCCCACAACCCGGCCACCAGCAGCCCGAACGTGCCGTAACCGAGATAGGACAGCAGGAACTGGACCATGCCGCGCAGCGGCACCTCCGTGGCCCGCACGCTGGTCGCCAGGCTGATCATGGTCAGCGTGAGCACGATGTTGAGCGGCACGAACACGGCGGTCGCGGCGGCGTAGGGGCCGATGAGGCTGTCGAACTCGTTGACCCGCGGCACCCCGACCGCGCCGTGCAGCCACTCGTAGACCCAGCCGGAGGCGTAGCCGCAGACGGCGAACTGCGCGCCGTTGAACAGCCGCTTGATCAGCGGCAGCCCCGGGCGCACGCTGACCGCGGCGGTGAGCCCCACCAGCGCCGCGCCCTCCGGCCCGATCAGCACGACCGCGGCCAGCGACGCCGAGAAGCTCACCGACACCGCGAACTGCTCCACGTTGAGCAGCGTCGGCATCGACTCGCACACCAGGAAGAGCAGCCCGAGCACCAGCAGGATGTCGAGTTTCTCCGGCGCCACGAGCGGGCCGGAGACGATCGCGCTGTGCCCGATGAGCGCGGCCGCCGCCGCGATCACGGCGACCAGGTAGACCCTCGCGGGCCAGGGCAGGTCACGCATTGCGGCCCCCTACGGCGGTCAGGTCCAGGAAACCCCTGGCGGCAGCGCGCCGATGCCGGCCAGGGCCACCATCGAGGTGACCACGATGACGGCGGCGAGCGACCGGGTGAACCTGTCCTTCAACATCCCACATGCCTCCACGTCGACTTCTGGAGCTCACGCTACAGAAGAGGACGTCACCGTACGGGCCGAGCGGGAAATCGCAAGCAAAGTGTAATCAAGCAACTACCTGGCGCGACTCCGCGCCCAGGCCACGGTGCTCTTCACGCCGGTCGGCAGGTCGGTGCGCGGCTCCCAGCGCAGCCCCTCGTGGGCGGGCACCGGATCGACGGCCATCGCCGGCAGGTCGCCGACCCGCGGCTGCGCGAAGCCCGGCTTGTCCTGGGCCCCGGCCGCGTCGGCGATCAGCGAGTGCAGGCGCCTGTCGGTGGTCTGGATGCCGGTGCCGAGGTTGAAGCGGCGGCCGTTGCCCTCGCTGCCGCAGGCCCGGACGAAGCCGTCGACCACGTCGTCGACGTAGACGTAGTCGCGGGTCTGGGTGCCGTCGCCGTAGAGGACGGTGGGGGTGCCGTTGAGCAGGGCGTCGGTGAAGATCGACACGACGCCGGCCTCGCCGTCGGGCGACTGGCGCGGGCCGTAGACGTTGGAGAGCACCAGCGTGGTGTACTCCAGGCCGTACAGGGCGCGGAAGGTCGCCAGGTAGATCTCGGCGCTCAGCTTGGAGGCCGCGTACGGCGAGCGCGGGTCGGTGGGCGCGTCGCCGGGCACGGGGATCGTGGCGGGCCGGCCGTAGACCGCCACCGACGAGGCGAACACCACCTTGCGCGTGGTGCCCTCCTTGGCCGCCGTCAGCACCGACGCGGTGCCCTCGACGTTGAGCCGGGCGTCGTGGACGGGGTCGGCGACGCTCCTGCGTACGCTGATCTGGGCGGCCAGGTGGCAGATGACCTCGGGCCGCAGTTCGGCCGCCAGCCCGATGATCGCCGGGTCGCGCACGTCGAGGACGTGCAGGCTGAAACGGTCGCTCTCGGCGGCGTTGACCAGGTTGTCCCTGCTGCCGGAGGACAGGTCGTCTACGGCGACGACCTCGTGTCCGTCCGCGAGCAGGCGGTCGACGAGATTCGACCCGATGAAACCGGCACCACCGGTGACTAGGACGCGCATGGCGTGAATCCTAGTCGGCCAGCTCCGACCTCACCTGCTCGATCCGCGCCAGCACCTTGGACCGCAGATCGGCGGGGACGGGGTCGCAGCCGCAGTGCTTGGCCACGAGCGCCTTGACCGCCTTGTCGAGGTCGTACTCCTTCAGGCACGGGCTGCACTCGTCGAGATGCACGCGGATGTCGGAGACGTCACCGTCGGTCAGCTCGCCGTCGAGGTAGGCGTAGACCTTGTCCAGCACCTCGCGACAGTCGGTGTCGTGCGGGTTGCCACAGCTCATTTCGATCCCTCCGAGGGGACCAGGCCGCGCTCGCGGGCGTAGTCCTCAAGGAGGCCCCGGAGCTGCCTGCGTCCCCGATGCAGCCTGGACATCACGGTGCCGATGGGGGTGCCCATGATGTCGGCGATCTCCTTGTAGGGGAAGCCTTCGACGTCGGCGAGGTAGACGGCGATCCTGAACTCTTCCGGCAGCGCCGCGAGCGCCTGCTTGATGTCGCCGTCGGGGAGGTGCTCCAGCGCCTCGACCTCGGCCGACTTCAGCCCGCTCGAGGTGTGGGACTCGGCGCGCGCGAGCTGCCAGTCCTCGATCTCCTCGGTGCCGGACTGCTTGGGCTCACGCTGCTTCTTGCGGTAGCTGTTGATGAACGTGTTCGTCAGGATCCGGTAGAGCCACGCCTTGAGGTTCGTGCCCTCCTGGAACTGGTGGAACGACGCGAACGCCTTGGCGAAGGTCTCCTGAAGCAGGTCCTCCGCGTCCGCTGGATTCCGGGTCATCCGGAGCGCGGCGGAGTAGAGCTGTTCGAGATACGGCATGACGTCGCGCTCGAACCGCTCGCTGCGCTGCTCCAGAGTCTCCGCGCCTGTCGCGGGCACCGGACCCACCCCCCTAAGATCACCGGTGGCCGGCTGTGGCGGTACACCGTACTCAGGGGAGAATACCCGCTGGCCGATGACCTCCTGGTCATCGGGGCGCGGTCTTTCCAATGTGAGCATGCTCGTCGCAACACGCCCGCGCCCTTGTCTGTTCCCGCAAGATAGAAGGTACAGAGGACCCGGTGCGGGGAACGTCCATACGTACCGGCTGGTAGCCCTTTTTCCGGAACTCAGGAGTCGCGTGTGCTGCCCATTCCGGCCGAGGAACTGAACGGCTCTGGGACGCTCGGGCCGTACTGGACCTTCTACCGCGCCGTCGCCGCCGAGCAACTGAACCGCTGGCTTCCCGGCGAACCGTCGGTGATCCTCGATCTGTCCGGCGGCCGCGGACGCTGGTCCGGCCAGGCCGCGCGGGCGGGACATCGGGTGATCGAGGTGCTCGACTTCCGCCGGACCGTGGACGCGCAGTCCCGTTTGCGGGACGCCGACCGGGTTCGGCACGTACGCGCCGACGATCTGGCGTTTCTTCCCGATGAGAGCGTCGACGCGGTGGTCGCCGAGGAACGCGCGATGTCGATCGAACTCATGGCCGAGTCGGCGATGAGCGACGTGGCCAGGGTGCTGCGTCCGGGCGGGCGGGCGCTGGTGTGCGTCGACTCGCTGGTGCTCGGCATGGCGATCCTGGCCGAGCAGGAGCAGTGGCAGCACCTGCGGCAGACCGGCGAGGTCATGCTGGTGCCCTGGCCCGACGGCAGCATCACGCGCTGCTTCAGCAGCGGCCAGCTCCGCGAGCTGCTGATGGGGGCCGGGCTGGAGGTGGAGTGGATGCGGCCGCGCACGGTGTTGTCGCCGTCCACGGTGGACCACGTGCTCGGGTCCGACGGGCGGGCCCTGACCTGGCTCGTGCGCACCGAGCTCGACGCCCATCCCGACGACGACGACACGGTGGGCATCCACCTGGTGGCCAGCGCCCGCAAGAGCTGACCGACCCGCCGACCGGTTTCCGGGGGCCGCGGGTCGGTTCCCGGGGGCCGCCGGCCGTTCCCAGGGCCGCCGTTCTCCTCGTCCGGCGGCCTCCGGTTCCTCCGCGGGTCAGCGGCGGCGTTCGCGTCTTCCCTGGCACGGCACGCAGCGGGCGGCCTCCGGGCGGGCCTCCAGCCGGCCCTCGGGCACCGGCTCGTCGCAGTCGACGCACCTGCCGTACGCGCCTTCGTCCAGGCGCCTGATCGCCTCGGTCACCGCGCGGCGTTGCGCGGTCGCCACGGTGAGCATGGCCTGCGCGCGGTCGGCGTCGGTGAGGTCGGAGCCCGCGTCGGCCGCCGAGTGCTCGCGGATCGCGACGGGGTCGCCCTGGAGGACCCCGATCGAGCGGTCCAGCTCCGCGAGCATGTCTTCGAGCCGCTGACGAGCGGTCGTGACGTCCACGAATCCGCACCTCCGGGTGAAAAGGGGGAAGCCCGCGGCTAGGACTCCCCGGTTGTCCCGCCCGGCGCAATTAGGGGCATGTCGTGGCGGTGACACCGAGTGAACGGTCGCATCGCTTTCCTCACCGAATGCCCACTTACCATGCTTCTTACACCTTTAGAAAAGGCCGGCTTCCTCCTCGTCGGGAAGCGGTTTGATGAGATCCGGCCCATTGTTCCGGACATTATTGACATCAGTAGAAACGGGATATGCCGCCAGCCTCCCGGCCTCCGCGGGCACCAGGAGTCGTGAGGCGCGCTCGGTGTCGGTGAGGGCCGGGTCGAGCCAGTCGGCCCAGCGGTCGCGCTCGATCATCATGGGCATCCTGTCGTGGATGCGGCCGAGCTCGTCTTCCGCGTCCGTGGTGATGACCGTGCAGGTCACCAGCCACTTGAGCGGGTCGTCGTCGTCGCGGGTGCGGTCCTTCCAGAACTCGTACAGGCCCGCCATGGCCAGCACGCCGCCGTCGGCCGGGTGGATGAAGTACGGCTGCTTCTTCTTCTCGCCCTCGACGGCCATCCACTCGAAGTAGCCGTCGGCCGGGATCAGGCATCTGCGCTTGGCGAACGCCTGCCGGAACGACGGCTTCTCGGCCAGCGTCTCGGCCCTGGCGTTGATCAGCCGGGAGCCGATCGACGGATCCTTGGCCCAGACGGGCACGAGACCCCACCTGACGATCCTGAGCTGCCGGACCGCGTGCTCGTCCTCCTTGGAGGACCGGCTCATGACCGCGTAGACGTTCTTGGTGGGGGCGACGTTGAAGTCGGCGCCCAGCTCCTTGTCGGGCTCGCCGTCGAGCTCGACCTGGAACTCCTCCAGCAGCTCGTGCTTCTTGCGCGCCGAGGCGTATCTACCGCACATGTCCCCACATTGCCATACGCCGGGGTGTTGCTCGCGGCTTCGCCTCCGACCGGGGCGGCTCGGCTCGGCTCGGTGGAAGGGCGACGCGCCCGGCTGGGACGGCTCGGCTCGGTGGAAGGGCGACGCGTCGTCCACAGGCCGTGAACGGGCCGTACCAGGGCCAGTAGGCTTTGGACATGCCCGCTCAGCACTGGCCCGCGCCGACGGCCGACACGCCCGTCAACGCCTCCGTCCGCCTGCCCGGCTCCAAGTCCGTCACCAACCGGGCGCTGCTGCTCGCCGCGCTGGCCGACGGTCCTGGCGTCGTCCGCCAGGCGCTGCGCAGCCGCGACGCCGACCTCATGGTGTCGGCCCTGCGCGCGCTCGGCGCCACGCTGACGGCCGTGCGCGAGACCACCGACGCGGTCGACTGGGAGGTGACGCCGGGCCCGGTCCGCGGCGGCGCGCGCATCGACGCCGGGCTGGCGGGCACGGTCATGCGGTTCGTCCCGCCGATGGCGGCGCTGGCCGACGGCCCGGTCTTCTTCGACGGCGACCCCTACGCCCGCAGGCGTCCGATGGGCCCGATCCTCGACGCCCTGCGCGCGCTCGGGGCGCGCATCGACAACGACGCGCTCCCGTTCACCATCACCGGCCCGCTGACCGGCGGCGAGGTCACGATCGACGCCTCCGGCTCCTCGCAGTTCGTCTCGGGGCTGATGCTGACGGCGGCGCGGTTCGCGAAGGGCGTGACGATCCGGCACGTCGGCCCGCCGGTGCCCTCCCAGCCGCACATCGAGATGACCGTCCACATGCTGCGGGAGGCCGGGGTCAAGGTCGACGACACCGAGCGCGACGTGTGGCGGGTCGAGCCGGGCCCGATCGCGGCCAGGGACATGACGGTCGAGCCCGACCTGTCCAACGCGGCGCCGTTCCTGGCCGCCGCGCTGGTCACGGGCGGCACGGTCACGGTCCCCGGCTGGCCGGCGGAGACCACCCAGCCGGGCGACGCGCTGCGCGGCCTGCTCACCACCATGGGCGCCACGGTGACCCGCGACGGCGACGACCTGGTCGTCACCGGCACGGGCGAGGTCAAGGGCCTCGACGCCGACCTCCATGAGGTGGGCGAGCTGACCCCCACGATCGCCGCGCTGGCCGCCCTGGCCACCACGCCGAGCCGCATCCGCGGGGTCGGCCACCTGCGCGGCCACGAGACCGACCGGCTGGCCGCGCTGGCCACCGAGATCAACGCCCTCGGCGGCGACGCGGAGGAGACGGCCGACGGCCTGCTCATCCGTCCCCGCCCGCTGCACGGCGGCGTGTTCCACAGCTACGACGACCACCGCATGGCCACGGCCGGGGCCGTGATCGGCCTCGCCGTGCCGGGCGTGGAGGTGGAGAACATCGCGACGACCGCCAAGACGTTGCCCGAGTTCGTCCAGATGTGGGCGACGATGCTGGAGTCCCGATGAGCGGCGATGATCGCGCGTTTCGCGGCAGGCGGCGGGGGCACTTCGCAGGAGGGTCCGGCGTGAGAGGAAGCGAGCGCATGGGAGCGGACCGCTGAGAAAGCGGGAGTACGACGAGGACGACGTACGGGTCAGGCCGGGCAAGGGCTCGCGCCCGCGCACCCGCATCCGTCCCGCGCACGAGGACGCCGTGGAGGGCTTCGTGGTCGCCGTCGACCGGGGCCGCTACACCACCCTGGTCGAGCCCGACCGCGGCCACAAGCGCAAGCAGCAGCAGCGCCGGCTCGTGGTCGCCATGAAGGCCCGCGAGCTGGGCCGCAAGGGCATCGTGGTCGGCGACCGGGTGGCCCTGGTCGGCGACGTGTCGGGCCTCCCCGACACGCTGGCCAGGGTGGTCCGGGTGGAGCCGCGCACCTCGATGTTGCGCCGCTCGGCCGACGACACCGACGACACCGACGGCATCGAGCGCCCGGTCGTGGCCAACGCCGACCAGCTCGTGATCGTCACGGCGCTGGCCGACCCGCCGCCCCGGCCCCGGATGATCGACCGGATCCTGGTGGCGGCCTTCGACGCCGAGATCGACGCCCTGCTGTGCCTGACCAAGTCCGACCTCGCCCCACCGGACGAGCTGGTCGCCCTGTACGAGCCGCTGGGCGTGCCGCACATCGTGGTCCACAAGGGCGGCTCCCTCGACGAGCTGCGCGACCACCTGGCCGGCCGCATCAGCGTGCTGGTGGGCCATTCGGGCGTGGGCAAGTCCACCCTGGTCAACGCCCTGGTGCCCGACGCCAACCGCGCGGTCTCGCACGTCAACGCGGTCACCGGCCGCGGCCGGCACACCTCGACCTCGGCCGTCGCGCTGGAGCTGCCCGAGGGCGGCTGGATCATCGACACGCCGGGGGTGCGCAGCTTCGGCCTGGCCCACGTGTCGGTCGAGACCGTGCTGGCCGCCTTCCCCGACCTGGTGGAGGGCACGGTCACCTGCCCGAAGGGCTGCACCCATCTCGGCGACGGGTGCGCGCTCGACGCCTGGGCGGCCGCGGGCAACGCCGACCCGGCCCGCCTGGAGTCGCTGCGCCGCCTGCTGTCCAGCCGCGAGGGCGCCCCCGACGAGCCCGCCGCCTGATCACCGGCCGTTCAGGGGCGGTTGGGGCGCAGCGTCCAGGTGACGGTGAGGCTGGAGACCAGGGTGCCGGCCGCGTCGCGCACGTCGACCAGCACGTCGAAGACGGGCCGCTCGCCGGCGTCCAGCTTGCCGACGACCTCCTCCCTTGAGGCGGCCACCCGCGCCTCGGCCCGCACCTCCCCCAGGGCCACCTTCCGGAACTCGATGGTCGCCGTCGTGGGCAGCGGCACGCTGCGGCTGAGCTGATCGCCGAACCTGGACAGCACCGCCGCGCCCGACGCCGACTCGGCCAGGGTGAACAGCGTGCCCGCGTGCGGCCCGGCCACGTGGTTGTGCAGCTCGGGCCGGTCGGGCAGCCGGCATTCCGCCCGGCCGTCCTCGACCGAGTCGAACACGATCCCCAACGTCCGGGCGAATGGAACGGTTTCGAGAAGGAAGGCACCTACATCAGTGGACATAGGAGACATGTTACTGGTCAGTAGGTGAAAAGGGAGTTACCAGAAAAGGGTGGCCGGTGACTGATGTCCGGCACGACCGACGCGATAGCGTGGCTGACCGTGCAGGGTTACAACGACGATCTACGCCTCGCTCACGTCATGGCGGACGCCGCCGACGACCTGACCATGCGGCGCTTCAAGGCGGTCGACCTCAAGGTCGAGACCAAGCCCGACCTGACGCCGGTCAGCGACGCCGACCGCGCCGTCGAGGAGGCCATCCGCGGCACGCTTCGCCGGGCCCGGCCGCGCGACGCGGTGGTGGGCGAGGAGTTCGGCAGGACCGGGTGGGGAGCCCGGTCGTGGATCATCGACCCCATCGACGGCACCAAGAACTACGTGCGCGGCGTGCCCGTCTGGGCCACGCTGATCGCGCTCATGGAGTACGGCAAGGTCGTCGTCGGCCTGGTGTCGGCCCCCGCGCTCGGCCGTCGCTGGTGGGCGGCGACCGGCGGCGGCGCCTGGACCGGCAAGAGCCTGGCGAAGGCCACCAGGATGAGCGTCTCCTCGGTCACCGCGCTGGAGGACGCCTCCTTCTCCTACTCCAGCTTCGGCGGCTGGGAGGAGCTCGGCAAGCTGGACAACTTCCTCGACCTCGGCCGCGCCTGCTGGCGCACCCGCGCGTACGGCGACTTCTGGTCCCACATGATGGTCGCCGAGGGCTCGGCCGACGTCTCCGCCGAGCCGGAGCTGTCGCCCTGGGACATGGCGGCCCTGACCGTGATCGTCGAGGAGGCCGGCGGCGTCTGGACCGACCTCGCCGGCGTGCGCGGCCTGGAGGGCGGCAGCCTGGTCTGCACGAACGGCGCCCTCCACGACGAGGTGCTGAACCGGCTCAACGGCACCACGATCACCTCCTGACGGCCCGCTTCAGGCCGTCTCGAAGTCGGTGCACAACCATCGATGGCCGTGCCGCTCCAGCCGTACGGCCAGGACGTGGCTGCGCTCGCCGCAGTGCACCAGCACGCACATCTCGACGGCCCCGTCCCTCGGCTCCTTGACGTGCGGGCTCCCGACGAACGGCGGCCGATCGGCGGAGATCATCCGGCCGGCCCTGACGAGGTCGCGGTAGGCCCCGCCGGTGAGCCGGTCGGCCACCGACTCCGGCGGGCGGCGGCCCGTCAGCACCTCGGCCAGCGCCTGCCCGAGCTGACGCAGCCTGCGTTCGTCGGGCCGGGCTCCGGGCGGGCCCCAGACCAGCGGGGTCAGGGCCAGTGCGCCGTGCGTGGAGTCGTCCGCCATGCGCCCTCCAATTGACTCAGGGGGAAGAAGGAAACGCCTTAATGAGTTTTCGGCCGGGGCCGCCGGATACGAAATCCGCCAACTTTACCCGGCCGCCGTCCTCTTTTCTCCCCTTGGGCGGAGAAATGCATCGCGGGGCTGGATCCCCTATTTCTTTATCGGTTGTTCAGAGCGACAACACCCGGGCGACCGCATTCATCAATGAGTCGCGGTACGAGGCTCCGTACAGCACCACGTGCACCAGCAGCGGATGGAGCTGGTGCAGCGGCACCCGCGCCCGCCACCCCGGCGCGAGCGGGAACTCCTCCTGGTACGCCCCCATCACCCGATCCAGGTACGGCAGCCCGAACAGGGCCAGCATGGCCAGGTCCGTCTCCCGGTGCCCGCCGTGGGCCGCCGGATCGACGAGCACCCCGGTGCCACCGGACCACAACACGTTCCCGCTCCACAGATCCCCGTGGACGCGGGCGGGCGGCTCCGGCGGCCCGGCCACCTCGGCGAACCGCGCCACGGCCCGCTCGACCAGCGTCACGTCCGCGGCCGGCAGCCGCGCCCGGCGCAGGAACGGCAACACCCGCCGGGAGGCGTAGAAGGACGGCCAGTCGCCGTCGGGCGAGTTGTCCATGGGCAGCTCGGCGATGAACCCCGGCCACGGCGCGCCGAACCCGGCCGCCCCGGCGCGGTGCAGACGGGCCAGGTCACGGCCGAACCGCACGGCCGCCTCGGCGGTGGGCGCCTCCTGCGGCACCCACGACAACACCAGCCGGTCGGGACCGGCCTCCACGACCTCGGGCACGGTGATCGCCTCGCCCAGCCAGCGCAACCCGGCGGCCTCGGAGGCGAACATGTCGGAGGCAGGGCCGATCTTGGCGAACACCTGCCGCCCGTCCTCCAGCACGCCGCGCTGCAACCGCCGGCCGTGGGAGGAGCCGAGGTCCTCAGTCGATCTCATCGGCGATGTGCGCGGCCACGCCCTTGGAGGCCGTCTCCAGCATGGTCAGCACCTCCTCGAAGCCCTCGCGGCCACCGTAATAGGGGTCGGGCACCTCGGCGCCGTCCGGCGCGCCGGGGTCGAACGAGCGGAACAGGCGCACCTCGACGCCGGCGGGCGCCAGGCGGCGCAGGTTGGCCGCGTTGTCGCGGTCCATCGCCAGCACCAGGTCGTAGCGGTCGAACCAGTCCCGCGTGAACTGCCTGGCGCGGTGGGCGGCGCCGTCGTAGCCGTGCTCGGCCAGGATGCCCAGCGCCCGCTCGTCCATCGGATCGCCGGCGTGCCAGCCGCCGGTGCCCGCGCTCTCGACGACGACCCGGCCGCCGAGCCCGCGCTCCTCCAGGGTCCGGCGGAGCACCGCCTCCGCCATCGGGGAACGGCAGATGTTGCCCATGCACACGAGACACACGCGATAGCTCATGTATCCCATCTTCGCTGGTCACATTGATGGAGAGGACCAGGCGCGTTCACCGAACGTTCACCCTTGTTGGGGGGTCTGAGTCACTTTGCCTGCATAACTTCATGGACGACTAAGGACCAAGTGAGGGGAACCCAACCGTGAAGTATGCAGGCCGGCTCGCCGCCGTCGCCGTCGTCGGCGCGCTCTCGCTCGCTGCGTGCGGCACAGACAACAACAGCTCCGGGAGCACGAACGGCACCAGCTCCGCCGCCGCTCCCGCCGCGGGCAACGACAACGGCCTGAGCGGCACCATCAACGCCGCCGGTTCGTCGGCCCAGGCCAACGCGATCGACCAGTGGAAGAAGGACTTCCAGGCCAAGAACTCGGGCGTGAGCCTGAACTACCAGCCGAGCGGTTCGGGTGCCGGTGTGCAGTCGTTCATCGCGGGCACGGTCGACTTCGCGGGTTCGGACTCCGCTCTCAAGGACGACAAGGGCGAGCCCGCCCAGGCCGACGCCCGGTGCAAGACCGGCAAGGCCATCAACATCCCGATGGTGACCGGCCCGGTCGCGGTGGTCTACAACCTCCCCGGCGTGGACGGCCTGCAGCTGTCGCCCAAGACCATCGGCGGCATCTTCGACAGCAAGATCACCAAGTGGGACGACGCGGCCATCAAGGCCGACAACCCCGACGCCAAGCTCCCGTCCACGCCGATCTCGGCCTTCCACCGCTCGGACGAGTCGGGCACCAGCGACAACTTCACCAAGTTCCTCAAGGCGACCGCCGGCTGGCCGTACGAGCCCGCCAAGGCGTGGCCCGCCGAGGCCAAGGGCCAGGGCGCCAAGGGCTCGGACCAGGTCGCGGCCAGCGTCAAGAGCACCGAGGGCTCCATCGGCTACGTCGAGCTCTCCTTCGCCGAGAACTCCCAGCTCAGCAAGGCCAAGGTGGCCAACGGCTCCGGCGAGTTCGTCGAGCTGACCGCCGACAGCGCGGCCAAGACGGTCGAGACCGCCGAGATCACCGGCACCGGCAACGACCTGAAGCTGAGCATCGACTACGCCACCAAGACAGCGGGCGCGTACCCGATCGTGCTGGTGACGTACGAGATCACCTGCGAGAAGGGCCTCGCGCCCGAGCAGGCCAAGATCGTCAAGGAGTTCCTCACCTACACCTCCAGCGACGAGGGCCAGGCCGCGCTGAAGGACCTCGGCTACGCCCCGCTCGCGGGCGAGCTGCTCACCAAGGTCCGCACCGCCGTCGGCGCGATCTCCTAGCACAGCATGACGACCAACGTTCGTACCCGTGGGGGCGGGCCGGCCACGCGCCGGTCCGCCTCGCGGCGCAGCCATGGTGAAGGCCCCTTCAAGTTCGTCTCCACCGGTGCCGGCGTCCTGCTGCTGGGGATCATGGCGGCCATCGCCGTGTTCCTCATCAGCGAGGCCGTCCCGGCCCTGCAGGCGAACAAGGGCAACTTCTTCACCGACCTGATCTGGGAGCCCAACGGCAGCCAGGTCTTCGGCATCGGCGCGCTGGCCTTCGGCACCGTCCTCAGCTCGGCGATCGCGCTGGTCATCGCCACCCCCATCGCGGTGGGCGTGGCGCTGTTCATCTCCCACTACGCGCCCCGCCGCCTGGCCGGGCCGCTCGGCTACCTGGTCGACCTGCTGGCCGCCGTGCCCAGCGTCGTCTACGGCCTGTGGGGCGTGACGTTCCTGGTGCCGCTGCTGCGCACGCCGTCGCAGTGGCTCAACGAGCACCTCGGCTGGTTCCCGCTGTTCTCCGGCGAGGGGGCCATCGGCGGCAAGACCATGCTCGCCGGCGGCATCGTCCTGGCGATCATGATCCTGCCGATCATCGCGGCCATCTCGCGCGAGGTCTTCCTCCAGGCCCCGAAGATGAACGAGGAGGCGGCCCTGGCGCTCGGCGCCACCCGCTGGGAGATGATCAGGATGGCCGTGCTGCCGTTCGGCCGGCCCGGCGTCATCAGCGCCGCCATGCTCGGCCTCGGCCGCGCGATGGGCGAGACCATCGCGGTCGCGCTGATCTTCCCCGCCACCTTCGACCTCAGCTTCGAGATCCTCACCCCGCACGCCAACAGCATCGCGGCCAACATCGCCAACGGCTTCGGCGAGGCCACGCAGGTCGGCCGGGGTGCGCTGATCGCCTCCGGTCTGGTGCTGTTCGTCATCACGCTGCTGGTCAACATGGGCGCACGCATGGTGATCAACCGGCGCAAGGAGTTCAGGGCGGTGGGATCATGACCATCCAGCACATCTCGACCGGCCGCCGGATCAAGGACAGGTTCGTCCAGGGGCTGGTCTACCTGGCGTTCGCGCTGGCCGTGGTGCCGCTCATCTCGGTCCTCTGGCTGGTGATCTCGAACGGCCTGGCCCGCTTCGACCTGGAGTTCCTCACCCACTCGATGCGGAACATCGGCGCCCGCGACGTCGGCGGCGGCGCCTACCACGCCATCATCGGCACGTTGGAGCAGGTCCTGCTGGCCTCGCTCATCTCGGTCCCGATCGGCCTGTTCACCGCCATCTACCTGGTCGAGTACGGCCACGGCGGCCGCCTGAGCCGGGCCATCAGCTTCTTCGTGGACGTCATGACCGGCGTCCCTTCAGTCGTTTCCGGCCTGTTCATCCTCGCCTTCTGGGTGCTCTTCCTGGGCAACCCGTTCTCCGGCTTCGCCGGCGCGCTGGCGCTGTCGATCCTGATGATGCCGACCGTGGTCAGATCGGCCGAGGAAATGCTCCGGCTGGTGCCCAACGACCTGCGCGAAGCCTCGTACGCGCTGGGCGTGGCCAAGTGGCGCACGATCCTGAAGGTCGTGCTGCCGACCGCGTTCACCGGCATCGTCACCGGCGTCATGCTGGCCGTCGCCCGCGTGGCCGGCGAGACCGCGCCGCTGCTGCTCACGGTGTTCTTCACCGACTCCATCAACAACGATCCGTTCAGCGGGCCGCAGATGGGCCTTCCGCTCTTCGTCTTCGACCAGGCGGCCCGTCCCAACGACACCGCCATCGACCGCGCCTGGGCCGGAGCCCTCACGCTGATCCTGATCGTCATGCTGCTCAACCTGGTGGCGCGCCTGATCGCCTGGTGGCGCAGGCCCGCCAGGGGCCGATAGGGGGTATCCGCCACAATGTCCAAGCAGATCCAGGTCTCGGGCCTCGACGCGTACTACGGGTCGCACAAGGCGATCGAGGACGTGTCGATGACCATCGAGCCGCGCTCGATCACCGCGTTCATCGGCCCGTCCGGATGCGGCAAGTCGACGTTCCTGCGCACGCTCAACCGCATGCACGAGGTGATCCCCGGCGCCCGCGTCGAGGGCAAGGTCATGCTCGACGGCGAGGACCTGTACGCCCCCACCGTCGAACCCGTCTCGGTCCGGCGCATGGTCGGCATGGTCTTCCAGCGCCCCAACCCGTTCCCCACGATGTCGATCTACGAGAACGTGGCCGCCGGACTCCGCCTCAACGGCCGGGTCGGCAAGTCCACCCTCGACGGCATCGTGGAGGAGTCGCTGAAGGGCGCCAACCTCTGGAACGAGGTCAAGGACCGGCTGAACAAGCCCGGCGCCGGCCTGTCCGGCGGTCAGCAGCAGCGTCTGTGCATCGCCCGCGCGATCGCGGTCAAGCCGCAGGTCCTGCTCATGGACGAGCCGTGCTCGGCGCTCGACCCGATCTCGACGCTGGCCATCGAGGACCTGATGGCCCAGCTCAAGGAAGAGTTCACGATCGTGATCGTGACCCACAACATGCAGCAGGCCGCCCGGGTCAGCGACCGGACCGCGTTCTTCAACCTGGCCGCCCAGGGCAAGCCCGGCAAGGTCATCGAGATGGACGAGACCTCCCGCATGTTCACCAACCCTTCGGAGAAGGCGACAGAGGACTACATCACGGGACGCTTCGGCTGATGACCCCACAGCAGGCGGCATCCACGATGAACGGGGACACGCGGACCAAGCCCGTACTGCTCATCGCCGACCCCGACGACGCCGTGGTCGACGACCTGGTCACGGCGCTGGAACGCGAGGGCGTGGCCGTCACCGGCGCGCCGGACGGCGCCCAAGGGCTGCTCCAGGCGGGAGCGCTGCAGCCGGACGTGGTGCTCGTGTCGGCCACGCTCCCGGTCATCGACGCGGTCGACTTCGTCCGCGCGGTACGGCTCGCGCGAGCCGTGCCCGTCCTGCTCGGCGTCGGCGAGGGGAACGCCGAGCAGGCCGTACGTGCGCTCGCGGCGGGGGCGGCGGCCTGCGTGGCCCGGCCGTACCGGGTGCCGGAACTGCTGCCGTTCATCCAGGCGTCCTCCCCCGAGTCCCGCAAGGTCCTGGCCGTCGGCGGCGTCGAACTGGACGTCCAGGCCTACCAGGTACGCGTCGAGGGCCGCGCCGTGCACCTCCCGCTGCGCGAGTTCGAGCTGCTGCAGTACCTGATGCGCAACGCCGACCGCACGGTCACCCGCGAGCAGATCATGCGGCACGTGTGGCACGCCGCCGCGACCACGTCGACGAACACGATCGCGGTGCACGTCAAACGGCTGCGCGCGCGCCTCGGCGACAACGACGACCAGCTCATCCAGACCGTGCGCGGCGTCGGCTACCGGCTGGTCACGCCGGGCACCTCCGGAAGTCCCGCATGATCCGCGCGGCGACGCCCTCGACGGTCGCGATGCCGTCCCCCACCTCGGCGCTGCCCTCGGTGAGGACGGCGACCGCGTAGTCGTGGCCGCGGCCCCGGATCAGCCCCACGCTGACCGTGGCCCAGCGCCCGTTGGAGACGCGCTTCAACCAGCCGTTCTTCAGACGCACGCGCTCGCCCGCGCAGGCCGCGGCGGAGACACCCCAGTCCTGGCCGCGGACGACCGCGCCCATCAGTTTGAGCACCTGCGCGCGCTCCTTCGCCTTCAGCGGGCTCTTCCCGGACACCAGCGCCTTCATCAGGCGGACCTGATCGTCCACCGACGTCTCGGTGATGCCCCAGCAGTAGAGGTCGACGCAGTCCCCCGGGACGCCCCTGGTGTGCCTGAGCCCGAACCTCCTGCCGGCCTCGGTGAAGCCCGCCGCGCCGCCGATCCGCAACCACAGGCGGTCGGCCGCGTGGTTGTCGCTGTAGCGGATCATGAGCTCGGCGTCGCGCCTGACGGGCTCGGGCAGCCTGCGCCACGGTCTCCCGAGCAGCAGCGCCATCAGGATCTGGACCTTGGCCGTGCTGGCGGTGATCAGCCGTTCGCCTGGGTGGTAGCGGTAGACGCGGCCGGTCGTCAGATCCTTGACCATGGCCGTGACCGGGCCCGGCCGGCCCGCCAGGAAGCGGTCGAGCCGCTCGGTGATCTTCTTGGCCGGGACGGGCTTCACGACCTTCTTCTTGGCCTGGACGCTTTTCACGGCCTTCGGCTTCTTGGCCGGGACCGTCACGGCGATCGCCGGGTGGCCGAGGTGGTGCGGCATGCGTACCGGCCCGGGCACGGCGCGCACGGTCACCGGCTCCGGGGCGCTGACCTGCCCTGGCATCGCCACGTGTGCGCCCACCGTCCCCGGCGCCGCGTGCGTCGGCAGCGCCGTCCCCGCGGCTGTGCCTGGGGCGAGTAGCGGCGGCAGGAGGGCGAGCGCGATGGCCAGCCGTGGAAGTGTCCTCACGCTGCCCGCGATCATGCGGTGAATTATCACGAAAAATGGCAACACCGCGCTACGAGTCGCCGGAAAACATCTTCACCTACTCACCACTCCACAAAGAACCCGACCACCCCGAAGACGCCCGATGTGGCCACTGGTACGATTCCCCTCTTTCGGGGTTTGTCAGCACTCTCGGGGCAAAAGTGACAACGGGGCCGAGTTTTCCGCAGTATCAGGGGCAACAGCAGCAGCAACAGTGGCCGGCCATGCAGCCGCCGCCACCATCTCCATCCAATCCTCCTTCGCCGCCCAGGCGCCGGACCGGCTTCTGGGTCACCATGGGCATCGTCTCGCTCGTGGTGGCGATCGCCGTGGGCGCCGGCGTCGGCTTCGTCCTGCGCGGCCGCATCAACGGCGACCAGGACCCGTTACGCCGCCAGGAGGCGTCGGGCAAGAGCGACCCGAACGCCGTGATCGTCACCGACCAGGAGATCGAGAAGCTGGTCTACGAGCACGGCAAGGCGCTGAGCAGCGGGAACGCCGACGCGTTCACCTCGATCTTCGACAAGGGCAACGCGGCGCTCGTCCGCGACCAGCGCAAGGTGTTCACGAACCTGCGCAAGGTGCCGCTCAGCGAGGCGTCGTACAAGGTGATGCGGCGCGAGGGCCGCGCCGAGGACAGCTTCGGGCGGGCCCTGAAGTTCACCCAGGACGTCGCGTTCGTCCACCGGTTCGCCGGCATCGACCTGCGGCCGGTCTCGGAGTGGTACCGCTGGACGCTGGAGAAGGCGTCCAAGGACGCGCCACTGGTCGTCACCAAGGTGGACGGCGCGCCGCCACCCATGGTGAGCGAGGGCAGCAAGTCCGTGTACTACCCGGGCCCGTGGGACATCTGGCCCGACATCACCGTGGTCCGCGCGGGCGCCAGCATCGTCCTGTCCCGTCCGCAGGACGCGGCCATGGCCAGGCGCGTCGCCCCGGTGGTAGCCAACGCGGCGAAGAAGAACCTGGACTTCTGGAAACGCAACGGCGACGCCACCGCGCCCGTGCCGGCCGGGTTCGCGGTCGCGCTGGTCGAGGGGCAGAACCAGCTCGGCAACCTGTTCCGCAAGGAGAAGGCGCACGAAGCGGGCGTGTCCATCCCCATGCTCGCCTGGGCCTCCCTGGGTGACGACGTCAAGGTCGGCGGCACCCGGGTGGTCATGGACACCACGACGTCCTTCTTCCGGTCGTCCGAGGGCATCCTGGAGATCAGCACGCACGAGCTGGCCCACTCCCTGCTGGCCGGGCTGGACAGCGCCGACTTCTCCCTGTTCGGCAAGCCCAACTGGGTCATCGAGGGCTTCGCCGAGTACTCCGCCAACCGCGGCCACCCCATCAACCAGAACATCCGCTTCCAGGAAGGCCGCGCCTATCTGGCCGGCAGCCTCAGCACCCGCTTCTCTGGCCGGCTCCCCGACAACCCGTCGTGGGACGCCAACGGCATGACGAACGTGCACTACCTGATGGGACACCTGGCCATGCGCTACATCGCCCAGCGGTACGGCGAGCAGAAGCTGACCAGCGCGGTGATCGCGGCCTACCGTGCCAAGGGCGACGACAGCGAGGCGGCACTGTTCAAGGTGCTGGGCGTGAGCAAGGCGGACTTCGAACGGCAGTGGGCGTCGTACGTCCGCGGGCAGCTGGCCTGAACGGGGAGCAACCATGACCGACCACTCCAACACCCCACCCGGCCCGTACGGCTCCCCACCCCCCAACCCGTACGGCCAGCCGGCTCCCAACGCAGGCGCCTACCCTCCGCCCGCGCAGCCGTGGCCGCAGAGCCCGGCCGCGTACCCCCCGCAGGGCACGGGCCCGGCCGCCTACCCACCCGCGGGCTACCCCCAACCGCCCGCCAATTCCTACGCCCCTTCTCCTGGCGCGTATGCCCCGCCAACGGGCAACCCAGCCGCATACCCACCGCCATCAGGCAATCAACCCCCATACCCACCCCCCACGGGCAACCAGCCCACATACCCGCCGCCCCCTCCCTCGCCCTACGGCCAACCCCCGCAGCCCCCCGCACCCGGCGGCGGCACACCGTAC
The DNA here is from genome assembly GCF_040674635.1 of Nonomuraea sp. NPDC049758. Classification (NCBI taxonomy): domain Bacteria; kingdom Bacillati; phylum Actinomycetota; class Actinomycetes; order Streptosporangiales; family Streptosporangiaceae; genus Nonomuraea; species Nonomuraea sp. NPDC049758. The sequence continues at coordinate 592,659 of NZ_JBFAMZ010000004.1, forward strand.
GGCGGCCAGCCCGCACCCCTGCAGCAGAGCCCCCGACCCAAGTGGAAGACCGCCCTGCTGGCCACCGGCGCGGCCGTGGTCCTCCTCTCCGTCAGCACGGGCACCGCCTGGTTCGTCGCCACCACCGGAACGACCGGCGGCGGCATCGCCGCATTCGGCGACGGGGGCGGCGACGGGGCAGAATGGGACGTCCCCCTCCCCAACGCCGGAAGCTGGGACTTCACCACCGCCCTGGCCTTCGGCAGCTGGCTGACCGACAAGGTCGTCATCCGCGCCCAGAAGGACGGCGTCCTCGCCTACGACCTGGCGTCCGGAAAACGTTCCTGGGGCATCCCCTCGCCGGGCGCCCAGCTCTGCGGCGCCACCCCGGACCTGTCCGGCGGCAAGGCCGCCATCGCGTACGGCAGCAGCAACTCGTGCGACCACCTGGCCGGCATCGACGCCACCACGGGCAAGCTCACCTGGAAGATCAAGATCCCGGCCGAGAAGTCCACCCTCGCCAACTCCATCAACGTCCCCCGCATCATGAGCGCCGACGGCGTGGCCGTCACCGAGCTGGACGACGCGGTGGTCGCCTACCGCCTCTCCGACGGCCACAAACTGTGGAGCGCCGCCGCGTCGCCCGACGACGGCTGCCACATCAAGGACATCAACACCGCCCCCACCCGGGTCGCCGTCATCCTTGACTGCACCTTCAGAGGCGGCACCCGTCTCCAGTACCTGGACCCCAAGACCGGCAAGATCACCAAGCAGGCCACGCTGGGCCAGCTCAGCCTCATGAGCAGCCTTCTGTCAGCCTCTCCCGCCATCATCCGCAGCGAGTCCGGCGGCCAGAACAACTTCACGGTCTACTCCGACGCCGCCACCAAGGTGACCGAGTTCAAGACCCCCGAGGTGGACATGCTCGCCATGAACACCGTGGCCATGGTCAACGGCCTGTTCGAACAACACCGCTACACCATCCACGGCGACCGCCTCTACCTGGCCACGTTCCCGGAGAACGTCCCGCAGAGCATGCGCTCCCGCAACAAGGCCCTCGCCTACGACCTGAAGACCGGCAAGCAGCTGTGGGTATCGTCCGGCACCCAGGACACGATCCTCACCTACATCCGCGCCGACGACCAAGGCCTGCTGGCCGTCGAAACCGGCGACCGCCGCGACCTGGCCCCCCGCCTCATCCGCCTGGACGCCGCCACCGGCAAAGCCACCGAACTGGCCACCCTCCCCCAGAAGTACGGCACCGAGGCCGAAAAGGCCCGCGTCTTCGAACGCAACGGCGTAGTGATCACCGTCCCCTGGACCTCCGTAGCCACCAGATACGCCGTCACCTACGTCAACACCAAATCCAACTGACCCTCAACACCAGAAGGGCCCCACGCATCCAACGTGAGGCCCTTCTCCCATCTCCACCCACCTTCCACAAGCCCCGCCCCTCCACGTAACCCCCTAGCCCTGCACCCCAAGCCCCCATCCACATCCACATCCCCGCAACCCCGGCGCCAGCCCTCACCTCATCCGCCACCACTCGACCACCACCACCGGGCCCGGACCAGCCCTTACCGTTACCCTCACCCGACACGGGTCTCTCCTCAGGACAGGCTCTTTTCAGAGCCCCGGTTCATGACGTCCCGGTTACGTCCTCGGATCGTTACCCACCACCAGAGCCACCCAGCGCCATGCCATTAATCGGCGGCGCATCGAAGCCAGCCTGCGGGCACTGCGCTTGGCCAGCTGAGATATCCCGAGAGCCAGAGAAGCCTGGGGTGCAGTGACATTCCGGGGATGCCTGGCGAATGCCGCGGATACACCACGTGCCAGAAGGCCTGACGCACCCCACCCGCCTCCAATGCCTCTGCCTGGCCCCATCGGCCCTACATAGGATGAGGGGACCGGCCTGGAAACGCGAAGATGTGCCACGTATCCGGGCTGATGACACCTGAAGCCTGTCTGCGGTCGCGACGTTAACGCCACCTTGCGCAAGCCTGCTGAGAGTCGACCTTCAGCAGTGGCGTAGGGCCGGCCAAGGACGGAGCTGGAGGAACATCGGCCCAGGGGCGGGATACGAACCTTTGGGCCTCCGGCGAGGCGGGGCCGGAGACGCCCCCTCAATCTCCTTCCAAATGCGGCGGGACACGAACCCTAAGTCTTCGAAACAGGACGGCTTGGACTGACCAGAGGCCGGAACCGACTGGGATCGCCGGAAGCGGTACCTGCGCCCTGCAATAGCGCATCTCCAACCGGAGCACCGGCCCACCGACCCACGGGTCCAGGGGGCCAAGGGTCCACTGGCCCGCCACGAGCCGGCCTCCTGAACCGGCACCGCCCACCCAGCAGCGCCCCGCCACCACACCACACCCGGAATGGAAGAAATACCCCCGGAAATGCAGAAAGGGCCCCGACCGAAGTCGGACCCCTTTCCGAACGCGAAGAAGCCCCACACAAACCGTGCGGGGCCTCTTCGAAAGATTGTCCGGCGGTGACCTACTCTCCCACACCCTCCCGAGTGCAGTACCATCGGCGCAGAGAAGCTTAACTTCCGGGTTCGGAATGTAACC